>NZ_MVHE01000169.1 GCF_002086155.1 Mycobacterium angelicum | reverse complement strand
GGGCGACGGGACCGTTATCGGCGGGGCCGGCGGCGCAGGCGGGGATGCGGGCCTGCTGATGTCCAGTGGCGGCTCCGGCGGCTTCGGCGGACTTGGCCTTACCGGTGGAGCCGGCGGGGCGGGCGGCAACGCCGGACTACTTGGGTGCGGTGGCATAGGCGGTGTCGGCGGTTACGGCAACTTCGCCGTTACGGGCGGCGTCGGCGGTGCCGGCGGAGCCGGCGGTAGGGCGGGCCAGTTGATGGGTATCGGCGGTGCCGGAGGCGCCGGCGGCCAAGGCGATGTGACCGGCGGCGCCGGCGGCAATGGCGGTAACGCCACCCTTATCGGCAACGGCGGCAACGGCGGCAACCCCGGAATCGGCCCGACACCCGCTACCGGCGGCAAGCGTGGCACCGGCGGAGCCGCCGGCCTGTTGCTGGGCCTCAACGGAATCGACGGCTTGCCGTAAGCCGCGCATGCTGCGGAGCTCTGGAGAGGTAACACATGTCGTTTGTCATGGCCGTGCCGCAGGGGCTGGCGACAGCCGCAACGGATTTGAGTAGCCTCGCCTCGACGCTCAGTGCGGCCAACGCCGCCGCGGCCGCCCCGACGGCGGTGGTGCTCGCCGCGGCCGGCGATGAGATTTCGGCCGCCGTCGCCGCGCTCTTTTCCGGGCACGCCCAGGGATACCGGGCCATCAGCGCACAAGCGGAATCGTTTCACGCCCAGTTCATCCAAGCCCTGAACGCCGCCGCCGGGACGTATGCCGGCACGGAGGCCGCCAGCGCGGCGGCGATCGCGGCGGCCAACCCGCTGCAGGCCATCGAGCAGCAGGTCCTCAACGCGATCAACGCGCCTTTCCTGACGGCTACCGGACGCCCACTGATCGGCAACGGCGCACCCGGGGCCGCGGGCACCGGCAACGACGGCAAGCCGGGCGGCTGGCTGCTCGGTGACGGCGGAGCCGGCGGCTCGGGCGCTCCCGGCGCCAAGGGCGGCAACGGCGGGGCGGCCGGACTGCTGGGTAGCGGCGGAGCAGGCGGCGCCGGCGGAAACTCAACCACCGGTAACGGCGGCGCAGGCGGCAACGGCGGAGCGGGCGGGTTGCTGTCCGGCAACGCCGGCGTCGGCGGCGCCGGCGGGAGCGCAGTCGTGACTGGGTCCGGCGCTGCCGGCGGAATGGGCGGAGCCGGCGGACTCTTCGGCGCCGGCGGCGCCGGCGGCGTCGGCGGCGGCGGCGAGAGCGGTGGCGGGGCCGGTGGCGCCGGCGGGAACGCCGGTGCGCTGGCCGGACTGGTCGGCGCCACCGGCGGTCACGGCGGGAACGGCGGAGTGGGCGGCAAAGCTGACGGCGGCGCCGGCGGTGCCGGCGGGGCCGGCGGCCTGGTCGCCGGCTCGGGTGGCGACGGCGGCAACGGCGGCATCGGGTTGGGCCTCGGAGGAGAAGGCGGCGCCGGCGGCAAAGCCGGCTTCCTGTTCGGCCAGGGTGGGGCCGGCGGGAACGGCGGTACCGGTGCCGGCCTCAGCGGCGGAGCCGGTGGGCACGGCGGCGATGCCGGCCTGTTCATGTCCAGCGGCGGTGCCGGTGGCGCCGGCGGCATCGGCGATAGCGCCACGGCGGTCGGAGGAGTCGGCGGGAAAGGCGGCAATGCCGGCGTGATCGGCTTCGGCGGAGCGGGCGGCATGGGCGGGTTCGGTGAAGTCACTCACGGAGGGGTTGGCGGCGCCGGCGGCAAGGGCGGTCTGCTGCTGGGCAATGGCGGCGCCGGGGGCGAAGGCGGGCAAAGCATCATCGGTCCCGGTGGTGTGGGCGGCGTAGGCGGCAATGCGGTACTGATCGGCACCGCCGGCAATGGCGGCAATGGCGGCCTGGGCGCAACCATCGGCAGCAGCGGAGCCAATGGCGTGGCCGGACCGCTGCAGCCGGTCTTCAACGTCATCAACGCGCCCACCGAGGCGCTGCTGCACCGACCACTGATCGGCAACGGCACCAACGGCGCCGCCGGCAGCGGAGCGCCTGGCACACCCGGTGGCTTCCTGCTCGGCGACGGCGGTGCCGGCGGATCGGGTGGTGTGGATCAAAGCGGTGGGGCCGGAGGGGCGGGCGGCCTGCTGGGCAGCGGCGGGGCCGGCGGCACCGGCGGGTTCGGGAAAGCAGGCAACGGTGCCACCGGCGGCGCC
>NZ_MVHE01000168.1 GCF_002086155.1 Mycobacterium angelicum | reverse complement strand
TCGCCGCCGCATCAAGCTCGCGATAGGTCAGCGAACCAGCCTCACCAACCACCGCGACAACCTCCGGAATGCGCTGCACCTGCACAGCAAACAACTGCGGGATGGTCGCTGCGGGTATTGCAGTGCCGGTGGAGTGTTGGGTCAGGATCTGACGACGTTGCGCGGCATCGAGCAGATCAAGCACATCGATGCGTTGGTGCGGGTCGGCAGTGACGACGTCCAGGATGCGCAGGTAGTGGGCGGCGAACCCTTCGACGGTCGCGCGGTCAAACAGGTAGGTGGCGTACTCAATAATCCCGGGCATCGGTTGAGGGGATTGGCCGGTGATCGGGGGCACATCGACGAGGTTGATGAACAGGTCGAACTTCGCGGTCCCGGTCGGGGCGGGTAACGCCTCGACCTGTAAGCCGGGTAGCTCGATGGTGGGCAACGGATTGTTCTGCAACGCGAAAAACACC
This sequence comes from Mycobacterium angelicum, assembly GCF_002086155.1. Taxonomy (GTDB): domain Bacteria; phylum Actinomycetota; class Actinomycetes; order Mycobacteriales; family Mycobacteriaceae; genus Mycobacterium; species Mycobacterium angelicum. Next base: position 1,764 of record NZ_MVHE01000168.1, on the reverse strand, counting down.
TGAAACAGCGGATGGTGCGCGGTTGACCGGGTCGGATTGAGCAGCTCCACCAACCGCTCAAACGGCGCATCCTGGTGCTGGTAAGCGGCCAACGCCTTAGCCCGAACCTGCTCGAGCAGCTCACTAAACCGTGGGTTGCCCGAGGTATCGACCCGCAACACCCAGGTATTGACGAAAAACCCGATCAACTCACCCAACGCGGCATCGGTGCGTCCCGCGATCGGGCCACCAATCGTGATGTCATCACCCGCGCCCAACTTGCGCAACAACACCGCCAACGCCGCCTGCAACACCATCGACATGGTGGTCCCACTCTCGTGGGCCCACCGCGCGATCCGCTGCCGCAACCCCACATGGATGCTGAACGGCACATGCTCTCCGGCAAAGGACTGCACGGGGGGGCGCGCCCGGTCACATGGCAGCTCGACCTGCTCGGGAGCCCCGGTCAACTCGGCCCGCCAATACTCCAACTGCTGCGCGACCACACTGTCGGGATCGTGCTCGTCGCCCAGGATCTCGTTCTGCCACAGGGTGTAATCGGCGTACTGCACCGCCAACGCCGACCACCCCGGTTCCTCGCCCGCGCGCCGCGCCGCGTACGCCGTCGCCAAATCCTGAGCCAACGGCACCAACGACGCCCCATCAGCGGCGATGTGGTGCACCGCCAACACCACCACATGCTCCCTGGCTGAGACCTCCAACACCTCGACCCGGATCGGAATCTCACTTCCCAACGCGAAACGATGCTGAGCCGCCCGGGTAATCGCCCCCGCCAGCTCGGCACCGCTGACCCGGCTCAGCGGCACCGATACCGCCGTCGGCGGCAGGATCTGCTGCCAGGGCACCCCGTCGACCGCCGGAAACACCGTGCGCAGGCTTTCATGACGGGCCACCACATCACCGATAGCGGCCGTCAACGCCGCGACGTCTAGTGGTCCGGTCATGCGCAACGCCAACGGAATGTTGTACGTCGCCGACGGGCCCTCATAGACGTCCAGGAACCACAACCGGCGTTGAGCAAAGGACAACGGGATCTGCGCGGGGCGCCGCTGGGGGGTTAGGGCCGCACGCACCCGGTGTCCATCCTGGGCACCGATCCACTCGGCCAGCCCGGCCACCGTGGGGGTATCGAACAAAACCCGAATGGGCACCTCCACACCGAGCTCGGCGCGGATGCGCGCCACCAACCGCATTGCGGTCAACGAATGCCCGCCCAGGGTGAAAAACCCATCGTCAATGCCGACCCGTGCCGACCCCAACACCTCGGCGAACAACCCCGCCAACACCAACTCACTCTGATCGCGCGGACCCCGATAGGCCACCGCGCTGTCAAACTCCGGAGCCGGCAACGCCCGCCGATCCAGCTTGCCGTTGACCGTCAACGGCAACGCCGCCAACACCACCACCGCCGCGGGCACCATGTACGACGGCAACCGATCGGCCACCGCGGCGCGTGCCCCACCCGCATCGACCGCCCCCACCACATAGCCAACCAGCTGCTTATCGCCGGGACGGTCTTCACGGGCGATCACCACCGCCTGATCCACCCCATCCACCCCAGCCAACGCCGCCGCCACCTCACCACACTCGATCCGATGCCCACGAATCTTGACCTGCTCATCGGCGCGGCCCACATACACCAGCTGGCCGTCAGCACCCCGGCGCACCACATCCCCGGTCCGATACATCCGCTCCCCGGCGGCGGCGAACGGACATGCCACAAACCGAGACGCCGTCAACCCCGCCCGCCGCCAATAGCCACAC
>NZ_MVHE01000167.1 GCF_002086155.1 Mycobacterium angelicum | reverse complement strand
GGATTGGTCGGCGGTGTTGGCTGGGTGTGGGGGTAAGCGGGTGGGGTTGCCGACGTATGGGTTTGTGCGGCAGCGGTTTTGGTTGCCGTCGCCGGTTGGTGGTGGGGGTGATGCGTTGAGTTTGGGGTTGGGTCAGACCGGTCATGGGTTGTTGGGCGCCGTTATTGAGCAGCCCGATTCTGACGCGGTGGTGTTAAGTGGGCGGTTATCGGTGTCGTTGCAGCCGTGGTTGGCCGATCATGTGGTCGGTGGGGTAGTGGTGTTGGCCGGGGCGGGGTTGGTGGAGTTGGTGATTCGTGCCGGCGATGAGGTGGGGTATGGGTTGGTTGAGGAGTTGGTGTTGGCCGCGCCGTTGGTGATTGCGCCGGGGACTGCGGTGGCGGTACAGGTCAGTGTGGGACCCGCGGGGCAGTCGGGTCAGCGTTCGGTATTGGTGCATTCGCGCCAGGAAACCCCGGGGGCTACGTGGGTGTTACATGCCCAAGCCACACTGGATGTGCGCTCTGGTGCACCGGGCACTGATTTGTCGGTATGGCCGCCGGTGGATGCCCAACAGATCGACATCGCCGGGGTCTATCAGTGGTTGGCAGGCCACGGCTATGAATACGGGCCGGCGTTTCAGGGGTTGGTGGGACTGTGGCGTCGCGGGGAAGAAGTGTTTGCCGAGGTCGCCGTCGGCGCGGGGATACAGGTCGGGGACTGGGGCATTCATCCGGTGTTGTTGGATGCGGCCTTACATGCCGCAGTCATCGCCGGTGGCGAGCTGCACGACCAGCAGATGATGGTGCCCTACTGCTGGCAGCAGGTGTGCCTGCATAGCCGCGGGGCCACCGCCGCGCGGGTACAGATCCGCCCGGCCGGTAAGCACACTCTGGCCTTAGAGCTAGCCGATGGGGCCGGAGTGCCGGTGTTGTCGGTGGGTGCATTGTTAACCCGTGCGGTCAGCACCGATCAACTCCGCCAGGCACTGCCCCAGACCACCTCAGGTCCCCAATTACTGGAATTGGTGTGGACACCAATCACTCTGCCCGCCACCAACATCCAGACTTACACGGTCGTGGACTGGAACGAGCGCTCTGCCCAGCCCAACGCCGAGGTAGTGCACTGGCAGTGGAACACACCACCCCAGACATCGGTGGTTGAGGGCACCTACACCGGCACCCATGCGGCCTTAGCCGTACTACAGGCCTGGCTCGCCGAAGAACGCGACGCACTGTTAGTGATCCACACCCACGGAGCCATCGCCGAGCGACACGGGGAAATCACCGACACCGCCGCCGGGGCGATCTGGGGACTAGCGCGCTCAGCCCAAACCGAACACCCCGGCCGTATCGTGTTGATCGACACCGACACACCCGCAGACATACCAGCGTTGATCGCTACCGGCGAACCCCAACTCCTGGTACGCCACGACCACGTCTATGCCGCCCGCCTAGCACGAATCATCACCACCACCACCGCTGCGGATTCGGCCACCGACACCCACCCCGAGTTGCCCCCGGGCACGGTCTTGATCACCGGCGGCACCGGCATGATCGGCACCGCCCTAGCCCGCCACCTCGTCGCCGGCCACCACGTCAAACAACTCGTCCTGGTCAGCCGCCACGCCCAACACAGCCCCGCCACCACCGAACTACTCACCGAACTCAACAACCAAGGCGTGCCCGTACTGCTCTACCCCTGCGACGTAGCCGACCCCCACGCCGTCACCACACTCATCGACCACATCGACCAACACTGCCCACCACTGACCGCAATCATCCACGCCGCAGGCACCCTAGACGACGCCCTAATCACCTCCCTAACCCCACAACGCCTCGACACCGTCCTCAAAGCCAAAGTCGACGGCGCCTGGAACCTGCACCAAGCCACCACACACCACGACCTATCCATGTTCGTACTGTGCTCCTCCATCGCCGCGGTCCTAGGCACCCCCGCCCAAGCCAACTACGCCGCCGCCAACGCATTCCTCGACACCCTGGCCACCACCCGCCACCACCACGGACTACCCGCAACCTCCCTGCAATGGGGCCTATGGCAACAACCCAGCGCCCTAACCCAACACCTCCAACACAACGACCTCACCCGCCTCAACCAACTCGGCCTGCACCCACTAACCACACCCCAAGCCACCACCCTGTTCGACACCGCACGCCACAGCACCCACCCCACCCTCATCGCCACCAACCTCGACCACCACACCCTGACCACCACCACACACCACACCCCACTACCACCCCTATTCCAC
>NZ_MVHE01000166.1 GCF_002086155.1 Mycobacterium angelicum | reverse complement strand
GCGGATCGGCCAGGCTCTTCGGTAACGGCGGGACGGGTGGGGCCGGCGGCGTCGGCACAGTCACCAGCCCAAACGGCGCCAGGGGCGGCGCCGGCGGTAACGGCGGGCTGCTTTACGGCGCCGGTGGCGCGGGGGCTACCGGGGGGATCGGGGCCTCCGGTGCGACCGGTCTGGTTGGTGGGGCCGGCGGAAACGGCGGAGCCGGCGGCAAGGGCGGGTTCTTCTACGGCCAGGGTGGGGCCGGCGGGTTGGGTGGTGACGGCGGCAACGGTGGCGCCGGCGCGGCAGGTCTAAGCGGCGGTGCCGGTGGAGCGGGCGGGACTGGGGGTGCCGGCGGTGCTAACGGAGCGATATTCGGCCACGCCGGGAACGGCGGCCTGGGCGGCAACGGCGGCGCCGGCGGCCAGGGCGGCGACGGCGCAGCCGGAATCGGAACGGCAGGCGGCAACGGCGGCAACGGCGGGGGCGGCGGCGTGGCTCAGGGTGTGGGCACTGGCGGCAGCACCGGAACCGGCGGCAACGGCGGCAACGGCGCCAATGCCGGCACCCCCGGCGACGGCGGCAACGGCGCGGCCGGCACGGTGAACAACCCCGACGGCGGCAAGGGCGGCAACGGCGGCAACGCGACCGTCGGCCTCGGCGGCACGGCGGGCACCGGCAGCGGCGCTCCGACCAACGGCAAGAACGGCGCCGCGATCGTCGGCGCGGTCGGCAACGGCGGCAACGGCGGTATCGGCTTCAGCCCGTCGGCCGCGGGCGCCAACGGCGGCAATGGCGGCGCCGGCGGCGCCGGCGTCAACAACGGAAAGGGCGGCGCCGGAGGCAACGGCGGCAACGCCAACGCCAGCGGCGGTCAGTCCGGAAACGGTGGCAACGGCGGCGCCGGCGGAACCGGAATCTTCAACAGCGGCATCGGCGGCGACGGCGGGGCCGGCGGCAATACCGGCACCATCGGCTCGCCTGCCACCGCCGGTAACGGCGGCGACGGCGGCGACGGCACCAAAGGCGCGAGCGGCGGGAACGGTGGCCGCGGTGGAAACGCCTTCAACGGCGGAAACGCCGGCCACGGCGGCAATGGCGGAGCCGGCGGCAACGGCGTCGCAAACACCGACCAGCTCGACGGCGGAACCGGCGGCGCCGGTGGGGCCGGTGGCAACGGCGCCGCCCACGGTGACGGCGGCAACGGCGGGGCCGGCGGCAACGGTGCCGGTGGCGGCATCGGCGGGGCCGGCGGCAGCGGCGGCAATGCCGGAACCAACGGCAACGGCGGTAACGGCGGGTCCGGCGGACAAGGCTCGGCGGCTCCCGCCGCCCACAACCCCACGCCGTTGCCGCCATCGACCCAGACCCCAGCGCAGGGCGGTACCCATGGCGCCAACGCCGGCGCACCCAACGGCATTGACGGCGGCGACGGCGGCCCCGGCGACAAGGGCGGCACGGCGCAGCCGGGCGGCGCCGGCGGCGGAGCCGGCAGCGGCAGCATCATCCACAATTCCAACGGCGGCAACGGCGGCCGTGGCGGCGACGGCGGCGCCACCGACGGCAACGTCGCTGCCGCCGGCGGCGACGGCGGCGGTGGCGGCGACGGCCACTTCGGCGGCAACGGCGGTAAGGCCGGCGCCGGCGGCACCGGCGGCAGCGGCGGAGGCAGCGGCGGCGACGGCGGCCAAGGCGGCCCCGGCGGTTTCACCGGCGGCAACGGCGGCGCCGGCGGCGCCGGTGGCGACGGCGGTACGGGCGGCGGCATTGGCGGCAACGGCGGCGGGGGTGGCGCCGGCGGTGGCGACAACACCGGCGCCGGCGGCGGTAAAGGCGGCAATGGCGGCAACGGCGGCTTCGGCGGCGGGGCGGGCGGCAACGGCGGCCAGGGCGGAGACGCCTACCAGAATGGCGACTTGGGCGGGACCGGCGGATTCGGCGGCAACGGCGGCACCGCGGTTTCGGGCAGCACCGGTGGTGCAGGCGGAGCCGGCGGCGCTGGTGGAGCCGGCGGGACGGTGAGCGGCAACGGAGGCAATGGCGGAACCGGTGGCACCGGCGCCAGCGGCGGCACGGGTGCCGTCGGCGGCTTCGGCGGCAATGGCGGCAATGGCGGCGGCAGCAGCCAGATCTCCGTCGGCGGCGAGGGCGGTAACGGCGGCACCGGTGGCCAGGGCGGCGGCGGCGGCGCCGGCGGGGCCGGCGGCACCGGCGGGGCCGCGACACACGGTCTCGGCGGGGCCGGAGGCGCCGGCGGCGGCGGAGGCACCGGCGGCACCGGCGGCACCGGCGGCACGGGCGGCAACGGCGGCAGCCC
>NZ_MVHE01000165.1 GCF_002086155.1 Mycobacterium angelicum | reverse complement strand
GGATGGGTGCTACCGGCGGTGCGGGTGGCTGGGGTGGGGGCGGCGCCGGTAGCGGCGGCCAAGCAGGCGGCGACGGTGGTTCCGGCGGGATGGGAGGCGCTGGCGGTGCCGGGGGGACCGGCGGTGTCGGCGGGGCCGGCGGTGCCGCCGGCCCGTTCGGGCATGCGGGTGTCGCCGGTGATGGCGGGGCCGGCGGTGTCGGCGGGCTGGGCGGCCCCGGCGGTAACGGGGGTGTCGGCGGTAACGGTGCCGCCGGCCCGGTTGGCGGGCACGGGGGTGCCGGCGGAGCCGGTGGCGACGTCCAGGTGGGTATAAGTGGCAGCGGTAAGGGTGCGGGCGGCACCGGTGGAACCGGGGGTGCCGGAGGAGCAGGAGCCGCCGGAGGCGCCGGTGGGAATGGCGGAAACTTCCTCGGTAACGGCGGCGCTGCGGGCAACGGCGGTATCGGTGGCGCCGGTGGGGCCGGGGCGACGATCGGCGGGACGGGCGGTATCGGTGGCCACGGCGGTGCCGGAGGGCACGGCGGTCTGCTGATCGGCAACGGCGGAGTCGGTGGCACCGGCGGCACCGGTGGGACCGGTGGTACCGGTGCGGCGGGCGGTGCGGGTGGCCTAGGCGGCAATGCGGGCACCCTTGGCGCCCCCGTCGGCGTCGGTGGCCAGGGCGGGACCGGCGGAGATGGTGCCGACGGGGGCGCCGGCGGTTTGGGCGGCGACGGGGGCGCCGGGGGCGCCGGTGGCCTGCTTGGGCAGGCGGGCATCGGCGGTGCGGCTGGGGGCGCGGGGCAAGGTGGCGCCGGCGGTGCGGGTGGCGCCGCTGGTGCCGGTGGCCTCGGCGCCGGCGGCAGCCACGCCGCCAGCGGTGACAACGGTCAGCAAGGCGACTCCGGGCCGGTCGGTCAGGCCGGCAATCACGGCTGACGGCGGCGCCGCGGTCGCGGGTTGGGGGCCCGGCCGGCCCGTTGAGTCATATGACTGATCCCAACAGCGGTTTGAACGGCGAGACTTTCGCAGTGTCGGTGTTCGTCTGTCGCGTGCTACGGGGACCGTCGGCTATTCCATGACTCACTGGGGGACAGCACATGTCGTATCTCATTGCGGCGCCCGGAACTGTGGCGGCGGCGGCGACGGATCTAGCGGCCATCGGTTCGGCGATCACCGCAGCCAACACTGCAGCGGTTGCCTCGACGACCGGGGTGCTTGCCGCAGGTACTGACGAAGTGTCGGTGGGCATCGCCGAGCTTTTCGGCGCGTACGGGCAGGCCTACCAAACGTTGAGCGCGCAGGCCGCATCGTTCCACGATCGGTTCGTCCAGCTGATGAATGCGGGCGCGGCCAGCTATGTGGCCACTGAGGCCGCCAACGCTGAACAGAACCTGCTCAACGCGGTGAATGCGCCCACGCTGGCACTGTTCGGCCGCCCCCTGATCGGCGACGGCGCAGCCGGGAAGACCGTCAACGGAGTCGGGCAGCCGGGCGGCGCGGGCGGACTTCTGTACGGCAATGGCGGCGCCGGCGGTGCCAGTACAGCCGCCGGGGCGGCCGGCGGGGCCGGCGGCTCGGCGGGCTTGATCGGCAACGGCGGCATCGGCGGCCAAGGCGGAGCCGGGGCAGCGGGTGGAGCCGGCGGCAACGGCGGCTTTCTGTTCGGCAGTGGTGGAAATGGCGGCACCGGTGGCGCCGCCGCCACCGGCGGCATCGGCGGCATGGGTGGTAGCGGCGGCAATGCCGGACTCTGGGGCACCGGTGGCCAGGGCGGTCACGGCGGACAGGGCGGAGTTGGCGCCGCCGGGGTCAACCCCTCAGAGACCTGGAACCACATCGACACGGCAGGCACGGGCAAGGCGGGCGCGGACAACCCAACTGGCAGCGGCTACAACGGTTTCTCCGGCGACAACGGTGGAGCCGGAGTTGCCGGCGGCCCGGGCGGCCCGGGCGGCTATAGCGGCGTTGCCTCAGGCAAGCCGACGGGTGTCCACTTCGTTGGTGGAAGCGGTGGCGCCGGGGGGGCCGGCGGTGCCGGCGCGCCCGGTGGTCAAGGCGGTGCGGGTGGTGGCGCCACGGCATACAGCTTTGGCGTAGGCGGTACGGGTGGCACCGGTGGCACTGGTGGTGCTGGCGCGCCTGGAGGTCAAGGCGGATCAGGCGGCGACGCCCCTGGCTGGACCGGCGGTACCGGTGGGACGGGCGGCACCGGCGGCACCGGTGCCGCGGGCGGCAAGGGCGGCACCGGCGGGATCGGCGAGATCGCTGGCGCCGGCGGAACGGGCGGCACCGGCGGTGTGGGCGCGGCGGGGGGCACCGGCGGCACCGGCGGTACCGGAGG
>NZ_MVHE01000164.1 GCF_002086155.1 Mycobacterium angelicum | reverse complement strand
ACCGGCGGTGCCGGAGGTGCCGGCGGCCACGGAACCAACGGCTTCAACACAGTCATCCCGGTGGACTCGACGGCCGCCAGCGGCACCCCTGGGGACAGTCCTGCCACCGGCGACGGCACATCCGGCAGCGCGGGCACTCCGGGCACCAGCACGCTGCCCCCCGACCCGGTCAACATCCAGCAAGGCGGCACCGGCGGAAATGGCGGCTCCGGGTTCAACAATGTCGACGGGGCCACCGTCTTCGGCGGAGCGGGCGGCCAAGGCGGTGTCGGCGGGGACTACGCACCCGGCGGAAAAGGCGGCGGCGGCGGCTTCGCGACTGAAAACGCGACCAACGGCGTGGCCATCGGAGGTGCCGGCGGCATGGGTGGTACCGGTGGGGCTTTTGGAGCCGGCGGCCAGGGTGGTGAGGGTGGCACCGTCACCAACGGCAGCGCCGGCAGCATCGGGGGCACCGGCGGCGATGGCGGCAACGCCACCAACGGCCCGGCTGGCACGGGGGGTAACGGTGCGGCCGGCGGTAACGGCGGCGACGGTGGAGATGTCAGCGGCGGTAGCGGCGGCAGCGGCCCGGGTAACGGCCTGACCGGCGGTCAAGGCGGCGACGGCGGTAGCGGCGCCGACGGCAACTTCAACGCCGGGAAAGGCGGATCGGGCGGCGAGGGCGGCGCAGGTGGTGCCGGTGGCGCTAACGGTGGCCGCGGCGGCGACGGTGGCGGCGGCGGTGCGGGCGGTGCCGGCGGCACCGGTGCCGACGGCGGAGCGGGCGGCACGGGCGGTGCCGGCGGTGACATCACCAATCCGGTGATCTCCGCCATTTCGACTAACGGCGATGGCGGCAACGGCGGCCATGGCGGTAACGGTGCGCCCGGTGCGGCCGGCGGCGATGGTGGCAATGGCGGCCAGGGCGGTGCTTCCGGCGGCGGCGGCGCTGGAGTCGGCGGCGCCGGTGGTGCTCTCGGCACGGGCGGCGGCGGCGGCACCGGCGGTGCCGGCGGGGGCGCCGGGCTCGCCGGTACGGGCGGGGCCACCGGCGGCACCGATGGCCAAGCCGGCACCGCCGGTAATGACGGCAGCGCCGGCGCCGACGGCAAAGCGGGTACCGACGGGGGCGGCGGCTAGCCGGCCTTACCGTCGCTGCCGGAGGCACCTGCCGCGCCGGCGATGCCGGTGGGTCCGTCCGGACCGGGCTGGCCGTCAAACAGAGGATTACTGCTGAAGCCCAGGCCGCCGCCGGACCCGCCGTTGCCGCCGCCACCGGCCGCGCCGCCGTTGCCGCCCAAGCCGTTGCCGCCGCCGGCGCCTGCCTTGCCGAACAGTCCGGCGGCCCCGCCGGCGCCGCCGTCACCGCCCGCACCGCCGTCGCCGCCGTCGCCGCCGTTACCGCCGGCCCCGCCGGGACCCCCAACGCCTCCATAGGCCCCGTCGTTATTGCCTCTGCCGCCGTCACCGCCGGCGCCGCCGCGGGCACCGGTAGCGCCGGCACCCCCGACTCCGCCGTTGGCACCGGCACCGCCGGCGCCGCCGTCGCCGAACAGCCAGCCGCCGTGCCCCCCGGACCCGCCGTTGCCGCCGGCACCGCCGTCGGTGCCCGATGCGCCGACACCACCGACACCACCCGCGCCGCCGGTGCCGGCGGTGGAGGTGAGCGCGCCGACGGTCTTGACCTCACCGCCCTCGCCGCCGTTCCCACCCGGGGCGCCGACGCCGCCGGTGCCGCCGGTGCCGCCGGCTCCGGCTGAGACGCCTACCGAGGTGGTGGCGTTGACGGCGCCGCCCGAGCCGCCGTTGCCACCGGCCTGGCCGAATACGCCATCCTGACCGGTGCCACCGATACCGCCGATGCCGGCGGCGCCGGCGGCGCCCGCTTGACCCGGGGTCGCCGGCCCGCTCGACGAGTTGACACCGGCGGCGCCCGCCCCGCCGGTACCGGCCTTTCCACCGGCGCCGCCGGTGCCCCACATTCCCGCGCTGCCGCCGTGGCCGCCGTTACCGCCCGCGCCGGCTGCTTGGCCGGCCGTTGCGGCCGTGCCGTTGCCGCCGGCCCCGCCCACGCCGCCGGATCCGAACAGCGTGCCGCCGTTGCCGCCACTACCGCCGTTGCCTCCCGGGGCACCCGCCACGCCGGATCCGCCGTCGCCGCCGTTGCCCCATAGCCCGGCGGACCCGCCGTGACCGCCGTTGGGGTGGGTCGCGTCGCCGGCTCCGCCATTGCCGCCGTTGCCGAACAGCAG
>NZ_MVHE01000163.1 GCF_002086155.1 Mycobacterium angelicum | reverse complement strand
CGCCAGGATCGCCGGCACCCCCACCTGTACCGCCGTCTCCGCCTCCGCCGCCGGTTCCGCCGCCGCCGCCGGCGCCCCCGACGCCGCCGGTACCGCCGGTGCCAGTTGTGCCGCCGACGCCACCTTGGCCGCCGTCACCGCCCTTGCCCGCGTTGCCGCCGTTGATTCCGGTGTTGCCGAAGCCGCCATCGCCGCCGGCGCCCCCGGCGCCGCCGGTACCGCCGCCGCCGCCGCTGCCGTTGGTGCCGCCATTGCTGCTGTTACCGCCGGCACCGCCCGCACCGCCATCGCCGCCGCTTCCTGCATTGGTGCCGCGGTCGCCGGAGAGGTTGGGGTTGTTGGGATAGTTAGCGTCGTAGCCGGTGCCACCGGCCCCGCCGAGACCCCCTTTGCCGCCGGTACCCCCTTTGCCGCCGTCGGTTGCGCTGCCGCCGTCGCCGCCTTGGCCGCCGGCCCCGCCGGCGCCGCCGTCGTTGGCGAGCCCGCTGGCGTCGCCGCCTCCACCGCCCTTGCCGCCGGCGCCACCGTTTCCAGCGTTGCCGTCGGTTGCGGTGCCGCCCTGGCCGCCGATGCCGCCGGCGCTGCCCTGGCCGTTGCTGGCTGCGGTGCCGCCATTGCCGCCCTGGCCGCCGTCGCCGCCGTTACCGCTGTGGCCGTTGCCCGATCCGGTTGCGATGCCCGCGGCACCGCCGCCACCACCATTGCCGCCGCCGGCAGTGCCGAGAACCCCGCCGTCACCGCCGTTCGCGCCGTTGCCCCCAGTGCCGCCGTTGCCGCCGTTCCCGCCGTTGGTCGCGGTGCCGCCGGCGCCGCCCAGACCACCGTCACCGCCCTTTCCTGCGACGATCGACGCGCCGCCGTCGCCGCCGGCGCCACCGGAGCCGGCGTTGCCTCCGTTGGTTGCGTTGCCACCTGCGCCGCCTTGACCACCGCCGCCGCCGGGGCCGCCAATGGCGGATGCGGTGCCGCCTTGGCCGCCCGAGCCGCCGCCTCCGGCGGCGCCGGAGGCGCTGGTCCCGCCCGCACCGCCGGTCCCGCCGTCGCCGCCCTCGTCGGCGTTGGCGCCTTGCCCGCCGTTGCCGCCGGTGCCGGCGGTGCCGCTCCCGGTTGCGCTGCCACCCACGCCACCGGTCCCGCCCGTGCCTCCGATACTGCCGGTGCCACCTGCGCCACCCAGACCGCCGGCGCCAGCATTGCCGCCGTCGATGGTGGCGCCACCGGCGCCACCGGTGCCGCCCGCGCCCCCGTTGCCGGTGGCGCCCAAACCTGCGACAGTGCCGCCAGCGCCGCCCTGGCCGCCGGTGCCTCCGACGCCGCCCTGAGCGCCCGTGCCGCCGGAACCGCCTTGGCCGCCGCTGCCGGCGTCGCCGCCGGTCGAGTGGTAGAAACCATCGCCTGCGGCGCCGGAGCCGCCTTGGCCGCCGGTTCCGCCGTTGCCGCCGTGGCCCGCACCGCCGGCATTCCCGCCGGTTCCGCCGAAGCCGGCTAGACCACCGATACCCGCGTCACCGCCGTTACCGCCATTACCGCCGCTGCCACCGATGCCGGCCGGACCGCTGTTTAGGCCACCTCGATCCCAGGAGCCGTCGGTGCCTCCGCCGCCCGTGCCACCGCTCGCACCGTTGCCACCCGTGCCGCCGTTGCCGTTGACGCCGCCGTTGCCGCTATTGCCGCCCGCTCCGCCGGCTCCGCCGTGCCCGCCCGCGAATCCGGTTTGGCCGGTACCGTCCGCCGCGCCGGTGCCACCGGCGCCCCCCGAGTCGCCATTGCCGCCGTTGCCGCCGTCCCCACCGTTGCCGGCGCTTCCGGTGCTGCCGCCGGCGCCGCCGGTGCCCGCCAGGCCCCCGGCACCGGCGTTTCCGCCGTGGCCACCGTCGCCGCCGGTGGCCCCTGCGCCGACGCCGGACTTGCCATCTGCCCCGTTGCCGCCGTTGCCGCCGTTGCCACCGTTGCCACCGCTGCCGTTGGTGCCGCCTGTCCCGCTGCCGCCGCCAGCACCGCCAGCACCGCCGGCGCCGCCGGCAAAACCAGTGCCGCCGTCGCCGTTGGTCGCGACCGTTGTGTTGTGGTCGCCGGTTGCGCCATCACCGCCGGAGCCGCCTGAACCGCCGTTACCCCAAGCGCCGGCGAGGCCGCCGCCAGCGCCAGCGGCGCCGCCGCTGCCGGCGGCACCGCCGGCCCCACCGATCCCACCATCACCGCCCGCGGTACCGGTGCCCGCTGCGCCGTCACCGCCGTTCCCACCCAAGCCGCCATTGCCGCCCAGGCCGCCGTTGCCGCCGTGACCGAACAGCAGTCCGTTGGCCCCGCCCGCTCCGCCGGTGCCGCCCACGCCGCCGGCAGCGCCGCTGCTGCCGACCCCTCCGGTTCCGGCGACCCCGGTCGCGCCGGCGCCACCGGCTCCACCATCACCGCCCAGCCCGCCGGCACCGCCCTGGCC
>NZ_MVHE01000162.1 GCF_002086155.1 Mycobacterium angelicum | reverse complement strand
ACCGGTGTCAGCACACCCCCTGACACAGCACCCACCCCCGGCACTGCTGGTAGCGGCTGGCAGATGCTGGGCTTCGGTCCTGGGCTCACTCCGCCACCACAGGCACCCCGATTCCCGATCCCCCAAGACCCCACACCAAGCCCACCGCCGCGACCGGGGGAAACGCCGATTGCGGAGATGGCGGAGGCGCAGGCGCGCGCCGCATACGAGGCGCTAAAGGGGGAACTACTCGACCACAACGCAGCCTGCCCGCCGATCGTGCCGACGGTGGCCCAAGCCGAGCGCTGCAACACGTGGGCCGCAGAACTCAACGCACGGAAGGCCGCACTCGAGGCCCGGCTACGGGACTTAGGCGTAGAGATACTGCCGGGCGGCAGTGAGCCAGCGTCAACACAACCCGGCATGCCCGGTGGCCAACCACATTCGGAAACGCCTTCAAGTTCGACGATCGACAAGCAGGCCGCGGAAATCGGTAGGGAGGCATCGGTTCTTCCTCGGGGAACCAGGTCAGACACGATTGCCGACAAGGTGACTGACCTGCACCTCACTCAGGACCAGGCTGCCGAGGCAGCCGACATTGCCGCAAAGACCGCGTTCGGCGAGACGGCGGGAATCGCTAGCCTGCCCAATGGAAGTAAGGTGGTGTTACCCGTGAGGATAGATCAGGGAATAGCGTTGATGGTTCATCCTGATGGATCGGTTGCGGTGTTTAGGGGCGACCTTCAGCAATTTTTGCCTTACCTTGGTAAATGAATGGATGAGCGATGACTATATCCTCGGTTAACGCGATACTCGACTTTGAGGTGTACCTACTTATGACGATGAAGTTGAGAATCAGGATGTCGCATAAGGAAGCTCAGCTAAAAGCTAAGTTAGCTGAACATGGGCTTACTGTTGATGACGCGCAACATATACATCAGCGCGTGGCGGAAGCTCTTGGTGAGGAAGCTGCCTATTTCCGAAATATGAATGCGCTGTTAGGCATCGCCGAGCGCGGCTCTTCATCACTGAAGTACAGCAGCGTCTTGTGGCCGGGGTTTGAGTTCACCGCCATCGCTGGTGGCGACGGAGTCCTTGAGTCGGCGCGTTATTGGCACACAACGCGCGATTTACGCAACGACGATTCGCCGACCCGGTTGCCAATCTGGAGCATGGACGTGACTGAGTTCGCGGAGCATTTCGGTCCCATGCGCACTGGTCGTCGCTGGTCCCCATTCGACAAACTTCTGCCCGCATACGAGGAGTACGAATTCATATGGAATGGCGACAGTTACGGTGCGGGATTCAGCTGGGGACTGTTCATGTTTTCGGCGATGTCATGGGACTGAGCTTGCCAACGGTATGACCATTTCGCCCTGCGCTGTCGTGTGCGGTCATACTGACGGTGCGCAGCGCATTGCGCTTGGTCAAGCTCGCGCTCAAGCAACACAGTCGATAGTTGGTCGCTACGCCACAGCCGCCTCGCCCGGGTACATCTCGTGGTCAACGAGTAGGACACGCTCATTAGGGCCACGGGCGAGAATTTTGGACCGGGCCATATTCCGAATGAGCGCGGAAAGGCAATCGATAACGCCATTGGCGCTTACCTTCTGGCGTGGCCAATATATCGGTGAGGCAGCCGTTGCCGCTCGACGACGGCTACAGGTGCGCCCGGAGACCGGCCGGGCTGTGACGTACTCAGACAGACGCCACCTTCTCGATCGGTTCCCGTTTCCCGATCGCATCGGCGACATCTCCCGCCCTGCGGAGCGCGGCGCAATCCGGGTGGGGAGCCGCCACACTGCGCGCCACGACAACGGGGGCCTGCCCTCCCTTTCTCAGCACAATGATCCGATGGGCATGCTGATATCCGACGCTATCGACACCGCGAGTCATCGCTATCCCAACCCCGCGACGGTGATCGTATTGGCGGAGTTGCCTTCGATTGGGTTGAGGCGCGACGAGGCCGCACGCTGTTCGACCGAACATGACCAGGAAGGGCACATGACCGACACATTCAGTGATAGGACGACATCGTCGCTGCCCGAGTTGCCTCCTGAGATGCGGTGGGTGGTGTTGGTGGACAAGCGTCAGATTGCAGTTCTGCTGCTGGAGAACGAGATGCCGGTCGCTTCGGCAACCGAGAGCCTGGAGCACGAGGCAGAGCTCGACTACGAACGCCAGCGGCTTGACGCGGTGGAGCAGGTGTGCAGGCGCCTGGCTGGCGACGTATCGCATCAATGGGGTTTTCTTCACGGGTTGAAGCAAAAGCTCGGGCCGAGCGTCGCCGTCCGGATGAAGATGGCGGAGTGGAACCAATAACTTCCTGCCGGGGGCACATCTGGTAGTTTCCAGGCTTCTCACGAAGTCGAAGTGCTAGCTACTGCCGCACCCATCACCTGGTCAAAACCTTCTGGGGCTGGACCGAACAACAGCTGCGCGACGCCACCCTGATCCTGACCTCCCCCACCGGGCACACCTACGTAACCACCCCCGGCAGCGCCCTGCTGTTTCCCAGCCTGTGTGCCCCCACCGCCGAGGTCACCCTGCCCGACACCGACCCCACCCCCGGCTACTGCCCC
>NZ_MVHE01000161.1 GCF_002086155.1 Mycobacterium angelicum | reverse complement strand
GGGGCCGATGCCGGGCTGCTGGGATCCGGTGGGCTGTTCGGGTCCGGTGGGGCCGGTGGCGCGGGCGGCGTTGGCGGCACCGGCGGTACCGGCGGGGCCGGAGCCGATGGAGCGACTGTGGCCGCCGATGGTGGGACCGGTGGAGTAGGCGGGGTCGGCGGGGCGGCCGGCGCCGGCGGCGGTGGCGGCGCCGGCGGTTTCCTGGGGTCCGCTGGTCATGCCGGCGGCAATGGCACTGGCGGTGTCGGCGGGACCGGCGGCACCGGCGGCCAGGGCGGCGTCGGCCAGCTGGGCACCAGCGACCAGGTGACGCCCACCAACGGTCTACTGGGCGGCCAAGGCGGTACCGGTGGCCAAGGTGGCGCCGGTGGAGCCGGTGTGGGCGGTGTCGGTGGCGGGGCCGGTGGACACGGCGGCATGGGCGGCCAGGGCGGGACCGGCGGCGACGGAGGTTCTAACACGGGCACCACCGGCGGCAACGGTGCCGACGGTGGCGAGGGCGGTATGGGTGGCAAAGCCGGACACGGTGGGGCCGGAACCGACGGCGGTGCGGCCGGCGCTATGGGCACCGGCGGCACCGGCGGCACCGGCGGCCACGGCGGAGCCGGTGGTACCGGGATCGACGGCACCAGTGATTCCAAGTCGCCCGAGGGCGGCCATCTGGGCGGCAAGGGCGGCGGCGGCGGCAAAGGCGGCGTGGGTGGGATCGGCGACGGCCTGGGCCACCACGGCGGTGCCGGCGGCCAGGGCGGAGACGGCGGCCAGGGCGGCACCGGCGGCAACGGCGGCAACAACACCGGCACCGACGGCGGCGACGGCGCTAAAGGTGGACAGGGCGGCACCGGCGGCGACGCCGGCGCGGCGGGGGCTGCAACCGATGGCGGTGCGGCCGGTAGCTACGGCACCGGCGGTACCGGCGGTACCGGCGGCACCGGCGGCACCGGCGGCACCGGCACCTCCACTACCGACTCGACCGCTCCAATGGACGCCGGTCAGGGCGGCAAGGGCGGCGACGGCGGCCAAGGCGGCACCGGCGGGGCCGGCGACGGCCTGGGTCACCACGGCGGTGCCGCCGGTAACGGCGGCGACGGCGGGGCCGGCGGCACCGGCGGCAACGGCGGCAACAACATCGGCAACGGCGGCCAGGGCGGCCCCGCAAACGGCGGTGGCACCAACAGCAGCACCGCCGATGGCGCCAAGGGCGGACAAGGCGGCACCGGCGGCGGCGCCGGCGCGGGCGGAACGATAACCGACGGCGGCGCAGCCGGCAGCTACGGCACGGGCGGGGCCGGGGGCCAGGGCGGCAAGGGCGGCAATGGCGGCAACGGCCTGCCCACCGCCGACTCATCCGCTCCCGCCGACGCCGGACCGGGCGGCAAAGGCGGCGCCGGCGGCAAAGGCGGCACCGGCGGGGCCGGCGACGGCCTGGGCCACCACGGCGGGGCCGCCGGCCAAGGCGGCAACGGCGGCGACGGCGGTACCGGCGGCGATGGTGGCAACAACATAGGCACCGACGGCGGCAATGGGGCCAAGGGCGGACAGGGCGGCACCGGCGGCGACGCCGGAGCAGCCGGAGCGATCACCGACGGCGGCGCAGCCGGCAGCTACGGCACGGGCGGGGCCGGGGGCCAGGGCGGCAAGGGCGGCAACGGCGGCACCGGCGCCAACGGCAACAATGACCCAGCGCCAACGGAAGGCCATAAGGGCGGCCAGGGCGGTGCCGGCGGAACCGGCGGAACCGGCGGAGCCGGCGACGGGCTGGGCCACCACGGCGGGGCCGCCGGAGACGGCGGCAACGGCGGCAACGGCGGCACCGGCGGCAACGGCGGCAGCAACACCGGCACCACCGCCGCCGACGGCACTGGCGGCCAAGGCGCGAAAGGCGGACAGGGCGGCACCGGCGGCGATGCCGGCGCGGCCGGAGCCATCACCGACGGCGGCGCAGCCGGCGCCAACGGCACCGGCGGCGACGGCGGCCAAGGCGGCAACGGGGGCGACGGGGGCAACGGCGCCGACGGCACCTTCACCTCCGGTAGCACTCCCACCAATGGTGGCTCAGGCGGCTCGGGCGGAGCCGGCGGCGGCGGCGGCACCGGCGGTGCCGGCATCGGCGGGGCCGGCGGCGGCGCCGGCGGTAAAGGCGGAATCGGTGGCACCGGCGGTGACGGCGGCATGGGCGCCGTCAACACGGACACGGGCTCAGCCAGCTCGAACGGCGGCCAGGGCGGTGATGGCGGCACAGGCGGCGACGGCGGGGCGCCGGGCGCCGGGAACACCACCGGCGGCGAAGGCGGCCAGGGCGGCCACGGCGGCAACGGCGGCTTCGGTGCCGCAAACGCGACCGGCGTCACCGACGCCACCCTTGGCCTGGGCGGCGGTGGTGGTGGCGGAGGAGCCGGCGGCCATGGCGGCAACGGCGGAGGCGGCGGTGCCTCCGGGGGCGCAGGCGGCCAAGGCGGTGACGGCGGCACGGGAGGACCGGCCGCAAGTGTCACCACCGGCGCCCTCGCCAGCGGAGGCTTCGGTGGCGGAGGTGGTGGCGGCGGCGCTGCCTCTGGCGAGACCGGTGGCCGAGGCGGCGGAGGGGGCAGCGG
>NZ_MVHE01000160.1 GCF_002086155.1 Mycobacterium angelicum | reverse complement strand
GCCCTCACCCTGCCGGCCACCAACCCCCGCGAGGAGTTGCTACGGGCCCTGCACGCCCTGGCCACCGACACCCCCCACCCCGGAGTCACCTACCACCACCTGCCCGGCCATCACAGCGCCAAAACCGTATTCGTGTTCCCCGGCCAAGGCGCCCAATACCCCACCATGGCCACCGAGCTATACACCCACCACCCCCTCTTCACCGCCGCCCTCGACGAAATCTGCGCAGCCTTCGACCCCCACCTCGAAGCCCCGCTGACCCAGGCGATGTTCGCCGCACCCGACACCGCCGAGGCCCAACTGCTCAATCAGACCGCCTACGCCCAACCGGCGTTGTTCGCCGTCGGGGTGGCCCTGCATGCGGTATTCACCCACGCCGGCATCCGCCCGGACTACCTGGTGGGGCATTCGGTCGGCGAACTGGCCGCCGCCCACGTAGCCGGAATCCTGTCGCTAGCCGACGCCGCGCTCCTAGTCAGCGCCCGCGGCCGGCTCATGCAGACCTGCGCACCAGGGACCATGCTCGCCATCTCCGCCACCCCCCCCGACCTGAACGCGGTCTTGGCCGACTACCCCCAGGTCGAGCTAGCCGCAGTCAACGGCCCCACCGCCCTAGTCGTCTCCGGACCCGCCGAACAACTCCACCACCTGGGCCAGCACTGCGCCGCCACGGGCTACAAAACCACCCCACTACGCGTCAGCCACGCCTTCCACTCCGCCTCCATGGACCCCGCGCTGCCCGAATTCCACACCATCGCCGCCAGCCTGACCTGGTCAGCACCCAGCATTCCGATCATCTCCACCCTCACCGGCCAACCCGCCACCCCCGACCAACTCACCTCACCCGACTACTGGACCCGCCAACTCCGCCACACCGTACGCTTCCACGACGCCATCACCACCCTGCTGGCCCAAGGCCCCCACACCTTCGTCGAACTATCCCCACACCCGGTCCTGGCTGCGGCGCTGACCGACACCCTGGCTGATCAACCCGGCTGCACCGTGGTTCCCACCTTGGTTCGTGATCTGCAGGATCTGGACACCATGTCCACCGCCCTGGCCCAGCTACACACCCACGGCCATAGCCCCGACTGGACCACCCTGTATCCCGGCGCCACCACCATCGCGCTACCCACCTACCCCTTCCAACACCGCCCCTACCAGCTAGCCGTCGCCGCTGTGGGCGATGTCAGCGCGGCCGGGTTGGACAAGCCCGATCATCCGCTGTTGGGGGCGTTGGCCGAGCTGGCCGATCAGGACCAGATCGTGTTGACCGGCCGGCTGTCCACGGCCACCCATCCGTGGCTGGGCGGGCACCGTGTCGATGACATGGTGGTGTTCCCCGGGACCGGC
The DNA here is from genome assembly GCF_002086155.1 of Mycobacterium angelicum. GTDB lineage: Bacteria > Actinomycetota > Actinomycetes > Mycobacteriales > Mycobacteriaceae > Mycobacterium > Mycobacterium angelicum. Next base: position 1,291 of record NZ_MVHE01000160.1, on the reverse strand, counting down.
TATATCGAGTTGTTGTTGCAGGCCGGTGAGTACGCCCAGTGCCCGGCGATCGAGGAGTTGGTCTTACATACCCCGTTGACGGTGCACGAGCACACCCCTACCGATGTCCAGATCACGGTGCAAGCCGAAGACGACACCGGGCGCCGCGCTTTTAGCGTGCATTCCCGCGCCGGCGGCACCCAGGGCCCCACGGCCTGGACGTTGCATGCCAGCGGCGCGTTGAGCACCACCACCCCCGGGGTATCAGAGGCCCGGTCCACACCGGTGGCTGTCGATCCCATCGACGCCGACAGTTTCTATGGCGACCTGGCCGAGCACGGCTTGCACTACCACGGCCCGTTCCAGTCGGTGCGCGGCATCCGACGCCACCCCAGCGCACCCGACACCGTCTCGGCCGAGGTGGTCTTACCCGCCGACACCGACATCGGCGGCTACGGCATCCACCCCGCGCTGCTCGATGCCGCCCTACACCCGTTGGCCGCGGCGTTCTACGACACCGACCCCCACGGCCTGCCGCCCACCCCACGACTGCCGTTCGCGTTCACCGGAGTCACCTTGCACGCGATCGGGGCCACCCGCCTGCACGTCCAACTCAGCGCCACCGGACCCGACACCTTCACCCTGCACGCCACCGACCCCGCCGGCGCCCCGGTGATCAGCATCGACACCTTGACCCTGCGGGCCCGCCCCGACCACATCGGCTCCCCCGCCCCCGCCGCGCTGCGCGACAGTCTGTTCGAGCTGGCCTGGCCGGCCCTGCCCGCCGACACCTTCCCGGCCCCCGCATCCACACCGGCGTGGGCGATCCTCACCGATGACCCCGAGCGGCTGCCCGCCAGCCTGCACGCACCGCACCACACTGAGTGGGCCGACATCGAGCCGGCCCACACCGATGTGGTGGTCTGGGTCTTACCCCCACCCGATCCCGCCGAGGCTGATCCCCTGCAGCGCCTGCACACCCTGACCCGCGCCACGGTCAGCGGGCTGCAGCACTGGCTGACCCGCCCCGACACCCTGCACACCCCCCTGGTGATCCTCACCAGCCATGCACTCAGCACCAGCGCCTATGACCGCCCACCGGATCTGGCCCACGCCGCGGTCTGGGCGTTGATCCACACCGCCCAAAACGAACACCCCGACCGCATCAGCGCCGTCGACCTCGACACCACCACGGCCACCGACGACACCCTGGTCCACGTCCTGGCCGCCCTGGCCGACCCCGCGCGGCGACCCACGCTAGAGCCTCAACTGGCGCTACGTCACGGCATCGCCCACACCCCCCGCCTGATCC
>NZ_MVHE01000015.1 GCF_002086155.1 Mycobacterium angelicum | reverse complement strand
CCGTCGGCGTGGGCATCGCCGTCGGACAGGCGGTGCGGACCTCACTGATCGTCGTCGTGGTCATCACGCTGTTCATCTCGCTGGCGGTATACGGCGCGCACGGCAACTTCAACCTCTCAGGGTAGCTCTCAGGATAGCTCTCAGGATAGCTCTCAGGGTAGGAAGCCATATCCGTCCAAGCTTGCGCGAAGGTAGCTCGGGCTAAATCGCCTATGCGGCAAGGAATCAGCGAGTATCGCTTCGATGTATTTGAGAAGGTCTATTGTCGTCGCCAGTTCATTCTCGATGCACTTCAGGAGTTCCCACGCTTGTACTGGAGTCAACCGGCAAGTGGCCAAACCGGCTTCGGCGGCGGCGTCGACCAACCCCGCAGTGGGTAGCGGCGGGTGCCCATCCCCAATAAGTTCATCCAGGTAATGGCGGCCATTAGTTTGGTCCATGAAAGCTTTCATCACGTCGATTCAATCGATTGTGGGGCGGCCGGCGAACCGCGCATTAGCTGCCAGCCCTTCAACTAATGGCGCATTACCATTAGACAACATGGGGCAACAAAGTCCAGATGCCGGCGTTAGAAGTTGCCGAGATCACATCCGATTTATATTCGTGTAAAGATGATTGACATTCAGGCACGCAGCGATGCCGGACGGTCAAATGTACAGTGCCACTTGGGATTAGCTTGCGGCCCCATAGCCTTATGCCGGTGCACTATTATCCACGATCAGTTGCGACTGCGGCATTTTATATACGCGACACGCCAAATTGGCGACAGTTGAGGCATTTTTGTCCGTTACCCGGGCCGATTTGTCCATGACGATGAAACCAATTTGAAACCGCAGTAGCAGTCGGCCGCGACTTGACGTAGCGACGCCGGTACTCGCGAATGCCACCGGCATAACAGTTGGGGTGTATCAGCACTGTCGGGGCAACGAGCGCGGTGGGTGTCAGAGCGTCGTGAGCCGCTTCATTCTCATTCATGCTCCTTGCCCACCTGCTCGCATCGCGGCATCCTGCTGAAATCTATACTGTAATAGATTAAGTATTGCCAATACCGAGGAGCCGGCGTGAAAGTCCCGTTCACCTGGAAGGTCACCGGGTGGTTCACGGTCGGATGGTCACCCGAGTTTGCGGCCGGAGAGCTCCGGCCGCTGCACCATTTCGGCAACGATATGGGCGCCCATCGCGACGAATCCGGAGAACTGCATGTTGTCGACGACGAAACAGAACTCCGTGAAGCATCCGGCACTGTCTAAAGTCGATGCGAAACCCTATATGGCGTTGCGGAATTGGGCCACCCAGTGCTACGACGTCCCGCCGCGCGACGACATCACAGCGACCGCACGATGACCGCCCGCCTCGCCGACCTCGCGGCGCCCGAGCACACCGCGGTCGTCACCCAGGAATGTCAGGGCGCGGTCATCGGCCCGCACGCCGGACTTGCGGTACTCGCCGAGGAGGCGCGGCGGATCGCGCTGCCGAACATCGTGCGGCTGCTGCCGGCGGCCCGCGTGGCCGGGGTGCAGGTGGTGCATTGCCTGGTGCAACGACGACCCGATGGGCGCGGCTCCAATCACAATGCCAAGGTTTTCGCCGTCGGACACGGCGTGGACATCGCACCCGGGTCGCCCGGTGCCGCGTTGCTCCCCGAATTAGGCCCCGAACCAACGGATTTGGTGTTGAGTCGCTGGCACGGCGTCGGACCGATGGGCGGCACCGACCTCGATGCGATCCTGCGCAACCTCGGGCTTTCCACCATTGTGGTAGTGGGTGTTTCGCTGAACATCGCGATACCCAACGTGGTCATGGACGCGGTCAATGCCGGGTATCGCGTTGTCATACCCAGCGATGCTGTGGCCGGCGTGCCCAGCGAGTACGGCGCAGCCGTCATCGCCAACACCCTGTCCCTGCTGGCCACCATCACCGCCACCGACGAGTTGATCAACACATGGAAGGGACCATGACCGAAACCGCACCCGGAATCCGCGGCGGATTCCCCGAAGTCAAACCGCTGGGCGCACCGCCCGATCTGGGCCGGTTCGCTGCCGCGATGCGGCGCCTGCAGGACCTCACCGTCTCCACCAACCCCGATGCCTCGGTTTGGGCCGCCGCTGCCGATCAGGTCGAAAGCGCTTGCGCCATGCTGGAATCCCATCGGGTGCCCGACGTCGAGGCGCCGGCGGGCAAGGTCATCGAACTACCCGGCCTGGGCCATCCGCTGCTGCCGCCGTGGACGCTGCGCGACGGCGGGGCCGACGGGGTAACCATGACCGGACATTTCACCCGATCCCACGTCGGCGGGAACAACGCGGTACACGGGGGCATGATCCCGCTCTTCTACGACTGGCTATTCGGCATGGTGGTCTCTACGGCCGACATTCGCCCCACCCGCACGGCTTACCTGCACGTCGACTACCGCAACGTCACCCCGATCGATGAGCCACTGACCGCGTATGGCCGGATCACGAGATGCGAGGGCCGGAAGGTCTTCATCACCGCGACCATGACCGCCGCCGACGACACGCTGCTCACCGAGGCCAACGGCCTGATGGTCCGCCTGCTACCCCACCAACCGTGAGAGGTCTGATGTCTGAATTTACCGTGCCCGCCGTCGCGCGCGCTGTCGCCGCCGCGATCGGTGAGCGCGAGCTGATCGTCCACGGCGACAAGCGCTACAGCTACGCTCAGGTCGTCGAGCGAGCGAACCGCCTTGCCGCATACCTGCATTCGCAGGGACTGGGCTGCCACACCGAGCGATCCGATCTGGCCGGCCATGAGGTGGGCCAGGACCTGCTGGGCCTCTATGCATACAACGGCAACGAATTTGTCGAGGCGCTGCTCGGCAGCTTTGCGGCGCGCGTCGCCCCGTTCAACGTCAACTTCCGGTACGTCAAGAACGAGCTGCAGTACCTTCTCGAGGATGCGGGCGCGAGCGCACTGATCTACCACGCCGCGTTCGCCCCAAGAGTGGCCGAAGTCCTGCCGGACCTTCCTGCCCTGCGGGTGTTGATCCAGATCGCCGACGATTCGGGCAACGAATTGCTCTACGGTGCAGTCGATTACGAGGACGCGCTGGCATCCGTTTCTCCCGGGCCGCCGCCGGTGCAGCACTCCCCTGATGACCTGTACGTGCTCTACACCGGCGGGACGACAGGCATGCCCAAGGGCGTGCTGTGGCGCCAGCACGACATCTTCATGACTTCCTTCGGCGGCCGTGATCTCTACACCGGCCAGCCCGTCGGCTCCATCGACGAGATCGCCGCGCGGGTAACCGCGGGGCCCGGAACCAAACTCATGGTGTTGCCGCCGCTGATCCACGGCGCCGCCCAGTGGACCGTGATGACGGCCATGACCACCGGACAGTCCATCGTTTTCCCCTCGGTGGTAGACCATTTGGACGCTGAGGATGTCGTGCGCACCATTGAACGCGAGCGGGTGGCGGTGGTGACGGTCGTGGGCGACGCGATAGCCCGCCCGCTGGTGGCAGCCATCAAAAAGGGCGTCGCGGATGTGTCGTCGCTTGCCGTCGTCGCCAACGGCGGCGCGCTGTTGACCCCGTACGTCAAACAGCGTTTGATAGATGCCTTGCCCAATGCCGTCGTCGTCGACGGCGTCGGATCCTCAGAGACCGGTGCCCAAATGCACCACCTGTCAACATCGGGTGCGGTGTCGACGGGCACCTTCAACGCCGGGCCGGACACCCTCGTGGCCGCCGAAGACCTGACGGCGATGCTGCCGCCGGGCCATGACGGCAACGGGTGGCTGGCGCAGCGCGGTCATGTTCCGCTCGGCTACAAGGGCGACGCCGTCAAAACCGCGGCGACCTTCCCCGTCATCGACGGCGTACGGTACGCGGTTCCCGGCGACCGGGCGCGACACCGTACCGACGGCTGCATCGAATTGCTCGGCCGCGATTCGGTGACGATCAACTCCGGCGGCGAGAAGATCTTCGCCGAGGAAGTCGAGACCGCGATCGCCTCGCATCCCGCGGTGGCAGACGTGGTGGTTTCCGGTCGGCCGAGCGAACGATGGGGCTCCGAAGTGGTGGCGATCGTCGCGCTCGCCGAGGGGGCTGACGCCGACTCCGATGAGCTGGTCGCCCACGCCGCACAATCGCTGGCCCGCTACAAACTCCCCAAGGCCATCGTGTTTCGCCCGGTCATCCAGCGCAGCCCGTCCGGGAAGGCAGACTACCGGTGGGCGCGGGCACAGGCCGAAGCCGAATCATGAGCGAATTGCATCACGCGATCTTGGGCGGTTGGATGTTGGAGTCCTTCGTCTCCCGAAGCGCCGGTGGGTCCCGCCACCCTCTGGGACAGAACCCTTTTGGCTTGATTCTCTACACCGTCGACGGTTACATGTCCGCGCAGCTGACATCCGATTCGGGTGACGAATACATCGCGTACAGTGGCAGGTTCCATGTCGACGAGGCGTCGTCCACGGTGCGCCACGACGTGCTGGTATCGAATACGCCGGAGCTATTGGGGCAGAGCCTGTTTCGCCGCGCTCATCTTGACGGTGATCGGTTGACGTTATCGGCGAGCGTGACGTCGTCAAAAGGTAGGACCATCAACAGCACCTTGGTGTGGCGCCGGGAGCAGACGGGCTAGCGCAGCACCCGGACCGGCACATTGCTCCAGCCCGCCACGTTCTGCATGTTCACCCGCCTGCAGCTACTCCAGTCGACCTCGTAACGCGGCATGAAATCCAGCATCCGACCCAATGCGATCGCGCTTTCCAGGCGCGCCAGTGCCGCGCCCAGGCAGCTGTGGATGCCATAGCCGAGCCCCAGATTGAGCGACTGAGTGCGGTCGCGGTTGATGTCGAAAGTATCTGGCTCGGTCCACGCCAGCGGATCACGGTTAGCCGAAGCTCCCACTAAGAACACCGGCTTACCCGCCGGTATGGTCGTGCCGTGCAGGCCGACGGCGCGCATCGAGCGGCGCACGTTGTACTGTGCGGGCGCTTCGTAGCGCAGCATTTCGTCGACCGCAAGCGGAATCTTGCTGCGGTCATGTAGTAGCTGCTGCCACTGGCCGGGATTTCTGGCGAACACCACCGCGGCGTTGCCCAGCAGTTTGGTCACCGTCTCGGCACCGGCGCCCCCCAATAGCGTTGCGAATTCCGTGATCTCGATGTTGGTCAGTGGCTCCATCCGTCCGTTGTCGCGTTCGATCTCGGCGTTGATCAGCCTGCTCAGCAGATCGTCACCCAGACTTTCACGCCGCATTCTGGTGAGCCGGTAGTAGTAGATGGCCATGTCGACGGCCGACTTCAGACCCGCCTGACTCATCTCGACTTCGCCGGCGTCGCGGTGCAGCAGATCATCGATCCACAGCCGAATCTGCTGGCGATCCTGCTCCGGAACACCCTGCAGCGTCGTCATCACGTCGACGGGGAACGGCGCCGAAAAATCCTGAACGAAGTCGAAGCCGTCCGGATCCACGGCAGATAGGTGCTTGTCCACCACTTCAGCCACCAACGGCCGCAACGCCTGAATGGCGCGCGGGGTGAACACCTTGTTCAGTAGACCGCGCATGCGGCGGTGCGCCGGAGGGTCCATGGCAATGATCGATCCGTGCGAGGTCACCTCGCCTTTACGCACCTGAGCGAGGTCCACACCGTAGGCAGACGAGTAAGTTTCGAAGTCCTTGAAGGCCGCCGCCACATCGTGGTGGCGGGTCAGCGCGTAGAAGTCGTACTCCGCGCTGTAATAGACGGGTGCTTCAGCACGCATTCGCCGGTAAGTCTGATAGGGATCGTTGAAAAACTCCTCGGAGAACGGGTCGAAGACCACGGCGGCCGTGGTCATTCGGCCCGCGCTACCTGCAACTCATCGCACCACTCCGTACCCGCGCCGTCGTCGACAGGCCAGCTAAACGTGGTCATCTCCTGCCCTTTCCGGACAACATGAAGCCCGTCCGGCACGCTCAACGGTAATGGTTACAGTATTATAACCAATTGTTCCTGGCATCGCGGGAGAAGCCCTACGCCCTACCGGGCACCCGGGGCCGCCGCCGACGCCGGTTTGAATTTAATCAAGCGTTCTTGCGCGCATTCAAAAATTGGTGCACTTGGCATCCAACCGGTGAACTTAAACTTAGGCGAGATGCGGATCACACTTTGTCTTCCGCCGGGAACGATCGCAACATGCGGCGGGAAGAAGGGACACTTCGTTGTCAGCAACACGGCCCGCGATGCGGCGAATTAATCTGGTAGCTGCAAATGGAATTCTGCGCTCAGGTGAGTCAGAAGTTGGGGATTGGGTGTCGAATGCGCTGTGCAAGAACACAGATCCTGACGAACTCTTTGTCCGGGGAGCCGCGCAGCGTAAGGCTGCGGCCATCTGCCGCCACTGCCCGGTAATGCGGGAATGCGCAGCAGACGCGCTAGACAACCAGGTCGAGTATGGCGTCTGGGGCGGCATGACTGAACGCCAGCGCAGGGCGCTGCTCAAACAGCACCCCGAGGTCGTGTCCTGGGCGGACTTCCTCGATAAGCGCAACACTCGCTCGGCCGGATAAATACCGACATACTGGCGGCTCCGGCCTAGCCCAAAAACGCTGCACTCGAAGGCTTTTCGCGATCTTTCGTATTGCGGTTGCGCTATTGATTGAAAAGCTCGGGCGACATCGGCTTGGCAAAATGCCAGCCTTGCGCCGCGTCGCAGCCAAGGGCACGTAATCGGGCAGCTTGGCTCGCGGTCTCGACTTGCTCAGCGGTGACGGTAAGACCGAGCGTATGAGCGAGGTCGATCATGGCTCGGGTGATCTGTTCGTCGGCCAGCCGCCCCTGAATATTGCCGCCGAGATTCTTGATGAACTCGCCGGCGAGTTTGACCACATCGACGGGCAGGTCACGCAGGTAGGCCAAGCTGGAGAACCCGGTGCCGAAATCATCAATGGCGATGGAAACGCCCATATCGGACAACTGCTGCATCCGCTTCACCGAATTGTCGTCCTTACCCAGGACCGCATTCTCGGTAACTTCCAACTGCAGCGCATGCGGGGGCAGGCCGGCGTTGCCAAGTGCGTTCTTGACAACCGAAATGAAGCCGGGATCGCAAATGTTGCGAACGGCAGCGTTAACGCTGACGAAGATTTGCGAGTCGGCGGACTGGCCGGCACCCCAGGCCTGCATGTGGCGGCAGGCTTGCTCGACCACGAAATTCGTCAGTGGCACGATCATGCCGTTTCGCTCGGCGAGGCCGATGAATCGGTCTGGCAACAGCGTTCCCAACGTCGGGTGCTCCCAGCGCAGCAAAGCCTCGGCGCCGATGACGCAGTTGTCGGCGAGCCGCACGATCGGCTGGTAGACGAGACGGAATTCCCCGCGGTCGAGCGCTTTGTGCATGGGGGTGTTTTAATGATGGCGATCATGGATCACCCACCGGTTGCCGCCGGCTTGTTTCGCGCGCGCCAGCGTTACGTCTGCTCCCTTCATCAGGTCGACCTCAGAGATAATGGCGACCTCTTGTTCCATGACGCCCACGCTGGCGGACACCGTAATCGGGTTTCCGTCGATATCGAACGGCGACTCAAGGACACGTAAAACCGAGTCAGCGAGGTCGGTAACCTCGCTCGTGCTGGCAGGTTCTGGCAACAGGAAGACGAACTCATCGCCACCCAGACGCGCAACAAATTGCTCAGGTCGCTGCAGGCACAAGGACAGTCGCTCGGCGACCATGACGATCAGCTTGTCGCCGACGTCGTGTCCGAGCGTGTCGTTGACGTCCTTGAAGCCGTCGAGGTCGACATAGCAGATGCCGACCCGGGATTTCGGGTCTTCGAACGCAGCGCTGAGACGATCGAAGAACTGACTGCGATTCGGCAGTCCGGTCAACGGATCGTGCAGGGCTTGGTGACGCAACTGTTGTTCAAGCTGGTGGCGGTCGGTCACGTCGCCGAATACGGCCAGGGTGTAAATGGGTACGCCGTTGACGTCTCGGATCAGTGAGACGTTGACGGTATTCCAGATGGTGTGTCCGTCTCGGTGCAGGTGGGGTTTTTCCAGGCTGACCATCTCTACGTCGCCACGCATCAATGCCGCGTACTGATCCCAGACTTCGGCGGTGTCGTCGGGATGGGTGAGATCGCTGACCCTAAATTTGTTGATGAACTCTTCTGTCTCATAACCAAACATCCGGGCGAAGAAGGCGTTGACTACCAGGATCTTGCCGGTGATGTCGGATATTCCCACCCCGACACCCGCCTGGGCGAATACCGCGCGGAGGAGTTCGGCGTCACGACCACTCGCGCCACCGGCAAGCATCGTCTGGATCGCGCCGTTCGTCGCGTCCCGCTTGGCCTCCGCGAGTACAGCACCCACGTCGTCGTCAACATCCATCTGGTCGAAACCCTCCCTCACCGAGACGACCAAAGATCAACTTCTACACCGCTTCTACACCGCTTCTACCGGGCAATTGCCGAGCTGCGCTCGCAAGGACCCCCGCACCGCCCCAGATCGATAGCCCTACCACCAATAACCGTCGTCAGCAACATGCAATTTTCACACGCGGCACCTAGGAACGGAACGGAGTGAGGTGAACTTGCCTCAGGATCCGTTCGGGTTCGCGGCAGGTAGAAAGGCAAGTCGCTCGATTGTACTAGGCGGGCGTACAATTGGTACACCATCGAACGGCCTGTTTTGATCAGTGACTCAGCAACGGCGGATGAGCCCAGCAAAGAAAGACCTCGCATTGAAACATGTGATGCAGCTGCGGGATGCGGGACAAGACGCAGCACGCCGACACGCATTTTTCGCCTGGCTGTCCAGCGACCGGGTCCCGGCTCGGGACCGGTTGGCCATCGGACCGGCCGGCGCACTGTTCATCATGCAATTCCGGGACATGAACCGCTGGGTGCTGAGATTCCCGGAGCCGCACGACGAGTACGAGTGGGTGATCAATCTCGGCACGCTCGAAGACGAGAAGCACTCGAAGATGTTTCTCGAGGATTGGCGCAAGCTGGACATCGATACCCGGTTGGGCTGGCGCACCAGCGACATGCTGTGGTGGCTATTCCTGTCCTCGGACCAGGAGACGTTCCGTCGCAGCGGAATTGAGTTCATCCGGCTGGTCGCTGACGACGGCGACGATGCGCTGATCCGGTTCGGCCACTCCGAGGCGGGCGAGGCCACCGGCCATGTCATGCTCAGCAATACCGCACGCGTCGCCGCTACGTTGTCGGGCCAAACAGGACTCGAATACCGCTACTTCGGCCCGTACCACCTAGACCTGGAATCCGGGCACGTCGGTAACACCGAAGGCGTCTTCGAGACGGTGGTACTCGACCCCGAACGGCGGGAGCGCGCGGGCGAAGCATGCCAACGAATGTTCGCCATCTTCGACGGCATTTTCGACGGATTCCTGGACTACGCAACTACATATCTCGATACCGGCACCGTCCCTCGTCGCCCGCAACCACCCGCTGTGGCCCAATCTGATTGGACTGCCCCCGCACTCGCGATCAGCCCGGCAGACGACAACGACGCCGCCATGCTTCGCCACATCGAGGAACGCAAGGACAGACTGCGGGCACACCCGTTCTACGACTGGCTCCGCAGCGATCAACGCAGTCCCGCAGACAAACTACGTCAGTTCATTCCCATGTGGGTGATGGACATTCTTGGCTACCGCGACCTGACCAAGTACGCGTTGACCTTTGCCGAACCGGCGAGCGCCGCAGAGCAAGCGGTGAACGCTTGGGCCGCGCGGCTCTCTGAACACAGCAAGCTGTTTCTTTCAGACTGGGATGCGCTGGGACTCGATCACGTGCTCAACCACACGGCTAGCGACGCGCTCGAATGGCTATTCCTCGACGCCGACATGGATCTGCACCGGCAGAACATGATCGAGTTCGCCAAAATCGCTCTGCAACACAGTGATCCGGTATTGCGCTGGTGGATGCTGGTAGCTCTGGAATCCACGGGTGAGGAGTTCTTCGCCCAGACGCAACCACTTGCCCTGGCCGCCGAAGCCGAAACCGGCGGCCGACTGGACTACCTTGCCGGCCGTCATGACCCGCCGACCGCTGGCGACGCCGGCAAGAGCGAAATTGAGATAAGCCCACCCGCGGCACTAACCGGTGAGCGATTGGAACTTGCCAAGAGCATTGCGGATCATGTGTTCGACTCGATGGAGCGACAACTGTGGCGCTCCTACGCCATCGTCCGCGCCGGCAAGTATGCCGCCCTGGCGCTGCACAACTAGTTCGCCGAAGCCTTGTCGGCCGGCGGCGAATAGTTCGGTTTGCCCAGCCCCAGCACATGCTGGGCGATCATGTTGCGAAAGACCTCCAGCGTGCCCCCGTAAATCCCGGCCAACGGGGCGAATCGGTAGAGATACTCCGATGCCCCGTTGTCGGCGGCGCCGTCGGTGTCGATAGGCAGCGCCGAGGCGCCGCCGGCAATGTCCATCAGATCGGCCCCGATGTCGCGCATGGTCTGCGCCTGCGCGACCCGGCCGAAGATGCTCGGCGTCGACAGCGCCGCCTCTAACCGGGCGGCGCTGCGGCCCAACCGATATGCCACCGATCCATCGTCGATCGGACGCACCCCGTCATCGCCGGGCTGCCCGACCCGGGCCACCACCGCGTCCACCGCCGCGGACATGAAGCCGGTTTGGTGCTGCATGATCGCGACGTCCTGCAACCCATCCGGCGACGCGGCGACGGCACCGTGCTCGGCGTCCAGCGGTCCGCGCAGGACAGTCCAGCCGCCGTTGACCTCACCGAGCAAGTACTTGTCATCAACGCGGACATCGGTGTAGTACACGATGTTGGTTCGGTCGCCGTCGACGGTGCGGATGCCCTGAATTTCAATGCCCGGCGAATCAAGGGGAACCAGAAACATGGTAAGGCTCTTGTGTTTACGCGCATCCGGGTCGGTGTTGGTGATGAGGAAGACGTACTGACAGTTATGCGCGCCGGTGGTGAACATCTTCGAGCCGTTAATGATCCAGCTCGACCCATCCGCCTCCCGCACCGCCCGCGTCTTGCACGTCGCGACGTCGGATCCGCCGTCGGGCTCCGTATAACCCAGGCACATTCGCACCTCGCCGCTGAAGACTCTGGGCATCACCTCCTCGACGAGTTCGGGCTTGCCGAATGCGGCAACAGCGCGCGCCACCATCGCCGTCGTGCCCCACGTCACCCACGGCGTGTGCACACGGCGTTTCTCCAACTCCCAGATCCGGCGGCGGACCCGGGTGAAACCCCCTTCCTTAGTGGACTTCCACTCCTTCTCCAGGTATCCGGCCGCGCCGATCGCAAGGTGCACCCCTTCGTCGAAGTTGTCTCCGGTGTCGCGGTCGCGGCGGCGAACCTCATCCGTCACGTGTTCAGTGAGAAACGCGCGAACCTCGGCCAGAAACTTCTTGTCATCGGCGTCGAGCTCGACGAGGGCGAAATCCATTGTTCGATAGTCCTTTACGCGGGTGCGCCAGCGCGTTCGCGGTCCGCGACGAGTTGTCCGACATGTTTGGCGGTAGCGCCCGGATCGCCACCGGCCACCGCCCACCCCCGGGCTCGGACCAGATACGCCGTCCCCGCGGCTTCGACCGACACCCCGAGACCGCCCTGAATGTGGACCGCCATGGTTGCGGCCTTGGGCGCCTCCTCGGCCATGAAAACGAACGCGCACCCCGGCAACTCCGGCCGCTCGTTCGGCTCGTTGTCCAGGAACCACGCGGCTCGCCGGGCGAGGTTGCGGCCGCCCTGAACGACGATCGCCATATTGGCCAGCGGATGCGAAATCGCCTGCAGTGTGGCAATCGGAACGCCAAGGGTGTAACGGGTCTTGGCGAACTCGGCCGCGATGGTCATCGTTTGTTCGACGAGGCCAACCAGCGCCGCGGCGGTCAGCACCCGCCACTCATCCAGCGCCCGGCGGTAGGCCGCGACGGCAGCTGGACCCGAACCCAACACCGTTCGTGACTCGGCGGCGCCGGGATCCACCCAGGCCATCGGGAGCTGGCCGAGATTAGACACGCGCGCAGGCCGGGTGACAAACCTCAGCAGCACCACGTCGTCCCCATCCCGGATCATCAGACCGTCGGCGATCGCCGCAACAGGGATAAGTCGCAGTCCCGCAACGGGTTCCAGCGCGGCGTCGAGCCCCAGAATCCGACTGCCCTCGATCATGCCGGCGTCGACCGAGTCCAGCCGCTCGGCCAGCCGCGCGGCACAGACGTGGTCGATCCAGGGCACCGGGGCAAGCGTGCGGCCCAGTTCTTCGGCGACCAGCGCGAGATCCACCAAGGTCGCTCCGTCGCCGCCGGCACCTTCACCTACTGCCATGGATGTGGCGCCCATGGCGCACAACCGCTCCCACAGACTCTTGTCGAACCCGGTTTCCTGTGCAGCCCAGACCGTCTCGATCGGACAGTGGGCCGCAAGCAGTTCTCGGTAGGCGGCCTGCAGGGCCTTGTGATCCTCGGTCAGGCTGTAGTCGAGCCGGCGCAACTCGTATCTATCCATCGATTACCGCTCCTGATTCCGGGCCACCGAAGAAGAATTCGTTGGCGTTGCTGTAGAGGTATTTGTCCAGGACTTCGGCGGGCAGATCCAGGGCGTTGGCTTCGGGCACCACGCGATGGTGGCGCAGTACGGGCCAGTCGGACGCGAAGATGACCTTGCCCGAGCCCCGGGTGCGCATGTAATGGATAATGCTGTCCGGCAACCGCTTTGGCGACCACGCCGAGGTCATCAGCCGCAGGTTCTGGTATTTGATCAGCATCCGGATCGCGATGTCCCACCACGGATCTGCGCCGTGGATCATGCACAGCTTCAGCTCGGGAAAGCGCACGCACACCCGGTCCAGGTGGATCGGGTTCTGTACTTCGCCGGGGATCGGCGGTCCTGGGATTCCAGTATTGACGCACAGCGGCAGGTCGAGTTCGGCGCACTTGGCGTACAGCGGATAATACACCGCATCGCTGGGCGGATACGCGCCGTCGGCCCAGAAACTCGGGCCGACAACGGCATACGCCAGCGGGAGATCGGCCGCCGCCGAAGTCAGCTCCCGTAGTGGCGCCACCGGACGCAGCAGGTTGATGCCACCAAGAGCCAGCACGAATCGATCCGGGCGCGCGTCGACGAACTTACGGGCAGTCACCGATGGCTTGGCCAGGCTGTCCATCAGGACGGCCTTGTGCACGCCGTGTTCGTCCATCTCGTCCAGCAACTCCGAAAGGTCCACCGGGTCGAACATCGACTTGGGTCCCTTGAAGTAGTCGTCGCGGACCTTGGTCATGAACTCGGGCTGTGCTTCCGTCTCACCGAAGTGGACGTTGACCAGACAGTCGATGACCGGCCTGGCGTCCGGCTGCGTCATTGCGTGGTCCTAACGCGTTGTGTGGCATGCTGTTTGGCCCACCTATAGTCGGCCTTGCCGTTGCCCAGTCGGCGCACCTGGTCGACCACGATGAACGCCTTGGGCACCTTGAACCGCGCCAAATCGGCCGCGCAGTGCGCGCGTAGGACATCGTCATCAACCTCGGCGCCCTCACCGCGCAATTCGATCAGCGCCACCGCTTCCTGCCCCCACCGGTCGCTGTCTCGGCCGACCACCAAGGCGTCAGCGACACTGGGGTGCGCCCGCAGGACCTCTTCGACCTCCTCGACGAAGACCTTCTCGCCACCGGTGTTGATCACCAGCGAATCCCGGCCGAACAAGCGGAGCGTGCCGTCGGCTTGCACCGAGGCACGATCGCCCGATATCACCACCCGCTGCCCATCCACCACCGGAAACGTGTTCGCCGTTGCGGCACGGTCATCGAAGTAACCCAACGGGATTCGTCCGGCGCGGGCCACCCAGCCGATTTCAGGATCACCCGGCTGAAGGAACCGGTGGTAGTCCTCCGACAACACCAGCCCGCCCGTTCGCAACACGAAGGTGTCGGCATGGGTGCCATGTCTGCTGCGCCCGAATGCCACGTTCCCGGTTTCCGAGGAACCGTAGCCGTTGATCAAGGTGATGTGCGGCAAGTAGTTCAGCACGGCCTGCTGATATTTGACATTGGTGGCCGCCCCGCCGGTACCGATGGCGAACAACGAAGTCAGGTCATAACTGCGCCGGCTGAGTTCGTCGACAAATGGCGCCGCGTAGGCATCGCCCACCATCGTCATCATGCCGACCTTCTCACGCTCGGCGATCTCGAGCGCCGCGGCCGGGTCGAACTTCTGTCTGGTGTCGTAGAGCACGGCCGTCTGTCCGGACAGCAACGCCGCGAACGCGGTCCACATGCCGGCGGCGTGCATCAAAGGTGAAACAGCGAACCATGGCGGGCCGGCGTTGCGCACCCGCTGACGGATCTCGTCGGCGGCGGCGTGGTCGTCACCGTTCATCGAAGCAACGTATATGTCGGCCTGCCGCCACATCACGCCCTTGGGCCGCCCGGTGGTGCCGCCGGTGCATATCATCAGTACATCGTCGGGTTGAGGCGTGTTCCCATGATCCGAATTGCCGCGCGCCAGAGCATCTTCGAGGGGTACGGCGCCGGGCAATTCGGGGAGGTCACTGCCGTCATCAACGGAGATCAACAGTTCGGCGCCCCCGGGCAGCACGTCGGCGAACTTGGCACCCAGCGAGCGGTGGTAGACGATGCCGCGCGGCTTGAGGTAGGTCAGCAGGTCCGCCACTTCGCGGGGCGTGTAGTAGTGATTGACGTTCACCGGCACCACCCTGGCCTTCAGGCATGCGATGACCATGTCGGGATAAAGGTCGTTGTGCATAATCAGCGCAACGCGATCCTGTCCGCATTCCCAGTTACCCAGCACCTCGCGTTCGACATGCGCGCCAAAGCCGTTGGCCGCCAGGTAGTTGGCCAGCCGGCGGGTTCGGTCGGCAGACTCGGCGAATGTACTGCGGCGTGATCCGCAGACGGTCATCACCCGATCGGGCACTGCCTGGGCAACCGCGTCCAAGACCGCTCCGATCGTCCATTCGCTCATCGGGCGCGCTACACCATCACTGGGAGATTGGCACCGAGCAGGTCGAGTGCGTTGTCGCGCATGACTTTTCGGGTGTCCTCGGCGCTGAACTCAGGAAACTGCGGAATATCGGCGACGAAAGACATCGGATCGGCAAGTCCCTCACCATGCGGCCAGTCCGAGCCGAACAGGATCTTTTCCACGCCTATGGTTTCGGCGAGCAGCTTGACGTCGTCCTCGTAGTAGGGCGCGATCCAGACGTTGTTCCGCAGTTGCGCCACCGGATCCTCCTTGAAGTGATGCGGGGCAGTGTTGGCAGCCTTCTTCAGCCGCTTGATCAGCCGGTAGACGAAATACGAGCCGTTCTCGATGCTGACGACCTTGAGCTTGGGATGCCGGGTGAAGACCTGATGAACGATCATCGATGCCATTGCGTCGTGAATTGCCCGATCGTCCAACAGGACTTGGTCGAGCGGATCCTTCTTGCCGAATCCTTCAAACGTGCCCTTGCCGCCCCACAGCGCGTTGATCGCGAGGTACCCGCTGTCACTGAGATGGAAGCCGACGGGGACACCGGCGTCTGCCAGCCGCTCCCAGACCGGATCGTGCACAGGGTCACCCAGTGAGCGCGGCTTGACCCGTCCTGGCACCGGCGCCGGGCGTACCAGCACCAGCCTTGCGCCCCTGCCCAACACAAAATCGACCTCGTCGACGGCCCTGTCCGGGTCGGCCAGCGAAATGATTGGTGCCGAAATCATTCGGTGATCGGGCCGGTCGAAGCCCCAGTCCTCATCGAGCCACAGGTTGAAGGCGTGGATCGAGGCGATGGTGGCGTCGATGTCATGCTTGAGCGCCTCCTCGACCCCACACGCGAACGTGGGCAACATGAACACCATTTCGAGGTTCTGGGTGTCCATGACCTGCACCCGGGCATTCCGGTTCTGGTATTCGGGATGATTCTCCAGCCGATCGACCTTCATCAGCGATGCCGGGTCGACCCCCTCGGGGATCTCGCCCCGAAACAGCAGATCTAGACAGCCGGGCTCGATGATGGGGTCGAAGGTCGGGTTGGGGACGAACTGATTGATCCGCTCGCCGATGACCGCCCAGGTGCGCTTGCCATCATGCAGCATCTGCACGCCGCGGCGCTTGAATTCCTTGGGCAGGTGCCGAGTGAACGAGTCGATCGGTTCGTAGTAGTGGTTGTCGACGTCAATCGCCCGGTAGTCCAACGTGGTCATGGTGGACGTCCTCTCAAAATAGGCGCGTAGTAGATACTGTATACCTATCGGTACAGCTTTCTACAAAGCGGGCCACGCGCGCGTGAGATCGGTAAAACGCCTGGTCAGTCGGGTTGTGCTGGACTACGCGATGGCGCCGG
Organism: Mycobacterium angelicum; assembly: GCF_002086155.1. Taxonomy (GTDB): domain Bacteria; phylum Actinomycetota; class Actinomycetes; order Mycobacteriales; family Mycobacteriaceae; genus Mycobacterium; species Mycobacterium angelicum. Next base: position 90,637 of record NZ_MVHE01000015.1, on the reverse strand, counting down.
AGTTCTTCAGCTCTTCGATGCGGTCCCAGTCCATGCCCAGTTCCGTCAACACCAGTTCGGTGTGCTCGGACGCCTGCGGGGCCCGCGTGGTTGCCAGCGGCTCCTGGTTGAATTGCACGGGCCCGCGGACGACCTTGAACGGCACTCCCCCGTCGGCGGCCTCCAGTTCGACGATCATGTCGTTGGCAATGGCCTGCTCGTCAACGCCGAGGTCCATGGGGCTCTGAAACGGCGCCCATTGCCCCTTCATCGTCTTGAGGTGTTGACGCCAATACTCGAATGGCTTGCCCGCAATGGCCCGCGCGATCAAATCGCTTGCAGCTTCGGCGTTTTCCATCAGCGTAGGAGCGGTCGCGAACCGAGGATCGGCTGCGGCCGCGGCGATGCCGAGGTGTTCGAAGGTGTCGCGGATATACCCGGTCGGGCTCACGATGCACAAGTTGATGGTGCCGGCGTCGGAGGTCTGGAAGTTGCCCAGAAACGGATTGAATTCTGAGCCACCGGATTTCGGCATCGCCACCCGCATAACTTCACCGGTATCCATGGCCTGTGCCATGGTCGCGCCGGCCGCCCACCACGCCGTGCTCAGCAGCGATACGTCCACATCGAGGGCTTCACCGGTGCGCTCGCGATGAAGCAGCGCCGCGGCGATGCCGCCGGCGATGTTCATCCCGCCGATGGAGTCACCGAAGGCCGGAATGCCTTGACTTAGTGGCGCACCCAGTTCTGGCGGGGTCAGGCAGTGACCGATGCCGCTCCGCGTCCAAAACGCCGTCCCGTCATAACCGCCGACGTCGCGCTCGGGTCCCTTGTCCCCGTACGCGCTGCCACGCGCGTAGACGATGCTCGGGTTCACCGCACGAATATGCTGCACGTCGAACCTGTTCTTCTGACGCGCCGACGGCAAGTAATTGGTGAGAAACACGTCGGAACTTTTCGCGAGTTCGTAGAGCACTTCCTGGCCCCCCGGCGTTGACACGTCAATGCCGACGCTGCGCTTGCCGCGGTTGGGGTGCTCAATGAGCGGATGCCGGTCGGGGTTGAGGTGGAAACCGCCCATGTGCAGGAAGCCCCGCTGGGTGTCGCCTCGAACCGGATGTTCGACCTTGATGACGTCGGCGCCCCAGTCGGCCATTATGGCGCCGGCTGCGGGGACGAATGTGAACTGTGCGACCTCTAGGACCCGGAAGCCCTCCATCACCTTGACCACGTGAAACCACTCCAAGACGCCGACGGCTGAATTTCGCAACGTGCCTACTGTCGTGTTTACAGTACGCGCGCTGCCGCAGGGTACCTGGCAGCCGAGTCCGCCATAGTGTTCTACTACGGCGCGGAATCCAGCGACGGGAATTGCGGCGGCCGCTTCTGCAGAAAACTCACTATCCCCTCGACGACGTCGGGCCGCGGCAGCCCCTGCCACATCAGCGCTTCGGCCTCGGCGGTGGCCGCCACGACATCGTGGCCGGCATCGCGATAGGCCTGTCGCTTAATCACCGACAATGCAGCCGGAGAACAGTTTTGGGCGATGTCCTCGGCGTACTCCATGACACGGTTCATCAGGTTTTCGGGCGCCACGACTTCCTTGACGATGCCGAGCCGCGCTGCTTCGTCAGCCAGAAAGGTACGTCCGCTGAGCAACACGTCGAGCGCAACTCCCCAACCGGTCAGACGCGGCAATATCCAGGAGATGCCGAACTCGGCGATCAATCCCCGGCGAGCGAACACCGCGGCAAACTTGGCACCGGCCGCGGCGAACCGAACGTCACACATCAACGCCTGAGTCAAACCAATGCCGACGCAGGCACCGTTAATCGCTGCTATGACAGGTTTGCGCAACTCGGTCAGGAAATGCGGCGGACGGTCGCCGACCAGATCCGCCACGCTCTTGCCGCCGGCCTTATCCAGCGAATCGCCGACGTCTGCACCAGCACCCGACGAACCCAAATGGGCCCCGGCGCAGAACGCCCGGCCCCGGCCGGTCAGCACGATCACCCGGATGGCCGGGTCGTTTTCGGCGCAGTCAACGGCCGCATAGAAGGGGGGCGCCATATCGGGCCCCCAGGAATTGAGTCGGTCGGGACGGTTGAGGGTGACGATGCCGACGCCGCTGGCCGTGGCCTCAAAAAGCACGGCCGGTTCAGTCTCGGGTGCGTTGTTGTTGCTCATCGGCAACTCCTCGGGCTTGACTGGCCGCGCATCACGGGTACGTCTGCACCCGTACTGTATACCTCTCGGTACAGCCTTCCACAACTGTCGCCCGGGCGAGTGCAACCCGATCCGATTCGGCGAATCTCGGTCCGGCGGAACGCAACTCCGCCGAGACAGGCCTAGCGGTGCACGTGTCGGCGATGCACAACGAGCCTGACGAGTCCCAGTAGAACGATCGAACCCAGCAAGCACGTCAAGAAAGAGAACAACAGGCCGCCACCGGCTACGTCGACGCCGAAGCCACGCAGCAGGAACCCGCCGATCAAACCGCCTACGATGCCGACCACGACATTGAGTACCAGGCCCATCTGCGCATCGGTTCCCATGATCTTGCTTCCGATCCAGCCGGCCAGGCCGCCGATGATGATCCAGCCGATGACACCCAAGGTGAGCATTTCGCATTCCTTCCGCCGTCGAGTATCTGGCGTATGCCCGCCGACGGGTTCCGGTAATCCTCTTAATCGACAAGCCCGATTCGGCGATATGCATTCTCCATCTGCATCTTGGCCTCCGGCGGTAACTCCGCCTGCGGTGGCCGCGAATGCGGATAAGCACCTATCGGCAGACCCAGCAGCGAAGCCGCGTACTTGAACGCACCGCCCCAATGGGTGAAGTAGTCCGATCGGCCCGGATAGCAAGTCCACCAACCACCCAGATCGATGTCGAACTGGTCCAGGCCCGACTCACGGCCGTAGTCCATGGCCTCGAGAAGTTTGTCGTTGAGAACCAGATCCCAGTACTCGGAAAACATTCTGCGCTGCGGGGTTTCGAAGAGATAGCCGGCGGTACCCAACTGCGCCGGGCAGACGATTCCATCGCGCAGCCAACCCGCGCGGTACACGGTCCTGTCACATTCCCAGAGCACCAGATCGGGTGCCAACTGATGCAGCAACCGGCTGCTTTGCGGCCGGAAGGCGCCTTCCTTGGTGGCACACACCGCGGGGATCTCGTCGTAGATCCGGGCGCTTTCGGCGGCCGTCAACACATAGCCCGACGACGGAGAATTGAACATACCCAACGCGATGTCCGTTCGTGCGGCGATGTATCTGAAGAATCGCAACACGCCCTCGCCGCCGTGGGTCTCCATCATCGGCGTCTGGATGTAGGCGATGTCGGCACCGGCCCGCTGGGCGTGCAGCGTCAGCTCCAGGCAATCTTCGGCGGTGATGGCAGAGGTGCAGGCCTGCACGACCACGTCAGGATTTGCGGCACGGCCCTCGTCGATCGCCACCTCCAACAGGCGCTTTCGTTCGTCGAGCGTCAGCGCCCAGAATTCGGCTATGCCGCTGGTGCACCACAACATCGGGTGCCCGAGATCGCCTACGCAGTAGCGCACCAACGTTCGGTATGCGTCCCAATCGATGTCGTCGCCGTCGGTTCCGCAGAAGGGCGTGTACAGCGAGTCACCGATGCCCCGCAGGGCGCCGCGCGCCCATCCCCTGGCCTCAGCTGCCGTGGCCATGATGCCCTCCTTCGCCAGGGGTCAGGTGAAATCCGAACCGCCGTCGACGTTGATGTTGGCTCCGGTCATGTAGGAGTTGCGCCGCGACGCCAGAAACGCGACGACGGGCCCGATTTCGTCCGGCAGGCCGGCTCGGGGCAGGTGTGCCGGGTGACCGAAGTGCTTGGCGATGGCGTCCATCAAGGCGTACGGGTCGTTGCCGTCGACGCCGACCGAGTTGGCCCAACCGACCAGTGACTCCGATGCGATGCTGCCCGGCGACACCACGTTCACCAGGATCTCGTCCTTGGCCAGCAACAGCGACAGATTCTTCGACACGCTCGTCAGCATCGCCTTGGCCGCGGTGTAGGCCGGCAGCACGACACTTTGCCGCTGTGTCGAGTGTGCCGAGAAATTGACCACCCGAGCCCATTTCGCGTTGCGCAGCAACGGAAGTGCCGAGCGCACACACCGCACCATGCCCAGCACGCCGTCTTCGACCGATTCGCGCCACTGGTCGTCGGTCAGGTCTTCGAAGCTGCCCGGAGCTCCCGGCCCGACGGTATTGACGAGCACATTGAGTTCGCCGTTCCATCGCCGGCCGAGCTCGGCGAAAACCCGGTCGACGGAGCTGCCCTGACGAATATCCGCGGCCAGACCTAGCGCATCCGGACTGCCGCGCGTCGTCAGCTCCTCGACCGCACTGTCCAGCGCGGGCTGCGAACGACCGACTACCGCCACCCGCGCGCCTTCGTCAGCCAGGCAGCGGGCGGTGGCCAACCCCATTCCCCGGCTACCGCCGACCACCACGGTGGCGGCGTCCGCCAGCCCTAGATCCATAACGCAATCTCGGTCCCAAGCAGGGTTACAAAAAAGCCTACGATAGGGGTTACAGTAGCAGACGGTCGATGGTCCCCGGTAAGGTTGACGGACCGCGTACCAGGATAGATCTTGATGGAGGTGCCCGTAGTGGCAAAGCAGGCAACCGCGGAGAAGCGTCAGCGACGCGAACGTGGGTCCATCAATCCCGACGACATCATCAGTGGGGCGTTCGAACTCGCCGAAGAAGTCTCGATAGACAACTTGAGCATGCCGTTGCTCGGCAAACATCTCGGCGTCGGTGTCACCAGCATCTACTGGTATTTCCGCAAGAAGGACGATCTGCTCAACGCGATGACCGACCGCGCGTTGAGCAAATATGTGTTCGCCACCCCGTACGTGGAAGCCAGCGACTGGCGCGAGACGTTGCGCAATCATGCCCGGTCGATGCGGAAGACGTTCATGGGCAACCCAATTCTGTGCGACCTGATTTTGATTCGGGCGGCCCTCAGCCCCAAAGCGGCCCGCCTGGGCGCCCAGGAGATGGAACGGGCGATCGCCAACCTGGTCGAGGCCGGACTCTCACCCGAGGACGCCTTCGACACGTATTCCGCGGTATCGCTGCACGTGCGCGGATCGGTGGTGCTGCACCGGCTCTTCGAAAAGAATCAATCCGACGACGGCTCGCGCACGATCGAGGACGCGGTGGCCATCGACCCGCACACCACTCCGCTCATCGCGCAGGTCACCGGTAAGGGACACCGCATCGGCGCCCCCGATGAGACCAACTTCGAATACGGTCTCGACTGCATCCTGGACCACGCCGGCCAGTTGATCGAAAACGCCTCGAAGCCTGCCCGCAAGGCGCCGGCCCGCCAGCGTAAAGCCCCAGCCAAGTCGGCCGCGAAGCGTTAATGGCTTAATCCGCTTCGGGTTCGGGCACGTGGAAGTGTTCGTCGCGCAGCCGGAACGCCTCCTTGGTTCCATGCTCTGCCCGGGTTTTGACGAAGTTGAACTCCCCCGGTGCGAATTGCAGGTTGGTGCCGAATGCGTGGAACAGATAGCTGGCGACTTCCTCGCCCTGGTACGCCTGGCTCTGCTCGACCAACCGGAACGCCTCCTTGGCGATGACGACGCCGTCGGCAGGCATCTTCGCCGCCTTCTCGGCCCAGTACCGGGCGCGGGCGGTCACCGAATCGGGATCGCATGTGTCAGTGAAGATTCCGAGATGCTCGATCTGGCCGGCCTCGATGATGTCACCGGTCAGCAGCAGGCGCCGCACCAGCACCGGCCCTAACCGGTGAAAGAACATGTGCAGACTGCCCAGCGCCGGCCCGAGGAAGCGGGTGGCCGGCATGCCGATCTTCGTGTTGCGCGCAATCACCGAAATGTCTGTCATCAAAGCGATTTCGAAGCCGCCGCCCAGCGCGTAACCGGCGATCTCACCGACCGTTACCTTCGGGAAGCCCATGAAGTTGTGGTAGAAGCTGAATGACTTGCGGTCCACCGTAAGTCGGCGACGCTGGCTGGGACGGCGCCGTTGGCCCGCGGCCTCCGATTCCCCGTACCAACCGTAGGCGTTGTTCATGTCGGCGCCGGTGCTGAACACGCCACCTACCCCACGCAGCAGCAGCACGGTGAGATCGTCGTCGTCGGCGACGCGGTCCAGACAGCGGGCAACGGCCTCGCGCATGGCGGCATCATAGGAGTTGCGCTGCTCGGGGTTGTTCAAAGTTATTGTGGCGATGCGCTTCTCGTGGTCAACCTGGAAAAGCACTCGCTCGTCCGAAGTATTCATGTGCTGGACTCCGTTCGCCGCGCGCCGAATTGATATCCGGCAAGCTTTTCGGGCTGCGACGCCAGCGTGGTGACCTCACCCCGGCAGAGCACTTCGCCGTTGAGCAGCAGTCGCGCGATCGCCGCGACACCCTGTTCGGTTTGCGACCGCGCGATGTCGAATTGCAGTTCGGTCAGCAGCGGCGTCGGCCGCCGAAATGTCAGCGACAGTGTGCGCGTCTTTCCGGAAAGCCCGGTGAGACAACTGTGATGCTGTATTACGCAGTCGAAGAAGACGCCGAGGAAGCCGCCGTGCACCAGTCCCGGCGGCCCTTCGTAGACCACCGGGAAGGTGACCCGGCCAGCGGCCCGTTCGGCATCGAGGCGATCGAACCGGTACTCGGGAAAGCACGGGTTGTAGGCGCCGATGTCGGTGGCGTGGTTCAGATAGACCCGGCGGGCGTCGTCGTCGCGGGCACCGATCCGCGGGGCAGGATCCGGCGGCGCGGCGGCCGCGAGCTCGCGCTCCCAGGCACCGAATTGGGCCAGCATCGCGTCCACCGCCGGGTGCGGGTATTCCAGCGAGAGCAGTAGCGAACTGAGCCGCCGGATGGCACCGGCGGCGGCGACGGTCTGGGCCAGCGGCGCCTCACCGAATCTGGCTGCGGAGCTGGGACACATATGTCCTCTCCTTGTCGGGTCTCACCCGCTTATTCCGTCGGCAACGTTTCCTTGCTAACTTATACAGCGTAGCAATCGTATTGCCTACTGTATGGGTCACCATATCGGCGCAGAAAGGCCGGATTCGATAGTGGGTCACGAGGCCGACTCGGCCGGGACCGAGGGTTCGGTGACAACGCGCCGCGATGGCGCGGTGCTGCGAATCACGCTCGATCGCCCGTCGCGACGTAACTCGTTGACTGCAGCGATGATTGAGGCGTTCGTCGCCACGCTATCCAAGGCCGCCACCGACGACTCGTTGCGCGCTGTGCACATCCGGGGTGCGGGCGCGGACTTCTGTGCGGGCGCCGACTGGGTGGCCACCAACAGCGGCGAGGGACAACGTCCGCGCGCCGGGGATCTGGTGCGCCGTATTCCGCATGCCGCCCATCGCGTGATCGAGCTGTTGCACACCCTCCAATTGCCGGTGGTGTGCGGCGTGCAGGGCTGGGCCGTGGGCATGGGCTGCAATCTGGCGCTGGCCGCCGACTTCACTGTTGCAAGCACCGATGCCCTCTTCTGGGAGCCCTTTGTCGACCGTGGGTTCAGCCCGGATTCGGGGGCCACCTGGCTGCTGCCCCGCCTGATCGGCCTGGCCCGCGCCCGGCGGATGCTGCTGCTCGGGGAAAAGGTGAACGCACCTGAAGCCGCCGACTGGGGCCTGATTCACCAAGCCGTAGCCGAGCAGCAACTCGACGAGACGATAGAAGAGTTGTTGTCCCGCCTATCCAGCGGGCCGACGGCTGCGATCGGACTGGCCAAACAGGCGCTGCATCTCGGACAGCACGCGACGCTGAGCCAGTCCCTGACCCAGGAGCTGTTCAACTTGGAACTGTCCTGCCGGACAAGCGATTTCAAAGAGGGCCTGGCGGCCTTTCAGCAGCGGCGTACACCGAAGTTCCAGGGCCGGTGAGCATGCCCGGATTCGACACCATCAGCTACGGGGTGGACGGGCATACGGCCACCATCACGCTCAATCGACCGGATGCGCTCAATGCGCTGAGCCCGCACATGATCACGGAATTGCGGGCCGCCTACGACGAAGCCGAAAACGACGACCAGGTGTGGCTGACCATCGTCACCGGCACCGGACGAGCGTTTTGCACGGGAGCCGACGTCAAAGCCATCCCAGGCGACGGCAAGGTGATCTACGAGCACCCCTATCTGTCGACCTACGAACAGTGGGAGGCACCGCAGGAAGGTACGCCGCCGTTTCGCCGAATGGCCAAGCCGCTGCTGACCGCGGTCAACGGGTTGTGTTGTGGCGCCGGACTGGACTGGGTCACTACGTCAGACATCGTCATCGCATCCGATCGGGCCACCTTCTTCGACCCGCACGTCAGCATCGGTCTGGTCGCCGGGCGCGAGATGGTGCGGCTGGCCCGGGTACTGCCGCGCTCTGTCGCGCTGCGCATGGCGCTGCTGGGCAAGCACGAGCGGATGAGCGCAGAGCGCGCCTTCGAGCTCGGATTGATCAGCGAAATCGTCGAGCACGACCGCCTGCTGGAGCGGGCCCATGAGATTGCCGGCATTGTGAATTCCAATGCGCCGCTGGCGGTCCGCGGGACGCGGCTGGCCATCCTCAAAGGACTGGACTTGCCGCTGCACGAAGCCGAGATGCTCGCCGAGGCCTTTCGCGAACGCGTATTGCGGACCCAGGATGCAGTGGAGGGTCCGAAAGCGTTTGTGGAGAAACGCCAACCCGATTGGCAATGCCGGTGAAGTTCGACAGGATCCAGCTCGACGTCGATGCCGCGGACCATGTCGCGACCATCACGCTGAATCGGCCCGAGCAGCTCAACGCGTTCGACCGCACCATGTGTGTGGAGATGGGGCAAGCGTGGCGCATCGTCAAGCTCGACGAGTCCGTTCATGCGGTGGTCCTGAGGGCGGCCGGCCGCGCGTTCAGCGCTGGTCTTGATATCAAGGCACCCTATGGTCAGCCCGAAAACGTCTGGAATCACGAGGATCCCGGCGAATCGCTGAGTCCCAAGTGGCAGAAGATGTGGAAGCCGGTGGTGTGTGCCGTACAGGGGATATGCACCGCGGGTGCGTTCTACTTCCTCAACGAATCCGACATCGTGATCTGCGCGACGGATGCTACGTTCTTCGATTCGCACGTGTCGGCCGGCCTGGTTTGCGCGCTGGAGCCGATCGGGCTGATGCGCCGCATCGGGCTGGGTGAGACGCTACGAATAGCGCTGATGGGCAACGACGAGCGGGTCTGCGCCGACACCGCGCTGCGGATCGGTCTGGTCTCGGAAGTTGTTCAACCCGAACGGCTATGGGCACGGGCGCACGAGATCGCCGCGGCGATCGCGGCCAAGCCCCCGTCGGCGACTCAAGGCACCGTCAAAGCGATCTGGGAATCCTTGGACAAACCCTACCGGGCCGCCCTGGACCAGGGCCTGATCTATACCCGGTTGGGCAACCCGCTCGGAATAGCGGAGCTGGCGGCCGGCCAGGCTCCCGCGCGTGAACCGAAGATCCGGTGATGCATCCGCTGAGCCGGCGCATCGCCGAGGTGCTCGATCTGCAGCCGGATGCACCCGCGATCGAGTATGGCGACCAATGGTTCTCGTGGCGCCAGATCCGGGTCGCGGCAAGCCATGTCGGTTCGCAAGCGAAAGAGCCAGAGGTCGGAATCCTGTTGCGCAACCGGCCCGCCCATGTTGCGGCGTTCCTGGGCGTGCTGCTGCGCGGCGGAACTGTGGTGACCATCAATCCTGCTCGCGGGGACGATCGCACCAGGACCGACATCGCCGGGCTGCGGCTGCCGGTGATCGTCGGCGAATCCGACGATTTGGCCTCACTTGCTGCTGCTGCGCCCGGCCCCACGCGGCGGGTTACGGTGTCCATTTCGGCGCTCTTCGACCGCGTTGACGAACCGGCAGCGGTATCGGTACCCGGCCGCTGGGAAGTGGCGGTGCGGATGCTGACCAGCGGCACCACCGGGCCGCCCAAGCGAATCGGCCTCGGCTACGACATGCTGGCGCACAGCGTGCTGGGCGCCGACTATCGGAACACACCGGCGCCCACCGAACTGCGCCGCGGCGTAGCGATCGTCAATTCGCCGCTGGTGCACATCGGCGGCGTTTTTCGGGTACTGCAATGCGTCACGGCGGGCAGGCCATTCGTATTGCTGGAACGATTCGAACTCAACGCCTGGACCCAAGCGGTGCGCAAGCACCGCCCCCGCGCGGTGTCGCTGGTACCGGCGGCGCTGCGCACGGTATTGCACTCTGATCTGTCCCGAGCCGATCTGGCCGGCATCCGCGCCGTCACCTGCGGCACCGCGCCGCTGTCGGCCGAGGACGCCGACGCCTTCACGCAGAAGTACGGCATCCCGGTGCTGACCTCTTATGCGGCCACCGAATTCGGTGGCGGCGTCGCCGGTTGGACGCTTGCCGACCACCGGCAGTACTGGCGAGCCAAGCGCGGCAGCGTCGGCCGCGCCAATCCCGGCGCGCAACTGCGGGTGGTCGACGATGACGGCGCCGCCCTACCGCCGAATCAGGTGGGCCGGCTGGAGCTCAGGCCCGGGCAGCTTGGCCCGTCGGCGGATTGGCTGCAGACCACGGACATGGCGCGCATCGACGCCGACGGCTTTCTCTGGATCGTGGGGCGAGCCGACCAGGCCATCATTCGCGGCGGATTCAAGGTGCTGCCCGACAACGTTCGCACCGCCCTCGAGGGCCACCCCGCCGTCGCCGGCGCGGCCGTTGTCGGACGTTACGACGAGCGGCTCGGCGAAACGCCGGTGGCCATGGTGGAACTGCGTCAAGCCGGGTCGACCGGCACCGGTGAGTTGGTCGAGTATCTGCGAACACGCCTGGCGGGTTACGAGATTCCGGCCGATATCGTTGTCGTCGACGCGATGCCGCGAACACCATCCGGCAAGCCCGACCTGGGCGCCATCCGAAGCTTTTTCAGCGATACCACCAACCATGGCTCGTGACACGCTTGCCGAAGTCCTTCGCCACCAAGCCCGTTCGCGGGCGGGCCACCCACTGCTGGTGTGCGACGAGGATCGGATCAGCTACGCCCAGGCCGATCGCCGTTCGGCAGAGCTGGCCCGCGGCCTGATCGCGCTTGGGGCCGGCAAGGGCACCCGGGTGGGGCTGCTGTATCCCAATGGCAGCGATTTCGTGGTGGGAATGCTGGCGGCGGCGCGCATCGGCGCGATAGTGGTCCCCTTCTCCACCTTCGTCACCACACGTGAGCTACGCGAACAACTCGTCGACGGCGACGTGCAGATCTTGTTGAGCGCGAACCGTTTTCGTTCCCACGACTATCGAGAGCGGCTAACGCAGTTGCTCGGTCCGGAATTCGACCACGCGGATCGGCTGTTCTGCGCCGCCGTACCGCAACTGCGCCGCGTCGTCACATCCGATGCCAGCCGGCCGTACCGCCACGCCGCCGAGGCGGCGAAGGTGCGAGGTTTGGAAGACGATGTCGACCCCGCCGACGTCCTGGCGATCGTGTACACGTCGGGGTCCACGAGCGCACCCAAGGGCGTGGTACACACGCACGCCGCGCTGCTGGGCCACCAGCGCAACCTGAACACGATCCGCGGATTGACGGCCGACGACAGGTTGTTCTGTAATTCGCCGTTCTTCTGGATCGGTGGATTCGCGTTCGGGCTGCTTGCCACGCTGATCGCCGGGTCCACCCTGGTGTGCTCCAACGCCACCGATGCCGGCGCGACACTTGACCTGCTTGAATCCGAAAGACCCACTATGACAAACGGTTTCGTAGCGGGCATCGCGCACCTGGCCGACCATCCCAGCTTCGCCCGACGCGATCTGTCGTCGATGCGCCGGGGCAACCTCTATCCGATCATGGCGCCCGATGTCCAGCCGGCGGATCCCGAACTGCGCCACAACATGCTCGGGATGACCGAAGCCGGCAGCGTCCTGCTCATCTGCGAGGACGAATCCGACCAACCCGAAGAGCGACGCGGGTCCTACGGCAGGCCGGCGCCCGGATTCGAGACCATGATCCTGGATAGCGGCGAGCTGTGCATCCGCGGGCCCTACGTCATGCAGGGGTACTACGGGCGCAGTCGCGAAGAATGCTTCGACTCAGACGGCTGGTTCCACACCGGTGATCTGGTTCGCGCCGACGGCGAAGGGTTCATGTACTTCCTGGGCCGGCGCAGCGGAATGATCAAGACCGCGGGCGCTAACGTGTCGGCGGCCGAGGTCGAAAATGCATTGGCCAACCTCGGGACAACGGCTCACGTGGTGGGCATTCCAGACGCCGAGCGGGGCCAGTTGGTGGCCGCCGTCGTCGTCCTGCCCGATGGCTCCGACACCTTCGACGAAGGGGCGCTGCGGGCGGGACTCAAAACGCAGTTGTCGGCATACAAGATCCCGAAGCAATTTGTCGCGCTTCCTCGTGCGGCGCTACCGCTGTTGTCCAGCGGCAAGGTCGATAGGCGGCGCCTCAAGAGGCTCTTCGATGCCTGACACCATCGACCGATTGGTGCGGTCGCAGGCCGCCGGCCACGGCGGAAAGCCGATGGTCATCGACCCGTCCGGGCGGCTCAGCTACCGCGAACTCGACACGGCCACCATGGATTTGGCGGCGGTTTTCGTCGATGTCGGAGTGGGCAAGGGCACCAGGGTGGGCCTGGTCATGCCCAATGGCACGCGCTGGGTGCAGATTGCCATCGCACTGACACGTATCGGCGCAGTTCTCGTTCCGTTGAGTACGTTGTTGCGCCCGGCCGAACTGATCGCGCAGTTGCGGGTGGCCGCGGTGCAGGTCCTGGTGAGCGTCGAGGAATTCCGCGGGCACCGCTATCTCGACGACCTCCGGCAAGCCGAGTTGCCGGCCCTGACAGCGGTGTGGCCGGTCGGCCGACTCGCCAATTCGGTTGCAGCCGAACAGGCCCGCCGCATCGTCGATGCCATGACCGAGACGGTTCACGAAGACGACCCGCTGACCATCATCTTCACCTCGGGCAGCAGCGGAACGCCCAAAGGAGTCGTCCACTCCCACGCCAGCGCGTTGGGCGCGGTGCGATCAAGTCTCACGGCGCGCTGCATCACCGCAGACACCCGGCTGTATCTGCCGATGCCATTTTTCTGGGTCGGCGGGTTTGGCAGCGGAATACTGTCGGCGCTGCTCGCCGGCGCCACACTGGTGACCGAGGAAATCCCGCGGCCCGAGACGACACTACGGCTGCTGGAAGCAGAGCGAGTGACGCTGTTTCGCGGCTGGCCCGATCAAGCCGAAGCACTGGCGCGCCACCCCCACCGGGCGAGCGTTGACCTTTCGGCATTGCGGCCCGGCAGCCTCGAAGCGCTGCTGCCACCCGAGCAGCGGGCGCAGCCCGGGGCACGCGCGGTCCTGTTCGGCATGACGGAGGCTTTCGGCCCCTATTGCGGCTATGCCGCCGATACGGATATGCCGCCGGCGGCCTGGGGCAGCTGCGGAAAACCCCTCCCCGGCATGGAAATTCGCATCGTCGATACCGACACCGGCGTCCCTGTTCCGGCCGGAACCGTCGGCATGATCCAGATCCGGGGACCGCACACGCTGCGCGGCATGTGCCGCCACAGCCGCGAAGACCTGTTCACCAGCGACGGCTTCTACCCCACCGGCGACCTCGGCCGGCTCACCGACGAGGGCTTTCTCTTCTACCACGGCCGGTGCGACGACATGTTCAAGGTCAGCGGGGCGACGGTCTATCCCGACGAGGTCGAGCGGGCGCTACGCACCATCGACGGCGTCGACAACGCCTTCGTCACCGATGTGCCCGGCGCTTCGGGTCAAAGGGTGGCCGCGGCGGTGATCTGCCGCACGCGAAACGCAGACCAGTTGCACGGGGCGGCAAGCGGGCTGCTGAGCAGCTTCAAGGTGCCGACGGTGTGGTTGTTGCTGGACTCCGACCGCGAAATCCCCCGCCTTGGCTCGGGCAAGGTCGACATGCGACGGCTGCGCGAGATGTTGATCGAGGCGAACCGGCCTCATGGCACCCGCGTCCAGGGCTGACAGTTCTGCGATTCGAAAGCCTTCACGGAGGTGTTGACATTGGCGAACATCGGACCGACAGAGATGTTCGTCTGAAGTACGTGCTCTTTATTCGCATCAGGTGTGCTGTAGGTAAGAGCCCCGGTGCAATGTCAGGGCCGACGATGAAGATTCCGTTCCCCGGTATCGGGTCCAGCGGGTCAGCCATCGCCGGCGGAGACAGGATGATCGCCGTCGAGAAGGCGATGAGTCCCGCAGTGGCACCAACCGCACGTCTAAGACGCATTTGCGCTCCCTGTCATTGGTTATTCAGGCCGATGTCTCGCCATCGCGCGGCACCGCTTGGACCACCACGCCGTGGGCGACGAGGTGCTCGATCAACGGAATTGCACTGGCAGCCAGGTGTTCTGACATCGCAGCGCGGGCCAACTTGTCGTCGCGTTTCTTCAGTGCCGCCAACACCCGCCGATGGTCCTTGGTCGCCTGGCCCGGCCAGTGCGCGATGGTGGGAAACACCGATTCGGGCGCGTAGCGGGTGATCTGTGACATCAACTGAGCAAGCTTCGGCGAGTTCGCCGCGACGTTGATGGCCCGGTGGAATTCGTGATTGAGCGCGACCGCTCGCTCCTCGTCGCCGGCGGCATAGGCCTTCTCCAGCTGAGTCTGGATTTCGTTGAGCGCGCGCAACTGGTCGTCGCTGATATTGATCGCGGCCCGGGCGGCAAGCTCGCCACCAACATGCGCTTGCACGTTGGCGACGTCACCCAAATCCCGTTCGGTAAGCGGCAGCACCACAAAGCCTCGCCGGGGTTGTTGGGCGACCAGGCCTTCGGCGCGCAGCGCGAAGAGCGCCTCGCGCACCGGCGTCACGCTGATGCCCAATTCTGCGGCCAATTGGTCCAGGCGGACGTACTTTCCGGCGGCGTAGGTGCCGTCGAAAATCCGTTTCCGGACAAAGCGGGCAACGTCTTCGGCGAGTTGTGGCCGGGCGGCGAAATCCGGGACGGTCATCACGTCAGACCTGGTACTCGGCCAGTAATCGCTTGCTGATGATCGACTTCTGGATTTCACTGGTGCCCTCACCGATGAGCAGGAACGGCGCATCGCGCATCAACCGCTCGATCTCGTATTCCTTGGAGTACCCGTACCCGCCGTGGATCCGGAAGCTCTGTTGGGTTACCTCTGAACAGTATTCGCTGGCAAGGTATTTCGCCATGCCGGCGGCCACGTCATTGCGCTCTCCTGAGTCCTTCAGCCGCGCGGCGTTGACCATCATCAGATGCGCCGCTTCGACTTTCGTCGCCATCTCGGCCAACTGGAACGCGATCGCCTGGTGCTCGGCGATCGGCTTGCCGAAGGTGTGGCGCTGCTGGGCATAGCGCACCGCAAGCTCGAAGGCGCGCAGACCGACCCCACATGCGCGCGCCGACACATTGACCCGGCCCACCTCGATGCCGTCCATCATCTGGAAGAAGCCCTGCCCCGGTGTGCCGCCGAGAATGTCCTCGGCGGCGGCCCGGTAGCCGTCGAAGATGAGCTCGGTGGTCTCGATGCCCTTGTAGCCCAGCTTGTCGATCTTGCCGGGAATTCTCAGCCCGGGCACCACTTCGCCGTAGCCGACGGGCTTTTCGACGAGGAACGCCGTCAGATTGCGGTGCGACTTCTCCGCACCTTCGTCGGTGCGCACCAGCACCGCGATCAGCGTGGAGGTGGCGCCGTTGGTCAGCCACATCTTCTGACCGTCGATGGTGTACGTGCCGTCGGGGTCGCGCCGCGCCCGGGTTCGGATCGCGGCCACATCGGAGCCCAGCTCCGGCTCCGACATCGAGAACGCGCCGCGCGTCTCGCCGGTGGCCATGCGGGGCAGGAAGCGCTGCTTCTGTTGCTCGGTGCCGTGCTGGCGCAACATGTAGGCGACGATGAAGTGCGTGTTGAGCACCCCCGACACGCTCATCCAGCCGCGGGCCAGTTGCTCGACGCACAGCGCGTAGGTCAGCAGCGACTCCCCCAGGCCGCCGTACTCCTGCGGGATCATCAGGCCGAACAGGCCCATCTCGCGCATCTGGTCGACGATCTCTTGCGGATACGTGTCGCCACGTTCGAGTTCGGCCGCGTTGGGGATCACTTCCTTTTCGACGAATTGCCTTACCGTGGCGATGATCTCGGTTTGAAATTCGGTGAGGCCAAGTGTCTGGGCGAGTTTGGTCATCGGCTTTCATTCCCTATCGTGTTGGCACTCGTCAAACGTGCGATGTCGGCGGTGGTCAAACCCAGAAGCCGGGTGAGCACGTCGGCGGTGTCCTGCCCCAGTGCGGGTGCCGGCGCGCTACGCGGGTGTGCACCGTCGAAGGCGGTGGGTAGGGCAGGCGCCAGATAGTCTCCGACACCTGGCTGGTGCAATCGGGCGAACAGTGGATTGGCGGTCACCTTGTGGTCTGCCACCACCTCGGCGAAGGTGCGATAGCGCTCGAACAACACCGTGGTGTCCGACAGCGCCGCGCTGATCTCGTCGGCCGTGTGCTCGGCGAACCAGACGGTGAATAGGCCGGTGAGCGCGTCGCGGTAGCGGTACCGCTCGCCCTCGGTCCCGAAATCCACCCCCAGCGCTTTGGCCAGCGCCGACACCGCGGCACCGGCACCGGTCACGTCGACCAAGTCACGAAAGTGCCTGCCGGTCAACGTCACAACCATGAACGCGACGCCGTCGCGGCTGGTGAAGTCCTGGCCGTACTGGCCGTAGACGGCGTTGCCCAGGCGAGGCCGCTGCGTGCCGTTCACCTGAGGCTCGGTCAACAATCCCAGGTTGCCCGCCGTCGCCAGCGCGACGTCTTCCAGGGCCAGGCTGATGCGCGCCCCTGCCCCGGTCTGCTCGCGGCGCCGGACGGCGGCGACGACGGCAAGCGCGGCATACAGTCCGCAGCACACATCCCAGGCCGGCAGCGCGTGGTTCACCGGACCGGCGTGGTCCACCGGGCCGGTGATGAACGGGAATCCGGTCGCCGCGTTCACCGTGTAATCGACCCCGGTGGAACCGTCGCCACGCCCAAGCAACTGCAAGTGGATGACATCGGGTCGCTTAGCCGCCAGCACATCGTGGCGCAGCCAGGTCAAGCCGGCTGCGTTGGTCACCACGATGCCATCGCCCTCGGCGATCAGCCGCTGGACCAGTTCCTGGCCTTCGGCCGAACGCAAATCGATGGTGACCGAACGCTTTCCCTTGTTCAATCCGGTCCAGTAGATCGAGGTCCCGCTTGCCGCCAACGGCCAGCGCTGGATGTCCGAGGCGCCGCCGATCGGATCGACCCGGATCACATGTGCGCCAAGCTGACTCAGAGTCATCCCGCACAGCGGCGCGGCCACGAAGCTGGACACCTCGACAACGCGAATGCCGCTCAGCGGCAACGTGTTCACGTGACCCGCTCGAAGATCGCGGCCAGCCCCTGGCCGCCGCCGATGCACATGGTCTCCAGGCCATAGCGGGCCTGGCGGCGGTTGAGTTCGCGCGCCAGGGTCGCCAGCATCCGGCCGCCGGTCGCACCGACCGGATGGCCCAGCGAGATCCCCGAACCGTGCACGTTGGTGCGGTCACGATCGGCGACGCCGAACTTCCACTCGCGCATCACCGCAAGCGCTTGGGCGGCAAAGGCTTCGTTGAGTTCGATGAGGTCAATATCGCGCAAGGTCAATCCCGCTTTGGCCAGTGCGGCCTCGGTCGCCGGCACTGGGCCGATGCCCATTATGTTGGGCGCCACCCCGGCCTGGCCCCAGGACACCATGCGGACCAACGGCGTCAACCCGTACTCGGCCGCCTTCTCCGGTGTGGTCACCACACACATGGACGCCGCGTCGTTCTGCCCGCTGGAATTGCCGGCGGTCACCGTGGCATCTGGATCCTCTTTGACCAGAACGGGCTTGAGTTTTGCCAGCGATTCCACCGAGGTGTCGGCGCGAGGATGCTCGTCGGTGTCGACCGGCTCCTCGCCCTGGCGAGTGCGTACAGCGACGGGGATGATCTCGTCGGCCAGTACCCCGTCCCGGTGCGCGGCAACCGCGCGCTGGTGGGAGGCCACCGCGAGCTCGTCCTGTTCCAGCCGCGAAATGCCGTACTGACGGCGCAGATTCTCAGCGGTCTCCAGCATCCCGCCCGGGACCGGGTAGTTGCGGCCGCCCGCGGTGGTTCGGCCGCGCGCCAGCCCGTCATGTACCCGTACGCCGCTGCGCGCGCCACCCCAGCGCATGTCGGTGGAATAGAACGCGACGTTGCTCATGCTTTCGCAGCCGCCGGCGATGACGAGGTCGTTGGCGCCGGAGTTCACCTGCAGGCAGGCCTGAATCACCGCCTGCAGCCCCGACCCGCAGCGACGGTCGACCTGCATGCCGGGAACCGTTACCGGTAGCCCCGCATCCAAGGCCACCACCCGGCCGATCGCCGGTGCCTCGCTGCTGGGATAGCAGTGGCCGAGGATCACGTCCTGCACGGCATCCGGTGCGATCCCGGTGCGCTCCAGCAGGCCCTTCAGTGCCGCGACACCGAGGTCAACGGCGCTGTGCGACTTGAACATTCCGCCGTAGCGGCCGATCGGTGTGCGTACCGGTTCACAAATGACGGCGTGGCTCATATGTGTCGGCCACCGGTGACTTCCATGACGGTCCCGGTCATATACGAGGACAGATCGGATGCCAGGAACAATGCGACACTGGCCACCTCGCTGGGCTCGCCGGCGCGGCCCATCGGGACTTCGGCCTCCTTCTGATCCCAAATGCGTTGCGGCATGGCCTCTGTCATGGCAGAACGAATCAGCCCCGGCGCGATGACGTTGACCCGCACACCGAGATAGGCAAGTTCTTTGGCCGCGGCCTTGGTCATCCCGATGATTCCGGCCTTGGCCGCGGAGTAGTTGGTCTGGCCGATCATGCCGACCTTGCCCGATACCGAAGACATGTTCACGATGGCGCCCCGCTTTTGCTCCCGCATGACGGCCGCCGCGAGCCGGGTGCCGTTCCAGGTGCCCTTGAGATGCACGTTGATCACCTGGTCGAATTGCTCTTCGGTCATCTTGCGCATGGTCGCGTCGCGGGTGATCCCGGCGTTGTTGACCATGACGTCCAGACCGCCGAAACGCTCAATGGCGGTCCCGATCAGCGCCTCGACCTCGTCGGCAAGCGTCACGTCGCAGCGCACGGCCAGCGCGACGTCGGGACCTCCGAGTTTCTGGGCTGCAGCCTCGGTGGCTTCGAGATTGACGTCACCGATCACCACCCGGGCTCCCTCTGCGATGAATCGTTCCGCGATGGCGAATCCGAGGCCCTGTGCGCCGCCGGTGATCACTGCTGTCTGTCCGCTGAGCAACCCCACCTGTATCCCTCACTGTCTCGGCACCCGGACGGGCACGCAGTCGTTCCAATATCATATTTCATATAGGATCTTGCTCCGAAAGGAGTGTCCGCCGATGAGCACTGCTGATCTCCCCGAGGTATCCGACGAGGACTTTCAGGAGATCCTGGCCCAGACCCGTCAGTTCGTCCGCAGCGCCGTAGTGCCGCGCGAGCAGGAGATTCTCGACGCCGACCGGGTGCCCGACGACTTGCGCGAGCAGGCCAAGAAGATGGGGCTGTTCGGTTACGCGATTCCGCAGGAGTGGGGCGGACTCGGCCTGAATCTGATGCAGGACGTCGAGCTGGCGATGGAGCTGGGCTACACCTCGCTGGCGGTGCGGTCGATGTTCGGCACCAACAACGGCATCGCCGGACAGGTGCTCGTCGGCTTCGGCACCGACGAGCAAAAGGCCCGCTGGCTGGAGCCGATGGCCTCCGGCGATGTCGTCGCCTCCTTCGCGCTGACCGAGCCCGGCGCGGGATCCAACCCGGCCGGGCTGCGCACCAAAGCCGTTCGGAACAAAGGTGATTGGGTAATTTCCGGCCAGAAGCGGTTCATCACCAACGCGCCCGTCGCCGACCTGTTCGTGGTATTCGCGCGTACCAGACCGGCCGACGATCGCGGCGCCGGCATCGCGGTGTTCCTGGTTCCCGCCGACGCACCCGGCGTCGCGGTCGGCATCAAGGACGCCAAGATGGGCCAGGAGGGCGCCTGGACCGCCGATGTGAATTTCACCGATGTGCGGATTGGCCCCGGCGCACTGATCGGGGGCGAGGAGGACATCGGCTATCGAGCGGCGTTGACCTCCCTGGCCCGGGGCCGAGTCCACATCGCGGCAATCGCCGTCGGCGCGGCCCAGCGCGCCCTCGACGAATCGGTGGCGTATGCCGCCACCGCGACGCAGGGCGGCACCCCGATCGCCAATTTTCAGTTGGTCCAAGCGATGCTGGCCGACCAGCAGACCGGCGTGCTGGCAGGTCGCGCTCTGGTCCGCGATGCCGCACGACAGTGGGTCACCGGTGCCGATCGACGAATCGCCCCGTCCGCGGCCAAGCTGTTCTGCACCGAAATGGCCGGCAAGGTAGCCGATCTCGCGGTCCAGATCCACGGCGGCAGCGGATACATGCGCGGCGTTCCGGTCGAACGCATCTACCGCGACGTGCGTCTGCTGCGCCTTTACGAAGGCACCAGCGAGATTCAGCGGCTGATCATCGGATCGAATCTGGTCAAGGCTGCGCAGCGATGAGCTCGAGGGTGCCCAGATCGCGGATAGCCTGACAGCCGCGCCGCAGCATGGTCAGGACCATGTCGTCGCCGCGCTCGGTAGCGGCGGCGAAAGCGAAACCGAATGCCGCGATCAGCAAGGCTTGCGGCGTTCCGAGCCGGTAGTCGCGCCAACAGGTTTCCCGGTCATAGTCGGTGACGCCGTAGCCGACAAGCGCCCGGTGATACGCGTCGACGAGCTCTCCTTCTATTGCCGAGCGCAGCTGCGAGTCGAGGCTGGTTGCGGTGAAGTACGCGAGATCCCTTGCCGGAAGCCCGATGCCGAGCGTCTGCCAGTCGACGACGCTCACCCGGGTGAGATCGGGATCGAACAGCAGGTTGTCCAGACGATAGTCACCGTGCAGTAAGGAGAACCGCCCCCGCTCGGCAAGCAGCCACGGCGTCACCGAACTCATTGTGGCGACGAAGGTCTCGCGGTCTTCGCCGAGCATCCGATCGCCAAGCTTGGCCAGGGTGATGTCGGCGCTCATCTTGGCCACCTCGCCCAGGCCCTGCGCGGACGGCTCGTCCGGGAGCGGGAACGCGATACCGGGCAGGTCCAGCCATACCGGGTCACACCAGCTGGGCCCGTGCAACCCGGCCAGGGCCGTTACCGCCAGCCGGGCCTCCTGCTCGCCGCAACCCAGCAGCTGGTCGCCCTGCACCGCTGGCGCCTGATCGGCCAGTAGCAGCGCGAATTCCATTGCGTCATCGGTGATCTCACAGTAGTAGCACTGCGGCGCGGGCACCCGCATCCGATCGGCCACCGAGGTGTAGAACGCACACTCGCTGCGATAGCCGATGGCAACCCGGTCGCGCACCGCATCGTCCTGAGCGGGCAGCTTGATGACGAAGGTTTGCGGCAGCCCGCCGGGCTCGGTTTCGTAGCGGGCCGTCACCCGGTAGGTGGCTCCGGTCTGTCCGGTGCCGATTGCCACCACATCGGCCGCGGCGACCTCGACCGGCGTGCCGCGCTGGCTGAGCACCGTCGATAGCCACTCCGCGGTTACGTCGGCGGGGTAGCGCGGGATCGACAACAAGGCACTCATGCCCCCGACTGTAAGTCATACGGCATGAGTTTCGGCAGCTGTCCCCTACTCCGCGAGTATCCGCCATTCGGCGGCTTCGTGCTGTTGGCGCCAGAACTCGCTGAAACGGCCGCCCGCGTCGAGCAACTCGTCCACCGCGCCGTCCTCGACCACGCGGCCGTCCTCGATGAACAGGACCCGGTCGGCATGGCGAATGCTGGCCAGGCGGTGGGCGACGATCACCCTGGTGTGCGAATGCGGATCGGCAGTGAGCGCATCGACCACCGCGACCTCGTTCTCGTTGTCCAGCGCACTGGTCGCCTCGTCTACCAGCAGGATCGGCGCGCCTTTGAGCAGAGCGCGCGCGATGCTGACCCGTTGCCGTTCGCCGCCGGACAGCGCCGAGCCGGCCTCGCCGACGATCGTTTCGACGCCGTCGGGAAGCCGCCCGGTGAGCTCGTCGACGCGGGCCAGCTGGACTGCCCGGGCGAACCGGTCGTCGTCGGCCGCGGGATCGCCGGCGAACACGTTTTCGCGGATCGTGCCGTGGAAGAGGTAGGGATGCTGGAATACGACGCTGCTCGCCGAGCGCCGCGCTTCGGGATCGAGTGTGGCCGCGTCGACACCGTCGATGAGCACGCGCCCGCGAGACGGCTGGTGCAGTCCTGCGATCAGCGCCAGCACGGTGCTTTTGCCCGAACCCGACGGCCCGACGATCGCCGTCGCGCTGCCGGGCCGCAACGAGAAGCTGAGGCCGTCGAGCACCGGGCTGGCCCCGTCGTAACTGAAAGAGACATCGTCGAATTCGATACGCGGGGCCGCGGCGCCGTCGCGCACTGTGGCGTCCCCGGCGTCCAATGCCGGTGCGGTCAGCACCGAACGGATGCGGTCCAGCGTGGCGCGGGTGCTCTCCAGGGCGGGTGCGAGCTCGCTGACGGTAGTGAACGGTTCCAGGTATCGGGCCATCACGACGATCAATGCGATGGCCTCGGGCACCGTGACCGTGCCGGCGACGGTCAGCGCCGTGGTGGCTCCGGCTAGCAAGATCAGCGCGAGCTGGCTGGCGATGCTGAACAGTAGCTGCCCGGGAATCTGCATGCCCAGCAACCGGATCGTCGCGCTGTGCTGGGCGCTCAGCGCAGAGCCGACCAAACTGCGGGCCGGCTCGACGCGCCGCGCGGCGCGCAACGCCTGCTGGGTTCGGGCGAACTCGATGATGCGTTCGGTGAGCGCACTGTTGGCTTCGCCGGCCGCGGCATCAGCGCGGCGGGTCAGGCGTACCGAGGCCCACAGCGAACCAAGCAGCAACGGCACGCCGGCCAGCGCAGCCACTCCGAGCTGCCAGGAGATCGGCAACAGGGCCAGCGCGATGACCGCCGGCAGCAGGATTGCCGTGAGCAACGGCGTCAGCAGGTTGACCACCAGGCCAACCAGCTCGGGTCCGGTCGCGGCGATCGCTTGCCGTGCCGTGGAGGTGTTGTCCGGGGTGAACCAATCCAGCCGCACATCGGGCAGCCGGTCGGCCACGTCGTGCTGGGTGTGGTCGAGTACCGCGAAGCCCAGATCGAAGCCGATCCGCGCGGTGATCGTGTCGACCACCCAGCCCGCGACGGTCGCGATCGTGAGCCAGACCAACCACGCGAGTGCATGTTTCGGGGTGCCGCTGAATAACGCGCCGACCAGCGGGACCAGCAAAACGGCAGCCACGGCGCGCAACACGACGGAGACGAGCGCGAGCACGGTGTAGGTGATCACCTTGCCGCGGCGGTCGGCCGGAACCAGGCTTATCCAGGTGCGGATCACCGCGCGCCCTCCCGTACTGCGGCTACCGGCCTGCTTTGGCCGGTCTCCCAGAGGCGGCGGTAGCGGCCATCGGCGGCAAGCAACTCCTCGTGGGTGCCGCGTTCGGCGATCCGGCCGTGATCAAGGACGATGATCTGGTCGGCTCGGGTGATGGTGTGCAATCGGTGCGCGATCACCAGCACGGTGCGATCCCTGGTCAAGCGGTTGAGTGCTTGCTGCACAAGGTATTCCGATTCCGGATCAGCATAGGCGGTGGCTTCGTCGAGGATCAGAATCGGCGTATCGGCGAGGATCGCGCGTGCAATGGTCAGACGTTGTCGTTCCCCACCCGAGAGCCCACTGCTTGCTCCCAGCACGGTGTCGTAGCCGTCGGGCAGTCGCAGCACCCGGTCGTGGATCTGCGCCTGTTTGGCGGCTTCCTGGATCTGTGCCGCGGTGGCGTCCGGGGCGGCCAGGGCGATGTTCTCGGCGACGGTGCCGTGCACCAGTTGCGTTTCCTGCAGAACGAAGCCGACCCGCGTGTAGAGCTGGTCGGCTGTGAGCGACCGAATGTCTTGTCCGCCAACTTCTATGGCCCCTTGCTCCACGTCGTGGAATCGGGCCAGCAGGGCGGCGAGCGTGGACTTTCCCGATCCGGACGGACCGACCAGCGCGGTGACGGTGCCGGGCCGCAGGTGCAGCGACAGGTCGTGGATCACCGGGACACCGGGACGGTAACCGAAGCTGACACCATCGAATACCACCGTTGCGGCGGGATCTGGTCGGGAAGCGTCAGACGGCTGATCCCGCACCGTGAGTTCAGGCTCGTCCAGGGTGGTTTGGAGACGCCGGGCGGCCAGCACGCCACCGCGAATGCCGCCGACACCGTAGGCGATGCCGAGCAGGCGGGATCCGAAAGTGGTGCCTAACAACAAGAATGGCAGCAGATTCACCGGATCCATCGCGTTGCCGACGACCAGCAGCGTGCCGGTGGTCGCGATGAGCCACAGGAAGGTGGATGGACGGGTGGCCAGGTCCATCAGCGTCTTCTTGCCGGCGAGCGGGCGCTGCCAGGTGACCAGGAAGCCGACGTACTCGTCGAGGCGCTGGCGGAAACTCGATGCCGCCGCACCGCCGAAGACCCGAATTACCGGCTGTCCCTCCAAGTAAGCGCCGGCTTCGGTGTTCATTTTCTCGGCCCACCGCTGCGATTGCGCGATGCGGGGACCGGACGCAACCATGAGCGCCGACGACGTCACCAGATAGACCAGCACCGGCCCGAACAGCACGAGCGCGACCCGCCAGTCGACGACGAACAGATAGACCAGCACCGCCACCGGCGCGACCACCGCATTGACCGCGTCCGGAATGGCATGGGTGACCAGATAGTGCAGGGAGAGCGTGTCGTCCTGCACCAACTGCTTGATCGACCCAGAGCCACGCGCGGTGAACCAGCCCAGCGGTAGCCGGGACAGCTTACCCAAAAGCCTTGAACGCAAATCACTTTCAAACCGGGCGTCGACCACGTGCAGCCACAACGTCAGCGCGGCACCGAGAATCGCGCCCAGTCCCAGCAGCGAAACGGCCGCGATTCCGACGTTCCACAACCGGGACTCATCGGCGCCCGCGATCAACAGGCGGGCCAACTCGACCAGCAACACGAACGGCGCCAGCTGCACCAGGGTGACCACGGCTTGCAGCACTCCGGAAACGATGAGCGCCCAGCGCAGCGGTGCCAGCAGCTGACCGGCGGCCTGGGCCCGCCAGTTCCCGCGCGCCGGAGCCGCTGCTTCAGCCGGTTCCTCATGCGGTGCAACGGCTTTCGGGTCAGCATCCCTCGACTCGCCGTCGCGGCGGGTGCCCATCTCGCGACCGGCGCTCCAATAGGCTTGCGCGTGTACCTCGGATTTGGGGAATCCGAACGCGTCGCGCAGCCGCTTCCGGACATTCTTGAGCGCGGAGGCCTCCGGTGTAGCCCAGGCATACCAATTCGACCAGTCCCGGCTCTCGATCGCGGCGGCTAGGGATTTCTCGTCGCGGCGGGTGATCCAGTGCACCCGCAGCCGGGGATGGCGCGCGATCGGGATGAGTGTGTCATCGTCGTGGTGCTGCTCGAGGTACATCTCGATCGGGACGTCACCCGGGATCGTTCCCACGATGCCGTTCATCCCGGGGATGGACGCCGAGTCGCCGATGAGCAGGTAGCCGGCCGGTTGCTCGTCGGGAGGGTCGAAGCGGGATGAGCCCATCAAACACATGACCGCGATCGTGGCGCCGGGTTTGACGGTGCGAGCCCAGGTTGAGGCGGGGCCGGCCGGGTCGTGTAACACCACGTCGACGGCGAAACGGCCCGCGGGGACGTCGGCTTCCGAAATCGTGTAGGCACGCTGGAATTCGGTATTGGACCCGGCGGGGTCGGGGAACCAGAAGCGCAACCAGGCGGCGGGCTCGGCCTCGGCATCTTCGAACAGCGTCGGCGATTCCATTCGTATTCGCACGAAATGTGGTGCGATCATTACGGTTTCGATCACCGTTGCGATGTGGTCGCGCGCGCCGAAGCCGCGCAACATCGCGCCCTGCAACCCGCGGGCCATCAACGATCCTCTCCTGGAGCCACACGTTGTCCATCGCGACAAGTGGGTGGTGGTTCGCCGGCGCGCGGCGTCATCGTTCTTGCATCTGCGGACGCCCCGGCAAGCTATCCACCAAACTAAGGGTTGCCTTACCAAAGGTCAAACTTGGTCGCTCGGCAATCCCGGCCCACGGTAACCGGCGTGAGTGGGGCGAGCGGTGGTGGAGTTAGTTATCACTTCCTGTCAGTTGACTGAGGGACCGGCGATGCATGCGCCGCTATCGCGCCCTTTGATCCACTCTTGGCGCCTGCCCTGGCGCCGACGTAGCCACTGGGGACCAGCGTCACCTCAATTGGCTAGACAGGAGTGGGCAGTGTTCATCGATTTCGCGCTATACCCGCCGGAGGTCAACTCGGCCCGTATGTACAGCGGATGCGGCTCAGGCCCGCTGCGGGCGGCCGCGATGAGCTGGCACGACGTGTCGACTGAGCTGCTCACCGCTGCCGATGGCTATCGCTCGGTACTTTCAGAACTCACCGACATACATTGGACGGGGCAATCATCGGCCATCATGGCGGCTTCCATCCGCCCGTACATCGAATGGCTGGACAGGACCGCCGCCTCGGCGCGGCAGACGGCACTGCAAGCGACGGGCGCGGCCGCGGCCTTCGAGCAAGCATTCGCGACGATCGTGCCTCCAGCGACGATTGCGGCCAACCGCGCGCAATTGCGCGCGCTGATAGCGGACAACTTCTTCGGCCAGAACACCGCGGCGATCGCGGCCACGGAGTTTGCGTACTCAGAAATGTGGACGACGGATGCGACCGTGATGTACGACTACGCGGCTAGCTCATCGAGTGCGCGGCAACTGACGCCGTTCAGCTCGCCGCAGCAGACCACCAATCCCGCCGGCCAGTCCGCGCAGCACACCGCGGTCGCCCAAGCGGTGGCCAGCGTAGGAGACGACACCGGGAACATCATCGGCGACTTGCTAATCGAACTGGGAACGTTGCTGCTGCCCATCGCCCCCGAGCTGTCGGCGATTCTCATTCCATTAGGTGAGGGGATCAACGCGTTCGCGTCGTTCTTCCCGGGGCTGGTCGCCGACGATTTCACTGTGTTAGATGCACTGCTCGCTTTCTACGCAACGATCGGATCGATGAACAACCTGAGCTCGATGGTCACCGACACGATGGGAGTTGAGAGCAGTGTGGGGCTGCTGCCCAACCTGGGTGAAGCCGCGAGCGCACCTAACGAACTACTTGCGCCGCTGACCACGATCGCCCGCAGTCTCGGGGCCAGCGAACCGGTCAGCGAGGTATCGGCCGCATTCCGAAGTGCTGGTTACGTCGGGCAATTATCGGTGCCCCCAGCCTGGGCCTCGGTTCCAAAGATCGCCACGGCCGGGGCAATCCAGGCCACGCCAATGACGACGCTGCCTACCGCTGACCCCGGAATGTCCGGGGTGCCGGGAATGCCGGGGATGCCAACAGGAGCAGCCATGCGCGGCGGCATGGTGCCGCGGTACGGTCACACGCCACGGGTGATGTCACGACCTCTTGCGGGAGGGTAGCGCCCAATTCACTTGTGTGAGGGGGGCTTTACGGCGCCGAGCGGCCTCGTAATCGGCTCAGATTGTGCGGGCGGAGGGACTCGAACCCTCAAGCTCTTACGAGCAATGGCACCTAAAGCCATCATGTTTGCCAATTTCATCACGCCCGCAGGGTGCCGATCGTACGCTGGCCGCGCCGGCAAACTCCGCAAAGGTCTCACCTGTGTTGGCTCGTGACGGCGGCGATAGAGCACGACGATCGTCGTGAGCCACTCGCGGTACCGTCGTGGGGTGTCGACTACACGTCGTCGGAGGCCCGCGCTGATCGCTCTGGTGATCATCGCGGCCTGCGGCTGCCTGGCTCTGGGCTGGTGGCAGTGGACACGGTTCGAGTCGGTGTCAGGTACCTATCAGAATCTCGGCTATGCACTGCAGTGGCCACTGTTCGCCGGTTTCTGCGTCTATGCGTACCGCAAGTTCGTCCGCTATGAAGACGTACCGCCCGAACCGCGGAACAAGGGCGCCATGACCGAGCTACCCGCCGGACTGCTGCCCGAACGACCCAAACCCGCCGCCGGGCAACCCGACGACCCCGCAATGCAGGAATACAACGCCTACCTGGCCGAACTCGCCAAGAGCGATGCCGAGAAGCAGAACAGGACCACCGCATGACCGCACCCGAGACACCCGAAGCGCAGCAGCCTGCGTCGGTCTTTTCCGCTGAAAAAATTCGCACGGCGTTGCTCGCCTACCGCGTGATGGCATGGACAACGGGAATCTGGCTGATCGCGCTGTGCTACGAAATCTTTTCCCACGTGGTTTTCCACCGGGAAATCCGGTGGATCGAAGTGGTGCACGGCTGGGTTTATTTCGTCTACGTGCTGGCCGCCTTCAACCTCGCGATCAAGGTCCGCTGGCCGATCGGCAAGACGATCGGCGTGTTGTTAGCCGGCACCATCCCTCTGGTCGGCATCATCGTCGAGCACTTCCAGACCAGAGACGTCAAGTCGCGGTTCGGGCTCTAGCCGTGACGCCGAACGTGAGCCTGGTTTCACGCTCGCGGCCGAACGTGAAGCTGGTTTCACGCGCGGCTGGCCGACAGAGCGCGCAACGCGGGCACTAGCAGCGCCAGCGCGCGACCGCGGTGCGATACCGCATCTTTCTCCGCCGGAGTGAGCTGCGCGGCGGTGCGCTTCGATCCGTCGGGAATGAAAACCGGGTCGTAGCCGAAGCCGCCGTCGCCGCTCGGTTCGTGGGCAATTGCGCCGCGCCACTCCCCACGCACGACGACCTCACCGTCTCCCGAGACCAGCGCGCAAGCCGAGACGAACGCCGCGCCGCGGCGCTCGTCGGGCACATCGCGCAACTGCGCCAGCAGCAGCGCGGTGTTGCCGACGTCGTCGCCATGACGGCCCGACCAGCGCGCCGACAGCACCCCCGGCATGCCGTTGAGTGCGGCCACCTCCAAACCGGAGTCGTCGGCCACGCTCGCCAGACCCGTCGCCGCGAAAGCGTCACGCGCCTTGGCGAGCGCGTTCTCCTCGAAGGTGGCACCGGTTTCCGGCGCTTCGTCGAACGACCCAACGTCGTTGAGCGACAACAGGTTCAACCCGGACAAGCCAGCGCCGTCGAGCACCCGGCGCAGTTCGGCCAGCTTCTTTGCGTTGCGGCTGGCGACCAGCAGGCGGGTCAGCTTCCGAACGCCTTCGTTGGCGGCGGTCCGTCGGGCAGCACACCGGGGTAAGGCAGTGCCAGCGCTTCGCGCTGAGCGGCGAACAACTTGTCGCACGCACCCAGCGCCATGTCGAGCAGCTTGTCCAGGGTTGACCTGGGGAAGGTGGCCCCCTCACCGGTGCCCTGCACCTCAACGAGGGTGCCGGTGTCGGTGGCGACGACGTTCATGTCGACCTCGGCGCGCGAATCTTCCTCGTAAGGCAGGTCGGCACGGATCCTGCCGTCGACCACGCCCACGCTCACCGCGGCGATCGCACACGACAACGGCCTGGGATCGGACAACTTGCCCGCCGCCGACAGATAAGTCACCGCATCAGCCAACGCCACGTAGGCTCCGGTGATGGCAGCGGTGCGAGTTCCGCCGTCGGCCTGCAACACATCGCAGTCGACGGCAATGGTGTTCTCCCCCAACGCCGCCAGGTCGATGCACGCTCGCAACGACCGGCCGACCAGCCGACTGATTTCCTGAGTGCGCCCACTGAGCCGGCCCTTCACCGATTCCCGGTCCGAACGACTGTGGGTGGCCGACGGCAGCATGGCGTATTCGGCGGTGAGCCACCCCAGTCCCGATCCCTTGCGCCAGCGGGGCACGCCCTCGGTGACACTGGCGGTGCACATCACCTTGGTGTGACCGAATTCGATCAGTACCGACCCCGCTGGGTTCTCGGTGAATCCCCGGGTGATGACCACCGGGCGAAGCTCGTCGTCGAGGCGGCCGTCTTCACGTTTTGACACGCCGCCCACCCTAACCCGGCGACGAGGCGGGCGATGCGGTCAGTGGCCATCACACCGTCACGTCAGCGCATGCGGTATCAACTTTCAGACGGCACTACGGCCGCCCTAACGAGTCAGGTTCGGCGCTGAGCGTTCAGCTCGAGGGCCTCGCGAACCAGCGCTTTGAACGCTTTGTCATCGAGCGTGTCTCCCTCGCGAATGTCGATGGCACGCCTGGTATTGCCTTCGAGACTGGAATTGAACAGCCCCGCCGGGTCGTCCAACGAGGCGCCTTTGGCGAAGGTCACCTTGACGTGGTTTTGGTAGGTCTCGCCGGTGCAGATCATTCCGTCGTGCGACCAGACCGGAACCCCACGCCACTTCCACTCTTCGACCACGTCGCTGTCGACCTGCTTAACCAGTGTTCGGATCCTGGCGAGCATGTCGCCCCGCCAATCGGACAGTTCTTTTATCCGGGCGTCGATCTTCTCGCCAGCGTCGCTCACGGCACCTCCTGGATGCGGACCATGTTGCCGGCGGGATCACGCAGTGCGCAGTCACGAACCCCATACGGCTGCTCGGTCGGCTCCTGGACCACCTCGGTATCGCTGGCCTGCAACCGCTCGAAAGTGCCGTCGAGATCTTTAGTGGCCAGCAGCAGCGTGCCGTAGGTGCCCTTGGCCATCATCTCGGCGATGATGCGGCGCTCCTCGTCGGTGATGCCGGGGGTGGCTGTGGGCGGGTACAAGACGATGGAGGTGTCGGGCTGATCCGGAGGGCCAACGGTAACCCAGCGCATCCTGTCCTTCCCGACGTCGAGCCGCACCTCGAAGCCGAGGGAGTCGCGATAGAACGCCAGGGACTCTTCGGGGTCCTCGTGCGGCAGGAAGCTCGAGTGAATGGTGATGTTCATGACTCCCACGCTAGGTGGAGCCCGGTCCAGGGTGCTTCTCGATTCCTGATCGGTCTGGTCACCTGCTTTTCCACACAGGACGGCATGCCCGCGGTGACGTGAGCCGTCTGTTCCCGATAGGTGCTGGGAGGCATGCCAACGAGTTCGGTGAAACGGGTGCTGAAGGTGCCCAGTGACGAGCAGCCGACCGCGAAGCAGACGTCGGTTACCGAGAGATCGCCACGGCGCAACAGTGCCATCGCACGCTCGATGCGTCGCGTCATCAAATACGAATACGGCGATTCCCCATATGCGCTTTTGAATTGGCGACTGAGGTGCCCGGCCGACATGTTCACACCGCGGGCCAGCGCCTCAACATTCAGCGGCTTGGCGTACTCGCGGTCCATCCGGTCGCGCACCCGACGCAGCAGCTTGAGGTCACGCAGTCGCTGGGCGTCCGCGGGTGTGCTCACTTGGCTACAACGCCGATCAGGCCCGCTTGACTTCGAACGTCTCACCGCACACCACTGCGTGTACGGGGCCGTCGAACTCGGCCTTGGCCTCGCTGATCACATCCTCACGCGAGGTCCACGGCGGGATATGGGTCAGCAGCAATTCGCGGACGCCGGCCTGCGCCGCGGCCCGCCCAGCCTCCGTGCCGGACAGATGCAGATCGGGCGGGTTCTTCGGCGAATGCGTCCAGGAGGCCTCGCAGAGAAAAACGTCAGCGCCACGGGCCAGCTCAACGAGCTGATCGCAAGCTCCGGTGTCGCCGCTGTACACCAGGCAGGCACCGCTGGGATCGGTGAACCGCATGCCGTACGACTCGGTCGGGTGCGCAACCACCCTGGGCATCACGGTGAGCGCGCCCACCGTCACCGCCTCACCGTCGACCCAGTGGTGGATGTCGAAGATGTCGGAGCAGTCGTCGATCTCGCCACCGTACGGTGAGGACGCCGCCCCCAACCGCGACCAGGTGTCGCTCGGCCCGTACAACAGCACCTTGCCGGTCGGACGCGACGGGTGGTAGCGACGCCACACGAATAGTCCCGGCATATCCAGGCAATGGTCGGCATGTAGATGAGACAACAGCACGTGCACCGAACCCGGATCAGTGTGCCGTTGCAGCGCGCCGAGCACTCCCCCGCCGAAGTCGATCACGATGGGTGGCGTGTCCGGAGCCCGGAGCAAGTAGCCGGACGCAGGCGAATCCGGACCCACCACACTGCCCGAGCAGCCGAGTACGGTTATTCGCACGGACACTACTGTGCCATGCCCGATACCACGATGGTAAAAACATCGCCGCATTGGGTGACCAGAATCATTTCCATACCTATAAGACGTGGGTGTGTCGCACAGGTTCAACGCCGGTAACGGCGGGTCCCAGGAAGCGTGCCGCCAGTCTTGTGAAGGCCTCGGGATCTCCCGTGGCCTCGAACACCCGGGTTGCCGGCGGCGCGTCATGCGGACGCAGCAGGTCGGCTTCGGTCAGCACCCGCACCACTTGTTTAGCTGTCTCTTCAGCACTGGACACCAGCGTGACGTCCTCGCCCATCACCAGCTGAATCAGTCCGGACAGCAGCGGATAGTGCGTGCATCCGAGAACCAGTGTGTCGACCTCGGCGCGCTGCAACGGCTCCAGGTATCCCTCCGCCAGGCCCAGCACCTGACGTCCACTGGTGACGCCGCGCTCGACGAAGTCGACGAACCGCGGACATGCCACCGCGGTGATCTCGGTGTCGCGGGCAGCGGCGAAAGCGTCCTGATAGGCGTGCGAGGTAATGGTGGCCCGGGTGCCGATGACCCCGATGCGGCCACTGCGGGTGGTCGCGACCGCCCGGCGTACCGCCGGCAGGATGACTTCGACGACGGGAACGTCGTAGCGTTCACGTGCATCGCGCAGGCACGCCGCCGACGCCGAGTTGCAGGCGATCACGAGCACCTTGACGCCGCGGTCCACCAAGTCGTCACCGATGGCCAGCGCGTGCGCCCGAATTTCGGGGATGGCCAACGGTCCATACGGTCCGTTGCCGGTGTCGCCGACGTAGATAATGTCCTCGTCCGGCAGTTGGTCGATGATCGCGCGGGCAACCGTCAGTCCCCCGACGCCGGAGTCGAATACTCCGACGGGTGCCAGTGGTGCGTTCATGTTTTCAGGTGCGGCGAACGGAGGGCCTTTTTCCGTTCGCGGGCCTTGCGCTCCGAGCCGGACAGCAGATACGCCGCGATCACACCCGCGATCGCCCCGCACAGGTGACCCTGCCACGACACCCCGGGGGTGCCGGGCAGCAGGCCGAGCAGGACGCCGCCATAGATG
The DNA here is from genome assembly GCF_002086155.1 of Mycobacterium angelicum. Lineage (GTDB taxonomy): Bacteria > Actinomycetota > Actinomycetes > Mycobacteriales > Mycobacteriaceae > Mycobacterium > Mycobacterium angelicum. Next base: position 57,460 of record NZ_MVHE01000015.1, on the reverse strand, counting down.
AACAACACGACGATGCCGACGACGATCTCCCACATCTTGCGGGTGAAGAACCCGAACACGATCAGGAACGCCAGCCAGCCGAAGATAAGGCCCGACGCACCGATGTGGTTGGTCTCGCAGCGCACGCCGACGTACGGGCAGTGCGCGCCGACATTGCCGATCAGCCACGTGCCGAAGCCACCGAGAATCCAGACGATGGCCGTGGCGAAAATGAACCGTGACAAGCCCGCGAGCGTCATCAGGAAACCGAGCACGAGCGCCGGAACGGTGTTGGCGATCAGGTGATCCCAGTTCGCGTGGAGGAGCGGCGCGAGGAGGATGCCCCACAGCCCGTCGGTCTCCAGCGGTCGGATGCCGTTGTGGTCGAGGCGATGGTTGGTCAGGCTGTCCCACAGCTCGATGACCCACAGCAGCACGACGAAGCTGACGATGGTGATCCCGCCGACCATCCAACCCGGCCGCTTCTTGGCCTGTGTTGCCGGCGTTCGCGAATGACCCGACCCGGTTATGCCCATAGCTGCCCTTCTAGCGCGTTTTCGGCATCATCCAGGCTACCGGCGTAGGCACCGGTGGACAGATACTTCCATCCGGCGTCGGCAACCACGAAGGCAATGTCGGCGCGCTCACCGGCCTTGGCGACGGCCGCCCCGACCGCCAAAGCCGCGTGCAGCACCGCGCCCGTGGAGATGCCCGCGAAGATTCCCTCGGCATCAACCAGCTCGCGGGTGCGACGCACGGCGTCGGCCGCGCCGACCGAATACCGCGTGCTCAAAATCTCTTCGTCGTACAACTCCGGGACGAATCCCTCATCGATATTGCGCAGCGCGTACACCCCTTCGCCGTAGCGGGGTTCGGCCGCCACGATCGTCACATCGGCTACGCGCTCGCGCAGAAACCGCCCGGTACCCATGAGCGTGCCGGTGGTGCCCAAGCCCGCGACGAAGTGGGTGATCTCGGGCAGGTCGGCCAACAGCTCGGGTCCGGTGCCGTAGTAATGCGAGTCGGTATTGGCCGGATTGCCGTATTGGTACAGCATCACCCACGACGGGTTCTGCACGGCGAGTTCCTTGGCCGTGGACACCGCGGTGTTGGACCCGCCCTCGGCCGGGGAAAAGATGATTTGCGCGCCGTAGAGCTCCAAGAGCTGGCGCCGTTCCACCGACGTGTTCTCCGGCATTACGCAGATCAGCCGGTAGCCCTTCAGCCGGGCCGCCAGGGCCAGCGAGATACCGGTATTTCCGCTGGTAGGTTCCACAATCGTGGCGCCCGGAGCCAGCAGCCCGTCTCGCTCGGCCTGTTCGATCATCCGCAGCGCGGGACGATCTTTAATCGATCCGGTCGGATTGCGATCCTCGAGTTTGGCCCACAACCGCACATGCGGCTCACCGTTCCAACGCGGTGACAACCGCTGCAGACCTACCAGCGGCGTATTGCCGAGCGCCTGCAACAGGGAGTCGTATCGCGTCATGCGCTCCCGCTCATCCACCCGCCACGGCGGGAAGGATGGTGACCGAGTCGCCGTCGGCTATTGCGGTGTCCAGCCCACCGGAGAACCGGACGTCCTCATCGTTGACGTAGACGTTGACGAAGCGGTGCAGCTTGCCCGGGGAAGACGGGTCGATCAGGCGCTCGGAGATTCCCGAGTAGTTGGCCTCCAGATCGCTGATGACCGCGCCGAGCGTGTCGCCGCTCGCCGATACGCGCTTCTCGCCGCCGGTGTGGGGACGCAGGATGGTCGGAATGGAGACGGTGACGCTCATGAGGGCCTTTCTCGGGTCTGATCAGTATTGCTCGGCGATGTCAACGGGTTCCTCGGTGACAACGCCGTCGACGATGCGATAGCTGCGCAGCTCGTGCTGCTCGGGGTCGCGGGTGGACACCAGCACGTAGTGCGCATCCGGTTCAGCGGCCAACTTTACGTCCGTGCGACTCGGGTAGGCCTCGGTCGCGGTGTGTGAGTGATAGATGACGATGGCGGCCTCGCCCGCCTCCTCGAGGGAACGCCACACTTTGAGCTGCTCGTGTGAGTCGAAGCGGTAGAAGGTGGGCGAGCGCTCGGCGTTGGCCATCGGTATGTGCCGCTGGGGGCGGTCAGAGCCCTCCGGGCCGGCTAACACGCCGCAGGCTTCGTCGGGATGGTCGCGGCGCGCGTGTGCGACCATGGCATCCACCAGGTCGGCACGAATCACCAGCACGTCAACCATCGCCCTTTCTGGTCGCGGACCGGAATGCTCCGGGCAACACGTCGCGGTACGTCGGTATTCCGGCTACCGACTCGGCCGCGATCACTCCACCCAGTACGGCGCGGGCCAGGCAATCGGCCGCCGCCGCACCGACCGCGGTGACCAACTCCGTCTCCGGAGACAGCGCAGCCGGCGTGGCGACGGCCGGCGGCACCTCGACCGCGCCGGTAGCCAACGCGAACACGGTATCGCCGTCCAGCGGCGTGTGCGCGGGCCGGATCGTGCGCGCCAGCCCGTCCTGCGCCGCGATGGCAACCCGCCGACATCCGGCCGGACTCAGTGCGGCATCGGTGGCTACCACGGCGATCGTGGTGTTGAGCGGCCTCAATGTCGACGGCAGCTGTCCCAGGGCGTCAACTTGCTCGGCCGGCGGGGCGGTCAATCCGAACGTTTCGATCAGTTCCGCCATCCACGGCAGGCCGGTGGCCGGGTCGACGACGTCGCCGACGGCGTTCACCACCACCACCGCGCCGACGGTGACGCCGGAAGGCAAGGTCGTCGATGCCGTCCCGACACCTCCCTTGAGCGCGCCGGCCCGTGCTCCCACTCCCGCGCCGACGGTTCCGACGGCGGCGTCGGCGCCAAGGACGGCGGCGCTTTGCGCCGCCTCACACGCCGCATACCCGAACTCAGCCGTCGGCCGGCAATCCCAACCGCCGACCGGCAGATCGAAGATGACCGCCGCCGGCACGATCGGCACCACACCGGCGCCCATCGCTACCCCGCGCTGCTGTTCCTCCAGCCAGCGCATGACGCCGTCGGCGGCGGCCAGCCCGTAAGCGCTGCCGCCCGCGAGCAATACCGCGTCGACGTACCGCACGCTATTGACCGGATCCAGCAGATCGGTCTCCCGGGTTCCCGGCGCGCCGCCGCGGCAATCGACCGCACCCACCGTCCCGGGCGGCGCCAGCACCACGGTCACCCCGCTGGCCCAACCGGAACCGAGGGACGCATCGGGGGCCAGCCGCTGATAGTGGCCGACTCGGATGCCGCCGACGTCGGTGATGGAGTTCATCGCGCCGTCGTCAAGATGATCGAGACCCCATCAGCACCAACACCAGATACTCCTGCAACACCGTCAGCCACTGATACACGTCGAAATGCGCGGCCAGCGGGTGGTCGGCGGGCAGCCGCTCCGGACCCTGCGGCCCGATTTCGAGCATGACCCCAAGCGTCAGCCGAAGGTCGTTGACCGCCGCGATCCAGGCGTTGGCGGCTTCCTCGGTCAGCTCGAACCGCCCGCCGTTGGCCGGAACCGTATCCAATAACAGCTGTGCGGCACCACGTTTGGCCTCGATGATCTCCGGCTCGTGCAGGCTGCGCAGAGCGGCGTTGAGGCTTTCGGCGCTCTCGAGGGACAACGGGTTGTCGTCGTCCTCGGGTTTATGGAAGTCCGGCAGCAATCGACTCAACGTGGGGTCGCCCGGGCGCTGCGCGTGCCCCGTGCGAATCCCGGTGATCTCCTCGAGTTCGTCTGAGGGAGAAGAGGATTGGCGTTCGTCGAGCAAGCCGATCATGGCCCCGACCAGGTTCTGGAGGAGGGCCGCCTCGTGTGCGGCCAACGAAGACCGAAAACGGGGACCGTTGCGGGTCTCAACGCGCTTCCATTTGCGCACAGCGGATCCGGATACCCTCGAATCTCACCGGTCCTGCTGCATCGTCGCCCACAAACCGGCGGCGTGCAGTTTGGACACGTCGACTTCCATGGATTCCCTGCTGCCCGCTGACACCACTGCCTTACCTTCGTTGTGCACCTGAAGCATCAGCTTGGTGGCGTGCGGCTCGCTGTAGCCGAACAACTTCTGGAACACATACGTCACGTAGGTCATCAGATTGACCGGATCGTCCCACACGATGGTGACCCATGGGCTGGCCGTTGCATCGACAGGCGCGGACTCGCGCTGGCCGGTGGAGCCCGGCTTAGCAGGCGCTGACGCCGCAACAACCATGGCCATAGAATACCGAGCCCCGGACGTGGATACCGAGGCCACTTCGGCAACCGGATACCGTTGCCCGGTGAATGACTGGACCTCAGCTGGACTGCTGACCGACAAGTACGAGCTGACGATGCTGGCCGCGGCCCTGCGCGACGGCACTGCCGACCGGCCGACCACCTTCGAACTGTTCGCCCGCCGGCTTCCCGCAGGCCGCCGCTACGGGGTGGTCGCCGGGACCGGCCGGCTGCTGGAGGCCTTGCCGCACTTTACGTTTGACGACGAGGCGTGTGAGCTGGTGGCGCAGTTCCTCGACGCCGATACCGTCGGCTATCTGCGCGACTTCCGGTTCCGCGGCGATATGGACGGCTACGCCGAGGGTGAGCTGTACTTCCCGGGTTCTCCCGTGCTATCGGTGCACGGCAGTTTCGCCGAGTGCGTCGTGATCGAAACGCTGGTGCTGTCGATCTTCAACCACGACACCGCTATCGCGTCGGCTGCCGCGCGCATGGTCAGCGCCGCGGGCGAGCGGCCGCTGGTCGAGATGGGTTCGCGGCGCACGCACGAACGCGCCGCGGTCGCGGCGGCCCGGGCGGCCTACATCGCCGGCTTCACCGCGTCGTCGAATCTGGAAGCCGAGCGACGATACGGCGTACCCGCGCATGGCACATCGGCGCACGCATTCACCATGGTGCACACCCAGGCCGACGGCTCCACAGCGGCGGCCGAACTGGCCGCGTTCCGCGGCCAGGTCGAAGCGCTGGGATCGGATACCACGCTGCTGGTAGACACCTATGACGTCACGACCGGCGTGGCCAACGCCGTAGCGGCGGGCGGCACAGCACTCGGTGCGGTCCGCATCGACTCCGGGGAACTCGGGGTGCTGGCCCGCCAGGCGCGCGAACAGCTCGACCAGCTGGGCGCCACCCAGACCCGCATCGTGGTCTCGGGCGATCTCGACGAATTCAGCATCGCGGCGCTGCGCGCCGAACCCGTGGACAGCTACGGGGTGGGCACCTCCTTGGTCACCGGGTCGGGTGCGCCGACTGCCAACATGGTCTACAAATTGGTCGAAGTGGACGGTATCCCGGTGCAAAAGCGCAGCAGCCACAAGGAATCCCGCGGTGGCCGTAAGGAGGCGCTGCGGCTTGCCCGGGAGACGGGCACGATCATCGAGGAGATCGTGCATCCGGCAGGGCGCCCGCCGACCCTCGACGAACCGTGCCGCGTGTTGACCACGCCGCTGGTTCGAAGCGGCCAGGTAGTCGCCGAAACGGACCTGGGCGCGGCCCGGCAGCTGGTGGCCTCCGGATTGCGTAGCCTGCCCTGGGAGGGACTGAAACTGGCCCCCGGCGAGCCTGCTATTCCCACCCAGACCATCCCGGCCTGAGCATGAGCCTGAGCATGAACACGAGGAAGTAATCACGTCCGAGGTGTCTGACTCCGTCCCCGAGTTGCTGGCCATCGCGGTGGCCGCACTCGGTGGCACCGAACGCCCCGGCCAGGTGCAGATGGCCGCCGCGGTGGCCAACGCGTTCGAAACCGGTGAGCACCTTGTCGTGCAGGCCGGCACCGGGACCGGCAAGTCGCTGGCGTATCTGGTTCCCGCGATCGTCCGTGCGATCGGTGACGACGGGCCGGTCGTGGTATCGACGGCGACGATCGCTTTGCAACGTCAACTCGTCGATCGCGACCTGCCCCGCCTGGCCGATGCGCTCTCCGATGCACTGCCCCACCGGCCACAATTCGCACTGCTCAAGGGACGGCGAAACTATCTGTGCCTCAACAAGATTCACAATGGTGGTGCAGGCAGCAGCGACTCCGACGACGCCGACGAGCGCCCACAGGAGGAACTGTTCAACCCGATGGCGGTCTCCGCCCTGGGCCGCGACGTGCAGCGTCTTACCGAGTGGGCAGCGACAACCGGCACCGGTGACCGCGACGACCTCAAGCCCGGCGTACCGGACCGATCCTGGTCCCAGGTCAGCGTTTCGGCGCGGGAGTGCATCGGCGTGGCCCGGTGCTCATTCGGCTCGGAATGCTTCTCCGAACGCGCGCGCGGGGCCGCCGCCCGCGCCGATGTCGTCGTCACCAACCACGCATTGCTGGCCATCGACGCCGTCGCCGACTCGGCGGTGCTGCCCGACCACACGCTGTTGGTCGTCGACGAAGCACACGAGCTGACCGATCGGGTGACATCGGTGGCCACGGCGGAGTTGACGTCGGCTGCCCTTGGTGTTGCGGCGCGGCGCATTGCGCGATTGGTGGACCACGAACTGACCGAGCGGCTGGAGGCGGCCTCGGCCATCTTCTCCTCGGCGATGCACGACGCGACAGCCGGCCGCATCGATTATCTGGACCCGGAGCTGGCGACGTATCTTGCCGCGCTGCGCGACGCGGCGAGTGCGGCGCGCTCGGCCATCGAAAGCGCCAGCGACGCGAAGGCGGCCGCAGCGCGTGCCGAGGCCGCCGCCGCACTGACCGAGATCTCCGACACCGCGTCGCGGATTCTGGAATCCTTCACCCCGGCTATCCCCGATCGCACCGACGTGGTTTGGCTGGACCACGAGGAAAGCCGCGGCTCACCACGAGCCGTATTGCGGGTGGCTCCGCTGTCGGTGGCCGGGCTGCTGGCCAAGGAGGTCTTCTCCCGTTCGACCACGGTGTTGACGTCGGCGACGCTGACCGTCGGCGGCTCGTTCGACGCCATGGCCGCGGCGTGGGGCCTGACCGGAGAAACACCCTGGCGCGGCCTAGACGTTGGATCGCCGTTTCACCACGCCAAGTCCGGAATCCTTTATGTCGCAGCACATCTGCCGGCTCCGGGACGCGACGGCACCGGCTCGGCCGAGCAGCTGGCCGAGATCACCGAACTCATCACCGCCGCCGGTGGACGCACCCTTGGCCTGTTTTCGTCGATGCGAGCGGCCCGCGCAGCCGCCGAGGCCATGCGCGAGCGGCTCTCCACACCGGTGTTGTGTCAGGGCGACGACAGCACCTCGGCTCTGGTCGAGCAGTTCAGCGACGACGCCGAGACTTCGCTGTTCGGCACGCTGTCGCTGTGGCAGGGCGTCGACGTGCCGGGCCCATCGCTATCGCTGGTCCTGATCGACCGCATCCCGTTTCCGCGGCCGGACGACCCCCTGCTCAGCGCCCGACAGCGTGCGGTCGCGGCGCGCGGTGGCAACGGATTCATGGACGTCGCGGCCGCCCACGCGGCTCTGCTACTGGCCCAGGGATCCGGACGGCTGCTGCGCCGCGTCACCGACCGCGGCGTGGTCGCCGTGCTGGACTCACGGATGGCGACCGCTCGCTACGGCGGTTACCTGCGTGCCTCGCTACCGCCGTTCTGGCAGACCACCGACGCCGCGAAAGTGCGTGCGGCGCTGCAGCGACTGTCCACCGGGGCAGACCCTAAGCCAGGGTGACCAGGCCGAGTTCGTTGCTGGCTGCCAGCATCGGATGACGAGGCAGTACCCGCACGGTGTAGCCGAGCGCGCCCGCCAACGGCAGCGGCGTCGTCGTCGAGAAGACCTGACTGCCGCCTTCGGCGGTGCCGGCATACGACATTTCGACGGTGACCGGATCCACCAGCGCATCGCCGGCATCGACCCGGCCCAGCACCGCCTCGACTATCACTTCGTCCGGCGATAGCCCGGCCAGCGCAACGGTGGCCGTCAGCGTCAGCTTGGACCCCAACAGCGGCGTATCGGGCAGGCCGGTGCTGTCGACATCGGTGATGTCGATGTTCGGCCACGCTTCTTCCACCCGCTTGCGATAGCCGGCCAGTTCCCGCGCCACGTCGAATTCGCTTCCGCCAGGCGGTATTTCGATGGTTTTGCGTCGCGACTGCGCGGCCGGTGTGTAGTAGTGCTCGACGTAGTCGCGCACCATCCGGGAGGCCAGCACCTTTGGGCCCAGCGTCTGCAAGGTATGCCGCACCATCTCTATCCACCGCGGCGGTATCCCATGCTCGTCGCGCTCGTAAAACTTCGGCGCCACCGCCTGCTCCAGCAGGTTGTAGAGCGCGGTGGACTCCAAGTCGTCGCGGCGCGTCTCGTCGACGATCCCGTCGGCAGACGGTATCTCCCAACCGTTTTCGCCGTCGTACCACTCGTCCCACCAGCCGTCGCGGATGGAGAGGTTCAGCCCGCCGTTAAGCGCGCTCTTCATTCCCGAAGTACCGCAGGCCTCCAGCGGCCGCAGCGGATTGTTCAGCCAGACGTCGCAACCCCAGTACAGCAGCCGCGCCATCGACATGTCGTAGTTGGGCAGAAACGCGATGCGATGGCGCACCTCTGGCCGGTCGGCGAACCGCACCACCTGCTGAATCAGCGCCTTACCGCCGTCGTCGGCCGGGTGCGACTTGCCGGCAACGATCAGCTGGATGGGCCGTTCGGAGTCCAGCAACAGCTGTTCGAGCCGCTCCGGATCGCGCAGCATCAGCGTCAACCGCTTGTAAGTGGGGACCCGTCGCGCGAAGCCGACGGTGAGTACATTGGGGTCGAATGCTGTTGCAATCCAGCCTAATTCAGCATCCGATGCACCACGCTCCAGCCATGATTGGCGCAGCCGCTTGCGGACGTCCTCGACGAGCAGCGCGCGCAACTGTGAGCGGATCCACCACAAATGCCCGGAGTCGACCTGCTGTAGCCGCAGCCACACCGCCGGCTCGCTGAACGAGTCTTCCCCGGCCAGTTCACGACCGAGCTGCAACCACTGCGGCGCCGCCCAGGTCCGCGCGTGCACTCCGTTGGTGATCGACCCGATCGGCACCTCCTCGGGGTCGAATCCCGGCCACAGCTCGTTGAACATCGTCCGGCTCACCCGGCCGTGCAGCAGCGAGACGCCATTGGCCCGTTGCGCCAGCCGCAGCCCCATATGGGCCATGTTGAACTTGGTCGGGTCGTCCTCGGCGCCCAAAGCCATGACCCGTTCGGTGGGCACACCCGGCAACAGCGTGGACGCGCGGTCGCCGCCGTTGTCGTCGAAGTAGCGCTGCACCATTTCCACCGGGAAGCGGTCGATACCGGCGGGCACCGGCGTGTGGGTGGTGAACACCGTGCTGGATCGCACCACTGTCAGCGCCGTATCGAAATCCAATCCCGATTCGGTGATCAGCTCACGAATGCGCTCGGCTCCCAGAAACCCGGCGTGCCCCTCGTTCATGTGGAACACCTCGGGAGCGGGCAGCCCCTGGACGGCGGTATAGGCGCGGATTGCCCGCACTCCCCCGATCCCGGCCAGGATCTCCTGTTTGATGCGGTGTTCCTGATCGCCGCCATACAGGCGATCGGTGACGCTGCGCAATTCATGCTCGTTCTCCGGAACATCGGAGTCCAGCAACAGCAACGGCACCCGGCCCACCTGCGCGACCCAGACCCGCGCTCGCAGTTGCGCCGAATCAGGCAGGGCCAGATCAACCAGCACCGGGTCGCCGGTGGCGGTGGTGAGCAACCGCAACGGCAGGCCCTGCGGGTCCAGCGAGGGATATGTCTCGTGCTGCCAGCCATCGGCCGTCAGCGATTGACGGAAGTATCCGGACCGGTAGTAGAGGCCTACCGCGATCAGCGGCACGCCGAGATCCGACGCGGCCTTCAGATGGTCGCCGGCCAGAATGCCCAAACCACCCGAGTAATTGGGCAACACTTCGGCGACCCCGAACTCCATCGAGAAATACGCGATACCGGTCGGCATCGCGACACCGGCTTGTTCCTGCTGCTGGTACCACAGCGGACGGTTCAGATAGTCGTCCAAGTCGGCCGCCAGCTCATCGAGCCGGCGCAGGAACTCCTCGTCCAGCGCCAACTCGTCGAGCCGCGCGGGCTTGACCGCACCCAGCAGCGCGACGGGATCGTTGCCGCAATGCGACCAAAGGTTTGGATCTATGAATGCGAACAGGTCCTGCGTGGGCTTTTCCCATGACCAGCGCAGGTTGGTAGATAGCTGGTCCAGCGCGGCGAGACGGTCGGGTAGGTGAGCACGGACGGTAAACCGGCGGAGGGCTTTCACGCAGCCTTAGCTTACTTACGTTTCGGCCGCACGCAGAGGTTGTCGAGTGACAGCTTTGGTGCCGTCGGTGTGGCAGGCCACTAGGGTGGGTATGGGGCGCAAAGAGACGAGCAGACAACGACACACGAAGGACACCCTGAACACGACCGCTGTAGCGGTCCGGGGTGATACCCAGAAACCAGAAACGGAGTGGTGTGTGCCCGGTCGTGTCGAGATCGATAACGTCCAGCCCGTCGTGTCGTGCGGTGCGTACCCCGCCAAGGCGGTGGTCGGCGAGGTAGTCCCGGTCAGTGCCGCGGTATGGCGCGAAGGCCACGAGGCGGTGGCAGCGACCCTGGTCGTGCGTTACCTCGGGACGGACTACCCGCACGTCGGCGACGTGCGCCGGCTCAAGGCCGTGCAAGCCCCCGAGGCCAGCGCGGTCGCCAGGGTCGATGACCACCAGCGCGTCAAGCCGCTGCTGCTGCCCATGACGCTGGGCGAGGAACCCTATGTGTTCCATGGCCACTTCACCCCCGACCGGGTCGGATTGTGGAGCTTCCGAGTCGACGGCTGGGGCGACCCGATCCACACCTGGCGCCACGGGCTGGCCGCCAAGCTGGACGCCGGGCAGGGCGAAACCGAACTTTCCAACGACCTGCTGGTCGGCGCCGCGCTGTTCGAGCGAGCCGCCGCCGGTGTGCCACGTCAGCAACGCCACCCGCTGCTGGAAACCGCAGCGGCCTTGCGTACTCCCGGTGATCCGTTGACCCGCACCGCACTGGCGCTTTCGCCGGAGATCGACGAACTGCTGGCCGAGTTTCCGTTGCGCGATCTGGTCACCCGGGGCGAGCAGTTCGGGGTGTGGGTGGACCGGCCGTTGGCCCGGTTCGGCTCGTGGTACGAATTCTTCCCGCGCTCCACCGGCGGCTGGGACGCCGACGGCAACCCGGTGCACGGCACCTTCGCCACCGCCATCTCGGCACTGCCCCGCATCGCCGAAATGGGATTCGACGTGGTGTACCTGCCACCCATCCATCCCATCGGAAAGGTGCACCGCAAGGGGCGCAACAACAATCCGGCCGCCGCTCCCGGCGACGTCGGATCGCCGTGGGCGATCGGCAGCGACGAGGGCGGCCACGACGCGGTCCATCCAAGCCTGGGCACCATCGACGACTTCGACGACTTCGTCGCCGCGGCACGTGAGCTCGGCATGGAAGTGTCCCTGGATTTAGCGTTGCAGTGCGCGCCGGACCACCCCTGGGCGCGCGAGCATCGCCAGTGGTTCACCGAATTGCCCGACGGCACCATCGCTTACGCAGAAAACCCGCCGAAGAAATATCAGGACATCTACCCACTCAACTTCGACAACGATCCGGCGGGTCTCTACGACGAAGTGTTGCGCGTGGTGCGCCACTGGATCGACCACGGCGTCAAGTTCTTTCGAGTCGACAACCCGCATACCAAGCCGCCCAACTTCTGGGCCTGGCTGATCGATCAGGTGAAGTCCGTCGACCCCGACGTGCTGTTCTTATCCGAGGCCTTCACCCCGCCCGCCCGACAGTACGGACTGGCCAAACTCGGCTTCACACAGTCATACAGCTACTTCACCTGGCGCACGGCCAAGTGGGAGCTCACCGAATTCGGCAACGACATAGCCGAACTCGCCGACTTTCGCCGTCCGAACCTGTTCGTCAATACTCCAGACATCCTGCACGCGATCCTGCAGCACAACGGTCCGGGGATGTTCGCCATCCGGGCGGTGCTGGCGGCAACCATGGGCCCGGCCTGGGGGGTGTATTCGGGCTACGAACTGTTCGAGCACCGCGCCGTGCGCGAGGGCAGTGAGGAATACCTGGACTCGGAGAAATACGAACTGCGTCCGCGCGACTTCGCCGCCGCGGTATCCGAAGGCAGATCACTGGAGCCGCTCATCGCCCGGCTCAACGCAATTCGCCGGCTGCACCCCGCCCTGCAGCAGTTGCGCACCATTCATTTCCATCACATCGACAATGACGCCCTGATGGCTTACAGCAAGTTCGATCCGGCCACCGGCGACTGCATCTTGGTCGTGGTGACGCTCAATGCATTCGGCCCCGAGGAAGCAACGCTGTGGTTAGACATGGCCGCTTTGGGTATGGATTCCTATGAACGATTTTGGGTGCGTGATGAGATCACCGGCGAGGAATACCAGTGGGGGCAGGCCAATTACATTCGTATCGACCCCGGGCGCGCCGTCGCGCACATCATCAACATGCCACTCGTTCCCCAAGAGTCTCGAAACGTGCTGCTACGCAGGAGGTGACGCATGAGCCGAACCGACCAACTCGCCGGGACGCACCTGGCGCCTGACCCGGCCGAGCTCGCACGCCTGGTTGCCGGCGCACACCACAACCCGCACGGCATTCTGGGTGCTCACGAGTACGACGACCACACGGTGATCCGGGCTTTTCGCCCCCACGCGGCGAGCGTCGTCGCATGCGTCGGCGACGAGCAGTTCCCCATGCAGCACATCGACGCCGGTCTGTTCGCCGTGGCGTTGCCCTTCGTCGATCTCATCGACTACCGGTTGAAAGTGAGTTACCCCGGCGCCGAGCACATGGTCGCCGACGCCTACCGCTTCCTGCCCACCCTGGGCGAAATGGACTTGCACCTGTTCAACGAGGGACGCCACGAACGACTCTGGGAGGTCCTCGGCGCGCACCCTCGTTCGTTCACCACCGCCGACGGTGTCGTAGCTGGCGTCTCGTTTGCGGTGTGGGCGCCGAATGCCAAGGGCGTCAACTTGATTGGTGAGTTCAACGGCTGGACCGGAAGCGACGCTCCGATGCGGGTGCTGGGATCTTCGGGGGTGTGGGAGCTGTTCTGGCCCGAGTTCCCCGCCGACGGTCTCTACAAGTTCCGGGTGCACGGCGCCGACGGCGTGGTCAGCGAGCGAGCCGACCCGTTCGCATTCGGCACCGAGGTCCCGCCGCAGACGGCATCGCGGGTGACGGTGAGCGACTACACCTGGGACGACGACAAGTGGATGCAGCGGCGGGCGCAGCTCAATCCGGTGTTCGAGCCGATGAGCACCTACGAGGTCCACCTGGGTTCGTGGCGGCCCGGTCTGACCTATCGTCAGCTTGCCACTGAACTCACCGATTACGTTGTGGAACACGGGTTTACCCATGTCGAGCTGCTACCGGTCGCCGAGCACCCATTCGCCGGGTCGTGGGGGTATCAGGTCACGTCCTACTACGCGCCGACCTCACGCTTCGGCACGCCAGACGAGTTTCGGGCGCTGGTCGACGCGCTGCACCGAGCCGGTATCGGCGTCCTCGTCGACTGGGTTCCGGCGCACTTCCCGAAGGATGCGTGGGCGCTGGGCCGCTTTGACGGCACGCCACTCTACGAGCATTCCGATCCTAAGCGCGGCGAGCAACTCGACTGGGGCACTTACGTATTCGACTTCGGCCGACCGGAGGTGCGCAATTTCCTGGTAGCCAACGCACTGTACTGGCTTGAGGAGTTCCACATCGACGGGCTGCGGGTGGACGCGGTTGCCTCGATGCTCTACCTGGATTACTCGCGTCCGGAGGGCGGCTGGACCCCGAACATCTACGGCGGCCGGGAGAACCTGGAGGCGGTGCAGTTCCTGCAGGAGATGAACGCAACGGCGCACCGGGTGGCGCCCGGCATTGTCACCATCGCCGAGGAGTCGACGTCATGGCCAGGGGTTACCCGGCCGACCAACATCGGCGGCCTCGGCTTTTCGATGAAGTGGAACATGGGCTGGATGCACGACACGCTCGACTACATCAGCCGCGACCCGGTGTACCGCAGCTACCACCACCACGAGATGACGTTCTCGATGCTCTACGCCTTCAGCGAGAACTACGTGCTGCCGCTCAGTCACGACGAGGTGGTGCACGGCAAGGGCACACTGTGGAGTCGCATGCCGGGTAACAACCACGCCAAGGCGGCCGGGCTACGCAGCCTGCTGGCCTATCAGTGGGCACACCCGGGCAAGCAGTTGCTGTTCATGGGCCAGGAGTTCGGGCAGCGCGCCGAGTGGTCCGAGCAGAACGGCCTGGACTGGTTCCAACTCGACGAAAACGGTTTCTCCAACGGCATTTTGAGACTGGTGCGCGATATCAACGCCATCTACAGCAGCCATCCCGCGCTGTGGAGTCAGGACACCACCCCTGATGGCTATTCATGGATCGACGCCAACGACTCGGCCAACAATGTCTTGAGCTTCCTGCGGTACGGCAGCGACGGCTCGGTAATGGCGTGTGTGTTCAACTACGCCGGATCCGAACACAGCAACTACCGACTCGGACTGCCCGTCGCCGGCCGCTGGCGTGAGGTCCTCAACACCGATGCCACGATCTACAACGGCTCTGGCATAGGCAATCTCGGCGGTGTCGACGCCAGCGAGGATCCGTGGCACGGCCGCCCCGCTTCGGCGGTGATGGTGCTGCCGCCTACCTCGGCGTTGTGGCTGGAGCCCGCCTAGTAAAGCGCGTTCGCCAGATTGCGCCGGCCGGCAACCACTTCCGGGTCAGCCGGATCGAAAAGCTCGAACAGCTCGATCAGCCGGGTACGCACCGCGGTACGGTCATCCCCAGATGTCCTGCGCACCAACGCAATCAGGCGTTCGAACGCGGCCGCGACCTCCTGGTTGAGGATTTGTACGTCGGCGGCGGCAAACGCCGCCTCGATGTCGCCGGGTGCGGAGTCGGCCACCGCGACGGCGTCGGGCCGCTGTGCGGTTGCGCGCGCGAGGAATTCGATCTGCCGAATGGCCGCCTTCGCTTCGACGCTACCTGGATTCGCATCCAGCACCGCCTGATACGACTCGCGCGCGGCATCGAAGTCGCCGGCCTCCAGCTCCTGTCGCGCCTGCGCCACTACCGGATCGACTTCGGCCATTTCCTCGGAATCCGTTGGGCCCCTCAGCTTTCCAGCTGTCGCGGAAACGAGAGAATCCACCCAGCGGCGCAACTGGTCGGCGGGCTGTGGGCCCTGAAAGCTTGAGATCGGTTGCCCCGCAGCTAAAGCCACCACGGTCGGCACTGCTTGAACACCGAAGATCTGAGCCACCCTGGGTGCGGCGTCGACGTTGACAGATGCCAGTGCCCACGTGCCGCTGTCCTCGGCAGCCAGGGCGGCCAGCGCGTCCAGCAGGTCGACGCAGACGTCGCTGCGCGGCGACCACAGCAACACCACGACCGGCACTTCGTCGGACCGGACGATCACCTCGTCTTCGAAATTGGCTTCGGTGATCTCGGCTGCCCCACCCGGCTGCGCCGCCGGCGCCCGGCGGGCATCCCCATCCGGCGCAGACTGCTGCTGCGCTCGCTGCTTGAGGCCGGAAAGGTCGACCGCACCGGCCATGGCAGGCCCGATCGGGGGTCGCGGACGCGTCACGGCATCAAGTCTGTCACGTAGCCCCAATCATCGATTCACCCGGTGGCAGGCCTCTGCCGCAGCAAATATGACCAATCTCACACCAGCGCCCACCATCCCGCGCGCCAGCAACCTCGTCGGGCCTAACCGGCACGCAGGATCAGAGCGTCGCCCTGTCCACCGGCGCCGCACAAAGCGGCAACGCCGTAACCCGAGCCGCGGCGCGCCAACTCCAGCGCGACGTGCAGGGTGATGCGCGCTCCGGACATGCCGATCGGGTGCCCCACGGCAATGGCACCGCCGTTGACGTTGACGATGTCGGGGCTCACCCCGAGCTCCTTCGTGGAGGCCAGCGCCACCGCGGCAAACGCCTCGTTGATCTCCACCACATCGAGCTGGTCGGCGGAGATGCCCTCACGGTCAAGCGCCTTCTTGATCGCATTGGCCGGCTGCAATTGCAGGGTCGAATCCGGCCCGGCCACCACGCCGTGCGCACCGATCTCGACCAGCCACGACAGCCCCAGCTCCTGGGCCTTCTCCTTGCGCATCACCACTACCGCGGCCGCCCCATCGGAGATCTGCGAAGCCGAGCCGGCGGTGATGGTGCCGTCCTTGCGAAACGCCGGCTTGAGACCGGCCAGCGAGTCTGCGGTGGTGTTGGCGCGAATCCCCTCGTCCTCGCTGAACTGCAGCGGATCACCCTTGCGCTGCGGGATCGTCACCGGCACCACCTCGTCGGTGAAGACGCCGTCCTTCCACGCCGCAGCTGCCTTCTGATGCGACTGAGCAGCGTATTCGTCCTGTTCCTGACGGGTGAACTTGTCGACATCGTTGCGCTGTTCGGTCAGTGCGCCCATCGGCTGGTCGGTGAATACGTCGTGCAGTCCGTCGTAGGCCATGTGGTCCAAGACCGTCACGTCGCCGTACTTGTAGCCCGACCGGCTGTCCATCAGCAGATGAGGCGCCTTGGTCATGGACTCCTGCCCACCGGCCACCACCACATCGAATTCACCGGCCCGGATGAGC
Organism: Mycobacterium angelicum; assembly: GCF_002086155.1. Classification (GTDB taxonomy): domain Bacteria; phylum Actinomycetota; class Actinomycetes; order Mycobacteriales; family Mycobacteriaceae; genus Mycobacterium; species Mycobacterium angelicum. The sequence continues at coordinate 40,872 of NZ_MVHE01000015.1, read as the reverse complement.
TGGTCGGCAAGGGCGATCGCATCGATGCCGGACAGGCACATCTTATTGATCGTCAGCGCCGGCACATCCCAGCCGATTCCCGCCGCGACCGCCGACTGACGCGCCGGCATTTGGCCCGCGCCCGCAGTCAGCACCTGGCCCATGATCACGTACTCGACAAGAGACGCCGGGACGTTTGCTTTTTCCAAAGCGCCCTTGATGGCAATGGCTCCCAGATCGCTGGCGCTGAAATCCTTCAGCGAACCCATTAGCTTGCCTATCGGCGTGCGAGCTCCAGCAACGATCACCGATGTCGTCATGACTACCTCCTCAGCGCACGGGAACGGCCAATCCGGCCAACCCGGAGAAGCAGATTCTTTCCCGTCAGGTTACCGTTGTGTGATGACGACCGATCAAGTTGACGCCCGTCACGTTCTAGCCACCGCTTTGGTGACTGGTTTGGATCACGTCGGCATCGCGGTCGCCGACTTGGACGCCGCAATCGAGTGGTACCACGATCACCTGGGGATGATCCTGGTGCACGAGGAAGTCAATGACGATCAGGGGATTCGCGAGGCGATGCTGGCGGTGCCCGGCTCGACCGCCCAGATCCAATTGATGGCCCCCAGCGACGAGTCATCTGCCATCGCGAAGTTTCTGGAAAAGCGCGGACCGGGCATCCAGCAGCTGGCCTGCCGGGTCAGCGATCTCGACGCCCTGTGCGAGCGCCTGCAAAGCCAGGGCGTGCGGCTGGTCTACGAAGCGGCCCGGCGCGGTACGGCGAACTCCCGGATCAACTTCATCCACCCGAAGGACGCCGGCGGCGTGCTGATCGAGTTGGTCGAACCGGCTCCCTAAGACCACTCAAGACCACTTCCGAGTCGGCCCGCGATTGGCGCGGTTTGCCCAACACGGCGTATGCCAATGCCGCCGGTCTTGCACCGCTTCGGCAGATTCGATCGGCCATACCACCACATGCGCTGTGCCGGAACGGATTTCGTGGTCACACCCCGGGCAGCGGTAGGTCTTGACGGCGCGGGCCGCCGCGATCGAACGCACTTCATAGGGATGACCATCGGGCCCCGTCTCCACCCGGCTCAACAGCGGCGCCGGCGATACCGGCCGTTGCGGCCGCGGCGGTTTGCGGCGCCGGCCCATCAGAACAGCCGGTACTCGTCGCTGTCCATGCCCCGCATCTGGTCGTAATCCAATGTCACACAACGGATTCCACGATCGGTAGCCAGCGTGCGGGCCTGCGGCTTGATCTGCTGGGCCGCGAAGACCCCTTTGACCGGGGCAAGGACGCTGTCCCGATTGAGCAATTCGAGATACCGGGTGAGCTGCTCCACCCCGTCGATCTCACCGCGGCGTTTGATCTCGACCGCGACCGAGCCGCCTTGTTCGTCGCGGCACAACAGGTCAACGGGCCCGATCGCGGTCATGTACTCGCGGCGCACCAACGTGTATCCCGCACCCAGCAGCGAAACGTGCTCGGCGAGCAACGCTTGCAGGTGAGACTCGACGCCGTCTTTGACCAAACCGGGGTCGACGCCCAGATCGTGGCTGGAGTCGTGCTCGACCCCCTCCACGGTGATGCGCAGCTGTTCTCCGGACTTGTTCTGCACTACCCATACGGGTAAGTCAGCGGCGAGCTCTTCGGTCATCCAGCACGGCGGACTCATCCAGTTCAACGGCTTGTAGGCGCGGTCGTCGGCGTGCACGCTGACCGACCCGTCGGCCTTGAACAACAGCAGCCTGCGCGCGGAGGGGAGGTGAGCGGTGAGCCGGCCGACATAGTCGACAGTGCATTGAGCAACAACTAGACGCACCCGACTCACCTTAGAGCGTGGTCGACGAATGTAGGCTGACGCCACCATGTCGCCCCAAGAAAGCATGGCGCACCGACTGGGCCGCGTGCTCGAGAAGGTGACCCGGCAAAGCGGCCGGCTGACGGAGACGTCCGAGTATGGCTCATGGCTGCTCGGGGGCCTCTCAGACAGCCTGCCGCGCCGGCGGCGGCGCATGAAGCTCATCGTGAACAGCTATATCCTGCTGTCCAATCTGACCGGCATCGGCGTCGCGGTACTGATACTCACCTTTGCCTTCCCGGCGCCCAACATTTACACCGACGCGCCGTGGTGGGTCACCTACGCCGTGGCACCGGCCTACGCCACCTTCGCGCTGGCGCTGGGGACCTACTGGATCACCACGCGCATCGTCAACGGGTCCATCCGGTGGGCCATCGAGGAGCGCCGGCCCACCCAGGCCGACGAGCGCAACACCTTACTGGCCCCGTTCCGCGTAGCTGTCATCCATATCGTGTTGTGGGATATCGGAGCGATATTGCTGGCGACGCTCTACGGCATGGCGAACCGTTTGTTCATCCCCTTCATGTTGTTCACCGCATCCATAACCGGCGTCCTGGTGGCCACCAACAGCTACCTGTTCACCGAATTCGCGTTGCGTCCGGTGGCGGCTCAAGCCCTCGAAGCGGGACGAACGCCGCAGCGCTTCATGTCGGGGATCATGGGGCGGACGATGACCGTGTGGACCCTGGGTTCGGGCGCACCGCTGGCCGGCATCGCCCTGACGGCGCTGTTCACGCTGTTCGTGCGCGACCTGACGGAGACCCAGTTGGGTGTGGCGATCCTCATCCTGGCGACGGTGACCCTGATCTTCGGCTTCCTGGTGATGTGGATCATGGCGTGGCTGACCGCCACACCCGTTCGGGTCGTGCGCGCGGCACTCAAGCGCGTCGAGCAGGGCGATCTGCAGGGCGACCTGGTGGTCTTCGACGGAAGCGAACTCGGCGAGCTGCAGCGCGGTTTCAACGCGATGGTGAACGGCCTGCGCGAGCGGGAGCGGATCCGTGATCTTTTCGGACGGCACGTCGGACGTGAAGTGGCCGCGGCCGCCGAACGCGAGCGACCCAAGCTGGGTGGCGAAGAACGCCATGTCGCCGTCGTCTTCATCGACATCATCGGCTCCACGCAGTTGGTCCGCAGCCGCCGGCCGGCCGACGTCGTGCACCTGCTCAACCAGTTCTTCACCATCGTCGTGGAGGAAGTCGACCGTTACCGCGGGCTGGTCAACAAGTTCGAGGGCGACGCCTCGCTGGCGATCTTCGGGGCCCCGAACCGCCTCGACTGTCCCGAAGACGCGGCGCTGGCCGCCGCACGGACCATGGCGCAACGGCTGACGACCCAAATGCCCGAGTGTCAGGCCGGCATCGGTGTGGCAGCCGGACAGGTCGTCGCCGGCAACGTGGGTGCGCACGAACGATTCGAGTACACCGTGATCGGCGAACCCGTCAACGAAGCCGCCCGGCTGTGCGAACTCGCGAAGTCGCACCCGGTCCGGCTGCTGGCGTCGGCGACGACGGTGCACGGGGCAAGCGAAACCGAGTGCGCCCGTTGGCGTTTGGGCCAGACAGTCACACTGCGCGGTCACGACGAGCCCACCCAACTGGCCTATCCTCGAAAAGAATTAGGCTGACGCCAGGATGTCTCCCAAGCAGCCCGCCAAGAAAAGCACCGCGCAGCGCTTAGGGCGAGTGCTCGAGCGGGTTACCCGGCAAAGCGGCCGACCGGATACCCCCGCGTACGGCTCGTGGCTGCTCGGGCGGGTCGCGGAGAGCCAGCAACGCCGGCGCGTCCGCATCCAGATCATCCTGACCGTGATGGTGGTGGGCGCCAACCTGCTCGGGATCAGCGTCGCCCTGCTGCTGGTGACGGTGGCGATTCCGGCTCCCAGCGTGTTCGACCACGACCTGTTGTGGATCACCTTCGGCGTCTCCCCCGCATACATCGTGCTGGCCCTGGTCGTGGGCACTTATTGGATCACTCGGCAGACCGTCCTCGCACTGCGTTGGGCCATCGAGGAGCGCACCCCGACCCACGAGGACGAGCGCAACACCTTCCTCGCCCCCTGGCGGGTCGCGATGGTCGACCTCATTCTGTGGGGAGTCGGGGCGCTGCTGTTGGCGACCCTCTACGGTATGGCGGACCGCTTGTTCATCCCGCGGTTCCTGGTCGCGGTGAACTTCTGCGGCCTGCTGGTCGCCACCGGCAGCTATCTGCTCGCTGAATTCGCCCTGCGGCCAGTGGCGGCGCAGGCGCTCGAGGCGGGACCACCGCCCCGGCGACTCGCGCCGGGCATCATGGGCAGGACCTTGATGGTGTGGCTGTTGGGTTCGGCCGTGCCGGTGATCGGCATTGGGCTGCTGGCGTTCTTCCAACTCGTGCTGGGAAACCTGACCGAGACCGAGTTCGCGGTGGGAGTGCTGATCATCTGCGCGGCGACGGTGATCTTCGGCTTCCTGCTGATGTGGATTCTCGCGTGGCTGACGGCCACTCCGGTGCGCGTGGTCCGCGCGGCCCTCAAGCGCGTCGAACAGGGCAATCTACGGGGCGATCTGGTCGTCTTCGACGGAACCGAACTCGGCGAGCTGCAGCGCGGCTTCAACGCAATGGTCGACGGCCTACGCGAACGTGAGCGGGTCCGGGATCTGTTCGGCCGGCACGTTGGACGCGAAGTCGCCCTGGCCGCCGAGCGCGAAAAGCCGAAGCTGGGCGGCGAAGAACGCCATGTCGCGGTGGTATTCATCGATATCGTGGGCTCCACGAAGCTGGTCACCAGTCAGCCTCCGGCCGATGTCGTCAAGTTGCTCAACCGGTTTTTCGCGATAGTCGTCGAGGAAGTCGACCGCCACCACGGTTTTGTCAACAAGTTCGAGGGCGACGCGTCACTGGCAATCTTTGGCGCTCCCAACCGACTCGACAGTCCCGAAGACGCGGCGCTGGCCGCCGCGCGGACGATCGCCGACCGGCTAGTCAACGAAATGGCCGAATGCCCCGCGGGTATCGGTGTGGCGGCGGGGCAGGTTGTGGCCGGCAATGTGGGCTCCAAGGAGCGGTTTGAATACACCGTGATCGGCGAGCCGGTCAACGAAGCCGCCCGGCTATGTGAGCTGGCGAAATCGCGTCCGGGCAAGTTACTGGCTTCGGCGCAGACCTTGGAGAGCGCCAGCGAAAGTGAGCGCGCCCGTTGGACTTTGGGCAGACACGTCAAGCTGCGCGGGCACGACCAGCGGACCCGGCTTGCGTCCCCGGCCGAACCGGCCAAGCCGGCTCGCTAGCCGGCGAGGGCGTGACGTAATACCGCCATTTGCCCTACCGGCCGCCCACATTGATGTCGTTTTTCCGCCAGTCTTGTCGGTGGTCAGGTGTAACTGTGGAAGCGTGCATGAAGATTTCGAACGCTGCTATCGGGCCGTCCAGTCCAAGGACGCCCGGTTCGACGGCTGGTTCGTCATCGCGGTGCTGACCACCCGGATTTACTGCCGCCCCAGTTGCCCCGTCCGCCCGCCCTTCGCCCGTAACGTGCGGTTCCTGCCAACCGCGGCGGCCGCGCAACAGGAAGGCTTCCGGGCCTGTAAACGCTGCCGTCCTGATGCATCCCCCGGCTCGCCGGAATGGAATGTGCGCGGCGACGTTGTCGCGCGGGCGATGCGGCTAATCGCTGACGGCACCGTAGACCGCGAGGGTGTCACCGGACTCGCCGCCCACCTCGGTTACACCACCCGTCAGCTGGGGCGGTTATTGCAGGCCGAGGTCGGCGCCGGCCCCCTCGCGCTGGCCCGCGCCCAGCGGATGCAATCCGCCCGCATTCTGATCGAGACCACCGACCTGCCGTTCGGTGACGTCGCGTTCGCCGCCGGGTTTTCCAGCATCCGCCAGTTCAACGACACCGTCCGACTGGTGTGTGACAGCACGCCTAGCGTGTTACGTCGGCGCGCAACCGCCCGGTTCGGGGCCAATTCCACTTCTGCGGGCACCATTTCGCTGCGCCTACCGGTCCGAACGCCGTTTGCCTACGAAGGCGTATTCGGTCATCTGGCTGCGGGCGCCATACCAGGCTGCGAGGAAGTCCGCGGCGGCGCGTACCGCCGCACACTGCGGCTCTCCTGGGGCAACGGGCTGGTCGCTCTGACACCGGCACCCGATCACGTGCGGTGCGTGCTGGTGCTCGACGACTTCCGAGACCTCGCGGCGGCCACCGCGCGGTGCCGGCGGCTGCTCGACCTCGATGCCGACCCAGAAGCCGTGGTCGAGGCGCTGAGCCGAGACCCCGACCTGAACCCGGTGGTGGCCAAGGCTCCCGGCCAGCGCATTCCCCGCACTGTCGATGAGGCCGAGTTGGCGGTTCGCGCTGTACTGGGCCAGCAGGTATCGACGAAAGCCGCACGAACGCATGCGGCGAGGTTAGTTATCGCTTACGGGAAGCCGGTGCACGATGCCCAAGGTGGGCTGACACACACCTTTCCGTCGGTTGAGGACCTCTTGGAGAATGGGGCGATCGACCCCGCTCATCTGGCCGTTCCCAAGGCGCGCCAACGGACCTTGACCGCCCTCGTCGCCGGGCTTGCCGACGGCAGCGTCGTCCTGGACCCCGGGTGCGACTGGACCCGAGCGCGCAGCCAATTGGAGTCCCTGCCCGGCGTCGGCCCTTGGACAGCGGAGATAATCGCAATGCGCGGGCTCGGCGATCCCGACGCCTTTCCGGTCACCGACCTCGGCGTAAAGCTGGCCGCGCGGCGACTGGGTCTACCGGAACTCCAGAAGGCGCTCACCGAACACAGCGCGCGATGGCGTCCGTGGCGCTCCTACGCCACCCAGCACTTGTGGACCACCCTCGATCACCCGGTGAACTTATGGCCACCCTCGAAGGAGATTGGATGACGAACTACCGCACCATCGATAGTCCGATAGGACCGTTGACACTGGCCGGGCAGGGCCCGGTATTGACCAATCTGCGGATGGTCGACCAAACCTACGAGCCGAGCCGCACCGGCTGGGCGCCAGACGACCAGTCATTTGCTGAGGCCGTCGATCAGCTCAACGCGTATTTCGCCGGCGAACTCGTGGAATTCGATGTGCAACTCGATCTGCGCGGCACCGAATTCCAGCAGCGGGTGTGGAAGGCGTTGCTCACCATTCCGTACGGCGAGACGCGATCTTATGGAGAAATCGCCGAACAGATCGGGGCACCCGGCGCCGCACGCGCCGTGGGGTTGGCGAATGGCCACAATCCCATCGCAATCATCGTGCCGTGCCATCGCGTCATTGGCGCCAGCGGGAAACTGACCGGCTACGGCGGTGGGCTCGACCGGAAACAAACTCTGCTCGAATTGGAAAGACGCCGGGCGCCGGCCGATTTGACGCTATTCGACTAGAAATCGACCAAAAAGTAAAAACACCCCCGGAGAACCGGGGGTGTTTTTGTATGTTCGGCGGTGTCCTACTTTTCCACCCGTGCGGGCAGTATCATCGGCGCTGACAGGCTTAGCTTCCGGGTTCGGAATGGGACCGGGCGTTTCCCTGTCGCTGTGGCCGCCGTAACTCTATTTAAATTTATGCTGGTGGCGGGGTGCGGTGTTTTACGGCTATAAGCCGTCAAACTGGATTGTGGTTGCGATTGGTTGTGTTGGTAAGTTTTCGGCCGGTTAGTGCCAGTTCCCTTCACTCATTGCTGAGCTTCCAGGTCTGGCCTATCGATCCCGTGTTCTGCGGGGGGCCTTATCCCTCTAAAAGGGTGAGAAGCCTGATCTTGGAGAAGGTTTCCCGCTTAGATGCTTTCAGCGGTTATCCTGTCCGAACGTAGCTATCCAGCGGTGCTCCTGGTGGAACAACTGGTGCACTAGAGGTTCGTCCGTCCCGGTCCTCTCGTACTAGGGACAGGTTTCCTCAAGCTTCTGACGCGCGCGGCGGATAGAGACCGAACTGTCTCACGACGTTCTAAACCCAGCTCGCGTGCCGCTTTAATGGGCGAACAGCCCAACCCTTGGGACCTGCTCCAGCCCCAGGATGCGACGAGCCGACATCGAGGTGCCAAACCATCCCGTCGATATGGACTCTTGGGGAAGATCAGCCTGTTATCCCCGGGGTACCTTTTATCCGTTGAGCGACACCCCTTCCACTCGGGGGTGCCGGATCACTAATCCCGACTTTCGTCCCTGCTTGACTTGTAAGTCTCGCAGTCAAGCTCCCTTGTGCATTTACACTCAACACCTGATTGCCGTCCAGGTTGAGGGAACCTTTGGGCGCCTCCGTTACATTTTAGGAGGCAACCGCCCCAGTTAAACTACCCACCAGGCACTGTCCGTGAACCGGATATACGGTTCGACGTTAGGTGTCCAATACGATCAGAGTGGTATTTCAACAACGACTCCGCCCCAACTAGCGTTGGAGTTTCACAGTCTCCCACCTATCCTACACAAACCGTACCGAACAACAATACCAAGCTATAGTGAAGGTCCCGGGGTCTTTTCGTCCTGCCGCGCGTAACGAGCATCTTTACTCGTAGTGCAATTTCGCCGAGTCTATGGTTGAGACAGTTGAGAAGTCGTTACGCCATTCGTGCAGGTCGGAACTTACCCGACAAGGAATTTCGCTACCTTAGGATGGTTATAGTTACCACCGCCGTTTACTGGGGCTTAAATTCTCCGCTTCACCCTTACGAGTTAACGGGTCCTCTTAACCTTCCAGCACCGGGCAGGCGTCAGTCCGTATACATCGTCTTGCGACTTCGCACGGACCTGTGTTTTTAGTAAACAGTCGCTTCTCACTGGTTTCTGCGACCGGTTTCCGCTCCCACCGAAAAGGTGTTCACGGCATGCCGGTCCCCCTTCTCCCGAAGTTACGGGGGCATTTTGCCGAGTTCCTTAACCATAGTTATCTCGTACGCCTTGGTATTCTCTACCTGACCACCTGTGTTGGTTTGGGGTACGGGCCGTGTGTGAACTCGCTAGAGGCTTTTCTTGGCAGCAGAGGATCACCGAATTCGCCTCAATCGGCTATGCGTCACCTCTCAGGATTAATGAGCGACGGATTTGCCTATCGCTCTCCCTACGGGCTTGCCCCAGTATTACCACTGACTGGTACGGCTGCCTTCCTGCGTCACCCCATCGCTTGACTACTACCAACCCGGGTCCCACGCAGCCGGCGATCCTCGCACCCCGAAGGGATTGATAGACCACCATTTGGGTGGTTAGCAGAATTGATTCATCAGGGACGCGCACACACGGGTACGGGAATATCAACCCGTTGTCCATCGACTACGCCTGTCGGCCTCGCCTTAGGTCCCGACTCACCCTGGGCGGACTGGCCTGGCCCAGGAACCCTTGGTCTTTCGGCGGGCAAGGTTCTCACTTGCCTTATCGCTACTCATGCCTGCATTCTCACTCCCCCACCCTCCACCACCGGTTACCCGATGGCTTCGCTGAATGAGGGACGCTCCCCTACCCAACCTTGCGGTTGTCGCGGCTTCGGCGGTGTGCTTGAGCCCCGCTACATTATCGGCGCACAATCACTTGACCAGTGAGCTATTACGCACTCTTTCAAGGGTGGCTGCTTCTAAGCCAACCTCCTGGTTGTCTCTGCGACTGCACATCCTTTCCCACTTAGCACACGCTTTGGGGCCTTAGCCGGCGATCTGGGCTGTTTCCCTTTCGACGTACGGAGCTTATCCCCCGCCGTCTCACTGCCACGCTATACACCACGGCATTCGGAGTTTGGCTGACGTCAGTAACCTAGTAGGGCCCATCGGCCATCCAGTAGCTCTACCTCCGTGGTGAAACACGTAACGCTGCACCTAAATGCATTTCGGGGAGAACCAGCTATCACGGAGTTTGATTGGCCTTTCACCCCTACCCACAGCTCATCCCCTCAGTCTTCAACCTAAGTGGGTTCGGGCCTCCACGCGGTCTTACCCGCGCTTCACCCTGGCCATGGGTAGATCACTCCGCTTCGGGTCCAGAACATGCCACTACACCCCTTACGGGGATACGCCCTATTCAGACTCGCTTTCGCTGCGGCTACCCCACACGGGTTAACCTTGCGACATGTCCCTGACTCGCAGGCTCATTCTTCAAAAGGCACGCCATCACCCCACAAGGAGGCTCTGACGGATTGTAGGCACACGGTTTCAGGTACTCTTTCACTCCCCTCCCGGGGTACTTTTCACCATTCCCTCACGGTACTAATCCGCTATCGGTCATCGAGAAGTATTTAGGCTTACCGGGTGGTCCCGGCAGATTCACAGCAAATTCCACGGGCTCGCTGCTACTCGGGAATTGATACAAGGCAGGTGACGGGTTTTAACGTACCGGGCTCTCACCGTCTACGGCGGACCATCCCAGGCCACTTCCGCTAACCACGACACTTTTTGACTGCCCCTCAGCCAGGTAGAGCTGAGATGTATCCTCCCACGACCCCGCACACACAACCCCTACCCGGTTACACATGTGTGCGGTTTAGCCATATTCCGCGTTCGCTCGCCACTACTAGCGGAATCACTTTTGTTTTCTTTTCCTACGGGTACTGAGATGTTTCACTTCCCCGCGTTCCCTCCCGCACCCTATATATTCAGGTACGGGTAACACGACATGACTCGTGCTGGGTTTCCCCATTCGGAAATCCTCGGATCCACGCTCGGTTGGCAGCTCCCCGAGGCATATCGCAGCCTCCTACGTCCTTCATCGGCTCTCGATGCCAAGGCATCCACCATGCGCCCTTAGACACTTACAAACACTACAAAAACCAAAGAATAAAATTGCACAAATAAACACGCTGCCGCGAACGGCAACGCATACATTTGATGCTCGCAACCACTATCCAATTCTCAAACACCACACCCCACCACCAAGATGGTGGGACAACAGCTCTGGCCAAGCCTGAGTGTTGCCTCAGGACCCAATAGTGTGTCTGGCTTGTTTGTTGCCGCGCACCCGGCCCTCGTCCACTACAGACGAGAACCCCTCACGGCTCGCATCCCACCAATTGGGATGCTTTTCGTGGTGCTCCTTAGAAAGGAGGTGATCCAGCCGCACCTTCCGGTACGGCTACCTTGTTACGACTTCGTCCCAATCGCCGATCCCACCTTCGACAGCTCCCTCCCAAGGGTTAGGCCACTGGCTTCGGGTGTTACCGACTTTCATGACGTGACGGGCGGTGTGTACAAGGCCCGGGAACGTATTCACCGCAGCGTTGCTGATCTGCGATTACTAGCGACTCCGACTTCACGGGGTCGAGTTGCAGACCCCGATCCGAACTGAGACCGGCTTTAAAAGGATTCGCTTAACCTCGCGGCATCGCAGCCCTTTGTACCGGCCATTGTAGCATGTGTGAAGCCCTGGACATAAGGGGCATGATGACTTGACGTCATCCCCACCTTCCTCCGAGTTGACCCCGGCAGTCTCTCACGAGTCCCCGGCATTACCCGCTGGCAACATGAGACAAGGGTTGCGCTCGTTGCGGGACTTAACCCAACATCTCACGACACGAGCTGACGACAGCCATGCACCACCTGCACACAGGCCACAAGGGAACGCCTATCTCTAGACGCGTCCTGTGCATGTCAAACCCAGGTAAGGTTCTTCGCGTTGCATCGAATTAATCCACATGCTCCGCCGCTTGTGCGGGCCCCCGTCAATTCCTTTGAGTTTTAGCCTTGCGGCCGTACTCCCCAGGCGGGGTACTTAATGCGTTAGCTACGGCACGGATCCCAAGGAAGGAAACCCACACCTAGTACCCACCGTTTACGGCGTGGACTACCAGGGTATCTAATCCTGTTCGCTCCCCACGCTTTCGCTCCTCAGCGTCAGTTACTGCCCAGAGACCCGCCTTCGCCACCGGTGTTCCTCCTGATATCTGCGCATTCCACCGCTACACCAGGAATTCCAGTCTCCCCTGCAGTACTCCAGTCTGCCCGTATCGCCCGCACGCTCACAGTTAAGCCGTGAGATTTCACGAACAACGCGACAAACCACCTACGAGCTCTTTACGCCCAGTAATTCCGGACAACGCTCGCACCCTACGTATTACCGCGGCTGCTGGCACGTAGTTGGCCGGTGCTTCTTCTCCACCTACCGTCAATCCGAGAAAACCCGGACCTTCGTCGATGGTGAAAGAGGTTTACAACCCGAAGGCCGTCATCCCCCACGCGGCGTCGCTGCATCAGGCTTGCGCCCATTGTGCAATATTCCCCACTGCTGCCTCCCGTAGGAGTCTGGGCCGTATCTCAGTCCCAGTGTGGCCGGACACCCTCTCAGGCCGGCTACCCGTCGTCGCCTTGGTAGGCCGTCACCCCACCAACAAGCTGATAGGCCGCGGGCCCATCCCACACCGCAAAAGCTTTCCACCCCAAGGCATGCGCCTCGGGGTCCTATCCGGTATTAGACCCAGTTTCCCAGGCTTATCCCGAAGTGCAGGGCAGATTACCCACGTGTTACTCACCCGTTCGCCACTCGAGTACCCCCGAAGGGGCCTTTCCGTTCGACTTGCATGTGTTAAGCACGCCGCCAGCGTTCGTCCTGAGCCAGGATCAAACTCTCCAAACAAAAACCCCTCGATAACGAGGTGAATTCACAATCAGAGAAAATCTGACCTAACAAAAAGACACCAAAACTGGCATCTGAAAATGCGACTACACCCACACACGGGGAGTGCTAGGTGTAGTCAAAAAACAACAACAAACAAAAACACCAAACACACTATTGAGTTCTCAAACAACACGCACTTACTTGGTTTTGCCCGATTCGGGGCAACCCTGCCAGCTTAATACAGCTCCGGCAGAGGTGTCAAGCCCCGGTTTTCGGTCAGTTTTCGTGATCGAGCCCGTCGGGCGTTGTTACGAGCATACCCTCTCGATCTCAGCGCCCAAAATGCCCAGGTTCTCAACGAATAACGGGTAGCCGCGGTCGATGTGGAAGACGTCGTGCACCTCGGTGTCGCCGTCGGCGACCAGCCCCGCAAGCACCAGGCCGGCACCTGCTCGGATGTCCGAACACCACACCGGCGCGCTGGAAAGCTGCGGCAGCCCCCGCACCACGGCGTGGTGCCCGTCGGTGCGGGCGTCGGCGCCGAGCCGGATCATCTCCTCGACGAACCGGAACCGCGCCTCGAAGACGTTCTCCGTGATCATCGACGTGCCGTCGGCGATCGAAGCCAGGGCGATGGCCATGGGCTGCAGATCTGTCGGAAATCCCGGGAAGGGCAGTGTCGCGACGTTGACGGCCTTCGGCCGCTCGTACTGCACCACCCGGAAACTGTCGTCGGTTTGGGTGACAGTGGCGCCGGCGTCGTGCAACTTATGCAGGACCAACTGCAGGTGAGACGGGTCGATGCCGGTGACCGTGATGTCACCGCGAGTCATGGCGGCGGCGATGCCCCACGTGGCGGCGACGATGCGGTCCCCGATCACGCGGTGCTCGGTCGGGTACAGCCGCGGAACACCGGTGATGGTCATGGTCGGCGAACCCGCACCTTCGACCTGGGCGCCCATTTGGTTCAGCATCGTGCAGAGGTCCACCACGTCGGGTTCGCGCGCCGCGTTGTGAATCGTGGTGACACCCTCTGCGACCACCGCGGCCATCAGGATGTTCTCGGTGGCACCAACAGAGGGGAACTCCAGCTGAATCTCCGCGCCGCGCAACGTTTCTGCCTGGGCCACCACACAGCCATGCTCGATATTGCATTGCGCGCCCAACTGACGTAGGCCCGCTTGGTGCATATCGAGCGGACGCGACCCGATCGCATCACCACCGGGAAGTGCGACCCGGGCCTGCTTGCAGCGCCCGACCAGCGGACCCAGCACACATACCGAGGCCCGGAACTGGCGCACCGCCGCGAAGTCGGCGTCGTACTTGGGTTCGTCGGGTGAGGTGATGCGGGCAATGTCACCGTCGAGCTCGACGGTGGCACCCAGGCCGCGCAGTACCTCGGCCATCAGCGGCACGTCGAGGATGTCCGGGCAGTTGGTGATCGTGCTGGTGCCCTCGGCGAGCAGGGTCGCGGCCATGAGTTTGAGCACACTGTTCTTGGCGCCCCCGACGGCGACTTCGCCTGACAACCGGTTGCCGCCGGTCACCACGAAACGCTCCGCCACCCGGGTCAGTGTAGTGAAGCGGTTTCGGCTTGTCAGTCAGCCAACACATGATCCCTGCGCAGGCAGCGGTACGGTTTTTGCTCATGGGAGTCCACCTGACCCGCATCTATACCCGCACCGGCGACGACGGCACGACGGGACTGAGCGATTTCTCACGGGTTTCCAAGACCGATCCGCGGCTGGTTGCTTACGCGGACTGTGACGAGGCCAACTCCGCGATCGGCGTCGCCATCGCGTTGGGTGGCCCTGACGAGCAGATCGCCGCGGTACTGCGCCACATCCAGAACGACTTGTTCGACGCCGGCGCGGATCTCTCGACGCCGGTGGTGGCACATCCCGAGCACCCTCCGCTGCGCATCACCCAGTCCTACATCGACCGACTGGAAAGCTGGTGTGACACCTACAACGAGGACTTGCCGGCGCTGAATTCCTTTGTGTTGCCCGGCGGTTCGCCGCTTTCGGCGCTACTGCACGTCGCACGCACGGTAGTCCGGCGGGCCGAGCGCTCGGCGTGGACGGCGGTCCAGGCCCATCCGGACGGGGTCAGCGACTTGCCGGCGAAGTATCTGAACCGGTTGTCGGATTTGCTCTTCATCCTGTCGCGCTTAGCGAACCCCGCCGGTGACGTGCTGTGGCGTCCCGGCGGCGGCACGAGCGAAAAGGCCTGACATGAAACGTAATCGGTCGATTCCTCCGGCGGCCGTGATACCCGTGCTCGTGTATCCCGATGTGCGTGCCGCGGTGGAGTGGCTCACCGCGGCCTTCGGCTTCATCGAGCGAACGCGCATCGGCGAGAGTCACCGGGCCCAGCTGAGCATCGGCGAGCACGCGGCAATGATCGTCGCGGACGTCGCTGCTGAGCGGCAGCCTCCGACGGCCGGCGTCGTCACGCACGAGATCAAGGTGCGGGTCGGCGACGTGAACGCTCAGTACGAGCGCGCCCGGGCGGCGGGCGCGAAGGTACTGGAGCCGCCCGTCGACCGCGAGTATGGCGAACGGGAATGCACCGTCGAAGATCTCGCCGGCCATCGCTGGCAGTTCAGCGAAACGATGCGTGACGTAGCGCCCGAGGCATACGGATGCCAGACCGTCACGCCATGGCCCGGCCAGAATTAGACGCTGCGGCGACGGGCCCGCGGTGACGGGCGTGACTCCAGCCACGATTGAAATGCGGTCAATGCGCCTCTGTCCAAAGCTATTTCGTAGCCGACCCGGCGCTCCTGCGTGGTATCGCGCAATTCCAGCACCACGATCTCGTCGGTCATGATGTCGAATTCGTCGCCCCGTGGCGCGCGCCTTGCCACGACCTCTAAGCCCCGCCTGCTGAGCCGGCGATCCGGCCATAGCCGCAGGCTGGACAGCCGGTAAAACGCTGCCTCGCCGCCGCGATAGCGGATCACTCCATGGCGCCAGCCGTGACCTCCGACCGCAGGGATGTCACGCATGATTCCCGCCGTTCCGCCCTGCCGCAGCTTCCATAGGCGGTAGCTCAGCGCGAGGACGGCGACGCCCAGCAGGACGACGAGCACGACCATGCCGACCATGGGCGCGCTCATCGGGCTACTTAGTCGATCGCGCCGACGGCGCGCAATCTGGCGCGGCCCCTGGCGGCGATCTTCGGGTCATCGGACTCGGCGTCTTCTTTGGCGGCGTGCTCGTCGATGTCCTTCTCGAACTCGGCCGACTCGGCGAGGATGCTGACGCCCTCTTCGGTTACCGACAGGAAGCCGCCATCCACCGCTATGCGAAGGTCGTCGTCACCTTCACGGGCAACCCGGACCATCGCGTCGTCGACCAATTGCGCTACCAACGGAATGTGGTGGGGCAAAATACCGATCTCGCCAACGGTGGTGCGGGTGAAGAGAAATGTCGCCTCTCCCGACCAGATCTTCCGATCGACAGCCACGATCTCAACGTTCAATTCGGCCATGCCACACCACCTTTCGCCTCAGCAGGATCCTCTTTAGAGCTTGACGTCGAAGCTCTCGGCCTTCTTCGCCAAGTCGTCGAGGCCACCGATCAGGAAGAAGGCCTGCTCGGGCACGTGGTCGAAGTCGCCCTTGGTCAAACGGTCGAACGCTTCAATGGTCTCCTTGACCGGAACCGTCGAACCGGGCTGACCGGTGAACTGCTCGGCCGCCATCATGTTCTGCGACAGGAACCGCTCGATGCGTCGCGCCCGGTTGACCAGCTGCTTGTCCTCTTCGGACAGCTCGTCGATACCGAGAATGGCGATGATGTCCTGAAGGTCCTTGTAGCGCTGCAGAATTCGAATGACTTCTTGCGCGACGCGGTAGTGCTCGTCGCCCACGACACTGGGGTCCAGGATGGTCGAGCTGGACGCCAGCGGATCCACGGCCGGGAAGATGCCCTTCGAGAACACCGACCGGGAGAGTTCCGTAGTGGCATCCAGATGGGCGAACGTGGTCGCCGGTGCGGGGTCGGTGTAGTCGTCGGCGGGCACGTACACCGCTTGCATCGACGTGATGGACCGGCCGCGCGTCGAGGTGATGCGCTCCTGCAGCTCACCCATCTCGTCGGCCAGGGTGGGCTGGTATCCCACCGCAGACGGCATACGGCCGAGTAGCGTGGAGACCTCCGAACCGGCCTGGGTGAACCGGAAGATGTTGTCGATGAACAGCAGCACGTCCTGGCCGGCCTCGTCACGGAACCACTCGGCCATCGTCAGCGCGGACAGCGCAACCCGCATACGGGTGCCGGGCGGCTCGTCCATCTGACCGAACACCAGCGCGGTGTCCTTGAGCACATCGGCTTCCTTGAGCTCGACCCAGAGGTCGTTGCCCTCGCGGGTACGCTCCCCCACCCCGGCGAATACCGAAGTGCCACCGAAGTTTCGGGCGATACGGTTGATCATCTCCTGGATGAGCACCGTCTTGCCGACGCCGGCACCACCGAACAGGGCGATCTTGCCGCCACGCACGTAGGGAGTCAGCAGGTCGACGACCTTCAGACCGGTTTCGAGCATCTCGGTGCGAGGCTCCAGGTCCTCGAAGGCCGGCGGCTTGCGGTGAATCGACCAGTGCTCGAAGTCTTCTCCGTATCCCGGCTTGTCCAGGCAGTACCCCAACGCGTTGAACACGTGGCCCTTGACGGCCTCGCCGACCGGCACCGAAATCGAGTTGCCGGTGTCGGTGACCTCGACGCCGCGCACCAGTCCGTCGGTGGGCTGCAACGAGATCGTGCGCACCAGGTTGTCACCCAGATGCTGGGCCACCTCAAGCGTCAGGGTCTTGGCAAGCGCCTCGAACTTGATTTCGGCGTGCAGCGCGTTGAACAGCTCCGGGACGGATCCACGCGGGAACTCGACGTCGACGACGGGTCCGGTGACCCGAACGACGCGACCGCTGGTGTCCGAGTTTGTCTTGTCGGTCTTTTCGGCTGTGGCAGTCATAGTCTTTCGCTTCCTCGTGGGCCTACTACTTAGCGGCGTCGGCGAGCGCGTTTGCGCCACCGACGATTTCGCTGATTTCCTGGGTGATCTGGGCCTGACGCTCGCGGTTTGCTTCCAGCGTCAGGGCTTTGATGAGGTCGTCGGCGTTGTCGGTGGCCGACTTCATCGCGCGTTGGCGTGAGGCCAACTCCGATGCCGCCGACTCCAGCAGCGCCGCGTACACGCGGGTCGTCAGGTACCGCGGCAGCAGCGCCTCGAACAGCGTCGTCGCATCCGGTTCGAACGAGTACAGCGTGTACGGCCCGGTGTCTTCCTCGACGTACTCCACCACCAGCGGAGCGATCCGGTGGGCCACCGCCGTCTGCGACATCATCGACTTGAACTCCGAATAGACGATGTGCAGTTCGTCAACACCCTGGTCCTCGTCGGAGGGGCTGTCGTCGTCACCCGTGCCCTTCATGAACGTTTCGACCAAGGTCTCGGCAATCTCTGCGGCGTTCTCGGCTTTGGGCTGCTCGGAGAAACCCGTCCAGGACTCGGTGATGTCCCAGTTGCGAAACTTGAAGTAGTTCAGCGCTTTACGGCCCACCGTGTACAGAACCGGCTGCTTTCCCTCCTCCCTTAGCAGGGAGAACAGTTCTTCCGAGCGACGGAAAATGCTGGAGTTGTATGCGCCGCACAGACCACGGTCGGACGACACCACCAGTACGCCGGCCCGCTTCGGTTCGGCCCGCTCCACCAACAGCGGATGGTCCAGAGCAGCCTCGGCGGACAGCGTGGTCAGCATTCTGGTGATCTCGAATGCATAGGGCCGCGCGGATTCCAGCCGAGCCTGCGCCTTACCGATGCGCGATGTAGCGATCAGCTCCTGGGCCTTGGTGATCTTCTTGATCGACCCCGCCGAGCGAATCCGACCGCGAAGTTCGCGAAGTGTGGCAGCCATTGTTAGCTACTTCTTGTCCTTCTTCTTGGAATCCTTGGGCTTTTCCTTCTTGACCTTCACGGATTCCTTGCCGACCTCGTCCTCGTCCATCGCCTCGACATGCTCGTCGGGCACCACCGAGCCGCCGCCGCTGGCGGCGAAGCCCTTCTTGAAGTGCTTGATGATTTCGACCAGCTTTTCTTCGTCTTCCTCAGAAAGCTTCTGGGTCTGACGAATCCCTTCCAGGAACTTCTCTTCGGAGGCCCGCATGTGGTCCAGGATCTCGGATTCGAATCGCTTGACGTCCTCGACCGGCACCGAGTCCAGGTGACCGCCGGTGCCCAAGAAGATCGAAATCACCTGCTCCTCGACGGGCATCGGCTGGAACTGCGGTTGCTTGAGCAACTCCACCAGCCGCTCACCGCGCTCCAGCTGTGCCTTCGACGTGGCATCCAGGTCAGAAGCAAATGCTGCGAAGGCTTCCAGTTCGCGGTACTGGGACAGGTCCAGCCGCAGCGAGCCGGCCACCTCCTTCATTGCCTTGATCTGTGCGGCGCCACCGACCCGGGACACCGACACACCGACGTTGATGGCCGGGCGAACGCCCTGGTTGAACAGGTCGGTTTCCAGGAAGCACTGGCCGTCGGTGATGGAGATGACGTTGGTCGGGATGTAGGCCGAAATGTCGTTGGCCTTGGTCTCGATGATCGGCAGCCCGGTCAGCGAGCCCCCGCCGAGCTCGTCGGACAATTTGGCGCAGCGCTCAAGCAACCGCGAGTGCAGGTAGAAGACGTCGCCCGGGTAGGCCTCGCGGCCGGGCGGACGGCGCAGCAGCAGTGAAATCGCACGGTATGCCTCGGCCTGTTTGGTCAGGTCGTCGAACACGATCAGCACGTGCTTGCCTTCGTACATCCAGTGCTGAGCAATCGCCGAACCCGTATACGGCGCAAGCCATTTGAATCCGGCGGAGTCCGAAGCCGGGGCGGCGACGATCGTGGTGTAGTCCATCGCGCCGCCTTCTTCCAGCGCACGCTTAACCGACGCGATCGTGGTGCCCTTCTGGCCGATGGCCACGTAAACGCAGCGCACCTGCTTCTTCTCGTCGCCGGTTTCCCAGTTCTGCCGCTGGTTGAGAATGGTGTCGACGCAGACGGCGGTCTTGCCCGTCTTACGGTCGCCGATGATCAGCTGACGCTGACCGCGACCGATCGGGGTCATCGCGTCGATCGCCTTGATACCGGTCTGCAGCGGCTCTTTCACGCTTTGCCGCTCGACCACCGACGGTGCCTGCAGCTCCAATGCCCGACGGATATCGGTGTCGATGTCGCCGCCCCCGTCGATCGGCTGGCCGAGTGGGTTGACCACGCGACCGAGGAAGCCGTCGCCCACCGGGACCGAAAGGACTTCGCCGGTGCGCTTGACCTGCTGGCCTTCTTCGATGTTCTCGAAGTCACCGAGGATGACCGCGCCGACGTTGTGCTCGTCGAGGTTGAGGGCGACGCCGAGCACGCCGCCGGGGAATTCGAGCAGCTCCTGGGTCATCACCGACGGCAGACCCTCGACGTGCGCGATACCGTCCCCGGCATCGACGACGCTGCCGACCTCCTCGCGAGCGGTGTCCGAGGTGAAGGAACCTACGTACTCTTCGATCGCGCTCTGAATGTCATCAGCGGAGATTGTCAACTCGGCCATGGCTTTTCGTCTTCCTACTTCGGTGTTTGGTGATGACTAGTTCGGGTGTTTCAGTGAGGCTTAATCCGGCAACTGGGCTTCGGCAGCGGCCAACCGGGACTTGAGCGTGCCGTCGATCACCTCGTCGCCGACCGAGATCAACAGGCCGCCCAGCAGCTCATCGTCGATCTGCAGCTGGACCGCCACGGGATGACCATAGATACGGCTGAGCACATCTGTAACCCGTGTGCGCTGTGCGTCGCTGAGTTCGGCGGCGGCGCTGACCTGGGCCACGACTTCGCCGCGCCGGGCCACCGCGACTTCGGCCAGAAACAGCGCGGCCTCTTCGGCCGGCTCGCCCCTGAGCAGCTCCACAGTGTGCGACAGCAAGGACACGACTACCGGGTTCACCCTGGCACTCGAGCCTTCCAGCACCTTGCGCAGCAAGCCCACCCGACCCTCGGCTGGGCTGGTGTGTTCGCCGAGCAGAATGCCAAGGCGGGGCTGGGCGTCGAGAATGCGCGAAAACCGGAACAACTGGTCTTCGACTTCGTCGACCTTGCCGTCACGTTCGGCGACTTCGAGCAAGGCTTGCCGGGAGACGTGCTCTATTGCGTCAATCAGATCGGAGTTGGCCGACCAACGTTCGGAGACGGCGGCGCGCATCACGTCCAGCGTGGCATCGCCGACCTTGCCGTTCAGCAGCCGCTCGATCAACTTGACTCTGGGCGCCGAATCTTCAGCGGGCACAGTGAGATAGCGCGTGACGACGATTTCGTTGTCCAGCAACTTGGCCACCGATACCAACTCGTCGGCCAGCGCCGACAGACCCTTGGTGTCGAGATCCTTGGCTATGGTGTCGAATCGACCCACCAGGCCGGCCAGCGCACGCCGGCTCGCCGAGCGCATCTTGGCCTGTAGCGGATACTCGACATCTACTGCCTGCGGTGCCATTTCGTCGAGCTCGTCGAGGAACCGATCGACGGTGGCCGACTGCTGCTTGTCGTCGGCGATGTAGTTGCGCACCAATTCACCTGCCTGGCGCACTGATTCATGACCCAACTCGAGTCGGAGCTGCCGGGTCAATTGTGCCCGCAGCAGTTCGACCTGGCGGTCGCCCTGCACCTTGATGCGGTCCGCCTCGACTTCGGACTGCGCGTGCAACTGCTCGGTGATGCGCTCGGCATCGGCCTTGGCCTCCTCGACGAGGCGCTCGGCTTCTTCCTTGGCGGTTTGTACGGCCTTGCTGTGCGCCGTGGTCGATTCGGTGAGCCGCTTGGCGGCGGCGGCCGAATCCTGCAACTGCTGACGCACCGTTTCTTGCCGGGCGGTCATCAGCCGGCGTACCGGTGGCACCACATAACGCCACACCAGCAACACGATGGCCGCGAAGCCCACCAACTGTCCGATGAAAGTCGACATTGTTCAGCTACCTCGTCTACCTCGTCGCAGCTGATTGACTGACGTCGACACCGAGGATCCGGCTGGCCAGCGTGGCCGACATGTTCCCGACGTTGGCGCGCAGATCCATTTCCACGGCGTCCCTCTCCCGCTTCAATTGCTCGCTGGCAATTTGCACTGTCGATGCCACCTGTTGCTCGGCACGGGCGCGCGCGTCGTCGATGACCTTGCGGCCCTCGGTCCGGGCGTTGTCGCGGAACGACCCCGCCTGGACGCGAGCTTCCTTCATGGCTTCTTCGTAGTCGGACTCGGCGGCGGCGAACTGCTCAGCCGACTTCCTGTTGTCGGCGGCCGTCTTGGCGACCATCGCATCGCGTTCCCGCAATACCCTCAGGATCGGCGGCACCACAAAAGTACCGATGACCGCGAGCACCACCAGGAAGATGGCCAGCACGAAGAAAAAGGTGCCGTTGGGTATGAGGAAGTTGCTGTTCTTGCCACCTTCCTCTGCTGCCTGACTCGAGGCCAGAACAATAGAGTTCAGGTCACCCATCGCAGCGAATTACTTGACGGGGGTTGCGAAGACGAACAGCGCCATGAACGCCAGGTTGATGAAGTAGGCCGCCTCGACCAGACCGACGGTGATGAAGAACGGCGTGAACAACCGTCCCTGCGCCTCGGGCTGCCGGGCAACGCCGGAGATCAGCGCGTTACCGGCGACACCGTCACCGATACCGGCGCCGATGGCGCCACCGGCCATGATCAGTCCGCCGCCGATGAGTGCGCCGGCCGCGATTGTGGGATCCATATTCCTTATCCTCCTTGATAACTCCGCTAGCGATTTAGTGGTGGTCCTCTTCGAGCTCCATGGCCTGGCTGAAGTACAGAATCGTCAGCAACGCGAAAATGAATGCCTGGATGGCGCCGACGAACAAGTCGAACGATTTCCAGATCGCATTCGGCAGCCACAAGATATAGGGCGGAAAGAGTGCGATCAGCGCAACCAGGATCCCGCCGGCGAAGATGTTTCCGAAAAGCCGGAGCGACAACGAGATCGGCTTGGCGAGTTCTTCGACGACGTTGATCGGCGCCAGGATGGCCACGTGTCCCTTGAGGACCTTGATCGGGTGACCGATAATGCCGCGGCGCCAGATGCCTGCCGCGTGATAGCAGACGAACACGAACAGGGCCAGCGCCAGCACATAGTTGATGTCGGCCGCCGCCGATGAGAGGACCTCGGTGGTCTTGCCGTCCTTCTCGGTGTACTGCAGCGGCAGCACCGACAGCCAGTTGGAGATCAAGATGAACACGAAGATGGTGACCGCGAGCGGCAGCACGAACGGTGCGATCCGCATACCGATGGCGCCCTCGACCTGGTTGCGCATCTGAATGGTGATCGCCTCGAAGAACAACTGCACGCCACCGGGTACGTCGGTCGAAGTGACCTTGCGGCGCAGATAAAAGGCCAGCGCGATGACGATCAACCCGGCGATCGCGGTCGACAGGATGGTGTCGGTGTTGACAGTCATTCCGAGCCAGGTGGCCGTGTGGTGTTCGCCGACCTCGATCTGGGCGGCCAGGATCGACTCAGTCATCGCTGGTGTTCCTCACTTCCGTCCCTTCCGATTCCGCCGCCGGGTCGCCGCTGCGCAGCTTCTTCCAGACCGGCAGGGCGGTTGATATCACCAGCACCACCTGGAACAGCGCAAGTCCGAAAACGACACCCAACCCGGCGGGCCGGAAAATGAAGGCGATGATCAACCCGATGATGGTGATGATCGCCAGTCGTGACGCCGAGTTCAGGGCCATAGAGCTTTTCATCGGATGCTCTTTGGCGGTGATCGTCTCCACGGAACGCCGGACCATCAGCGCGTTGAGCAAACCCAGCAGCAGCCCGACACCGAAGAACACCCCGACCATGAGGTGCCCGGCGAAGCCGGCGGCCAGCATTGCCACCGCCGTCAGCCCGACACTGATCACAAAGAGGCGTACCGGACGAAAGGCAACAGCGGGAAACACCAACGGCGCGTCCTGCGCTGGTGTCGTCACTGCAGCACCTCAATCCCAGGTCGGTGGAGCGGGAACCGCCCGATCGACTGATCGGTGGCCCGCCGAGCGTATCGCAAGGGTCGCGCTGGAATCACCCAAGGGGTAGCTCCCTGTGTCGGTCGTAATCCGGCGCGTTCGGAAACGGGTCCGACGGGCCGGGTGGCCGGCAACCCGCGAGGTTTATTTCGGGGTTCTAGCTGCACCGTACCATAGCGCCGAGACCACTACTACTCGCTGTCGTAGTTGTCGTCTTCGTAGTCGTCGCCGCGGCGCAGCAGCGGGATCACCGTCGTGATGCCCGCGACGAAAATCGCGCCCAGCATCACCGCGGCGGTGTGGCGCGGGTCGAAGAAGATCGTGCTCGCCGCGCCGAACGCGACGATGCCCACCCAGAGATAGATGATCAGCACCACCCGGCGATGCGAGTGACCGATCTGCAGCAACCGATGATGCAGGTGCATCTTGTCCGGGCTGAACGCGCTGCGCCCGGCGCGGGTGCGCCGCACGATCGCCAGCAACAAGTCCAGCATCGGTACGAACATCACGGCCACCACCAGCAGGAAGGGCGACAGCAGAGCAAACACATCACGGGCGCCGTAGGCGTTCTGCGAGATCGGTCCTGCAGCGGTCGTGGAAGCAGCGGCGAGCATCAAACCGATCAGCATGGAACCGGAATCGCCCATGAAGATCTTGGCCCGGTGGAAGTTGTGCGGCAGAAAGCCCAGACAGGCACCGGCGAGCACCACCGAAATCACCGCTGGCGGGTAATAAAGGACATCGCCGCCGTGGTCACGAAGCAGACCCACCGAGAACATGCAGATGGCCAGCGCCGTAATGAGACCCAGCCCAGCGGCCAGTCCGTCCAGACCGTCGACGAAGTTCATTGCGTTGACGATCGACACGGTCAGCGCAAGGGTGAGCAGGATCGAAGACGCCTGGTCCAGCACGATGGTTCCGACGCCACCGATGGGGATATAGAGGACACTCCATGCGACACCCATGGTGACCAGCACGCTGGCCGCGGTGATCTGACCGGCGAACTTCGTCAGCGCGTCCAGCCCCCACCGGTCGTCGATCAGGCCGATTCCCATGATCACCGCCCCGGCCACGAGTACCGCGGGCATGCCGGTTGAATACACGAAGCCGCGTGTCAGAGCCGGAAGTTGGGAAGCGAGGAAGACGGCCGCGACCACGCCGAGGAACATCGCCAGGCCGCCCATCCGGGGGGTCGGGTTGACGTGTACGTCCCGTTCCCGGGGATAGGCGACGGCCCCCAAGCGGGTTGCCAGGACCCGCACCGGCCCGGTCGCGAAATAGGTGATGATCGCCGCGGTCAGCCCGACCAACGCGAGCTCACGCAACGGAACACCGGCGCTGCGATCAGACAGGGCGAGCAGACCACCGGCAACGCTGGCCACATCGCTGGACACCTCGAGACCCTACTTCACGCGGTCAGAATCGCTGCGTCCACGCCCAGCACTTCGGCGATCCGCTCGGTACTGACCGGCCCGGGTCGCAGCACCCGCGGCGTTGCTCCGGTCAGATCAACGATCGTCGAGGCGGCCTGCTGGGCCGCGGGACCGCCGTCGAGATATACGTCGACGAGATCGCCGAGCTGCCGGCGTGCTTCGTCGACGTCGACCGCGGGCGGTTGGCCGGAGACGTTGGCGCTGGAAACAGCCATGGGCCCCACCTCGCGCAACAGCTCGATGGCCACCGGGTGCAACGGCATTCTCAGCATCACGGTGCCGTAGGCATTGCCGAGATCCCACTGCAGCGACGGCGCCTGCACCACTACCAGGCTCAGCGCACCGGGCCAGAACGCCCGAATCAGGTCGCGCGCGCCGTCGGGCATCGAATAGACCAGGCCCTCGATCGTGTGCCAGGAGCCGACCAGCACCCCGACCGGCATGTCGCGGCCCCGGCCCTTGGCCGCCAACAGCGCGTCCACCGCGATGCTGTCGAAGGCGTCGGCTCCGATGCCGTAGACGGTGTCGGTGGGCATCACCACCAACCGGCCGGCCTTGAGCATCCCCGCGGCGGCCTCGATTCCGCGCGCACGTTGGTCGGGGTCAGCGCAGTCATACATTTCAGCCATATCGGCCGGGCCTCCTTCGGGCCGTCACGAATCTGGGCCGCCCAGCGAGATCGTTGTGTGCCGTTATGTCGTCGAAAAGATCTGTGCTGCTGATGGTTTCGACAGTGCGGCCGGAGGTGGTGTCGTCATGCTCGACGGCGAACAGGCCACCGGGACGCAGCCAGCGCGCGGCGAGTCCGACGATGGCCGGAATCACCGCCATTCCGTCCGGGCCGCCGAATACCGCGTGGGCCGGATCATGCTGTGCGACTTCGGGTTCCAGCGGGGTTTCATCGGGAACATAGGGCGGGTTGGCGACAACCAGATCGACCAGGCCGTCAAGTTCGGGTAGCAGACCACCTGCGGTGACGTCGGCTTGCAGTAGTTCCACTCCGGTGCCCTCGGCGTTGCGGCTCGCGTATTCCAGGGCGGCCTCGGAGTCGTCGACGGCAAGGACTCGCGCGTGCGGGAAGTGAGCGGCCAGCGCAACCGCCAACGCGCCGGATCCAGTGCACAGGTCTACGATCACCGGCTGTACCGAAAGTTGTTGCGCGGTAGCCCATTCGAATATGGCTTCGGTCTCTGGCCGTGGGATGAACACGCCAGGGCCGACGTTCAGCTCCACCGGCCCGAAGGACACCGTCCCGGTCAGATGCTGCAACGGCACCCGGTGCGAGCGCTTTTCGACGATCTCCCGGTAACGCCTGAAGAACTCCTCGTTCGGTGTTTCGATCAGCGGCAACCGGCCGCGTTCGGTACCAGTCAAGTGCGCGGCCAACTGTTCTGCGTCGAAACGTGCGGAGTCGACACCGGCATGCGCGAGAGTTGCTGTCGCAGAGTCGATCGCGTGCCGCAGTTTCGTCATGTCTGCTGTTGCAGCCGGGACTGCTTGTCGGCGGCACCGAGTGCGTCGAACAGCGCATCCAGGTCGCCGTCGAGGACCTGGTCGAGGTTGTGCGCCTTAAAACCAATGCGGTGATCGGTGATCCGATTCTCGGGGAAGTTGTAGGTGCGAATGCGTTCGCTGCGGTCCACCGTGCGGATCTGGCTGGCGCGGTCGGCCGACGCGTCGGCCAGCGCCTGCTCCTCGGCCAGCGACTGCAATCGCGCCGCCAGCACCTGCAGCGCGCGGGTCTTGTTCTGCAGCTGCGATCGCTCGTTTTGGCAGGTGACCACAATCCCAGTGGGCAAGTGGGTAATCCGCACCGCGGAGTCGGTGGTGTTGACACCCTGGCCACCCTTGCCGGACGACCGGTAGACGTCGACGCGCAGATCCGATTCGTCGATCTGCACCTCACCGACCTCTTCGGGCTCGGGATAGACCAGCACCCCGGCAGCCGAAGTATGCACGCGGCCTTGGGATTCCGTGACCGGAACCCGTTGAACCCGGTGCACTCCGCCCTCGAACTTCATCCGCGACCACACCCCGTCGGCGCTATCACCCTTGCTGCCGATGGCCAGCGTCGCGTCCTTGTAACCACCGAGATCCGAGGTGGTTTCGTCCAGCACCGTCACCGTCCAGCCGTGCCGCTCGGCGTATCGGATGTACATTCTGGCCAGGTCGGCGGCGAACAACGCCGATTCCTCGCCCCCCTCACCGGATTTGACTTCCAGCACTATGTCGTCGGCGTCGTGCGGGTCGCGCGGTGCCAGCATGTCGGTGAGCTGGGTGTCCAGTTCGGCCACCCGCGCCTCCAGGTCGGTGACCTCCTCGGCGAACGAGTCGTCGTCGGCGGCCAGTTCCCGCGCGGTTTCAAGATCTTCGCGCGCCGACACCAGCTTGCGGTGGGTGGCGACGATCGGTGCCAATCGGGCGAACCGGCGTCCGGCTTTGCGCGCCTCGTCGGGCTTGCTGTGCAGTTCAGGATCTGCCAGCGCCTGCTCCAGCGCGGCATGTTCGGCAACCAGGACGTCAATGGTCTGCACGGGCTGCGTCATGTCACACCTCCTGCCGCGCTCTTTACCCCAAACACCAACCGACGCCCGGCCTGTGCAACATCGGGCACAGTTCGGGCGTCGGTAAGCAAGCTATTTGTCGGCTTGGCTGGCTTCGGAGGCCTTGTCGGCTCCGACCTTGCGCTTGCCGTACCGCTTCTCGAAGCGCGCGACGCGGCCGCCGCTGTCGAGGATCTTCTGCTTGCCGGTGTAGAACGGGTGGCATTGCGAGCAAACCTCTACCACGATGCGGCCACCCGGCTTCGTGCTGCGAGTCTCGAACGTGTTGCCACACCCACACACCACGGTGGTTTCCTCGTAGGCGGGATGAATCTCAGTCTTCATGTTGTCCTCTTCGATCCTGAAGTCGAGGGTCGATTATGCCAGGTCAGTTACTGTCACCCCAAAACGCCGGGATGGGCTTGGGCATTCCCGGCGGCGGGTTAGTCGTTGTCCATGTTGCCCGGTGTCGTCTTGGACACCTGGACCAGGAACTCGTAGTTGTTCTTCGTCTTGCGCAGCTGCGACATCAGCAGGTCGATGGCCTGGTGGGAGTCGAGCCCGGACAGCACCCGGCGCAGCTTGTGCACGATGCCGAACTCGTCGGGCGACAGCAGCAGCTCGTCCTTGCGGGTGCCGGACGGGTTGACGTCGACCGCGGGGAACACCCGGCGTTCAGAAATCTTGCGGTCCAGCTTGAGTTCGGCGTTGCCGGTGCCCTTGAACTCCTCGAAGATGACCGTGTCACCGGTGGAGCCGGTTTCAACCATCGCGGTGGCGATGATTGTCAGCGACCCGCCTTCCTCGATATTGCGGGCGGCACCCAGGAAACGCTTCGGCGGGTACAGCGCGGTCGAGTCCACACCACCGGACAGAATGCGGCCCGATGCCGGCGACGCGTTGTTGTAGGCGCGGCCCAGCCGGGTGATCGAGTCGAGCAACACCACCACATCCTTGCCCTGCTCCACCAGCCGCTTGGCGCGCTCGATGGCAAGCTCGGCGACCGAGGTGTGGTCTGAGGGCGGCCGGTCGAACGTGGAAGCGATGACCTCGCCCTTGACCGAGCGGGTCATGTCGGTGACCTCTTCAGGCCGCTCGTCGACGAGCACGACCATCAGATGGCATTCCGGGTTGTTGCGGGTGATCGCGTTGGCGATGTCCTGCAGGATCGTGGTCTTACCGGCCTTGGGCGGCGAGACGATGAGGGCACGCTGGCCCTTGCCGATCGGCATGATCAGGTCGATGACGCGAGTGGTCAGACGATCCGGGGTGGTTTCCAGGCGCAGCCGCTGGTTGGGGTAAAGCGGCGTCAACTTGCTGAAATCGGGCCGCTTCTTGGCGTCTTCGATCGACCCGCCATTGATGCTGTCGAGACGCACCAAAGGGTTGAACTTCTGCCGTTGATTGGGCTGTTCGCCTTCCTTGGGCACTCGCACCGCGCCGGTCACCGCATCACCGCGGCGCAAACCGTTCTTGCGCACCATATTCATGGACACGTAGACGTCGTGCGGGCCGGCCAGGTAGCCGGAGGTGCGGACGAAGGCGTAATTGTCCAGGACGTCGAGGATGCCGGCTACTGGCTGAACGACGTCGTCTTCACGCAGTTCGGCCTCGGTGCCTTCGCCGGTGCGTTCACCCCGGCGACGGCGGTCGCGGAAACGGCGTCCCCGCCGGCCCTGGCGTCCCTCACCGTCGTCGTCACCGCCGCGGGATTGCTGTCCCGAACCTTGTTGGTCGCCGCCTTGGTCACCGGAGTCTGTCGAGCGCTCCTCGGACTTGTCGTCGCGTTGCTGGCGGGATTCGGCGCCCTCGGCGCGTGATCCGGCCTCGCGATTGGCCGTACGGCGTTCCCGGCGCGGCGCCTCACCCGACGAATCGTTGCGGCCCTCCTGCTGGGCGGCCTCTTCAGCGGGCTTCTCGGCTTCAGCGGGCTTTTCGGCCTCGGTCGTGGCCTCTTTAGGGGCCTGTTGGGCTGTTTCTTGTGCAGCTTCCTGTGGGGCCGAGTCTTGCTCGCCGGAGTCCTTTGCGGCGTCGGGCGCCGAGGTGCCGTTGGCCTTCCCCCGAATTTCCTGGATCGCGGCGATCAGCTCGTTCTTGCGCATTCCCGACGTACCCTTGACGCCGGCTTGATTAGCCAGGGCCCGAAGTTCGGGCAGCACCATGGTGGACAGTGAGCCGGTCGGTGCGCTGGCCTTTGCCTCTGGATTGGATTTAACATCCGAAGTATCTGAGGTGGCGGAATCCGACTGCTTTTCGGCGTCGGTTCCTTCGCCAGCCGTGATGAGGTCCGTATCAGACACGGATTTCCTTTCTTTCCCCCGCTGATCAGGTCATACGAGGGGTTCGTTGCATTCAGGCACAGTGCCGAGTGCACCCAATGGTCGACTGTGCAACGGTGATCGCCTGGGTCGGCGAAGACGGCGAACCTCGTCCACGAGAAGAATTGGTGTTGTCCTAGCGGCATGGCAGTTGTTTGCAGATGCAGATGCTGCGATTGCTGGACGGCTCCGAGGATAGCCCGCTTCCTGGCCGGAAGCAAGCAAACCCGTCCGCCACGCTGTGGATTAACTGGGAACTGTGACTCCGGGGCTCCAGCGAACTCCGTCGCCGGCGGTCATCGCAGTGATGGTGAATCCATTTGCAGCTCCATAGTGCACCGCTGCTGAGGGTAACTCTGGCTCAGTGGCCAATGCGATTAGCGAAGGACCAGCCCCTGAGAGCGTTGCTGGCACGTTATGACGCCGTAGCAGCCGCAAATATTCCGCCGATGCCGGCATCGCCGGCGCACGCTGGGGCTGATGAAGCAGGTCTTCGGTGGCCGCCATCAGCAGATCGGGCCGTTGCGTGAGCGCGACGACCAGCAATGCGGCGCGGCTGACGTTGAATCGCGCATCCTGGTGACTGACCTGGTCAGGCAACAGCACCCGGGTCTCCGCGGTGGACGACCGCTCCTCGGGTATTGCACAAAACAGGTGGATATCGGGATGGAGTCGCAGCGGCGCCGCGAAGTAGCCGGGCCGTCCCGTACTGAGGTCCGTCCAGGACACCACCGCACCGCCCAGGACAGCAGCCGCGGCGTTGTCGGGATGCCCCTCGAACTCCGACGCTAGCTGGATCAACTGCTCCGGAGTCAGCGGCGTCGAATCCGTTTGCACGACAAGTCCATTGACCGCGGCAAGTCCGCTCACCACAGCCGCCGCTGAGGAGCCCAGACCACGGGAGTGCGGGATGTCGTTGCGGCAGCGCACCACCAGGCCGTCCGCGCTGACGTCAAGCGCCCGCAGGCCGTGCTGGATCGCGCGCACCACCAGGTGATCTGGCCCGAGTGGAACTTGGTCGGCGCCCTCCCCCTCGACCTGCACCTGCAAGCCGGAATCCGTTGTCTCGACCACGATCTCGTCGCAGAGCTGAAGGGCCAGCCCGAGACTGTCGAAACCCGGGCCGAGGTTGGCGCTGGATGCCGAGACGACTGCGCTCGCCACGAGCCCGGCGGGCAGCAACAAGGCCACTACGTGAGCCCGAGCTTCTCGACGACGGCGACCGGGTCGACCGGCAGCGGCGACACCTTGGGCATGTCCTTGAGAGCGGTGTCGGGGTCCTTGAGACCGTTGCCCGTTACCGTGCAGACCACCGTCGATCCGCGCGCCACCCAGCCGTCGTCAACGGCTTTGAGCAAGCCCGCGATGCTGGCCGCCGATGCCGGCTCGACGAAGACGCCTTCGGCCTGGGCCACCAGATGGTAAGCGGCCAGGATCTCTTCGTCGGTAGCGGCCAGGAAGCGGCCCTTGGACTGCTGTTGAGCCTCGACGGCTGAGGTCCACGACGCGGGTGAGCCGATGCGGATCGCGGTGGCGATCGTCTCGGGATGGCTCACCGGTTCGCCGAGCACCAGCGGCGCGGCTCCCGCGGCTTGGGTGCCCAGCATCCGCGGCAGCTTCTCGATCACGCCGTCGCGGTGATACTCGGTGTATCCCTTCCAGTAGGCGGTGATGTTGCCGGCGTTGCCCACCGGAAGGGCGTGTACGTCCGGTGCGGCACCCAATGCGTCGACGATCTCGAACGCGGCGGTTTTCTGCCCTTCGATGCGCACCGGGTTGACGGAGTTCACCAGCGAGATCGTCGGAAAATCGGCGGCCATCTTGCGGGCCAGTTCCAGACAGTCGTCGAAGTTGCCGTCGATCTGAATGATCTTGGCGCCGTGCATGACCGCCTGAGCCAGCTTGCCCATGGCGATCTTGCCCTGCGGAATGAGCACCGCACAGGTAATCCCGGCCCGCGCGGCGTAGGCCGCCGCCGAGGCCGAGGTGTTTCCGGTCGACGCGCACAACACCGCCTGCTGCCCACGGGCCAGCGCATCGGTGACCGCCATCGTCATGCCCCGGTCCTTAAACGAGCCGGTGGGGTTTAGACCCTCCACTTTCAGGTGGATGGTGCAACCGGTCTGCTTGGAGAGCCGGGGGGCCGCGATCAGCGGGGTGCCGCCCTCGAGCAGCGTGACTGGGGTCCAGTCGTCGCCTACCGGCAGCCGGTCTCGGTATGCGGCGATCACACCCGGCCAAGGCTGATGGACGACCGTCCGGGGGACGCTCATAGTCCGGTTCCTTCCAGTCGCAGCACGCTCGTCACCGTCTGCACGGCATCTAGATCCGCAAGCGCTTCAACGGTTTCCGACAGTGCGGCGTCGGTAGCGGTGTGGGTGACCACCACGATCCGGGCACCCACCCGGTGGCCGTCCTCGTCGACCACACCTTCCTGGCGGACCTCGGCGATGCTGACCTCGCGCTTACCGAATTCGGCGGCGACGGCGGACAATACCCCGGGCTTGTCTGCCACGTTCATGCTGACGTAGTAGCGGGTGGAAATGAAACCCATTGGTGCTACCGGCAATTGCGCGTACTTGGATTCACGCGGTCCACGACTCCCTAGAACACGGTTGCGGGCGGCCATCACCAGGTCTCCGGTTACCGCAGATGCGGTGGGCGCGCCGCCGGCGCCCTGGCCATAGAACATCAGCCGCCCGGCGGCTTCGGCTTCGACCACCACGGCGTTGAAGGCGCCGTTGACGGTGGCCAGCGGATGGCTCAGCGGTACCAGGGCCGGGTAGACCCGCGCCGAAACGCGTTGCTGGCCTTCGTCTGTGGTAATCCGCTCGCAGATAGACAGCAGCTTGATCGTACAACCCAATGCGCGGGCCGATTCGAAGTCGGCCGGCGTGATCTTGGTGATGCCCTCCCGGTAGACGTCGTCGGCGGTCACCCGGGTGTGGAAGGCGATCGACGCCAGGATCGCGGCTTTGGCTGCGGCGTCGTAACCTTCGACGTCGGCGGTGGGGTCGGCTTCGGCATAGCCCAGGGCGCTCGCGTCGGCCAGTGCGCTTTTGTAGTCGGCGCCGGTGTTGTCCATTTCCGAAAGGATGTAGTTGGTGGTCCCGTTGACGATTCCGGCCACCCGCCGCACGGTGTCACCGGCCAGCGACTGGGTCAGCGGGCGGATGACCGGGATCGCGCCGGCGACGGCCGCCTCGAAATACAGGTCCACATGTGCATTCTCGGCGGCCTGGGCCAATGCGCCGGTGGAGGTCGAAAGCAAAGCCTTGTTCGCTGTGACGACGGACTTGCCGTGCGCGAGGGCGGCCAGGATCGCCTTGCGCGACGGTTCCACCGGGCCCATAACCTCAACGACGATGTCGACGTCGTCACGCGTGACGAGTTCTTCGATGTTGTCGGTGAGCAGTTCGATCGGCACACCGCGGTCGGCCGCCACGCGGCGCACTCCGACGCCGCGCAGCACCAGCGGGGCGCCGATGCGGCCCGCGAGATCGTCGGCGCTGTCCTCGATGATGCGAACAACTTCGCTGCCGACGTTGCCCAATCCGAGTACCGCTACGCCCACTGGCTTTTCATTACCGGGCACGGGTCACCTCACCTCCAGACTCAGCAGATCGTCAACCGTCTCCCGGCGCAGAACCAGGCGGGCCCTCCCCGCTTTGACGGCGACTACTGCCGGACGGCCAATCATGTTGTAACGGCTCGACAATGAATAGCAGTAGGCGCCGGTCGCGGCGACTGCGACCAGGTCGCCCGGCTGTAGGTCATCGGGCACCCAGGCGTCGCGCACGATGATATCGCCGCTCTCGCAATGCTTTCCGACGACGCGGGCCTGCGTGGCCGGGGCATCGCTGAGCCTCGAGACCAGCCGGACGTCATACTGCGCGTCATAAAGCGCAGTGCGGATGTTGTCGCTCATGCCGCCGTCGACACTGACATAGCGCCGGTTGGCCGTGGCACTGATGTCGACGTCTTTGACGGTGCCGACTTCGTACAGGGTGACGGTGCCGGGGCCGGCGATGGCGCGTCCCGGCTCGACCACCAGCTTGGGCACGGGCAGGCCGACAGCCGTCGATTCGTTGCTCACGATGGCGCTCAACTTGTCCGCCAGTTCGCTGATCGGCGGCGGATCATCGGGCGCCAGGTACGAGATACCCAGTCCGCCGCCGAGGTCGATGGTCGACACCTGCGCGGTCTTTTCCGCGCCGAACTCACCGACGATGTCGCGCAGCAGCCCGATGACCCGGTGTGCGGCGATCTCGAAGCCCGCGACATCGAAGATCTGCGAACCGATGTGGCTGTGCAGGCCGACCAGCCTCAGGTGATCGGCGGCAAAGACCCGGCGCACCGCCGCCATGGCCGCGCCGCTGGCGATCGACAGCCCGAACTTCTGGTCTTCGTGCGCGGTGGAGATGAACTCGTGAGTGTGCGCCTCGACCCCAACGGTGAGGCGCACCAGCACGTCTTGGACTACGCCGGCCTCCCCCGCGATGGCGTCGATGCGCTCGATTTCGAGCATGGAATCGAGCACGACGTGGCCGACGCCGGCTTTTACCGCGGCGTTGAGTTCGGCGACCGATTTGTTGTTGCCGTGCAAGGTGATTCGCTCTGGCGGAAAGTTTGCGTGCAGGGCGACGGCCAGCTCGCCGCCGGTGCACACGTCGAGAGAGAGGCCCTCTTCGTCGATCCAGCGTGCAATTTCGCTGCACAGGAAGGCTTTTGCCGCGTAGTGCACGTTGACTCCGCCACCGAATGCGGCGGCGGTCTCGCGGCAGCGCGCGCGAAAGTCGTCCTCGTCGATCACGAATAGCGGCGTCCCGTATTCGGCGGCCAGATCCGTCAGCTTGCTTCCGGCAATGCAGGCCACCCCGGTCTCGTCACGAACAGCGTTGCGCGGCCAGACATTTGGTGCAAGCCTTAGCAGCTCCTCAGCGGATTGCGGACGTTGCGGGCCGGCGGCGGGGCGGGTGTCTTCGGCGTGCCGGGGACCGGCAGGGTGGACGTTCACATCCGCTCCGGGGCGGTGACGCCGAGTATTGCCAGCCCGTTGGCGATGACCTGACGGGTGGCCTGGCACAGGGCAAGACGCGCGATATGCAGGTCGGTGGGCTGCTCGTCGCCCTGGGGCAGCACTCGGCACGAGTCGTAGAAGCGGTGGTAGTCGCCCGCGAGGTCTTCCAGGTAGCGGCATACCCGATGTGGTTCTCTCAAGGCCGCTGCGGTTTTGAGCACCTTTTGGAAGTCGCCGATGGTGCGCAGCAGGGTGCCCTCTTTGTCGTGGCTGAGCAGCTCGAGGTGGCTGGTGTCGGCGATGAGTCCGAGTTCGGCGGCGTTGCGGGCCAGCGCTGACAGCCGGGCGTGCGCGTATTGCACGTAGTAGACCGGGTTTTCGTTCGACGCCGAGGACCACAACGCCAGGTCGATGTCGATGGGGGTGTCCACCGAGGAGCGGATCAGGCTGTAGCGCGCGGCGTCGACGCCGATGGCCTCGACCAGGTCGTCGAGGGTGATGACGGTGCCGGCCCGTTTGCTCATCCGGACCGGCTGGCCGTCGCGGACCAGGTTGACCATTTGGCCGATCAGCACCTCGACGGTGGCCGGGTCGTCGCCGAACGCGGCGGCGGCCGCCTTGAGCCTGGCGATATAGCCGTGATGGTCGGCGCCCAGCATGTAGATACACAGGTCGAAACCGCGCTCGCGCTTGTCCAGGTAGTAGGCGAGATCACCGGCGATGTAGGCGGGCTTGCCGTCGCTCTTGATCACGACACGATCCTTGTCGTCGCCAAAAGCGCTGCTGCGCAACCAAGTTGCGCCGTCCTTCTCGTAGATGTTGCCGGATTCGCGCAGCCGGGTGATCGCCTGGTCGACCCGGCCGCTGGTGTGCATCGAGTCTTCGTGGGTGTAGACGTCGAAGTCGGTGCCGAAGTCGTGCAACGACTCTTTGATGTGGCTAAACATCAGGTCGACGCCGATTTCGCGGAAGGTCTCGTGCATCTCGGTTTCGGGCAGGTTCAGCGCGTCGGGCGCCTTTTGCAGTACCTGTGCGGCGATATCGGTGATGTAGGTGCCGGCATAACCGTCTTCGGGGGCCGGTTCACCCTTGGCCGCCGCGACCAGCGAGTTGGCGAATCGGTCAATCTGGGCGCCGTGGTCGTTGAAATAGTATTCGCGCACCACGTCGGCGCCCTGGGTGGTGAGCAGGCGGCCCAGCGCATCGCCGACGGCGGCCCAGCGGGTTCCGCCGATGTGGATGGGTCCGGTGGGGTTGGCCGAGACGAATTCCAGGTTGACCTTGTGGCCGGTCATCTGGCGGGAGTTGCCGTAGGTTTGGCCGGCGCCGATGACGTCGTTGACGATCTTGGCCTGCGCCGAGGCTTCCAGTCGCAGGTTGATGAAGCCGGGGCCGGCCACCTCGGCCGACGCGATTCCGTCGGCATTGTTTAGTGCCTCGGCGAGCCATCCGGCCAGCTCACGGGGGTTTGCGCCAACCTTCTTGCCGAGTTGCAGCGCCAGGTTGCTGGCGTAATCGCCGTGCTCGGGGTTGCGGGGGCGTTCGACCGTGACCGTCTGAGGCAACGCGGACACGTCGAAGTCGTGCTCGGCCAGCACCGCAGCGGCGGTGATTTTGAGCAGCTCAGCGAGGTCGGCGGGGGTCACGAGCGTCCATCCTATTGGCTGGGGTGCTCCCGCTTCGAATCCATCGCGGTGGCGGGCAGGTTAGGGTGATGCGCTACTCTGGGCGGGCCCAATGGCGCAGCATCTTTCCAGTGCGCCCCCGTAGCTCAGGGGATAGAGCGTCTGCCTCCGGAGCAGAAGGCCGCAGGTTCGAATCCTGCCGGGGGCACCATCTGACCAGTGCAGATAGAATCCCGTGCAAGTTTCGTGCAACTAACTGGCGTGGCTCCGAACGAATTGGAGCCCCATGCCCACCAGCACCGATATCACGCACGACCACCTCATTGGCTGGAATCACCTGTGCGATGCCCGGATGGCGGCCCTTGATGCCGCGCACGCCCTGCCGCCCAGCTCACAGCGCAACCGCGCGACCGAGCTGGCCGAGAAGATCACCGACACCCTCGGTTTCTGCGGGCGGCCGGCGACGGTCGTCGAGCGTGACCGCCGCGCCGGACAGGCGGTGACGCGATGAGCACCGACACGACCGCGTTCGCTGAGATCGTTGCGGGGTTCAGTGACGACCCAAGCGCCCGCACACTGCGGGTCACCGGCAAAGGCAACGTGACCGCGGTACTTCCGTTGCACCCGTTGCTCGTCGAGGCCGCGAAGAGGATGCCGCAGCGCGGGTGGTGGTTCCCCGGTAACGCACGTCGGCGCGCTCAGCCGATCCTGCCGCGGGGAGTCTCCGACATCATCCGAGACGCTATGGAGCGGGCCGGCATCCCCGGCGGCACCGCCCACCGTCTACGCCACTGGTACGGAACGACACTCGTCAGCAGCGGCGCCGACCTACGGACCACCCAGACCCTGATGCGACACGCCCAACTCAACACCACCGCGATCTACGTCCAGGCCTCCAACCCCAAACACGCCGAGGCGATCGACCGGCTCAAATTGCCGGAGTAAGCGCAACGACAATTGTCGGGAATCCCCTTGAGCGATCCGCTTGATCCCCAAATAGCCCAACTCACCGCGGATGTCTACGCGGTGTACCACGATCTGTGGTTGCGGACGTCCACGGACCCGGAGCCGATGGAGCGCACCCTCGCAGCAGCCGGGTATTTGGCGGAGATGTTGGTCAGGGTGGGACAAGACCGGCGCGAGATTTCGCGGGCCGCGAATGTCGTGACTGCGGCCCGCTAAGGCAGATCAACCTTGGCGTCGACGACCGAACGCAGACGGTCGCTGTCCGCCGAGACCATTTCCGCCTCGATAGTCCATCGTTCCGTAGAAAAGCAGGTCACCGCGTTTTCGACATCGTTGGTAAACGCGAACACCTCGGCGTTGAATTCGTCGTGGCTCAGTGACACTGCTGTGCGACCTCAGGCCTGGGTCTCTCCCAGCAAGAACGCGATCGATGCAAGCTGCTCCCACGCCTCGTGTTCTTCCCCGACGAGAGCGTAGCTTTTGGCGCGTTCACGGAGGTCGTCCAACGACACGCCGAGTTTGCGGAGAATATCGACCCGACGTTCGCGAAGCTGCGTGTCGGATAGGGTTTCTATCTTCGTCATCCGAGTTCTCCCTCCTTCGGTCCGCGTAAGATCACTGCAAGTGTCACATCCCCCAGCTGCGGGGACCTGCATATCGTCCGACTAGTCATGAGTCCATCATCCGGCAGCGACCGACAAATCTGCCATTGATTACCTCTGAACAGGGGTTCTATCGTCGTTGGTCAGGCCCAAATAGGTTGCTGGCGGGCCAAAACTTCACCCCGTGTGTGAAAAATCGCGACGTGTACCCGCCCGACAGATTCCGCGCTTCCGGGGTTAGGTAACCGGGTCTGCTGCACGAATAGGTGACACCTTTGACCTGACCCAATCGCTGCAGCAGACCCTTTCGGTAGCCGTAAGGTGCGGGTTATGAGTCGGGCCGGCAGACCGGTACTGGACACGACGCCAGCAACTTCCCAGCGGATGTCCGC
Source organism: Mycobacterium angelicum (assembly GCF_002086155.1). GTDB lineage: Bacteria > Actinomycetota > Actinomycetes > Mycobacteriales > Mycobacteriaceae > Mycobacterium > Mycobacterium angelicum. The sequence continues at coordinate 2,559 of NZ_MVHE01000015.1, read as the reverse complement.
TCAGTCCTCGCAGGACACGAAAATTGAGGTCCAGCTCAGATCGCTCCTACACGGGCGCGGCCTGCGATACCGGGTCCACCAACGGCCACTGAGGGGCCTTCGCCGGGCTGGCGATGTGGTGTTCAGCCGCGCGAAGGTCGCGGTCTTCGTAGATGGCTGCTTCTGGCACGGCTGCCCAACCCACGGGACATGGCCCAAGCGCAACTCTCAGTTCTGGCGCGAGAAGATCGAGGCGAACGTCCGCCGCGACCGTGATACCGATGCAGCACTCAAGCAGGCCGGATGGGTCGCGGTCCGCGTCTGGGAACATGAGGATCCCGCCGAGGCGGCCGATCGCGTGACCGCGCTCGTTCGAGCTCGAGCCCAGCGCACGCCAACCGCGTGTCCTACGGGGTCCCGTTCTGCCCGACAACTACCCTGAGCGCATCTGTCGGCATCCGCTGCTACCACTTGGTCACGACCGCCGTTAAGAGGAGTGGGTGTGAGCAACAACGCCGCAGGACTGTTCGCAGGGATAGGTGGGCTCGAAGTCGGTCTGAGTAAGTCCGGTTGGCAAACCACGCTGTTATGCGAAAACAACCCGGCCGCGCAGGCCGTGCTACGCCGCAGGATGCCAGACATCGAGTTGCACGGAGACGTACGCAAGCTTCGCTCGCTGCCACGGGACGTCGGCCTGGTGGCTGCAGGATTCCCCTGCCAGGACCTCTCCCAGGCCGGCAGGACCCGGGGTATCACCGGTGAGAACTCCGGACTCGTGGGCGAAGTCTTCCGTCTGATCAAACGGAAGAACGGACCCGGCTGGCTGCTGCTTGAAAACGTCCCGTTCATGCTCCAGCTTGACCGCGGTGCCGCGATGCGACACCTGACGAACACCCTTGACGAGTTGGGCTACCGATGGGCCTATCGAGTAGTGGACGCCCGCGCGTTCGGACTGCCTCAGCGTCGCCACCGAGTGCTGATGCTCGCTTCGAGAACCGAAGATCCACGGCCGATTCTGTTCGGGCAAGATGCCGGCGCCCCGGACGAGCCAGACGCCGTCGATTATCCTTGCGGCTTCTATTGGACCGAGGGAGTTCGCGGTTTAGGTTGGGCGGTCGACGCCGTTCCGACCATCAAGGGCGGTTCGACGATCGGAATCGCAAGCCCGCCAGCGGTATGGCTCAAGAGCGGCGAGATCGTCACACCCGGAATCGTTGACGCCGAACGCCTTCAGGGGTTCGAGCCCGATTGGACCGAGCCCGCCTTGGAAATCGCCGGAATCCGCCAGGGACAACGCTGGAAACTGGTAGGCAACGCGGTGAGCACTCGCATGTCGGAATGGATTGGTTCGCGCCTCGGCGCGCCAGCCGACCAGTCTTGGGCCGAGTCGACCCGACTGCGTGGGGGCGAAAAGTGGCCGCGGGCAGCGTGGGGCGACGCGAGCGGAACCTACGAAGTCAATGTCTCGATGTGGCCCGTTCGCGATGCCTACGAACACCTTGAGGGATTTCTCGAAGGAGCTCGTCCGCTATCTGTGCGCGCTACGGCGGGATTCCTTCGGCGCTGCGGGTCGGGCTCGCTCCGGTTCGTTCCCGGCTTCCTGGAAGACGTCGAAGCGCACCTCGCGAGAATTTCGGTGGGCATGGAGGTGGCGTGAGAGGCCCCGAAGTCATTGCGCGGACGATGTCCATCCCGCAGCCGATGGGGGCCAGTGGCGTTGAGTGGCAATATCACTCGCGCAGTGACAGACACTCGAAGGTCGCCTGCTGGGCGGTAATGTTCGACCTCTTGAACACTTCCAGCCTGTTGAGAGAGCACGTGGCCGCAGGCAAGGTGTCACTGGCCATCAACCGGCAGATGAACAATTTCCAGACCGGCCAGCGCAAGAATTTGGACCTCGTCGTCGCGCGAGCGACCGGAGGCGACACGGGAGCCGCCGTCTCGCTCGACGAACTTGCGGCCAGGTACGCCATACAGCTCGATGAGTCCGACCGTTCAGCCCTGAGCGCGCTCCCCGAGAGCCCGATCGGCGCCGCGGGCTCGACGGTGCTCGTCGCGCTGGAAGCAAAAGCGTGCATGACCAAGCATGCTGGGGCGGGCCCGCGCCTGTTCGATGAACTCTCATCGAGCCATTCGACTGTGCACGGAGACAACAACAATGCGCTCGCCGTCGGGTTCGCGATGGTCAACTACGCCGACAGGTTCGCAAGTCCGGTAGGCGCGACCAACAGGAATGGCCCACACACTTACAGTCGGCACAATCAGCCCGCCGCGACAGAGGCGGTTATACGGAAGCTACGCGAGATCAACCGACGCTCGGGGCCTCATTCGGGGCAGGCCGGATTCGACGCTTTCGGCATCATCGTGGTCGAGCTTGAGAACGATGGATCACCCATGCGCATCGTGACCGAGCCGCCCGCGCCCCAACCCGACAACGACTTCTTCTATGACCGGATGATCGTACGGACGGCGCATCTATATGACGCCAACTTCTCACACGTATAGCTAAACCATCGGCCGCGCGGGGTCAAGTCCAGGGACGTGGTGTACGACGTCGTCGTGTGATTCTTCGATGTGATG
>NZ_MVHE01000159.1 GCF_002086155.1 Mycobacterium angelicum | reverse complement strand
CGGGGCGGATACTTTTGTCTGGCCACCAGCGGATACTTTTACTTGGCCGTTGACAGGAAGCGTAGCTCGGCGATCCATACAAACCAGAGCGTCAGCAGCGCGAGAATGGCCGATACTGCAGCGACAATAAGCGACAGCTGTCCGAGCAAGATGGTGGTACGTTCGACCTCCGTCATGCCTTCAGCTAAGAACTCGAACCGGTGCACGTCTATTGAGGGACCTCTCCGGTATCCGCTACGTTGGTTTCAGGTCGCCCTCGAAGTCGTCAGATCCATGTGTCACTCACTCCGGCTCTTGTGGTTCATGGGTTTCATGGATCGGATCGTCTTGGATGAGGCCAAGCTCCCTAGAGAACTCATACTGTTGTTGCAGAAGCTCTTGGTATTCCTGTTCCCGGCGGTGACGCTCTTCATCCCCGGTAGCCGTATAAACCCACACACCTTTATCCTCTTGGCTGTAGTTCTTGAGCGTTCCCGCGATCTCATACAGTGCCTTTTGGACTGTCTCGCCTTTGTTCTGTGTAATCCACGTGGTGTTCCAAAACATCTTGATATCCAACGAGATTGGATTGCGATAGCTCGGTTTGTCCGAGCTTATCTTGTCATCGAACTCCACATGGCCGACGAATTGATCCTGGAGCGGTCCCTTGTATTTTTCTCGCCGTATAGCGGAGTCCCAGACTGTCCGCCACTCCTGGCCGGGTGCCAACACCGCAATGCTGTCGGGCACGTACAGGCTCTTGACTTCCTCACCAGTGATGAGGTTCCTGTAGGGTGCGACCTGCAGAGGAGGGACCTTCAATCGAACGTTATACGCCGTCGTCTGCCCAAAGTTCTTGATTACCAAATCCATATAGCGCCGTACTTCGTGACGGTCCACGTAGACAACGACATTGGGTTGCGCAGTCCGTTCACGTGTTTGACGGGCTTCGCGCACCTGGCCACGTGCGTACACCGCCGCCCCAACCGCAATTGCGGCCGTTGCCCACTGAGCCAAAGCAGCCCAAGCGTCAGCGTGCATCAAAATCATTTTTCCTGAACGCCTTTGGTGAACGGACGCCCAGCGGGTGGTTGACCGCGCAGTCGGTCTTCTCGATTCTGAGGACCAAGTTTGTATGTGATCCCTATGGGTTGCCAAGGGTCGTCCCAGGCAAAGTTTATCCGCTTTTCGACGCCGTTCAGCTTCCACCCCATGTGCCTTGGCCGTGGCAATGTTCCTCGGATGGGGTTGCCAGGGTTGTTGAACCGAGGATCGGGTCTCCCGGGGTTGAACGGGGTTAGGCCGAAGCTGACGTGGCTCAAGTCAACGACTGCACCTCCAAGCCAAGTCTCATCGTGAAAGACAAATGGCGCACAGCCCCACCAGTCGACGTCGACAGCTTCCTTCATCTGAAAGGGGTCGTACCAAAGGTCTTTGTTCGTCGGATTAGCTGCTACGCACAATCCCCACGTCCGAGGCCAAGCTGCACGATCCAGCAGCAGGTCAATGGCCTCCGGCGGAAAGCCGATAGTCTTGCCCTGTTGAACCGTAAAATGGCTTGTTACAGCATGATTCAGGAATAGCTTGAGCACCCAGCGCTGAAAATCGTCGCCGGAAATGGTGATCTCTTCAGATTCGCCCCACTTGCCAGCACCGGCATCGTACTGTAAAGCGTTGCAGCGTAGAAACGATGCAAATTTCAGTGCAGCATCGTCTGCTGGATGAAGTTGAGTGTTGTGGTCCCGACAAAGGATGTTCGCCTTAAAGTTTTTGGGTCGGACTGGGTGGCCGACACCTTTGCCGGTGCGATGCTGGATCGTGTAGGCCGGGTTGTTGTTGCCATACAGGTTTATCAAACCGTGCGATACATAGTGTTCGCCGGAAATCTTCGTAGAGCACCCGCCCCGTGTGTTCGCGTAGCACTTCGGGTGTCGGTAGTCGTCGGTTTCTTCGGTCATCCTCATCGCCTTCGCCCACGCTGCTGGGGCCCAATAATGGTCAGCATATCAAACACGTGTTCGAACGTTGAGTTGCGACACGCGCCCCAGCGCGACGTATTCAATGTCAGCACCGCGTCAGCAGATTTTCGCGTGCAGCCCGACCTGCGGCGTTCGCTATATACGCGAGAGAAGGCCGCTTTGTGAATCGGAAGGATTTAAACACAAGGGGTTTAGAGTCAAGAATGGATCACCGACGGACCTAATCTGGTTTGCTAGAGCGTCCGACCGGGGTTCTCATAATCCGTTGGTCGCGGGTTCGAGCCCCGCCCGCCCCACTTCAGACGTGGCCGATCTCGAATGTGGCCCTGTCGAATCGGTGCCACGCGTCCGGTGTCCGGCTGTTGCCCGTCGAGCATGCCGTCGACCTCAACTCACCGCCCGACGGCGGGTCAAGGTCTTCTGAATTTCGTAGGCACCTGTGCGGAATGCGGATGGCATGATCGACGCCGTGGCGACCTTGCCTGAACCGTCTTTAGCATTGGTCCTGAACGACTTGGACCTGTCTCTTGGCCTGCCTTACGACTTGGCTGGCTGGTCGCTAGAAAGAGCTGAGGATTATCAGATTGATGCGTTCAGAAATGGGCTGTCAGTAATCTACGGTGCGCAATGGTTTAGCTCTGGTGGCGTATCCGCCGGTTGCGTCCAGCAGAGTGGTGTACGAGTCGGACCTGATCAGCGGTACCG
>NZ_MVHE01000158.1 GCF_002086155.1 Mycobacterium angelicum | reverse complement strand
GCGTAGTCCCCGCCGACACCGCCGTGGCCACCGGCGCCACCCGGGCCCCCGGCGCCGCCATAACCGCTGGAGTTGCCGCCCTGACCGCCGGCGCCACCCGCCGACCCGGCCGCGCCCGTCCCGCCGAGGCCGCCGGCGGCGCCGGCGCCACCGTCGCCGCCGTTGCCGAATAGCCACCCGCCGCGGCCCCCGGCTCCGCCGTTGCCGCTGTTGCCTCCAGTGGCGCCGGGCGCGCCGACGCCGCCGACGCCGCCGACGCCGCCGGCACCCCCGGTGGCGGTGCCCGAGCCGGTGCCGTTGATCTGGGCGTCGCCACCGACGCCACCGTTTCCGCCGACCGCGCCGACGCCGCCCGTGCCACCAGCGCCGCCGTTGCCGCCCGAAATGAACGAACTGGTGCCGTCGGTGACGGCGCCGCCGGCGCCACCATCGCCACCGGCCTGCCCGTAGGCGCCGTCCTGGCCGCTGGCACCGAGTCCGCCGAGACCGAACGCGCTGTCGCTACCGGCATTGCCGACGGCCGCCTGGCCACTCGGAGTGTTGACACCGGCGCCGCCGTCGCCGCCTCCGCCGGCTTGCCCGCCGGCACCGCCGGTGCCCCACATGCCGGCGCTGCCGCCGTGACCGCCGTTGCCGCCGTTGCCGCCGGCTTGACCTGTCATCCCGAGGGCACCCATGCCGCCGTTGCCGCCGGCTCCACCGGCACCGTAGAGCCAGCCGCCGGCTCCGCCATTGCCGCCGTTGCCCGCCGCGCCGGCCAGGCCGGCGCCGCCGGCCCCACCATTGCCCCATAGGCCGGCGGATCCGCCGTTGCCGCCGTCGGGGTGGGCCGCGGTACCGGCTCCGCCGTTGCCGCCGTTGCCGAACAACAGCCCGCCGGCTCCGCCGTCTTGGCCGGGTGCGCCGTTGGCGCCGTTGCCGACCAGCGGCCGGCCCACCAGAGCCTGCGTGGGGTCGTTGACCGCGGCGAGCAGCTGCTGCAGCTGCGAGGCCCCCGCCGTACCGTTCTGGCCGTCGGCGCCGGTCAGGCCCGCCGCACCGGGATGCCCATCCGGCCCCGCGGGGCCGGGTTGGCCGTGAAGTGCCAATATGCCGATACTTCGGCCGCCGTCACCGCCAGCGCCGCCGGCGCCGCTGCCGCCGGCGGCACCGCCGGCGCCGCCCACACCGTGCGAGCCCCCCACACCGGCCTGGCTGAAGAGTCCAGCGCCACCGCCGGCACCGCCGTTGCCACCGGCCCCGCCGGCCCCACCGACACCGCCGTTACCGCCGGCGCCACCGGAACCGCCGGAGCCGCCATACTCCGGACCCTCGTGGGATGCCCCTCCCACGATGGCGTCACCGCCTGTCCCGCCGGTGCCGCCGGTGGTGCCGGCGGCGGCCGCGCCGCCAACGCCACCATTGGCGCCGGCGCCGCCTTGGCCGCCGCCCCCGTAGAGCCATCCGCCGCGGCCGCCCGCGCCGCCGTTGCCGCCGGCACCGCCGGCGCCGCCGGTCACACCGTCGCCACCGGTACCGCCCATTCCGCCAGGGCCGCCGGCCGCGGTGTTGCCAAAGCCGTCGCTCGAGGCGCGCCCGCCGGGGCCGCCGTCCCCGCCGGGCGCACCGACGCCGCCCGCGCCGCCGTTGCCTCCGGCGCCCCCTGCCATGTCGGTCGACGAGCCGTTGAGGACGCCGCCGCCGGGGCCGCCCACACCGCCGGTCTGCCCGGCCACGCCGTCGCGGCCGGTGCCGCCGACGCCGCCATTGCCGGTGAAGTTGCCGGCGCCGGCCTTACCGGCCGTCGCCTGTCCGCTCGATGCGTTGACGCCGCTGCCGCCGTCACCGCCATCACCGGCTTGCCCACCGGCGCCGCCAGTGCCCCACAGGCCGGCATTGCCGCCCGCGCCGCCGTCACCACCGGCTCCGCCGGCTTGATTGGCCGCTCCGGCGGCACCGATCCCGCCGTTGCCGCCGGCCCCCCCGTTCCCGGACAGCCACCCACCGGCGCCGCCGTTACCACCGCGACCGCCGGCACCGGCCAAACCGGCCCCGCCCGCGCCGCCGTTGCCCCACAGCCCGGCCGATCCGCCATCACCGCCGTTGGGGTGTGACGCGGTACCGGCTCCGCCGGCCCCGCCGTTGCCGTACAACAGCCCGCCGGCCCCGCCGTTTTGCCCTGGTCCGCCATTGGCGCCGTTGCCGATCAGCGGGCGCCCCACTAGCAACTGGGTGGGCGCGTTGATCGTGTCGAGCACCAGCTGCAGCGGCGAGGCGTTAGCGGCTTCGGCGGCGGCATACCAGTGCGCACTCGTATTCAGCGACTGCACGAACTGCTCGTGAAAGGCCGCTGCCTGCGTGCTCAGCGATTGGTAGGCGTGCGCGTTGCCGGTGAACAGTGTGGCCACCGCCGCCGACACCTCGTCGGCGCCGGCGGCAACTAGCCCAGTGGTCGGTAATGCCGCTGCCGCGTTCGCCGAGAGCAGTGTCGAAGCGAGTTTCGCCAAGTCCTCCGCTGCCGCAGACACCGCCTCGGCACCCACGACTAGCAGAGGCATCAGCCACCCTCTCCATCTGCGCCGGATGCGCCCGTGGCCCCGGCAAGGCCGCTCGGCCCGGACGGGCCGTGTTGGCCGATGTAGGGCAGTCCACTGGCACTGCCGGGTTCGCCACCGGTACCGCCACCGCCGCCGCCTCCGGCGGCACCGCCGCTGCCGCCCAACCCGGCGGCGCCTGCGCCGCCGGCCTTGCCGAACAGTCCGCCGC
>NZ_MVHE01000157.1 GCF_002086155.1 Mycobacterium angelicum | reverse complement strand
GCCCTGACCCTGCCGGCCACCAACCCCCGCGAGGAGTTGCTGCGCGCCCTGCAAGCCTTGGCCGGTGATCACCCCCACCCCGGCGTCGCCCGCCACCACTATCTGGCTCACCAACCCGCCAAAACCGTGTTCGTCTTCCCCGGCCAAGGCGCCCAATACCCGACCATGGCCACCGAACTATATGCCCACCATCCCCGATTTGCTCAGGCACTCGACGACTGCGACCGCGCCCTGCACCCATGGACAGGCTGGTCGATACGCCAGGTATTGCACGAAGAAGCCGACGCACCTCCCCTAGACCGCGTCGACGTCATCCAACCCGTGCTGTTCGCCATCATGGTCGCCCTAGCCGAACTGCTGCGCTCCCACGGCATCACCCCCGACGCCGTCGTCGGCCACTCCCAAGGAGAAATCGCCGCCGCCTACATCGCCGGCGCGCTGCCCCTCGACCAAGCCGCCAAAATCGTCGCCCTACGCAGCCAAGCCCTAACCACCCTGGCCGGTCATGGCGCCATGGCCTCGGTGCGGCTAACCCCCCAACAACTCCACCCCCACCTAGAACCCTGGCACCCCACCCTGACCATCGCCGCGATCAACGGCCCCACCCACACCATCCTCAGCGGCGACCCCACCGCCCTCGACCAATTCAGCACCTACTGCCAACACCACAACATCCACATCCGGACCATCGCCGTCGACTACGCCTCACACTCCCCCCACGTCGAACAGCTTCACCAACACCTGCTCGACGCACTGGCCGACCTCACCCCCCAACCCGCCACCATCCCCCTCTACACCACCGTGCGCAGCGCCCTGTCCGACCAGCCCCTCGACACCACCACCATGACCGCCGACTACTGGTACACCAACCTGCGCGAACCCGTCGCCTTCCACCACGCCATCACCACCCTGCTGGCCCAAGGCCCCCACACCTTCGTCGAACTATCCCCACACCCGGTCCTGGCTGCGGCGCTGACCGACACCCTGGCTGATCAACCCGGCTGCACCGTGGTTCCCACCTTGGTTCGTGATCTGCAGGATCTGGACACCATGTCCACCGCCCTGGCCCAGCTACACACCCACGGCCATAGCCCCGACTGGACCACCCTGTATCCCGGCGCCACCACCATCGCGCTACCCACCTACCCCTTCCAACACCGCCCCTACTGGCTAACCCCGCCGGCTTCGACTGTGGCCATCGATTCTGTCGAGGGTCAGTTGTGGGACGCGGTGGACAGCGGTGCGGTGGACGCTGTCGCACTGGTGTTGGGGATGGAGGATTCGCCCGAGGCGGCTTCATTGGGTCCGGTGGTGGCTGCTTTACAGCAGTGGCGCCGACAACTCGCCGAGCGCTCGGTGGTGGACAAGCTGCGCTATCGGGTCGGCTGGCAAGCGGTCAGCCTGGCCACCTTCCCGCAAACCCGGCAGCGATGGCTGGTTTTGATTCGTCCTGAGCAGTCCGAAGATCCCTGGCTGCAGGACCTATTGGCCCGCTACCCCGAGGAATTCAGCACCACCGCCATCGATACCGACCGCCTGGACCGCGCTGAACTGGCTGCACTATTGGTCGAACACGCCGCGGCCCACGACTGCGACGGCGTGCTGTCCGTGTTGGCACTTCCCGACCGCACCGACTCCCAGGTCTCTGGGCCGTCTACGGGTTTGCTGTCCACCCTTGGGCTGGTGCAGGCCTATGGCGACAGCGGGTTGAGTCTGCCGCTGTGGATGCTCACTCAGGGCGGCGCGCAACTGACCGGCGATGAGCCGCCGTTAACGCCGGGCCAGGCCGCGGTGTGGGGGCTTGGACAATCGGTTTGCTTGGAGCACCCCGATTGGTGGGGCGGGCTTGTCGATCTGCCGACAAGCCCCTCGGCCCAAGACGTCAAACGTCTGCACACGATCCTGACCTGCCCGCAACCCGAAGACCAACTGGCTCTGCGCCCGCATGGTGTGCACGCTCGACGCCTGCACCAGGCACACCTGCCCGCAGATCACCGGCGCGTGTGGAAGCCCTCAGGGACCGCGGTCATCACCGGCATCACCGACCAATCGGGCCCTGGCATCGCCCGCTGGCTAGCCCAGGCCGGAGCCAGCCACCTGGTTCTGCTCAGCCGCACCGCCGCGCAGGATCCTGACGTGGCGGAACTGGAAGAAGAGCTCCACGCCGTCGGCGCCGGCACCACCGCCGTCTCGGTGGACCTCACCGATCGAGTCGCGGTGGCCGGCGTGATCGAGCAGATCCGCGCCGACCACGGGCCAATCGACACCGTCGTGCACGCGGCAGAGTTTCTGGGCTGGGCTCCGATCGCCGAGGTCACCCTGGAGGAATTCCACGGCACATACCTGGCCAAGGCGCTGGGGGCAGAAAACCTCATTGCGGCACTGGAGGATCAGCCGCCGCAGACCTTCATCCTGTTCTCCTCTGCGGCCGCAACCTGGGGTGGTACCCGGCAAGGCGCCTACGCGGCGGCTAACGGGCACGTTGAGGCCTTGACCACCCAGTTACGTAGCCGCGGTTGGCATGCCCTGGCCCCGGCCTGGGGAACCTGGGCTGACGATCGCATTACCTCCCAAGACACCCTGGACTACCTCGCCCGGATCGGACTGCACCAGTTCTCCGCCGAGACCGCTTTCGCCGCGTTGCAACGGTGCCTGGACGCCGACGACACCTTGATCACTCTTGCCGATGTCGATTGGGAGCAATTCCAAGACGTCTTCACCACCCGCCGCGCCCACCCCCTGCTCACCGAACTAGCCAGCCACAC
>NZ_MVHE01000156.1 GCF_002086155.1 Mycobacterium angelicum | reverse complement strand
ATGAAGAGATGTGGGCGCTGGATGTGTCGGCGATGTCGAGCTATCACGCCGGGGCCTCGACGGTCGCCGCGGCGCTGACGCCGTTCACTCAACCGCTGCAGAGTCTGGCCGGCGAGGGTCCCGCAGCCGCAGCGGTGGCCGCGCCAGCGGCAGCAATCTCGTCGACAAAGTCCACCGTCATCAACTTCGGCCTGGCAAATCTGGGCAGCCTGAATTTCGGTAATGCAAACTCGGGCAGCTCAAACATCGGCAGCGGCAACATCGGCAGCGGAAACTTCGGCAGCGGGAACTTCGGCGGCGGAAACTTCGGTAGCGGAAATATTGGTACCGGAAACGTCGGCCTCGGAAACGCCGCTCCCTCAACCGCTACCGGGTACAACTTCGGCGCGGGTAATACCGGTAGCAATAATATCGGCTTTGGGAACTCCGGCATCGGAAACTTCGGCTTCGGCAACAGCGGCAACGGCAACATCGGTATCGGTCTAACCGGGAATGGCCAGGTAGGCATCGGTGGGCTGAACTCAGGCGCCGGCAACATCGGTCTGTTCAACTCGGGCACCGGGAACGTCGGCTTTTTCAATTCCGGCACCGGCAACTTCGGCATCGGCAACTCCGGTAACTACAACACCGGCCTGTTCAACTCAGGCAGCGTCAACACCGGACTATTTAATGCGGGCATCGCCAATACGGGCTTCACGAACGCGGGAAACTACAACACCGGTAGCTTTAATATAGGTAACTTGAACACCGGTGACTTCAATCCCGGTAACTCCAACACCGGATATTTGAACATCGGCAACGTTAACACCGGCTTCCTAAACTCGGGCAACGTGAATACGGGCGCCCTCAACTCGGGCAACTATAGTAACGGCGTCCTGTGGAGCGGAGGCTTCCAAGGGCTAGGGCCCAGCCTTGGCCTGACGATCCCGCCGATCCCACTGGGCATCAACGCAGACGGATCCGTCGGCGGTATCACTCTGTTCCCGAATGGGTTGACGCTTCCCCCAATCCCGTTGAACCTCGGCGGCACGGTCGGGCCGTTCGTTATTTCCGATACTGCCGTGCAACCGATTACGCTGCCTCCGATCCCGTTGAACCTCGGCGGCACGGTCGGGCCGTTCGTTATTTCCGATCCTGCCGTGCAACCGATTACGCTGCCTCCGATTCCGCTGAAGATCGGCGGCACCGTCGGTCCCTTTGTCATATCGGACCCGGCGGTCCAGCCGATCACCCTGCCGCCCTTGCATCTGTCGGTCGGCCCCATCAAAGTTCCGTCCATCGGTATCAACCCGATCCCACTGGCGATCAATGTGGGCGGCAGTATCGGAAACGGTGGAACGGCTATCACCATCCCATCGTTTCCGTTCGGGAGCGTGCTCTTAGGTCCCGGCGGTGCCGGACCGATATACATGAATGTCGACCTCCCAATCGGCATCAGCGTTCAAGGCGGTCTCCCCGGCGGCCCGACGTATGCGGCCATCGGCCCGATTTCGACCATCCCGTTCGAAATCGGGATATTCGACGTCACCGTATTCGGTCCGAACGGCTACACCCTCCCGCCGATACAGATACCGGCGATCCCGCTCGGCATCGAGGGGACGTTGTTCGGTCCCAGTGGTTATACGGTTCCGAAAATCTATGTGCCGCCGATTCCGTTGGGCATTGAGGGGACGTTGTTCGGTCCCAGCGGTTATACGGTTCCGAAAATCTATGTTCCGCCGATTCCGTTGGGCATTGAGGGGACGTTGTTCGGTCCCAGCGGTTATACGCTTCCCAAGATCTATGTGCCGCCGATCCCGTTGGGCATCGAGGGAACCTTGTTCGGCCCGAACGGCTATACCATCCCGCCGATCACTATTCCGCCAATCCCGCTAAACCTCAACGCGGTTGGCAGCGCCGGCCCGCTCAGCGTTCCGCTCTTCAACTATCCGTCGAGCTCGGGATTCGCCAATACGACCAGCAGCCCGTCTTCGGGCTTCTTCAACTACGGGCCGGGCGGTACGTCTGGCTTTTCGAACTGGGGCGCGAACAGCTCGGGTTTCGGGAATTCGGCCGTCAGCCTTGGCAATTCGGGCTTCAACAATGCCGGCGGATTGGTGTCTGGCGTGATGAACGTCGGGAACACGATCTCCGGTCTGCTCAACGCCAACCCCTTGGGCACCGCGACCGCGGCGTTGGTATCCGGAGCCGCGAATTCCGGCATCAAGCTCTCCGGCTTCCTGTTCCAGGGCACCGGTCCCTAACCAGGTGTAGATCTGGCGGTCTGCGACTGCTCGGAACGACGGCCGCAAAGATGGTGTCTCGCCGGCCACCGTACCCGCCTGAGGATCGCATGCTTTTCGTGAGAATTTGGCATGCGCACCCCTGAATTCAAAAGATTGTACTGCCTGCTTTTCGGCGGATTCACGGGTGGTCGTTTTGTTAGCGACACTAACGCGATGGGTACGCTTGTTCACCGAAATGCTTTGGCGCCCGCGGAAGTCGGCGTCGGATTCGGCTCGCCCCTGCTTGACATCGGTGGGGGAGCTGTCGCTCTGAGCGGCCCTTGTAAAGCAAATTGGCAATTGTCGCTAAAAGTTATCACGATCAGATAACGGTTAGGTCTCGGTTCGATAAATTGAACAAATGCTCTTCGCGGTCCGCGTAGCTTCTCCGCTACGACATCAGCTTGATGGCCGACGCAGTGGTCGGGCAGTAGCGGGTTGTCCTGAGTGCCATTTGGCTTGATGCTGCTTGAGAGAGGTTGGAGCGATGAACTTTTCAGTGTTGCCGCCGGAGGTCAACTCTGCTCTGATACTTGCT
>NZ_MVHE01000155.1 GCF_002086155.1 Mycobacterium angelicum | reverse complement strand
GCAGCGGCAGTGCCGGCACCACCGGGGCCGGCGGCAACGGCGGCAACGGCGGCAACAGCGGCGCCGGCGGCACCAACGGCACCGGCGGCCTCGGTGGACACGGCGGCAACGGCGGCAACGGCTACACCCCGGGCTCGGACGGCACCAGCTCACGTGGCGGCGATGGAGGCGACGGAGGCAATGCCGGCAGCGGCGGCCAAGCCGGCACCGGCGGCACCGGCGGCTCGAACGGGAGCAGCGGGAACGGCGGCAATGGCGGCGCCGGTGGCAACGGCGGCATCCTCAACGACATCGGCGGTAACGGCGGCAACGGCGGCAACGGCGGCACCGCAACCGGCGCGGGCGGCAGCGGAGGTAACGGCGGCAACGGCGGCAACGGCGGCGGCAGCAGCGGCGACAGCACCAACACCAACCCCGCCGGTAACGGCGGTAACGGCGGCAACGGCGGCGCCGGCTCCACTGCCGGCGGCAACGGCGGAGGCGGTGGAGCCGGCGGCTCCGCCTCACGGTGGGGCAACGGCGGCTACGGCGGCAACGGAGGCGTCGGTGGCGTCGCCACCGACGGCGCCGGAGGTGCGGGCGGGGCCGGCGGCAACGGCGGCACCACTTTCTTTTCCGGGGTCCTGGACCCGAACACCACCGGCGGCGCGGGCGGCGACGGCGGTAGTGGCGGCAACGGCGGTGACGGCGCCACCTCCGGCGGGCATGGTGGCAACGGCGGCAACGGCGCAGGCAGCATTAACGGAGGCCCTGCCGCCACCACCCCGGGCAAGGGCGGCAACGGCGGCAACGGCGGCAACGCCAGCGGTTCCGGCGGCCGCGCCGGCGACGGCGGCGATGGCGGCAGCGCCGCCAACGGCACCGGCCATCCCGGAGTGAGCGGCGGCAACGGCGGCAGTGGCGGCAACGCCACCGGTGACCACGGCGAAGGCGGCCACGGCGGACATGGCGGCCATGGGGGCAACACGGGATTTGCCTCCGCGGGTGGCCAGGGCGGCGACGGCGGGCGCGGCGGCAACGGCTTCCGCGCGGGTGGCGGCGGCCACGGCGGCAACGGCGGCACCGGCGGAAACGGCAACCCCGGTGCCACCGGCGGCGTCGGCGGCAATGGCGGCGGCGGTGGCACCGGGCTCGGCGTTGGCAGCGAAGGCGGCGACGGCGGCGAAGGTGGCGACGGCGGCAACGGCGGGGGCGGCGCGGGAAGCAATGGTGACCTCAAAGGCGGCACCGGTGGCACCGGCGGCAACGGCGGATGGGGCGGCAACGCCGGCACCGATGGCGTCGGTGGCGCCGGCGGCAACGGGGGTAGCGGCGGCGACGGCGGCCAGGGCCGAGCGGGCACCAACCAGCCGAAGCCGGGTGGGCCTGGCCAGTCCGGCGGCTTCGGCGACGACACCCCTGCGGGCAACCAGGGTGGCGCACCCGGCGCAGGCGGCGCGGGTGGCGAAGGCGGCCCAGTGTTTTAAGCCGGTGGCCTCGGTCTCAACGGCCCCTGTGCCCTTCGGCGAAGTTGGCGGAGGTCGGGCGGCATGACTAACAACTGACCTCGCGAACCCTTCTACATGCGCCGTTTGGCAACGTTCGCAGCGTACTTCGAGACGTCCTTCGTTCGAGTCACGATCCGGGTTCGGCCTTGCCGGGTGTGTGATTAGCAGGGGCTCGCGCCCGGCGGCGTCGACTGTCGAGCCGATGCCGGCCATATCCGCGGCCGCTGCGGCCATCAACTCGGGCGAGGCAAGCCCCACCGGCGCTATCGGAAGTTCCCCGTCTTAATGACCCGCCTGCCGCGCGAGCCAGAGTGACCAGCAGGATCATCGGCTTACCAACGCTTATTCAAGCGGCGCTTGGCGCCGTAATGCCTATACAGCGCACCGACATTGAGGTGCCAGCGGCAACGGAACCAATGGAGGCGACGGCAGCACCGGCAACGGCGGTATGGGCGGCCACGCCGGCTACGGCGCCGGCCAAGGCAACAATCAACAATCCCGGTAGCGGCGGTGTCGGCGGCACGGGCAGTGCCGGTGGCACCGGTGGCACGTCAACCGGCATCGGGAACGCCGGCAACGGCGGCGCGGGCGGCCAGGGCGGCGCTGGCAGCCAACGGCACCGCCGCCGACCCGCCGTAGAACCGTCGGCAAAGTCGGGTGACGCCTCGATAGCTGCTGAACGGCAGCCGCGCTGGAACGCTGGCGCCACTCCCTCCAGGAGGTGTGCCGGCGCCCCCAGTGCGCTGACCAGCGGCTCAACAAATGACCAACCTTTATGCAAATCCCGATCGGCACGGTTGACACCAACGGCGGCTACGGATGCTGCCAGGCGGTGCGGGCCCGGCCCATCCCCCACGGCTGGGCCTGCGGAGGGAGTCATCGATGTCGCTCGTATTTGTCTCGCCCGAGCTGGTGGTGACCGCGGCCACCGATGTCGCCGGGATAAGCGCGGCCGTCCACTCGGCCGCCCGCACCGCATCAGCCTCGACTACGCAACTGCTGGCGGCGGCCGGCGACGAGGTGTCCACTCAGATCGCGGCGCTGTTTAGCGCCCATGGTCAGCAGTTCCAGGCGCTCAATGCCCAGGCCGCGGCATTCAGCGACCAGTTCCATCGCACTCTGAGCGCCAGTGCCAACTCCTACGCGTCGGCCGAGGCCGCCAACACCATTCAGAAAGACCTGCTCGCCGTAATCAACGCCCCGTCTCAAGCGCTGCTGGGGCGCACGCTGATCGGCAACGGCGCCAATGCGTCCACACCGGGCGGGCGGGGCGGCGACGGCGGGTTGCTGTGGGGCAACGGTGGCAACGGCGCCGCGGGTGCGCCGGGCC
>NZ_MVHE01000154.1 GCF_002086155.1 Mycobacterium angelicum | reverse complement strand
CACCCCACCAACCATCGCCCCCAACACCCGCTCAAACCGCTCGACGAGCATCTCGATGGCGGCCGGGTCGAAGACGTCGGTATCGAATTCGACGCGCAGCCCCAGTTCGGCACCCGGCAGAATTTGCAGCATCACCGGGTAGTGGTTGTATTCGCGATTGGTGAATTCGGTGATGCCCAAGTCCTGGACACCCAGCGCGCCGGCGTCCATGGGGTAGTTCTCGTACACGAAAAGGGTGTCGAACAAGTAGTCGTGGCCTGTGATTCGGTGGATGTCGGTCAGGGCGAGGTGCTGGTGGTCCAGGGTGTGGTTGTGGGCGTTTTGGAGTTGGTCGAGCAGGTCGGCAACGGTGCTTTGGGATGTAGCGCGGGCGCGCACCGGCACCGTGTTGATGAACAGGCCCACCATTGATTCCGCGCCGGGCAGCTCGGCCGGCCTACCGGAGACCGTGGTGCCGAAGGCGACGTCGCGCTGGCCGGTCAACAACATCAGCAGCTGCGCCCAGGCAGCCTGCAGCACGATGTTGACGGTGGTGTGACGGGAACGCGCCAATTCGGTTAGGGACCGCGTGGTTTCGGCGGACATCCGAAACGATTCGACACCGCGCCGCCCGAGCGCCAGCCGGCCCGGCGGTCCCAGCAGGGTCGGGGTGTCGAAGCCGGCGAGCACCTCGCGCCACGCCGCTTGGGCGGCGACGCGGTCTTGACCGGCCAGCCAGGTGACGAAGCTGCGGTATGACCCGGCCGGGGGCAGCCGCAGCCCGTGGTAGCCGGCGAATATCTCCCGCAGCAGGATCGGCATCGACCAGCCGTCGAGCACGATGTGGTGATTGGTCAGCACGAACCGGTGCCGTTGGGGTCCGACGCGGACGAGGGCGGCGCGCAGGGGTGATTGGTCGGCGAGGTTGCAGACCGCGGCGCGTTCGGCGGCGCACAGCCCGTGCATCTGCTCATCGATGTCGACCTCGCGGGCGTCCAGCTCCTGATACAGCCAGGGCACCACGGGATCGGCGGGGATGATCTGCACCGGCTCGTCGAATTGCTCGCTGAATCGGGCAGCCAGGTGCGGATGCCGATGCACCACGGTATGCACCGCGTCGCGAAGGCGATGCTGGTCAACGTCGCCGCTCAGGGTGAAATCCAGCTGCATGACGTAGAGATCGTCGCCGCCGCGAGTGGCGTTGGCGTGGAACAAGAGTCCCCATTGCAGGGGGGTCAGCGGCAACACATCAGCGATCCGGGATTGGCGCTGCAGCTCATCGATCTGCTGTTGGCTGAGGCGGGCCGGCGCGATGTCGGCGGGGGTCAACCCGCCTCCGCCGGCACGCACGTGCGCGCAGATTCCGGTCAGGGCGTCAGACCACAAGCGGCTCAGCCGGCTGACCTGTGCGCGATCGATTGCCGAGGGCGCCCATGTCCAGTTGGCATGCAGCTGTGGACCCGCCTCGGTGTCGACGGCGCCGGCGTTGAGTTCCACGGCGTGCACAAGTTCGACGGGCACGGCTACGGCGGCCGCGGCCAGCGCCAGGCTTTCGGGTGCGATTCGCCACAAACCTCCGGGCGCCTCGCCCGGCGTCATGCCCAGGCGCCCCAGGTAATTGAAGCCGATCAACGGGTCGGGCTCGGTCAGCTCGACGTCGGTGTTCAGGTAACGCAGCAGACCGTAGGTCAGGCCGTCGGGGAGGGCACGCAGCTGTTCCTTGACATCCTTGAGCACCGCGCCCAATGCGGCCTCGCCGGCCACTACCTGTGCCCAATCGATCCGGCCCACGGCCAGCGACACCGGGTATTTGGTGGTGAACCACCCCACTGTGCGGGACAGGTCGATATCGGGCGCCAGCTCGTCGTGACGCCCGTGGCCCTCGACGTCGATACCGATCGGCCGGTGGCCATTGCCCAAGAACTCCGCACACGCCAACGCGAATGCGATCAGCAAGATGTCGTGCACGCCGGTGTGAAATGCGGCCGGCACCTCACCCAACAGCATGCGGGTGGTCTCGACGTCCAGCGTCACCGACCAATGCTCAGCCGTGGCAAGGGTTTCCGGCTCAAACCGTGCTGTCGGCAATCCGGATGACGACGCCAGCACCTGACGCCACGCGTCGGCTTGGTCGACGACCTCGGGGCTGCGCGCATGCTCAGCCAGTAGCGACGCCCACCGCCGAAACGACGTTCCGCCCGGCGGCAACGCCAGCTGCTGCCCGGCTTGATGCTGTGCCCAGGCGATGTTCAAGTCCTCCAATAAGATTCGCCAGGACACCCCGTCTACGGCCAGGTGGTGGATGATCAATGCCAGCTGTGCTTTGGCGGCAACCCACAGCGTGCTCAGCATCACCCCGGCCGCCGGATTCAACCGGGATCTGGCCTCCCGCAACGCCTCATCGGTCAATGCCTCCACCGCGTGCAGGCAGCCGGCCGCGTCCACTGACCCCGGTTCGGGCACGTGCAATGACCAATCCTGCGCGTCCGCGCCGTCGACTCGGAGCCGCAGCATCGCATGATGATCGATCAGCGCCTGAAGCATGACCAACACATCGGCCTCGCCGACCCCGCCGGGAGCCTGCACCACCACCGTCTGATTGAAGTGTTCGACCGCGCCGGCGAGACCTTGCAGCCAGCGCATGATCGGTGTGGCGAGCACGTCGCCGAAATCCTCATCGGCAGTGCCACTTTGGCTGTCAGCCAGGGTGGCCACCAGGGCGAGCCGGGCAACGGATTGTTCCACGAAGATGTCGCGCGGTCTGCACATGACGCCGGCCAACCGGGCCCGCGACACCACCTGCATCGACAGAATGCTGTCGCCGCCGAGTTGGAAGAAGGAGTCGTCGATGCCGACGCGGTCGAGTCCCAGTACCTGGG
>NZ_MVHE01000153.1 GCF_002086155.1 Mycobacterium angelicum | reverse complement strand
GGTGGAGGGTGATTTGGAGGTCGGTGGGGGTGTGTTCGGACAGCGTCAGGGGGGTGTGCAGGATCAGTTCGTCGATGACGGGGGTGTGGGCGTGGTGGCCGGCGTGGAGGAGTAGGTCGATGAATCCGGTGGCGGGAAAGATGATGTGGTCGTTGACTTGGTGGCCGGTCAGCCAGGGCTGGGTGGAAAGGGCCAGTCGTGCCGAGAGCACGATTTGGTCTTGGTCGGCGAGGTGGGTGATGGCGCCGAGTAGGGGGTGTTCGGGGCGGTCGAGTCCGGCGGCGCTGACGTCGGTGCTGGTGGCTGGGGTCAGCCAGTAGCGGCGGTGCTGGAAGGGATACGTCGGCAGGGTGATGGTGTGGGCCTGCCCGTACAGGCTGGTCCAGCTGGGGCTGTGGCCGTGGGTGTGTAGTTGGGCCAGCGCGCTGGTCAGGGTGTCGGGGTCGGGGCGGTCGCGGTGCAAGGTGGTGATCACCGCGCAACCACCAGGTAGGCCGGGCTGGGCCAACGTGTCACTAAGAGCCGGGGCCAGCACCGGATGCGGGGACAACTCGAGGAACGTCTGCGGACCCTGGGCCAGCAGCCCGGTCACGCAGTCATGGAAGCGGACCGGCTGGCGCAGGTTGTGGTACCAGTAGTCGGCGTTCATGGTGGCGGTGTCGAGGGGTTCGGCCGAAAGGGCGCTTTCCACTGTGGAATACAGCGGAACGCGTGATGGGTGTGGGGCGAGATCGGCCAGCTCGTGTAGGAGCTGTTCGCGGAGTTGCTCGACGTGGGCTGAGTGGGAGGCGTAGTCCACCGCGATGGGCCGGATCTGGATACCGTCGTGTTCGCAGGTCTTGACGAACTGTTCCATGGCGGCGGGATCGCCGCTGACGATGGTGTGGGTGGGTCCGTTGATGGCGGCGATGCTTAGTTGCTGGCCGTAGTTCTCTAGTCGTGGCCGCAGGTCTTGTGCCGGCAGCAGTACTGATGCCATTGCGCCGGTGCCGGATAGGCGCGCCAGCGTGGTACTGCGCAGCGCCGCGATCTTGGCAGCATCTTCGAGTGAGTAGGCTCCGGCGATGTAGGCGGCGGCGATTTCTCCTTGGGAGTGTCCGATGACTGCGTCGGGCACGACGGCGTAGCCGCGCAGCACTTCGGCCAGCGAGACCGCGATCGCGAACAACACGGGCTGGACCACATCCACGCGGCGCACCGACGGGGCCGCCGGATCGTGGCACACGACGTCGCGTACCGACCAGCCGGTCCAGGGTCGCAGCGCCTCATCGCAGGCGTCGATCGCGTCGGCGAAGACGCGGTGATGGGTATAGAGCTCGAGGCCCATGGCGGGGTGTTGGCCGCCTTGGCCGGGTAGGACGAAGACGAGTTTGCTGTTGGATTGGATTAGGTTGTGCTGGTGCAGGTTTGGGTGTGGTGTGTTGGTGTGCAGTGCGTGCAGGGCCGCGAGCAGATCTTGACGGGGGTTATCGCTGGCGGCGGATGTGGTGATCGCGGCCCGGTAGGGGTGGTGGGTGCGGGTGGTGGACAGGCTGTAGGCGACCTCGGTCAGATCGGCGTCGGGGTGTTCGGTGAGGTGTTGGTGCAGGCGCTCGGCCTGAGCGGCAAGGGCTGCGGGGGTGCGTGCGGAGATCGGCCAAATCCGTAGCGCGGGCTCAGCTTTCGGGCTAGCTGGTGGTGTCGGTGCGGCGGGGGCTTGTTGGACGATCACGTGGGCGTTGGTGCCGCTGATACCGAACGAGGACACCGCCGCGGTGCGGGGGTGATCGGTCACCGGCCAGCTGATGGGTTCGGTGAGCAGCCGCACCGTGCCGGTCGACCAGTCGACGTGCGGGCTGGGACGATCCACATGCAGGGTGGGCGGCAACGTCTCGTGCTGCAACGCGGTGATCATCTTGATCAGCCCCGCGGCTCCGGCGGCGGCTTGGGTATGACCGATGTTGGATTTGATCGATCCCAGCCACAACGGATGATCCGAATCGCGGTGTGCGCCATAGGTGGCGATCAGCGCGCCGGCTTCGATCGGATCGCCCAACCTGGTGCCGGTGCCGTGGGCCTCCACCACGTCGACTTGGTCGAGCGTGATCCCGGCGTTGGCGACGGCTTGCGCGATAACACGTTGCTGCGCTGGGCCGTTGGGGGCGGTCAGCCCGTTGGAGGCGCCATCCTGATTGACTGCCGAACCCGCGATGACCGCCAGCACCGGGTGGTGGTGGCGACGGGCATCGCTCAACCGCTCCAACACAACTACCGCGGCACCCTCGCCCCAGCCGGTGCCATCGGCGGCGGCCGCGAATGCCTTACACCGCCCATCGCTGGCGAGCCCGCGTTGGCGGGCGAACTCGGTGAAGATGAACGGTGTGGTCATGATTGTGGCGCCACCAGCCAGCGCCAGACTGGATTCGCCGCTACGCAGGGATTGACACGCCAAATGGGTAGCGACCAAAGACGACGAACACGCGGTGTCCACCGTGATCGCCGGGCCCTGCAACCCCAGCAGGTAGGCCACCCGGCCCGAGGCCATGCTGGTGGCGGTGCCGGTCAGGGCGTAGCCCTCGACTCCTGCAGAAGCCGAATCGCCGTAGGGTTGTGTCCAGGTTCCGGCGAATACTCCGGTGTTGGTGCCGGCCAACTCGGCGGGGTCGATACCCGCGGTTTCCAGCGCTTCCCAACAGATCTCGAGGAGTAGTCGTTGCTGTGGGCCGATGGCTTGGGCTTCTCGCGCGGAGATTCCGAAGAACTCGGCGTCGAATTCGGCGGCGTCGGGCAGAAAGGCTCCGTGGGTGGCGTAGGTCTTGCCCACTGCGTCGGGATCGGGGTCAAACAGCTCGGCTAGGTTCCAGCCGCGGTCGGTGGGGAAGCTGCCCA
>NZ_MVHE01000152.1 GCF_002086155.1 Mycobacterium angelicum | reverse complement strand
CACCCGGACCCCGCCGCCCTAGACCCCGACCGCACCTTCAAAGACCTCGGCATCGACTCGCTGACCGCACTCGAATTGCGCAACGCGCTAAGCCAACACACCGGCCTGACCCTGCCCGCCACCGTGATCTTCGACCACCCCACCCCCAGCGCGCTGGCCCAACACCTCACCCAAGGACTCTTCAGTAACGGTGAGGACAAACCGGCGCGGAACGCACCGGAAACCGAAATTCAGCGTCTCATCGCAACCATTCCCGAAAAGGAACTCATTGAGAACGGGATCCTGGACATGCTTCGCGACATGGCGAACAACAGACGATCCTCGGCTCCTAGCCGTAGTAAAGAGGATCTCTTGACAATGGCTCGCGATGAGCTCATCAGCATGGCTCTATACGACGAGACCGATGATGAGTAGGCCGAGAACAAATGAGTGAAATCGACGACCTCACCGAAGCTCTCCGTCGCTCACTGATACGGATCGAGCAGCTGAAGCTGCAGAACAAGAACCTACTGGCGAGGTCCTCGGAGCCAATCGCGGTCGTCGGGATGGGATGCCGGTTTCCCGGTGGCGTGGATTCGGCGGCGGATTTGTGGGAGATGGTCAGCAGCGGCACCGACGTGATGTCGACTTTTCCGACAGATCGTGGCTGGGATCTGGCGGAGTTGTTTGATCCTGATCCCGACGCTGTGGGTAAGACCTACACCCGTCACGGCGCGTTCTTGGCGGATGCGGCCGGTTTTGACGCGGGGTTTTTCGGCATCTCTGCGCGTGAAGCCCGGGCCATCGATCCTCAGCATCGGCTGTTGTTGGAGGTGTGTTGGGAAGCGTTGGAACACGCAGGGATCGACCCGTCGGGGTTGGTGGGCTCTGATACCGGGGTGTTCGCCGGGACCTGGGCGCAGTCCTACGGCGACGCCAACTCTGATGGCGTAGAGGGCTATGCGATGACCGGCGGGGCCACCAGTGTGGCCTCGGGGCGGGTGGCGTATGCGTTGGGGTTGCAGGGCCCGGCGATCACGGTGGACAGCGCGTGCTCGTCGTCGTTGGTCGCCGCTCATTTGGCGTGTCAATCCCTGCGCAGTGGCGAATCCAGTCTGGCGCTGGCCGGTGGTGTGACGATCATGACCACCCCGCTGATATTCACCGAGTTCGCCCGTCAGCGTGGGTTGGCCGTGGATGGGCGGTGTAAGTCGTTTGCCGCCGCCGCCGATGGGACTGGGTGGGGTGAGGGTGCCGCGGTGGTGGTGCTGGAGCGTCTCAGTGATGCCCGTCGCCACCAGCATCCGGTGCTGGCGGTCATCGCGGGTTCGGCAGTCAATCAAGATGGCGCCTCCAACGGGCTGACCGCCCCCAACGGGCTGGCCCAGCAGCGTGTCATCGCTCAAGCCGTCGCCAACGCCGGGATCACGCTCGACCAAGTCGACGTGGTCGAGGCTCACGGCACCGGCACCACGCTGGGCGACCCGATCGAAGCCGACGCGCTGATCGCCACCTATGGCGCACAACGTGATTCGGATCATCCGTTGTGGCTGGGATCGATCAAATCCAACCTGGGTCATACCCAAGCCGCCGCCGGAGCCGCGGGGCTGATCAAGATGATCACCGCGTTGCAGCACGAGACGTTGCCGCCCACCCTGCATGTGGATCGTCCTACCCCGCACGTGGACTGGTCGGCCGGCACGGTCCGGCTGCTCACCGAACCCATCAGCTGGCCGGTGACCGATCACCCCAGAACCGCGGCGGTGTCGTCGTTCGGTATCAGCGGCACCAACGCCCACGTGATCGTCCAACAAGCCCCCGCCGCACCAACGCCATCACCTAGCCCGAAAGCTGTTCCTGCGCTGCGGATATGGCCGATCTCCGCGCGTACGCCTGCGGCTTTGGCCGCTACGGCCGAGCGCCTGCACCAACACCTGACCGAGCACCCCGACCTCGATCTGACCGAGGTGGCTTACAGCCTGGCGACCACCCGCACCCACCATCCCCACCGGGCGGCGATCACCGCACCCGCGGCCAGCGACGACCCCCGTCAGGATCTACTCACAGCCTTGGACGCGCTGCGCACCGGGCTTCCCCACCCCCGCCTCACCGGCCATCACCTGGCCCACCAGGCCGCCAAACTCGTGTTCGTCCTGCCCGGCCAAGGCGCCCAATACCCCGCCATGGGCGCAGATCTTTACGCTCAGCACCGCGTCTTCGCCGAGACCCTCGACGAGGTCTGCGCGGCCCTGGATCCCCACCTCGATGTCTGCCTACGCGAGGTCCTCTTCGCCGCCCCCGACAGCGCATTGGCAGACCTGCTTCACCAGACTGCCTACGCTCAACCCGCGTTGTTCGCCTTCGGCGTGGCCATGCACGCCGCGTTGATCTCCGCCGGTATCACCCCGGACTGTCTGCTGGGCCACTCCATCGGCGAACTGACCGCCGCCTACATCGCTGGGGTGTTCTCGCTATCTGACGCCGCGGCGCTGGTCAGCGCTCGAGGTCGACTCATGCAAGCCTGCGCCCCAGGGGCGATGCTGGCCATCCAAGCCAGCGAACACGACATTTCGGCGTTACTGGACCAATACCCAGGCTCTGCTTTAGCGGCAGTCAACAGCCCCACCTCAGTCGTCGTCGCGGGGCCCTTCGACCAACTTGACCGACTGCGCGACCACTGCGCCGCCCAGCACTACAAAGTCACCCAGCTAAAGGTCAGCCATGCGTTCCATTCCCCTGCTATGGACCCGGCCTTGCCCGAATTCGAGGCCATCGCCGCTGGTCTGACTTTCGGTCCGCCTCGGCTGCCGGTTCTGTCCAACCTCACCGGACAACTGGTAACCCCCGATCAACTCACCTCGCCGCACTACTGGACCCGACACCTGCGCCACACGGTGCGCTTCGCCGACTGCGTGACCGGGCTGCTGGCCCAGGGTCCGCAGACGTTCCTCGAGTTGTCCC
>NZ_MVHE01000151.1 GCF_002086155.1 Mycobacterium angelicum | reverse complement strand
TATTGACGGCAGAACCGCATTCATGCACGTCAATGCGGGTACCGAGCCGGCGGTGAACCTGTCCGTCAACGGCGGACCGAGTATCCAATCCCTCGTCGACACCGGCTCAGAGGGCCTTGTCGTCACACCCACTGCCTTTGGTGGCCCGCTGGGTGTTTTGCGTCTGGGCCTGCCCAGCTCGTTCGGCATCAGCGGGTACAGCGGCGGACTGACCTATATATATGCGACCTACAACATGCCGGTCGATTTCGGCAACGGTGTCGTCACCGCGCCGACGCCGGTCAATGTGGTGTTGCTGTCCTTCCCGCAGACGTTCGAAGGTTATTTCGCTCCGGCCGGCGTCACCAGCGTGCTCGGTATCGGTCCCAACGCCGTGGGCCCCGGACCCAGCAGTCCCACCACGGCCTTGGGCGGGGACCTCAATCAGGGTGTGCTGATCGACCAGCAAGGCGGGAAGCTGCATTTCGGGCCAAACACCGGGTCTCCCCGCGTCGAGGTGCCCGGAGCGCCGATCAGTACGGTGAATGTCAGCATCAATGGTGGTCCGCAGCAAGCCGTTACGGCGATCATCGACTCCGGTGGCGTCACCGGGACCATGCCGTCCTACCTACTCGGCAATGGTCAAACCTCGGGACCGCTGGCGGCGGGAACGGTCATCGATGTGTACACAAGCGACGGTTCGACGCTGCTGTACCAATGGACGACAGCCCCGGGTTACACCCCCACGGTCACCACCGGCAGCACGATGAACACCGGAAACTTCCCCTTTGCCAATAATCAGATCTATATCTCGAACAGCCCCGGCGGAACCGGGACGACAATCTTCAATAAGCCGTGACCTGTCCGTTAAATCTCCGAATGCGGCGTCGGGCTCTGCACGGATTCCCACTTCGACTGCAGCGAGCGCTTGACCGTGGTGCCGGCAGCGAGATCCAGCGCGAAGGTTTCACCGCCGTCGCCTTCGAGCGTGAGCACGTACCCGGCGTCGGCGGTGTCCTTGAACACCACCTTGTAGTGCCGTTCACCGGAGCCACGGTTCACCGTGATGATGTCGCCGGGGGATACGTCGTCGATTGGGGCGTTGCCGGTAACTTCAGCCATAACGTCGAAGGTAATCGACGGAGCGCCGCAGCTTTCCGGTCAGGCGTGTTGCGGCAGTTGAGTCACTTTGTCGGCCGCGAATGTCGCTGCCTGGGTTGTCATCCCGGTTTCGACATACGAGACGTGCGCCGCAAAGCTGCCACCGCCGGTGCAGATGAAATCGTCGGCCGCGCACATGTTGACGGTCTTTGCGCTGTACAGCGGGCTGATTGTGGGCAGCGGCTGGCCGCCCCACAACATGCTGGAGAATCCGCTGCTTGGTTCACCGAAGAGCGCGACCGCGGCCACGTGGTCGGCGGTCTGAGGCGGTAACGCTGAGCTGGCCAAGTCGATGACCGTCGCGCCCTGGGAATAACCGCCCAGCACAAGCTTGGTGTTCGGGCAGCTGGCGACGGTCTGCCGAATGTAGGCGCTCGCGTCGTCCGAACCGCTTGCCGCGCTGTTGTGGTAGTCGTCGTTGGCCGGGTAATTCACCGCGTAGACGGCGACCGAGCGTCCTGCGAGCTGCGAGGTGAGCGAGTCGCTGAACGCCTGGCCGACGTTGCCAAGGCCGGGTTCTTGATGGGTGCCGCGAGCGAAAACAACCGCGACATCCGAACATGGGTCGGCGGCAGCGGCTGGGGCGAGCGCGAGCGGCGCGCTCAGGAGCGCCCAACTCGTCGCCACCGAGCTACCAACGATGCGAGCAAGCCTGCGAACAGTCATCCGGACATGCTGACACATAACCGCCGAACACCGTCGGCGCCATCCGGGCGCGGGCGGCCCCGGATTCGTCTCGTAGGATGCGCGGCTCCACGTCACCGGGCGCGCTTACTCCGCCGGCGCTGAAAAGTACGACGCGCTACCGACTTTCGGGATACGGTGTGCGTCGACCGGAGGTATCAGATTGTCGTTTGTGATAGCAGCACCGCAGGTGCTGGAAACGGTGGCAACGGATCTGGCGAGTCTCGGCTCGGCACTGAGCGCGGCTAACGCGACGGCAGCGGCCCCGATTACGGCGCTCTCGGCTGCGGCCGAGGACGAGGTGTCATTAGCGATCGCGGCCCTTTTCTCCGGGCATGCCGAGGGGTATCAGGCGCTCAGCGCCCAGGCGACGGCATTTCATCAGCGGTTCGTCCAGGCATTGACCGCCGGCGCAAGCGCCTATGCCAGCGCCGAAGCCGCTAGTGCTTCGCCGTTGCAGGCCCTGCTCGACGCGGTAAACGCGCCAAGCCAGACATTGACTGGGCGCCCGCTGATCGGCAACGGCGCTAACGGAGCGCCCGGAACCGGGAATAACGGCGGCGACGCCGGCTGGTTGCTCGGCGACGGCGGGGCCGGTGGGTCCGGCACACCGGACACGGTCGGCACCGGCGGCGGAACGGGTGGCAGAGGCGGAGCCGCCGGCTTGTTCGGCAGCGGCGGCGCCGGCGGGGCCGGAGGTTACTCGGCGGGCGGAACCGGCGGAACCGGCGGCGCCGGCGGCGCCGGCGGGTTGGTCTGGGGCAACGGCGGGATCGGCGGTCTGGGCGGCGCGGCGTTAGGCGGTACCGGCAACGGCGGCAACGGCGGGGCCGGTGGGGGCGCTGGTTTGCTGGGCGCTGGCGGTGCCGGTGGCGCTGGGGGTGCCGGGGTGCTGGTCGGCTTCAACAACTTCGTCGGCAATGGCGGTAGCGGCGGGATAGGCGGCGCCGGCGGCTTGCTTTTCGGCGCCGGCGGCGCCGGCGGGCATGGCGGAGACGGCCCACTGGCCACTGGGGGCGCCGGTGGAGCCGGCGGCAATGCGGGCCTGCTGTTCAGCTCGGGCGGATCTGGCGGGGACGGCGGGTTCGGCGCGGCAGCCGGCGGCAACGGCGGAAACGGCGGCGTTGCCAGCGTGCTCGCCGGCAATGGCGGAACGGGCGGGGCCGGGGGAGTCGGCAACGCCCAGGGCGGTGCCGGGG
>NZ_MVHE01000150.1 GCF_002086155.1 Mycobacterium angelicum | reverse complement strand
CCGTTACCGCCCGCACCGATGAATGTGGCATTGCCGCCGGCCCCGCCCGCACCGCCGGTAACGGCAAGAGTGATCGCCGTCCCACCCGCGCCGCCGACGCCGCCGTTGCCGATCAGCCAACCGCCGTTGCCGCCGGCTCCGCCTGCCCCACCCAGGAAGCCGGTGCCGCCCGCTCCGCCACTACCAATTAACCCGGCCGCGCCACCGTTGCCGCCCTTCTGGGGGGTTGCCCCGGTGGTGAAGCCAAAGCCATTGCCCCCATTGCCGATCAGAAGCCCACCCGCACCACCGTTGGGACTGGCCGCCGTCCCGTTTGCGCCGTTACCGATCAGCGGACGGCCCAACAACGCCTGAGTTGGCGCGTTCACGATACCGAGAACAGTGTTTTCCAGGGCCTGCAACGGCGAGGCACTAGCCGCATCTGCCGCCGCGTACGCCCCGCCCGCCGCATTCAGCGTCTGCAGAAAACTCTGGTGGAACTCCGCGGCGGCAGCGCTCAACGACTGGTATTGCACGCCGTGACTGCTGAACACCGCCGTGACCGCCGCGGATATCTCGTCGGCGCCGGCTGACAGAATTTCGGTGGTAGACGCGGCCGCTGTGGCATTCGCGCTCCGCAGCGACGTATTAATGCCCGATAGTTGCTGTGCAGCGGCCCCCAGCATTTCCGGAACAGCAGTCACAAATGACATCGAACGCCTCCTGCCTGGACACGAATAGCAGGAGTCAGTATGCGTAGTTGCAGCGCGTTCGGGCGGATTTTGGCGAAATCTATTGCCGTGTCGCCGGTGTGATCGGGTGTTACATCGCCTGCAGGGTGAGTGGAGGGCCGGGATCCGGTGACAGCGGGACATTCTCACGCTGCATGAGCCAGCCCGCGATGTTGTGGAACAGCGGGGCCGCCGAATGTCCGGGGGTGCCGTCGGCGTTGCGCTCGGGGTTGTCCAGCATCAGGCCGATGACGTAGCGGGGGTCATCCACGGTGGCCAGGCCGGCGAACGTGATCCAGTAGACGTTGTCGAAATAGCAGCCGCAGGCGGGGTTGATCTGCTGCGCGGTACCGGTTTTGCCGGCCATCTGATAGCCCGGCACCGCCGCGGCGGACCCGGTGCCCTGCTGGTAGCCCATCGGGTCGTGCTGCACGACCGCACGCAGCATCTGGCGCACGGTCTGGGCGGTCTGAGGCGAGACCACGCGGATGCCGTCGGGACGCGGTTCCTCGGTCCGGGTGCCGTCGGCGCCGATGGTGGCCTTGATGATCC
The DNA here is from genome assembly GCF_002086155.1 of Mycobacterium angelicum. Taxonomy (GTDB): domain Bacteria; phylum Actinomycetota; class Actinomycetes; order Mycobacteriales; family Mycobacteriaceae; genus Mycobacterium; species Mycobacterium angelicum. The sequence continues at coordinate 1,779 of NZ_MVHE01000150.1, read as the reverse complement.
GCGGCGGTATCCGCACGCCATCATTGGCGATGGCCTGGTACATGCCGGCCATTTGCAGCAGAGTCATCGAAAGACCTTGTCCGATAGGCAAGTTCGAGAAGGTGCTGCCCGACCACTGGTCGATGGGCGGCACCAGCCCGGAGCTCTCACCGGGCAGTCCCACACTGGTGCGCTGCCCCAGCCCGAACTTGCGCACCATGTCGTAGAAGCGCTCGGGGCCCACCCGTTGCGCCAACATCAGCGTGCCGACGTTGGACGACTTCCCGAAGACGCCGGTGGTGGTGTAGGGCATCACGCCGTGCTCCCAGGCGTCATGGATGGGGACCCCGCCCATCTGGATCGAGCCCGGGACCTGCAGCACCTCGTCGGGGTTGGACAGCCCGTACTCGATGACCGAGGCGGCGGTGATGATCTTGTTCACCGACCCCGGCTCAAACGGCGAGGACACCGCGAGGTTGCCCAGCTGCCTGTCGCCCTGACGCCCGATGTCTTGGGACGGGTCGAAGGTGTTGTCGTTGGCCATGGCGAGCACTTCGCCGGTCTTGGCGTCGAGCACCACCGCCGAAACATTGTGCGCCCCAGACAAGTTCTTGGCCTGCTGCACCTGCTGCTGGACGTAGAACTGAATGTCGTCGTCAAGGGTGAGCTGGATGGTCGAGCCGTGCACCGCCTTGTGCCGGTTACGGTAGCTCCCGGGAATGACGACGCCGTCGGACCCGCGGTCGTAGGTGACCGAACCGTCGGTTCCGGCGAGCATCGCGTCCAGGGAGTCCTCCAGACCGAGCAGGCCGTGGCCGTCCCAGTCGATGCCGCCGACGATGTTGGCCGCCAGCGATCCGCCCGGATACTGGCGCAGATCCTGCCGCTCGGAACCAACCTCCGGATACTTCGACGAGATTGCGCTGGCCACTGCGGGGTCGACGGCACGCGCCAAGTAGACGAACGACTCGTTGCTTTCCAGCTTCTTCAACAAGGTCGCGCTGTCGGGCTTGTTGTTCAGCTTGCCCGAGATCTCCTTGGCGATGTCCTTGAGCCGCTGCTGCGGGTCTGGCGCATGCGGAGACTTCTTCTTGGCCTCCTCGAGCTGCTGACGAACTCGCTTGGGCTGGAACGTCAACGCGCGCGCTTGGGTGGTGAACGCGAGCCGGTCGTTGTGACGGTCGACGATCGCGCCCCGCACCGCGGGTTCGACGTCGGTGACCTTTAGTTGGCCCGCCGCCTGGGCGCGCAGATCCGCGGCATTGGATACCTGCAGGAAGAACAGCTGGGTGGCGGCCACCATGATCAACGCGAAGATCACCGCGTTGCCGGCCCGGTGCCGGAAGACGAACGAGGCGCCGCGGCCGGCCACCTCCACCGCCTGACGGGTGCGCCGCTCCCGAGCTGAGTGACCCGGCTGGGCGTCCTCTGCCCGCACCGCCGGGCGAGACTTCTTGGCTTGCTTGGCTTTCCGCATGCGGGTGGGCTCGCGGGTTTCCTTGACCCGCTGGGCCTTCTGGGGCTTTTGCGGCTTTTGCGGCTTTGGGGCTTTGCGGCCGGCGCGCGACGGCCGCTCCGACTGCGCCGGGCGGGGCCGCCGGGAGTCGCCGCGGCTCACCTCGGGGCTCCCGGCGGCGTTCCGGTTACGGGCCCGAACTGTTCACCGGTGGCCGGTGCCGGTGCGACGGCCGGTGGTGCCGGTGCCGGTTGCGGCGCCAGCGCGGGGACCAGCGGCCCCAGGATCGGAGCCAGCGGCGCCAGCAGCGTGCCCGGCGACAGCGGCCGGGGTGCGGCCGGGAC
>NZ_MVHE01000014.1 GCF_002086155.1 Mycobacterium angelicum | reverse complement strand
ACAAACCCAACGATTCAACAGTCCCCACCAGCCGACTTATGAATCAACTCTTAGGCCGCGCCTTCGCCAAGATAGCGTGCCCAGGAGGGGTCCAACTCCTTGACCGTCGACAGCAATCGCCAGTGCTGGCCGGTCGGTGGCAGCGGCGCGCGGCGCAATACCCAGCCGAGCTCGGCGAGCAGGCGGTCGCCCTTGCGGTGGTTGCATGCCGAGCAGCAGGCGACGCAGTTCTCCCACGAGTGGTCGCCACCGCGGCTGCGCGGTACCACGTGGTCGACGGTGTCGGCCTTCGCTCCGCAGTAGGCGCAGCAGAACCGGTCGCGGTGCATTAATGCGGCCCGGGTCATAGGGACCCGGGCCCGGTAGGGAACTCGCACATAGGTGCGTAGCTGAATCACCGACGGCACAACGATCGACCTGGTCGCCGAGTGGATCAGGGGTCCAGCCGGATCGTCGTGCACCACGTCGGCCTTACCGCAGATCAACATGACGATCGCGCGGCGCAGTGGCAATGCGGTGAGCGGCTCATACGTGGAATTCAGCAGCAGCACCCGCCGGCGATTCCAGATCGATGCGCTTTCGAGGCGGGCGGGCGGGTGAGTCTCGACGCTATGCAGGCATGACGCGGCTGCGGGCCCGGTTACGCCTGCCGCGGCACCGGAACTGCGGTGGCTGCGGCGTTTCTTGCGCTGCGCCATAAATCCTCCGCGGACAGTCCACCATGATTTGCTGCTGACTGCACGCCAATTGCCTCGCGCGCGCCGTGTCGATCCGGTGAACACCTAGGAACTCTCAGCGGTGGCCCACAATGGAAGACGATGGATCAAACAACGGAATCGTTCTATGACGCGATCGGCGGCGCCGATACCTTCCACGCCATCGTCTCGCGCTTTTACCAGCAAGTGGCCGACGACGAAATACTGCGTCCCCTGTACCCCGAGGAGGACCTGACGGGCGCCGAAGTGCGGTTACGCATGTTCCTGGAGCAGTACTGGGGCGGCCCGCGAACGTATTCGGACCAGCGCGGCCATCCCCGGCTGCGGATGCGACACGTCCCCTTTCGGATCACCCCAATCGAGCGCGACGCCTGGTTGCGGTGCATGCACACCGCGGTAGCCTCGATCGACGCTCAAACCCTTGACGACGAACACCGCCGCACGCTGCTCAACTATCTCGAAATGGCCGCCCACTCCCTCGTCAACTCCGCGTTTTGATGGGTGATCAAGGGGCGCAGCCCGGCTCGTGGTGGCAGTCCGCGGTCTTCTACCAGGTTTATCCGCGGTCGTTCGCCGACAGCAACGGTGATGGTGTGGGTGACCTGGACGGCCTGGCGGCGCGGCTGGACCACCTGGTCCGTCTCGGCATCGACGCCATCTGGATCAATCCGGTCACCGTCTCGCCGATGGCCGATCACGGGTACGACGTGGCAGATCCTCGCGACATCGACCCACTGTTCGGCGGAATGGCCGCCTTCGAGCGGCTCATCGCGGCCGCGCACCGGCGAGGCATCAAGGTCACCATGGATGTGGTGCCCAATCACACCAGTTCGGCGCACCCCTGGTTTCAGGCGGCGCTGGCGGCCGGGCCGGGCACCGAGGCACGCGACCGCTATTTCTTTCGCGACGGCCGCGGCCCCGGCGGGCTACTGCCGCCGAACAACTGGGAATCGGTGTTCGGCGGGCCGGCCTGGACGCGGGTGGCCGAACCCGACGGCAGCCCCGGCCAGTGGTATCTGCACCTCTTCGATGCCGAACAGCCCGACCTGAATTGGGACAACACCGAAGTCTTCGACGACTTCGAGAAGACGCTGCGGTTCTGGCTGGAACGCGGCGTGGACGGCTTCCGCATCGACGTGGCGCACGGCATGGCCAAGCCGCCGGGGCTACCGGACAGCCACGACATGAGCGAGGTCTTGCGCCACACCGACGATGACCCGCGCTTCAACCGCCCGCACGTGCATGCGATACACCGCGACATCCGGGCGGTGATCGACGACTATCCCGGGGCGGTAACCGTCGGGGAGGTGTGGGTGACCGACAACGCCCGCTGGGCCGAATACGTGCGGCCCGACGAACTGCATCTGGGCTTCAACTTCCGGTTGGCCCGCACCGATTTCGATGCCGCCGAAATCCACGACGCCGTACAGAACTCCCTGGAAGCCGCGGCACTGGAAGACGCCACCCCGACCTGGACGCTGGCCAACCACGATGTCGGCCGGGAAGTGACCCGCTACGGCGACGGTGAAGTCGGCCTACGCCGGGCGCGGGCCATGGCGATGCTGATGCTGGCCCTGCCCGGTGCGGTGTTCATCTACAACGGCCAAGAGCTCGGATTGCCCGACGTAGACCTGCCCGACGAGGTGCTGCAGGACCCCACCTGGGAACGCTCCGGACATACCGAACGCGGCCGTGACCGGTGCCGGGTTCCGCTCCCGTGGTCCGGCGATACTCCCCCGTTCGGGTTCTCCACCTGTGCTCAGACCTGGTTACCGATGCCCGCTGACTGGAAGGCGCTGACCGTCGAGAAGCAGCTCGACGACCCCGACTCGATGCTGACCTTCTTCCGGCGTGCACTCCGATTACGCAGGGAGCGTGCGGAGTTCGATGGCAGCGAGATCGATTGGCTGTCCGCGAACGACGACGCCCTGATTTTTCGGCGTGGCGGTGGCGGGTTGGTTTGCGCGCTGAACGCGGGCCTACGACCTATGGCGCTGCCGGCAGGTGAGCTGCTCTTGGCCAGCGATCCGTTGACCAACGGCAATTTGGCGCCAGACAGCGCGGCCTGGCTGGTGCCTCAGCGCAACACCAGCCCCAGCTGACCGCGCCGGCGGTACACCGAGCCGTAGCGTGCGTCGACCCGTAACCACGCCGGCAGAATCCGAATGCGGATCATCTCGTCGGTGGCGATCTCCTCAGCCGACTGAGGCACGAAACCCATTGCGGTCAAGGCGAATACGCAACGCATGGGCAGCCCTACAGTGATGTCGGCGGAACTGACCTCGATGACCTCCTGGTCGAGCAATGAAACGGGCGGACCATGCGAACCGGTGTGTTCCTTTGCCAGCTGCGCGCCGCGCTGCGCCAGGTCGACGACCACGCCGGCCGGCACGTCGTCGAGGTGGGTGAAGCCTGATTCCGGCGGCAAGGCGCCACGCCACGCCGAGTCCATCGAGTAGCCGGGATCGATGAAACCCGAACTGTCCATTGCGGCCAGCCCCCGCGCCAGCGCGTCCGCCCCGACCGACATGTCGCCGGGACGCACGCTGCCAGCCACCACTCGGCTGGCCAGCACATCGAAACCCGTTGCCACCCAGGCCGTCAGCAATCCGTCCGAACGCCGGCGGAGCCGGATGATGGCCGAATCGTCCAGCCGCACAGCATGATCCACGAATGTGGCCAGATCTTTGCGGTGGGCCGGATCCCCCAGCCACAAACCGCGCTCGGCTACCGAATCCACCGCTGCAAATACTCCCGGTGGTGTGACGACAAGCGCACCAGTCGCTGCTCCTCGATATGTACCGCGGCCAACTGCGATTCGGCGATGACGGCCGGTTTGGAGTCCGGATCGGCGTTCACCGAACGCACTTCGTAGCCGAGGGTGAAGTCCACCGCCCGCAGCCGCTTGGTCCACATCGTGACCTGCAGCGGAGAATCGGCCAGCCGTAACTGGTCCTTGTAGGTGACCCGGACGTCGGCGATCAGCAGGCCGATGGTGGTGATGTCCGCACCGAACGGCTCTCTGAGGAACGGGACACGCGCCTCTTCGAGGATGGTGACCATGGTGGCGTGGTTGACGTGCTGGTACATGTCGATGTCGGACCAGCGCACCGGCACTGCCGCGACGAACCCGTTGCTCACCCTGACGATCCCCGTCCGCTGGTCCGCGTCATCCGGCGGATCTGGCGGGCGGCCACCGACAACGTCGCGAGATCCATTGTGCCGCTTTCCCGGATCTCGTTGAGGGTTCGGCGGGCCCGCTCCACCCGGGATGCGCTGATGTGTTCCCACTCGGCGATCTTCTGCTCGCCACTCTCGTCAGGCTCGCCGACGGCCAGCACGTCGAAACACAGCGACCGTAACGATGCGTAGATGTCGTCCCGAATTGCCAGGCGCGCCAGGGAATGCCAGCGGTCGGTGCGGGCGAGCCCGGACACCGCGGTCAGCAGCGCGTCGGTGCCGAGTCGATCCATCAACGCGAAATACGTGTCGGCCACTTCGGCGGTGTCGATCTCGGTGATGTCGGCGACGTCGATGATGTCGAGCAGGCTATAGCGGTAGAGCCCGGCCGCGACCCGGTAGGCCAAATCCTCCGGTGCGCCCTGCGAAATGAATTCTCCGGCTTCCTTTTCCACGATCGCCTTGTCGTCACCGCGCAACCACTCCGACATGCGCGGCGTCAGCGCCTTGACCTTCGCGGCGAATCGGTTGATCTCGGCGCCGACGGCCAGCGGCTGCGGACGATAGTTGAGCAGCCAGCGTCCGGCGCGGTCGATCAGCCGCCGGGTGTCCAGGGTCAACCGGTCCGATAGCGCGACCGGCAGATTCTGCGCGCGGATCCGCCGCCAGATATGACCCACACCGAAGATGGCGTCGGTCGCGGCATACGTGCGCACCGCGTCAATCGGCCGGACACCGACATCCTCGGCGATCCGGAAGGCGTAGCTGATGCCGCCGGTGTCCACCAGATCATTGATCAGCATGGTGGTGACGATCTCGCGACGCAGCTGGTGGGAACGGATTTCCGGAGTGAACCGATCGCGCAGTGGCTTGGGGAAGTATTGCGGCAGCCGGGACGCGAAGACGTCCTGATCGGGCAGCTCCGTCTTCAACACTTCTTCTTTGAGGGCCAGCTTCACGTGTGCCATCAAAGTCGCCAACTCCGGCGAGGTGAGCCCGATGCCGATCTCGGAGCGCCGCAGGATCTCTTTTTCCGACGGCAGGGCTTCCAGTTCGCGGTTGACTCCGCGCTCGGCCACCAGGTATTTGATCTGGTCGGCGTGCACCGGCAGCAGGCTGGCGGCGTTGGCGCGGCTGGTGCCCATCAGGTCGTTCTGGTCTTCGTTGTCGGTGAGCACCAGCTGCGCGACCTCGTCGGTCATCGACTCCAGCAGCGCACTGCGCTCCTCGACCTTGACCTTGCCGGCGGTGACCAGCGAGTCGATCAGAATCTTGATGTTGACCTCGTGGTCAGAGCAGTCCACGCCGGCGGAGTTGTCCATGGCGTCGGTGTTGATCCGGCCGCCCGACAGGTCGAATTCCACCCGGCCCAGCGCGGTGACTCCCAGATTGCCGCCTTCGCCGATGACCTTGGCGCGCACCTGGTTTGCGTTGACCCGCACCGGATCGTTGGCCCGGTCCCCCACATCGGCGTCCGATTCGGATTCGGCCTTGATGTATGTGCCGATGCCACCGTTGAACAGCAGATCCACCGGCGCCTGCAGAATCGCGCGCATCAGGTTGGGCGGCGACATTTCCTCGGCCTCGCCGTCGATGCGCAGCGCGGCCCGCACCTGCTCGCTGATGGGAATGGCCTTGTGCTCGCGGCTGTAGACGCCGCCGCCGGCACTGATCAGCGATTTGTCGTAGTCGTCCCAACTGGACCGGGGCAGCTCGAACATCCGCCGGCGCTCGTCCCAGGAAACCGCGGCATCGGGATTCGGGTCGAGGAAGATGTGCCGGTGATCGAACGCGGCGATAAGCCTGATGTGTTTGCTCAGCAACATGCCGTTGCCGAATACGTCGCCGCTCATATCGCCGACACCCACGACGGTGAAATCCTCGGTCTGGGTGTCGACCCCGATCTCGCGGAAGTGCCGCTTGACGGCCTCCCAGGCACCCTTGGCGGTGATTCCCATGGCCTTGTGGTCGTAGCCCACCGATCCGCCGGAGGCGAAAGCGTCACCCAGCCAGAACCCGTAGGACTTGGCGACGTCGTTGGCGATGTCGGAGAACGTGGCGGTGCCCTTGTCCGCGGCAACCACCAGATAGGCGTCGTCGCCGTCACGACGCAGCACTTCCGGTGGTGGGGTGACCTTTCCGGTCGCCTTGTCGACGTTGTCGGTGACGTCGAGCAAGCCGGAGATGAACAGCTGATAGCAGGCGACGCCTTCGGCGCGGGTGGCCTCGCGGTCGGCGCCCGGGTCGCCGGTGGGCAGCGGCGGCCGCTTGACGACGAAGCCGCCCTTGGCGCCCACCGGCACGATGACGGCGTTCTTGACCGCTTGCGCCTTGACCAGACCGAGGATCTCGGTGCGGAAATCGTCGCGGCGATCCGACCAGCGCAAGCCGCCGCGTGCCACCGGACCGAATCTGAGGTGCACGCCTTCGACTCGCGGGGAGTACACGAAGATTTCGAACTTGGGCCGCGGCAGCGGCAACTCGTCGATCAGCTGCGCGTTGAGTTTGACCACTAAGGCATCGCGGCTCCGCGCCGAATCTTTGCGCGTCACAAAGTAATTGGTGCGCAACGTGGCCTGAACCAGGGAAGCGAAGGCACGCAGGATGCGGTCGGTGTCCAAGCTCACCAGGGCATCGATGTCGGCCGCGACGGCCGCTGCGGCCGCTTGGGCGTCACGGCTGACCGGTGAACCCGCCGGCCGCGGATCGAAGAGCGCTTCGAACAGCGTGACCAGTGACCGTGCGGTGGAGGCATGCTCGTTGAGCACCGATTCGATGTAGGACTGGCTGTACGGAAAGCCCGCCTGCCGCAAGTACTTGGCGTAGGCGCGCAGCAGCACGACCTGCTGCCAGTTCAGGCCGGCGCGCATGACCAGCTCGTTGAACCGGTCCACCTCGACGCGGCCCTGCCAGATCGCGGTGACCGCGTCGGCGAATCGCTGCGCTCCCGCTTCGCGCTCGGCGTCGGTCTGGGCAAGCGGGATGGTGGGGTGGGGGGAGATCCTGAATTGGTAGATCCACACCGGCAGGCCGTCGGGGCGGTCGACTGTGAAGGGACGCTCTTCGAGCACCACGACGCCCATGCTTTGCAGCATCGGCAACAGTTGACTCAACGATGCGCTGCGGCCACCCAGGAACCAGGTGAGCTGCGCGACTCCTTGCTCGTCGCGCTCGGAGAACACCAGTTTGACCGAGTCATCGGTGAGTCCGTTGATGATCGCGATGTCGCCGACGGCATCGTCCGGGGTGACGGCCTGCTTGTAGGCCTCGGAGAACGCGGCCGCGTAGTGCTCGGCATCGGCGCGGCTGACCCTGCCACTGGCGGTGGCGCCGATCAGCCGGTCGGCCCAGGTTCGCGCGGCTTCGCTCAGGAGCCCCTGGATTCTTATCCGGTTGTCTTCGGAGATGTCGACCGGCGCCAAAGTCGTATCCTCGGTGGGCAGGCGCACCATGAAATGCATGAGAGCCCAAGGGGATTCACTGACCCGGGCGGTGAATTCCAGTCGCGTCCCGCCGAACTCGCGGACCAGGATGTCCTCGATCTGCAAGCGCACGGCCGTGGTGTAGCGATCGCGGGGCACATAGACCAGGCAGGAAACGAAGAATTGCAGCCGGTCGGCGCGCAGGAACAGCAGTGCGCGGCGTTGGGAGCCCAGATCGACCACGGCTTTGGCCATCGACAACAAGCGTTCGGCGCTCAGCGTGAAAAGCTCTGGGCGCGGGACGGTTTGAATGACGTCGAGCAGCAGCTGACCGGGGTGGCTGGGGTCACTGCCGGCCAATTCGAGTGCTTCCCGAACCCGGCGCGAGATCGCCGGGATTTCCAGGACATCGGCGTTCATCGCGGAAACGGTGAAGAGCCCGACGAAGCGGTGCTCGATGACGCTGTTGCCGCCGTCGAGGTATTCGCGCACCGCGATGGCATACGGGTAGGCGCCGTAGCGCAGGTAACTGCCCACCGCGGCCTGGGCCAACACCAGCAACTTGCCGTCGTCGGTCAGCCGGGGACGGGTGCCGGAGCGCGCGCGCAACACACCCAACCCGCTCGAGCCGTCGCCCAGGACCAGACCGTTTTGGACCCGGCAGGGCTGGTAGCCCAGCAGCAGGAAGTTACCGTTGCCCAGCCAGCGCAGCAACGCGGCGACTTCCTGCCGGTCGGGCGCCGAGTAGTGGCCGTCGGGATCGTTGTCGATTTCTGCGGCCAAATCGGCCAAGGTGTCGATCATCGTTCCCGCGTCGGTGGCGACCCGCTGGACGTCGGCCAACACTTTGGGCAGCAACCGTTCGACCTCGGCAAGGGCCTTGCTGTCGACCGACGGTGAGAGCTGGACGTCTATCCAGGCCTCGCCGGCGTAGGGCGATGATTTGTCGGCTTTGCGTTCGACGCGCAGCAATTCGCCGTCCGGGTCGCGCTGGACATCGAACACCGGAGTCATGATCGCTGTGTAGTCCACGCCGAGCCGATGCAGCAGCACCGTGACCGAATCCAGCAGCATGCTGCCGTGGTCGGTCACCACCTGCAGCGAGGGCCCGCATCCCGTCGCGTCGTCGGGCCGGTAGATGCACACACAGCTATCACCGGCCGGGCGGCAGCTGGCCAGCTGATAGTGCGCGCTGAGCTTGGCGGGCGTTACCAGGGATTCGGCTTTCGCGGGTCGAGCGCCGTCGCAGTCCGGGCCGCTACAACTGTCCAGGTAGGCCTGCGAGACCCAAGTGGGAATGTCGGAACTGTCGGCCAGCGTGGACCACGCCTCGACGTCCTGCTTTGCTCCGGGATCGATCGTCATGCGAACTGCTCCCAACTCACGACGGATACCAGCTCGGTGCTCATGATCGCTGTGGTCCCATTGCCCCGCTCCTCAGCGGCCGTTCCGGCCGCATCGTCGCGGCGCGTGCCCCAATTGCCCCGCTCCTCAGCGGCCGTTCCGGCCGCATCGTCGCGGCGCGTGCCGAACCTGACATTAGTCCCGTGTCAGCCTGCGATGGGTCACTCGGTGCGGACGCGCGGCTTCGATACCAAGCCGTTCCACTTTGTTCTCCTCATAGGCACCGAAATTGCCCTCGAACCAGAACCACTTCGCCTCGTTGTCGTCATCGCCCTCCCACGCCAGGATGTGCGTGCAAGTCCGGTCCAGGAACCAGCGGTCGTGCGAAATGACCACCGCGCAACCGGGGAAGTTAACCAGGGCATTCTCGAGCGAGCTCAGGGTCTCGACGTCCAGGTCGTTGGTCGGCTCGTCCAGCAGGATCAGGTTGCCGCCCTGCTTGAGCGTCAATGCGAGGTTCAGCCGGTTCCGTTCGCCACCGGACAGCACACCCGCCGGCTTCTGCTGGTCGGGCCCCTTGAACCCGAACGCCGACACGTACGCTCGCGACGGCACTTCGGTCTGTCCGACCTGGATGTAGTCCAGCCCGTCCGAGACGACCTCCCACACCGTCTTCTTCGGATCGATGCCGGCGCGGGTCTGGTCTACGTAACTCAGCTTCACCGTCTCGCCGACCTTGACCGTGCCGCTGTCCGGCGCCTCGAGGCCGACGATCGTTTTGAACAGCGTCGTCTTGCCGACGCCGTTGGGGCCGATGACGCCAACGATGCCGTTGCGGGGCAGGGTGAAGGACAGATCCTTGATCAGGGTGCGGCCTTCGAAGCCCTTGTCCAGGTGTTCAACCTCCACGACCACCGAGCCCAAGCGCGGCCCAACCGGAATCTGAATTTCCTCGAAGTCGAGCTTGCGCGACTTCTCCGCCTCGGCGGCCATCTCCTCATACCGCTGCAGCCTCGCCTTGCTCTTGGCCTGACGCGCTTTGGCGCCCGACCGAACCCAGGCCAGCTCGTCTTGCAACCGCTTCTGCAGCTTGGCGTCCTTGCGGCCCTGCACCGCGATCCGCTCGGCCTTTTTCTCCAGGTAGGTCGAGTAGTTGCCCTCGTATGGGTAGGCGCGGCCACGGTCGAGTTCCAGAATCCACTGCGCGACGTTATCCAGGAAGTAGCGGTCGTGGGTGACCGCAAGTATCGCCCCGGCGTAGCTGGCGAGATGCTGTTCGAGCCACTGCACGCTTTCGGCGTCCAGGTGGTTGGTCGGCTCGTCGAGCAGCAGCAAGTCGGGTTTGGACAGCAGCAGCTTGCACAAGGCAACCCGGCGACGCTCACCCCCGGACAAGTTGGTCACCGGCTCGTCGGGTGGCGGGCAGCGCAGTGCATCCATGGCCTGTTCCAGCTGCGAATCCAGGTCCCACGCGTCGGCGTGGTCCAGGTCCTCCTGCAGCCGGCCCATCTCCTCCATCAACTCGTCGGAGTAGTCGGTAGCCATCAACTCGGCGACCTCGTTGAAGCGGTCGAGCTTGACCTTGATGTCACCCATGCCCTCTTCGACGTTGCCCCGAACCGTCTTCTCCTCGTTGAGCGGCGGCTCCTGTTGCAGGATGCCGACGCTCGCTCCGTTGGCCAGGAAGGCGTCGCCGTTGTTCGGCTTGTCCAGACCGGCCATGATCCGCAAGACGCTCGACTTACCAGCCCCATTCGGGCCTACGACGCCGATCTTGGCTCCTGGGTAGAAGCTCAACGTGACATCGTCAAGGATCACCTTGTCGCCGTGCGCCTTGCGGACCTTCTTCATCGTGTAGATGAACTCAGCCATTGCGCGGTATTGCCTTTCTGGTCTATCGGAAATATTCCGCCGACCATCCTAGGCACCGGCCGGCAACGCTAGGCCGAGAGTGGCAACGCGGTGTAGCCGGCAGTGGGCTCGCCGGCCGTCGGATCCGGCTCCGAGTCAGCCCCGGCGGGCCCATCCTGGCCGGAGGTACCCTCCTCGGACAGCTCGGCTGTTACCGGCTGCGGCGCGTCCGACGGGTGGGGACCGGTGTAGCTCGGCTTCTCGATGCGCACGAACACCCGCGACAGATCCGGTCCGACTGAGATCGCACGCATCTCCAGCGACGAACGGCGGTTGCCGTCGCGGTCCTCGTATTCGCTGGTGTACACGTGGCCCGTGACGATCACCGGCGCGCCCTTGCTCAACGCCGCACCCACGCCGCCGACCAGCCGTCCCCAGCAGTTGACGGTGATGAACAGCGAGTTCCCCGGTTCCCATCCGCCGTCGGCGGTCCGGCGCCGCGAATTGCTGGCCACCCGAAACTTGATCAGATCCTGGTTGCCGACCGTGCGGCGCTGGGGGTCATTGACGATGTGACCGATGACGGTCAACGGCGTTTCAAACATTTGCTCAAGATTCCTTTCCCTGAATTGGCCCTCTGGCTTGCTGCCATTCAGCCCCGGGCCACTGACGAACCGACCCGGCGACGGGCCGTGGCGAGGCCAGGCTGTGGATAAAGGCGCGACTGTGGATAATCGCCGTGCTGCCGTACGCCCTACTGGGGTTGGCTTACTTCCCGCCCGTGACGCGCTCTGAACTCGCGAGCGACGAACTGATTGCGCGCAACTTTCCCGACGTAGTCGAAATCTCGCAGGATATCCCGCAATTCGTTGCGGAAGGCGGCGCGACGCTCGGCCAAGTCTGCGGCCGGCGCGATCAGATCCTGATCGACGACGACCTGGCGCGCGGTGGCGAACAGCAGTGTCGATACCGACTCGCTACTGCGGACCCGGCCCTGCGCCACATACTGGCGGCCGACCCCGAGCGCCAGATCCGTCAGCTCCTTTTGACCGATATCAGCCGGGGCATCACGCAGGACGTCGGCAACGATCTCATAGGCTTCGAAGAACACCCGCAACATCGCCCCGGACATCAACGGCCGCTTGGCGTACAGCATCGCGTCGATCTCGTCGCCACCGGCGGCAAGGCTTGTCTCCCAATCCTTTTGCCACGCCATCTCTTCGGCGATGTTTGCCCGGAAGGCCGCCGAATCGGCGAAATAGAAATCGAACTTGAGCAGATCGCGCAGCCGCATCGCCTGGTCCCAGAAGGCCGCCACATGATCGCCGTCGGTGTGGCGGGCGTGCGCCAGCGCGAGTTCGACGATGGAGGTCTCCAGGAACGCATGAATCACCGAGTTGCGATAGAACGCCGCGGCATGTTCATCGTCGGGAGCGATGTACCATACCGGCTCGCGCCCGCTGTCGACACGAGTGACCGGGTGAGCATTGGACAACGCATCCACCGCTGCGCGTACACCTTCGCGGGAGCGCAGCCGTAATGCACTGGTGGACACCGGGGTTTGCTTGCGGTCGAGATAGTCAAGGGAGTCCTGCAACGTGTGGTGCAACTGGCCCAGCGTCAACGCCAACCCACCCGTAGTGAGCAGCAACGCAGAAACCAAGCCCGTTGCCGTCACGGGTGTGGACTGTAGAATCCGCCACGCGACTTCGAACGACATCTTCTGCAGCGCAAGGCGTTTGGCATCCCGGTCCTGCGCCAACGGGCCTTGCGGCGGGCCAAGGTACTCGCGCATCGAAACCGCTTCGGGGAAGCGGACATAGATCTTGCCGTAGTTGCGTTCGCCTTGCGCTTTGATGAAGTTGTACAGCCAGCTGAACCCTTCGGGGGTTTTCTCGGCGCCCTGTGCATAGGCGGCGTACTCGGCGACCTCATGTAGCTGGTCGAAACAGATCGAGACACCTTGCAGCAAGATGTCGTCGCTACGGCCGTCCAGGTACGCATCGGCGACGTAGCTCATCAATCCGAGCTTGGGCGGCAACATCTTTCCGGTGCGTGAGCGGGTGCCTTCGATGGACCAGCTCAGGTTGAACCGCTTTTCGACGATATAGCCGACGTATTCCTTGAGTACGTATTTGTATAGCGGGTCGTCGCCGATGTTGCGCCGGATGAAGATAGTCCCCGACCGCCGCATCAGCGGTCCCATGACGCCGAATGACAGGTTGATGCCGCCGAACATGTGTACCGGCGGCAGCCTGTTCTCCTGCATCGCGACCGGCACCACCGCGCCGTCGATATAGGACCGGTGCGAGAACAGCAATACTGCCGGATGTGTTTCCAGCGCAGCGCGCATGGCCGCAACCTGGTACTCGTCGTAGTCGATCTCCGGATCGAATCCGCGGCTGAGCATCCGTCCCAGGACCGAGATTACGTCGACGGAGACCTGACTCCATCCGGTCGCCAGCTCGTCGAGCATCTTGCCGGCTTGTTCAACGGTGGCGTTGGGAATCTGTTTGAGGCCGGTACGAAATCGCGTTGATGCCAACATCTCCGGCTTCACCAGCCGAGGCGACTTGTATTGCGGTCCAAGAATCCGGTATTCGGCGCGTGCCAGCGCAAGCAACGCCCGACGGGTGACGAACTGGGCGAAATCGCGCGTGTTTTCCGCGACTGTAGTGTCGTGCCACTGTTGGCGAAGTTCGGACACCCAGGCCGACTCGCCGGCCACTACCCGAGCGCGCCGCGGGTCGGTGCGCAGGATGCGACGCTGCTGACGTTGGTTGGGGTGGTAGGGATCTCGCCCGGGTAGCAGCGCGGCGACCTTCTCTGCCCTGGAGCGGTCCGCCGGCGGCAACCAGAAAACCCGCACCGGCACAATCGAGCGATCCTCGCCCGACTCGAGCTGTTCGACCAACGCGGTCAACGCCGTCGGCGGTGCACTGCTCAGCGGCAGCTTCAATATGTCGAATTTCGACTCCGGATTGCGGGCGCGCTGCTGACCCAGCCAATCCATGATCAATTGCATCTCGACGGGAGTTTCCATGGACGCAAGGACCAGCGAGTCTTCGGCGGTGAGGACCGCGCTGGTATCGGCGGCCGGTTTGGTCACGACCGTCCTTGGGGCCTAGCAGTTTCGGTGGCATCTGCGCTGTTGACGACGGGCTGTTGCGCCGCACCGTCTTTGAGCGCCACCTGCGACTCGTTCGGATTCGCCACCGGCGCTGCCTTTTTCGCGGCCTTCTTCGCGACTTTCTTCGCGGGCGCCTTAGCGGCCGTCTTCTTGACGGCCTTCTTTGCCGGGCTCGCAGTCTTTTTCGCGGTGGCTTTCGACGCCGCCTTCGGCTGTGCTTTCTTAGCAGGGGATTTCGCTGCCCGTGCTCTACTCGCCGCTTTCTTCTCCGCGTACAGGTCGACTTCCGGCAACTCATCGACCGGCCAATCGCGCAGCGTGTCCAAATACAATTGGCGCACTTCGGCGATGCGATCCGGCAACGTCTCGAGGGTCCAGTCGTCGACCGAAATCGGCGGAAACACAGCCACATCCACGGTGCCGGGGTTGATCGTGGTCGAGTTTCGAGAGGCGACGATCTCGGCGTTACGGATCACGATGGGCACGATCGGAATCCCCACCGCCATCGCAATGCGGAAGGGCCCCTTCTTGAATGGGCCGACTTCGGTGGTGTCCAATCGAGTGCCTTCGGGCGCGATCACGATCGACAATCCGTTCTTGGCGCGCTCTTCGACGGTGTGCAGCGTCTCCACCGCGGCAACCGGATCGTCGCGATCTACGAACACGCCGTCGAGCACCTTGCCGAGCGTGCCCATGATCGGGTCGTTCTGCAGCTCCTTCTTGCCCACGCCAACCCAGTTGTCGCGCACCAACGCTCCGGCGATCACCGGGTCAACCTGGTTGCGGTGATTGAAAAGGAAGACGGCCGGACGCTGCGCGGTCAGATTCTCGCTGCCGATGACGTTCAGGTGCACTCCGCTGGTCGCCAGCAACAGCTGAGAGAACGTCGAGGTGAAGAAGTTCACGCCACGCCGGCGGCTGCCGGTCAGCACGCCGATCCCTACCGCACCGGCGGCGACGGGAAACATGGTGCTGAAGCCGGCCAGTGTGCGCAACTGCCGCCGCAGGCCCACGCCGCCACGGCTGTTGAACTTCAGGATCGGCCAGCCACGACGCTTGGCGACGGCGGCCATTTTGCCTTCGGGATTGGTCGGGCGCGGATTGCCGACCAGATACATCAGCGCGACGTCCTCATCCCCGTCGGCATAGAAGTAACTGTCCTTCAGGTCGATCCCATGTTCGGCCGCGAAGCGTTGTACCGCAGAGGCTTTGCCCGGCCCCCACAAGATCGGCTTGACGACACCACCGGTGAGCAACCCGTCTTCGTTGGTCTCGAACTTGTTGGTCAGCATGTTGGTGATGCCCAAGAAGCGCGCCACCGGCCCAACCTGAATGGTCAGCGCCGACGAGCTGAGCACGACCGTGTGGCCGCGAGCGACGTGCGCCCGCACCAACTCTCGCATCTCCGGGTAAATGCGGGACTCGATCCGCTGGGCAAACAGCCGCTCGCCGATCTCCTCCAAGTCGGTCAACAACCGTCCGCGCAGCGCCGAGGACGCCTTGCCGATCAGGTCCTCGAACTCGATGCGCCCAAGCGTGTGGTTCAGACCGGCCTGAACCATGCTGAGCAGCTCCCCCACGCCCATGTCCCGGCGCCGCAGCCGCTCCTGGGTGAGGATGACCGCCGTGAACCCCGCCACCAAGGTCCCGTCCAGGTCGAAGAACGCGCCGACCTTGGGCCCGGGTGGGCTGGCCATGATCTCGGCCACCGAACCGGGTAACCGCAGATCCATCGACGGCTTGGCGCGCTGCTCGTCAGCGGAGGTCATGAGCCCGACACCGATCGGGACGCCGAGTCATCCGACGTGAAGGAAGCCGGCACGGCACGCGGTGCCGGGTCACCGGCAAGTGCCAGGATTTCGTCGAAACCCTCCAGTAGACACCGGGCGAACAATTCATCGTTGCGCACCGAAGCCCGGTCGTAACGGACGGTGACGGTGCAGTAGCCGCCGCGCGAAATCAGCACGACCATCATCGCCACCCCGGGCAGTGGCCCAATTCCATACTGGCGCAATATCTTTGCACCCGCGATAAAGGTGTCTCCCGGATACACCGGAACGTTGCTGGCCTGCACGTCCGAGCCGATCACCGAGCCGCTGATGCCTTCGAGCACCGCAGTCGGCAAGACGCTCAGTACCGGCGCGATGGAGCCAATGACGTTCATGGCGGGCTCATCGCGGCGCTGTGTCATCTGGGCCCGGATCTTCTTCATCCGGGCCACCGGATCGACGGTGCCAATCGGTGCCGCCAGGTTCACGCCAGTGAACCGATTCCCGCCGGCGCCGTCGGCGTCGGCGCGCAGATTCACCGGCACCGCCATCGGCAGCGTGCTGATCGGCACGCCGAGCGCCTCGTGGTAACGACGCAGTGCGCCGCACAGGCCCGCGAGGTAAGCGTCGTTGATCGATCCACCGCCGGCCTTGGCCGCCTTGTGCAGCTCGGACAGCTTAATGTCGATGGCCTCGGTGCGGGTGGTCAGACTACGCCGGCGCAATAGCGGTGACGGCTCGGCCGCCCGATTCATCACTCGCATGCTCGACAGGGCGTAGCCCACGATCCCCGACACCGTCGCCGCCGGATCGAAAACCGCGCGTCCGGCCGCTGAAACCGCCCCGGACACCGCCCCCAGGACGCCGCCGACGATGGCGATCGGCAGGTGGTTAATGCCTTGGCGCATCAGGTCATTGGGCGACAGATCCTGCGGAATGGGTTGCGGCGGCGTCGGCCGCAGCGGTGGATCCCGCTCCAGGTCGTAGATCTCTGCGAACATCTCCACGCCGCCGACACCGTCGGTGACCGCGTGGCTGACGTGCAGGAGAGTGGCAGCCTTGCCGTCCGGCAGCCCCTCGACCAATGTGGCCGTCCAGAGCGGTCGGGATATGTCCAACGGTGACTGCAGGATCACCTCGGCGAGGTCGAATACTTCGCGCAGCGTGCCGGGTTCGGACACCCGTACCCGGCGGACGTGGAAGTCGAGATTGAAGTCCGGGTCCACCACCCAGCGCGGCGCCGCGGTCGGCAGCGTCGGCACGACGACCTTCTGCCGCAGCCGCAACACCTTGCGGGAGGCGTTTTCGAACCGGGTCCGGAAACGGTCCCAGTCCGGAGTGGTGTCGAGGAGTTCGAGCGCCATGATCCCCGAACGGGTCCTCGGATTCGCCTCGCCGCGGTGCATCAAATAATCGACCGGGCCAAGTTCGTCGGACAAGCCGACGCCGTCGGCAGACTCAGCCATGGTCATCACCCCGAGCACGACGCGCGAACCCTCTCACCGCCGATCAAGCCTCCTGACTCAGCCCCGACAAAGCAAACGCTCATAGACAATGCCCACCCAACGCTAGTCCCGTTGACGCGGTGGTGAAAGCCGAGCATGAGTGAGGATCGACTCAGTGCGGCACCAGCCGCGGGCCTACTCACGAAAGAGGTTGCCGGTCAATCCAGTTGGACTGACGCGGATGCGTTCTAGCTGGCCGGAGTCGCCGATAGCGCCAACGATTCCATCAGCCCGCGCCGCCCGTAGACCACACCGAGGAAGTCCGCGACCGCGTTGGCAGCCAGCCGTGAGCGCACGGTGGGAGTGATGTCGAATGCGTGGTGGGCGTTCGCCAGCTCGGCATAGGCGACGGTGGTGGCGCCGGCTCCGCGCAGCGCCGCACAGAACGCTCGCGCCTGGCCGCTGGGGACCAGCTGGTCCTTCTCGCCGTGCAGCACGAAGAACGGCGGGGCTTCGCTGTGCGCGTATGAAATCGGCGACGCCGCGGTGAACCGTTCCGGGTCCTCGGCGTAGCGGGCCTTCATCACGAACTGCTCAAGGAAGGGCAGCATCATCTCGTGCATGTTCTCGAAGTCGGTGAAGTCATAGACGCCGTAGTAAGGCGCGACGGCCTGCACGGTGGTGTCGGCCTGTTCGAAGCCGGGCTGAAACTGTGGATCGTTGGGGGTCAGAGCCGCCAGGGACGCCAGGTGTGCCCCCGCTGATCCGCCGGTGATCGCGATGAAATCGGAGTCGCCGCCGTAGTCGCCGATGTTCTCGCGGACCCACGCGATCGCCCTCTTGACGTCGATGATGTGGGCCGGGAAGGCGCAGCGCGGGCTCTTGCTGTAGTTGATGGACACGCAGATCCAGCCGAGTTCCACCATCCGGCTCATCAGCGTGTAGGCCTGGGGACGCTTTCCGTTGACCGACCATGCGCCGCCTGGGACCTGGATGAGCACCGGTGCACGACAGCCGGGAGCCAGATCGGGACGCCGCCAGATGTCGAGCAGGTTGGCCTGACCACGCGGCCCATAGGAGATGTCGGAAGTATGTGCGGCATACCGGCGGTGCGGCCCGGACGGCAATAGGCCGCCCCGACGCATGACGGCCGCCGGGTCGCCGGTCGGGTGACTTACGGCGTCGCGGAAGTCAGATCCGAACGACTCCTCGAGCGCGGCAGTGAGTGCGTGATCGGCGCGCTGGGCGGCCCAATTGGTGGCAACTCGGTGCAGCGACGGCGGGGATACGCGGGACAAGGCGTGGCCGGTCACAACGTGCGGGGGAAATTCCGTCGCCAACCAACCGGCGACCCAACCCAGGGCAAACGGCGAACCGCGGAGCAGCAGGGCGCCGGCCCTGGCCGTATCTCTGGCGTCGGCCGCCAACTGGGCACCTTGCCGCAGCGCGTGGGCACCAGCCCGCGAACACCGCGAAGTCACACTGGCCATGCACATTACAAAGCCCACCCCTCGACGTCAGGCACACGCGTCGTTGCGGTTAACGGCCGATTACTGGCCGGTGTTGTACGTGTGTCGAGGCTCACACCATAACCGATATTTGGCGCAGCGGAAGACTTTTCGAGCCCGCTGTGTCGCGAGAAGTGATCTTGAAGCGCGGTTCGATAGACTGACCTGCGCATTGCCTCCGTAGCTCAGGTGGATAGAGCAAGGGCCTTCTAATCCCTAGGTCGCACGTTCGAGTCGTGCCGGGGGCACAAACGCCTTTTGCCTGTTCAGAGCCTTAATTAGCTAATCTTATGACTTTGCGGTTCCGCCCGCCCGCGCCAAACCCACCTGGGCGGGAAGGGGAACAAACCAGGCGCTCTTCGTTTGCCGCCAAGAGCAGTCCGAAGGTCTGAAACTGCGGGATTTTCCCTTCCGTCAATGTAGCCAGGCTCGCGGTCACTCCCATCCCATATACCGCATCAGCCCCACTGGCCCCAGCTCGCCAAGTCGGGCTCCGACATGGGTGTCACCGGCAAAACGTCGTTAGTTGTCAGTGGTCCATGAGCCAGATTGACAACAGGCTCCCCAGCGTCCGGATGGCGTCCCAACACCGAATTTGGCTGGCCGTTGAGCGGATCGGTCGATTGCTTCGCCGCCTTGGCACAACTGTTAAGGCCAGGGGGTTAGGGCCGCCGGAGTTCACCGCACAGTATTTGCGTTATCGGAGCGAAGACACATGGCCCGAGTGCGGCTTCGCGCCTACGCGACCAGGTGTTTAGCCTGGTGCGCCGTTCGCACCTTGGGTACCTGGGTGGCCGTTAGGTCCTGACGGGAGGGGCGGCCCGCCGTTAGCGCTTCCTCCCTTGCCGCCGGTACCAACGGTGCCGGCATCGCCGCCCGTACCACCCGCGCCACCGGCGCCCGCCGCACCACCGGTTCCCGTGCCACCGCTCAGTAGCCCGCCGCGCCCACCCGCTCCACCGGGAGCGCCAGCGACACCGCCGGTTCCGCCAGTGCCGCCGTTGCCGGCGTCACCACCGGCGCCTCCACCACCGGCGACAGACGTAACCCCAGACACGACGCCGTTTGCGTTGCCACCCGCGCCGGCGTGGCCTCCTGCCCCTCCTACCCCACCGAAGCCGCCGACACCACCGATCCCGGCGTTGCCGCCGTTGCCGCCGTTGCCGAACAGTCCGACGGCCGCGCCACCGTTACCGCCCGCTCCGCCGGCACCGCCAGTGCCGCCGGTGCCGCCGGTGCTACCGGCGGCGCCGTCACCGCCCGTGCCGCCGACGGCCATGATGCCGGAGGAACTGCTGAGGCCGTTGACCGTCGCGCTGCCCGCGTTACCACCGATACCGCCGGCACCACCGACTGCTCCCGTGCCGCCGGCCCCTCCTACGCCACCCACGCCGCCTGCGCCGCCGTTGCCAAACAGCGTTCCGCCAGTACCGCCCGCGCCACCGGCCCCGCCGGCGCTGCCATTGCCGCCGGAGGTCCCTGCGGCACCGGCGTTGCCGGAACCGCCACTGCCGCCCGTAGTAATACCGACGCCGCGCACCGTGGTGGCAATGCCGCCGGCGCCGCCCGCGCCGCCCGTGCTGCCGGCGGCCACCGCCGCGGTCCCGTCGCCGCCGTTACCGCCGATGGCGGTGCCGTTGAAGTCGGTGATCGTCCCGGCACCACCAGCACCCCCGGCAGCGCCAGCACCGCCCGCGATCGAGGCGCCACCATTGCCACCGTCACCGCCCTTGGCGACGACGCTCGTACCACTGTAGGACGTCGCGCTGGCGCCTTCGCCGCCGGTTCCGCCCGTCGGAGTCAGGACGCTGCCCGACGAGCCGGTCCCGCCGGCCGCGCCAGTCTGGCTGCCCCCGCCAGCGACATCGGCGGGGCTGGTCCCTGGGCTGGCAGCGGGCCCGGCGGTGGGGTTGACGCCCGTTGCCCCCGCTAGTCCGGCGCCTCCGGTGCCACCGGCGCCTCCGGCGCCCATTAGACCGGCGTTGCCGCCGTTGCCCCCCATAGCTCCAATGCCGCCGTTTATGCCGGCCACGCCGACACCACCGGTCCCGCCACCACCGCCGTTGCCGTACAGCCACCCGCCGGCTCCACCCGCGCCACCGGCGGCGCCGGCGCCGCCCGTTCCGCCCGTACCGCCGTTGCCGATGAGGCCCGCGGCACCGCCTGCACCGCCGGGCTGGCCGGCGCCGCCGGCCGCGCCGTTTCCGCCGTTTCCGAACAACAACCCGCCCGCCCCGCCGGGCTGGCCAGGCGACGTCCCGTTGGCGCCGTTGCCGATGATGGGACGTCCCAACAGCGTCTGTGTCGGCGCATTCACCACGCTCAGCACACTCTGCTCCAGGGTTTGCATGACCGACGCGTTGGTAGTCTCAGCGGCCGCATATGACGCGGCACCGGCGGACAGCGCTCGCACGAACTGATCGTGAAACGCCGCCGCCTGGCCGCTCAGCGACTGATACCCCTGCGCATGCGCACCGAACAGCGCCGCGATCGCCGCCGACACCTCGTCTGCGGCGGCGGCCAACACTCGTGTCGTGGGCAACGCCGCCGCCGTGTTCGCCGAACTGATCGTCGAGCCGATATTCGCCAGCTCGGTCGCCACCGCCGACACTGATTCCGGCACCGTGACCACAAACGACATGCCCAATCTCCCATCTAGTGAAGGACTTCCCGGCGATAAGCGCCTACCGCCGGGTCCGGACAACAGCGACAAGCAGCAGCGTATGCCCAAACGGCGATTTCCATCGCGACTCTGGCGCGACTCATCAAATCCCGCAGTGTGCAAGAGAACTGGGCTTTTTGACGGCTTTCGCGAATTTCATCCGCGAAGGCAACCGATCCGATAACGTGCAATGCGGGTCGGGGGGCCCAAATCTTCTGGAGGCCATTTTTGTGGGGGAACCGTACGGGTAGGGCTTCTGCACCAAGCGCCGAGCCCAGCCACGGTGAGCACGACTTGCACGTCGGGCGGACACTTACCAGATGAACTCCAACCAGCAGACGACGTTCGACCTCGGCACCAGCCTTGCGCCGTATGCCAGCGCGATCATCTTCTTTTGGCTGCTGAGCGCGATCGTGGCGGCTGCGGTTGCGCCGCGCGGACGAGAAACGACGTTCTTTTTTCTCACCCTGGTGTTCCTCGGTCCGCTAGGCGTGGGATTCGCTGCCGTCGCAGCTCCCCGCGAACCCGACACCGCGATGCCGGGCCGCGCGGGTCTGGTCTGTCCTCGTTGTGCGGCCACCCAATACATCAAGGCCGGAGCGCAAAGCTTCGACTGCTGGCGTTGCGATCAGAGTGTGGACATCGAATATCCGCGATTCGGCGGTCCGCGCGTGGAAGCCGCTGCCAAGACGAAGATCCCCGAGGGGCGACGCAAATTCATCTGCCCGCGCTGCGGCGCGGCCCAGAACGTCCCCGAGAACGACTCGAGTTATGAGTGCTGGCAATGCGGCGACCATCGGGTCGTGCAGTCCAAGAAGATTGCCAAAGCGGCAAAGACGACTCCACAAACCAAGTCAGGTAAGTAAGCCCACGGGGTCGACACGTAGGGTTGCCCGATGGCCGAATCCGATCTCGTGTTGTACAGCGTCAGCAACCGCGTCGCGCTGATCACCGTCAACGACCCGGACCGCCGCAACGCCATCACCGAGAAGTCCTCGGCGCTGCTGCGCGCCGCGGTGGAACGGGCCGAGGCCGACACCGACGTCCACGCGGTGGTGCTCACCGGTGCGGGCAAAGCCTTCTGCGCCGGCGCAGACTTGAGCGCCCTCGGCGGCGCCGGGGCCGGCAGCGAGACCGAGCCGGGATTGTTGCGGATCTACGACGGATTCATGGCCGTCGGCAATTGCAGCCTGCCGACCATCGCCGCGGTCAACGGCGCCGCCGTGGGCGCCGGTCTGAACCTCGCCCTGGCCGCCGACGTGCGCATCGCCGGGCCCGCCGCATGGTTCGACCCTCGATTCCAGAAGTTGGGCATCCATCCCGGCGGGGGTGCGACCTGGATGCTGCAGCGAGCGGTGGGGCCGCAAGTGGCCCGCGCGGCGTTGCTGTTCGGAATGCGTTTCGATGCCCAAGCCGCGCTGCGGCACGGGTTAGCGCTCACGGTCGCCGACGATCCCGTCGCCGCTGCCCTGGAACTGGCCGCCGGACCCGCCGCGGCTCCGCGCGAGGTCGTGTTGGCTACGAAAGCCACGATGCGCGCCACCGCCAGCCCAGGCTCGCTGGACAACGAACAGCACGAGCTGGCCATGCGCACCGAAATCGGTCCGCAGGCCAAATCGCTGCAATCCCCCGAATTTGCGGCCCGATTGGCTGCCGCGCAACGCCGGTAGCCGGCTTAGAGGTCCAACAGCGCGGTCTCGGGCGATTCGATGAGATCGCGTAGCTCACAAATAAAACTCGCCGCTTGGGCGCCGTCGGCAATGCGGTGGTCGAACACACACGTCAGTGTCATCGTCGGTCGCACGACGACCTCATCGCCGACGGCGACCGGGCGCGGCTTGATCGCCCCCATGCCCAGGATCGCGGCTTCGGGGTGGTTTATCACCGGCACGCCGTCGTCGGCACCTAGTGCCCCGAAGTTCGTCACGGTGAACGTCGAACCTTGCAGCTCCCCCGGCATCAGGCTGCCTGCACGCGCTCCATCGATCAACTCTGCCGTCCGGCATGCCAATTCGCGCAGCGTCTTGTGCTGAGCGTCGTTGATCACCGGAACCAGCAAACCGCGTTCGGTGGCCACGGCGAAGCCCAGCCGGACGTCGCGGTGCACACGTATCTGCGGCCCGTCGGCTGAGTCGACCCAGGCCGAGTTGAGAATCTCGTTGTGCTTCAGCGCAATAACCAATAATCGCAACGTCAGCACAAACGGCGTGATTTCGGGCAGGGCAGGGCGAAGGCGGTCACGCAACCGCAGCAATTCGGTGCAAACGACTTCAACGCTGACCTTCGCTGCCGGTATTTCCTTGTGCGACAACGTCATTTTCTCGGCCATGCGCGCCTGCACCCCGCGGACCGAGCGGACGTCGACGCCACCATCCTGCGCAGCGGCCAGCACGTCGGCTCGGGTAATGACCTTGTCGCCGCGCTGCAGCGCGGCCAAGTCGACCAGCAGCTCCTTGGCCAGCTTGCGCGCCGGCGGCGCGGCCTTCGGCCGGCTCACCCGCCGGCTGGTGTCGACGCCGGAATCGGCGCCGTAACCGACCAGCGTGGGCACCGTGGCTTGCCCATTGGGCCCACCGGACCCAGCGGGCGCGATGCGCACCAATACCGCGCCAACTTTGATCACATCGCCTGGCGCGCCGCCCAATTCGACGATTCGCCCGGCATAGGGGCTCGGGATCTCAACCTCGGCCTTGGCGGTCTCCACCGAACACAACGTCTGGTTGAGTTGTACCTCGTCACCGACGGAAACCGCCCAATAGGTCAGCGTCACCTCTTCCAGACCCTCGCCGAGGTCGGGAACCCGGAAAGACTTGACCCGGTCGTCGGTGCTCATGGCAGCGCCAGTGCGCGTTCGACGCAGTCCAGCAACCGGTCCGGACCCGGTAGCCACAGCTTCTCCAGCCGGGCCGGCGGGTAGGGAGTATCAAAGCCGCAGGCGCGCAACACCGGAGCTTCCAGCTCGTAGAACATCTCTTCCTGGATGCGCGCGACCAGACCAGCACCGTAGCCCAGGCTGCGCGGCCCCTCGTGCATCACGACGCAACGCCCGGTTCGACGGATCGACGCGGCGACCGTATCGAAGTCCAACGGAACAAGCGACCGCAGGTCGATGACCTCCATGCTCCAATCCCGTTGCCGCTGAGCCTCTTCCGCGGTGGAAACCGCGGTCCCGACCAGGCTGCCGTACGTTACGACGGTGACGTCGGTACCCGGCCTGCGCACCATCGCCTGCCCGATCGGCGGTTGGGGCGCAGTGGTATCGACGAATCCACGACCCTGATAGCGCCGCTTGGGCTCCAGATAGATCACCGGATCCGGACAGGCGATCGCGTCCCGCAGCAACCAGTACGCGTCGCCGGGATTGGACGGGACCACCACTTTCAGGCCGGCGGTGTGCGCCCAATAGGCCTCGGTGGACTCCGAATGATGTTCGGCCGCACCGATTCCGCCGAATGACGGGATCCGCACCGTCACCGGCATGTTCACCTCGCCGCGGGTACGGCTGCGGTACTTGGCCAGATGACTGACCACCTGATCGAAGGCGGGGTATGAAAAGCCGTCGAACTGAATCTCGGGCACCGGCACGAAACCACGCAACGCCAGTCCGACGGCGATGCCGATCAATGCGGACTCGGCCAACGGCGTGTCAAAGCACCGCTGCGCGCCGAAGGTTTCGGCCAGGCCCTCGGTCACCCGGAACACCCCGCCCTCGACACCGACGTCCTCACCGAACACCAAAACCCGGTCGTCAGCGGCCATCGCGTCATGCAGCGCACGGTTGATCGCGGCCACCATGGTCAGCTGCTGCGCCTCACTTGCCACCGAGGTCGTGAGCGTTTCGTCCGAACGAGCGGGAGGATCGATGATCTGCGTCATGCCGGCCTGCTCACTCGGTCCTGGCCAACTCGGCCCGCAGCTGTTGGCGCTGCGCTTCCAGACCGGGCGTGATCTCGGCGAACACCGCGGTGAACACGTCGTCGACGTCGAAATCGGTTGCCCCGAACACGGCGTCGCGCAGTTCGGTGCGAGCCCGCTTACCGTGCGCGGCCACCCGATCCGCCAAGCGCTCTGACCACAATCCCTGGTTTTGCAGGTAGGTGCGGTAGCGCGGAATCGGATCCAATTCGGTCCAATGCCGCACTTCCTCCAGGCTGCGGTAGCGGGCCGGGTCGTCGGCGGTGGTGTGCGGGCCCAGGCGGTAGGTGACGGCCTCGACCAAGGTCGGCCCGCCGCCACCGCGGGCGCGCGCGGCAGCCTCGCCCATCACCGCGTAGCAGGCCAGCACGTCGTTGCCATCCACCCGGACGCCGGGCATTCCGTAGCCGATCGCCTTGTGCGCGATCGAGGGTGCGGCGGTCTGTCTGGACACCGGCAGCGAGATGGCCCACTGGTTGTTCTGCACATAGAACACACAGGGCACGTTGAACACGGCGGCAAAATTCAGCGCCTCATGCACATCACCCTCGCTGGTGGCGCCGTCGCCGAGGAATGCCACCGTTACCGAAGCCTCACCCAGGCGTTGCGCGGCCATCGCCGCGCCGACGGCATGCAACGCCTGGGTGCCGATCGGAATCGACATCGGGGCACAGCACTTCTTGGTGAATTCCAGCCCGCCGTGCCACGTTCCACGCCATGCCGCGCCGACGTGCCCGGGCGGGATACCGCGTACCAGGTAGGCACCCAGCTCCCGGTATTGCGGGAACAACCAGTCCGTCTTGAGCAACGGGGCCGTCGCACCGACTTGTGCGGCTTCCTGCCCCCGGCAGGACGCGAAAAGCGCCAATTCTCCTTGGCGCTTGAGGTTGATGAACTCGATATCCAGCTCGCGAGTTACCACCATCATCTCGTAGAGCCAGCACAGCGTTTCCGCGGGAAGGTCGTGCCGATAGCGGTGTTCGGCGGTAGACGTGCCATTGGGAGCGATGAGCTGCACCGGCTCGAGGTCGACAGTCATCGGCTTTGGAGAATTCTCCGCCATACCGCCTCCCAAGTTCGGAGCCACAACGCGGTCACGCCGTCAGCAGATGCCGTCCTTCCGGTAACGAATCACCAGTCAACTGCGTTCCATCCTTCGCGTCGGCACCCGCGGTGCGGCGACCGCAGCAAATTCCCAGCCGGGAACAACCGCGAGCCGAAGTCGACCGCCAGTTGCACGAAAGACTTCGCTCGCCGCAACACTGGCGCTGTTGCCCATTATGCCCCCAAATGCGAAGACACCGCGGCGAATCGCGGAACCGCAAAGACCGTGTCGAATCTGTTATGGACACTCGGCCGAGACCGCATCGAAAGCGCCGGGGCAGGACGCCGGCTCCAGCGAACCAGCAACCGTCACTCGGAAACGGGTTCCCCGGCCCTGCGCAACATCATTTCGGCGTGCCGTAGCACCGGGGCATCGACCATCTGCCCTTCGAACGCGAACACCCCACGCTCGTTTCGGGATGCAGCCAGCACCCGTCGCGCCCAGTCCAGCTTGTCCTCGGCAGGGCGATACGCCTTGCGCACCACCGGAACCTGGCTGGGATGGATGCACACGGTGACGTCGAAACCCACCGTCGCGGCGTCGACCGCCTCGGCCTGCAGGCCATCGATATCGCGGATGTCCAGGTGCACGGCGTCCAGGGCAAGGCGGCCGAACGCCGAAGCCGCCAGCAGAATCACCGACCGGACGTGGCGAGTGACATCCCGATAGGCGCCGTCGGCCCGGCGGCTGGAGCTGCCGCCCAGGGTGGCGATGAGATCCTCGGCGCCCCACATCATCCCCACGGTGTTATCGGCGGCGGCGATTTCGGAGGCGAACACAGCTCCGCGTGCGGTCTCCACCAGCGCGATGACGTCGCGCGGGGCAAGGCCCGTCACCTGCGCCGCGGACTCCGCCTTAGGCAGCATCAGTGTCGTGTATCGAGTACCGGCCAAGGCCTCCAGATCGCGGGCCTGATCATCGGTGCCACCCGCGTTGATCCGCACGACAGTGCGCTCGGGATCCAGGGGCGTGTCCTGCAGGGCTTTGCGCGCGGCCGGTTTCTCCGCCTCGGACACACCGTCTTCGAGGTCGAGGATGACCACGTCGGCGGCGGCGGCCGCTTTGGCGAACCGCTCGGGGCGATCGGCCGGGCAGAACAACCACCCGGGACCGGCATCACGCAGGCTCATCGTGCCTCCTCATTTACTGGGCTGCTTCTGCACCAGCGTGGTGCGCACCGCCCGCGCGACGATCTCGCCATCCTGGTTGCGCCCGGTGTGCTCGAGCGTGACTATCCCCTCACCTGGCCGGCTCTTCGATTCCCGCTTGCCGGTGCAGACGGTCTCGGCATACAGAGTGTCGCCGTGAAATAGCGGCTTGGGAAACGCGACCTCGGAGAAACCGAGGTTGGCCACAATGGTGCCCAGCGTGAGCTGCGAAACCGACAACCCGACCAGGGTTGAGAGGGTGAACATCGAGTTGACCAGCCGCTCCCCCCGAAAGCCCGGCTGTTCGGCCGCCCACGCTGCATCGAGATGCAGCGACTGGGTGTTCATCGTCAGCGTGGTGAACAAAACGTTGTCGGCTTCAGTGACGGTGCGGCCCGGCCGATGCAGGTAGGTCGTGCCGATCTCGAACTCTTCAAACCATAAGCCGCGCTGGACAATTGCCTTATCTGTCACGACAGCCCCAGTGATCGCGCGATGAGCATCAGCTGCACCTCGGTTGTGCCCTCACCGATTTCGAGAATCTTGCTGTCCCGGTAGTGGCGGGCCACCGGGTACTCGTTCATGAAGCCGTATCCCCCGTGAATCTGTGTGGCATCGCGGGCGTTATCCATCGCCGCTTCCGAGGAGACCATTTTGGCGATCGCCGCCTCCTTCTTGAATGGCTTGCCCGCCAACATTTTCGCCGCGGCCTCATAGTAGGCGGTGCGCGCCACGTGCGCCCGTGCCTCCATCCGCGCGATCTTGAAGCTGATCGCCTGATACGAGCCGATCGGCTGCCCGAACGACTGACGCTCCTTGGCGTATTTGACACTCTCGTCCACACAACCCTGCGCCACCCCGGTCGCAAGTGCGGCGATCGCGATGCGGCCTTCGTCGAGGATCGACAGGAAGTTGGCGTAGCCCTTTCCGCGGGCGCCAAGCAGGTTCTCCGCGGGGACGCGCGCGTCATCGAAGCTCAGCGGGTGGGTGTCCGAGGCGTTCCAGCCGACCTTGTTGTAGACCGGCTCCACGGTGAATCCCGGTGTGCCGTTGGGCACGATGATCGTCGAGATCTCCTTCTTGCCGTCCGCGACATTTCCGGTGACCGCGGTAATGGTCACCAGTGAGGTGATGTCGGTGCCCGAGTTGGTGATGAATTGCTTGCTGCCGTTGATGATCCACTCATCGCCCTCGAGACGAGCCGTGGTGCGGGTGCTGCCGGCGTCCGAACCGGCGCCCGGTTCGGTGAGCCCGAAGCCCGCCAGCGCGCGGCCGGCGATCAGGTCTGGCAACCACTTCTGTTTCTGTTCCTCGTTGCCGAACCGGTAGATCGGCATCGCACCCAGGCCCACCCCGGCTTCCAGCGTGATCGCCACCGACTGGTCGACCTTGCCCAGCTCTTCCAGTGCCAGCGCCAACGCGAAGTAGTCGCCGCCCATGCCGCCGTACTCTTCGGGGAACGGCAGGCCGAACAGACCCATTTCGCCCATCTTGACGACGACCTCGTACGGAAAGCTGTGCTCCTCATCGTGTTTGGCCGACACCGGCGCAACCACGGTGCGTGCGAAGTCGGCCACCGTATCGCGCAGCTCTTCGTATTCCTTGGGAAGGGTTCCCGCGAGAATCGTTGTCGTCATGATTCGTCCTTGATCCGGGCCAGCACCTGATCGACCTTCACTTGATCGCCGACCGACACCAGCATCTCCACATTCCCCGAAACCGGGGCCGCCAGCGCGTGTTCCATCTTCATAGCCTCGACGACCACCACCACGTCGCCCTCGGAAACCTCGGCGCCGGAATCAACCTGCACGGCGATCACGTTGCCGGGCATGGGGCTGATCACTTCGGCCTGGCGCTCACCCACCGCACGGTGAATCTTGTGCTCCTCGGCTTCGCGCAGGTGCCAGGTTCCGCGTTCGTCGGCGATCCACAGGTGCCGATCGGCCTCAGCCCAGCGATACGCCCGCCGCACTCCGCCGATCGTCACCTGCATCCGACCCGGGGTGACTTGTGTACTCGCCGAGGCGATTTCACCATCGCCGACCTGCACTCTGGCGGCATCGGGTGGGCCCCACACCGACACCGTCTCACTGCGCAGCGGCGTTTGCATCTCGGTGCGAACCGGCGCCGCACCGCCGCCCACGCGCCATCCGGTCGGAGCCGCCCACAAATCACCGCCGGCCCGGCGTGCCAAAGCCCACTGCCGGAAGAGCCCACCGGCTGCCAGCACGTCGTCGGGTGCGGGCAGCGGTGCAAAGTCGGCCAGGCGCTCGTCCAGCAACGCCGTGTCCAGATCTCCGGCACGCACACGTTCGTCGGCCAGCAGGAAACGCAGGAACTCCACGTTGGTCTGCACGCCCAGCACGGCGGTCTGTGCCAGCGCCTGGTCCAAGCGCTGCAGCGCCTGATCGCGGTCGTCGCCGTGGGCGATCACCTTCGACAGCATCGGGTCGTAGTCGCTGCCGACCACCGTGCCGGCCAACAGCGAGGAGTCCACCCGCACTCCGGCGCCCGAGGGCTCCAGCACGTCCAGCACCCGGCCGCCGGTGGGCAGAAAGCCACGGGCCGGGTCTTCGGCGTACACCCGGGCCTCGATCGCGTGCCCGCGCAGTTCGATGTCGTCCTGCGCGAAGGCCAGCTTTTCACCCGCACCCACCCGCAGCTGCCACTCGACCAGATCCAGACCCGTGACCGCCTCGGTGACCGGGTGTTCGACCTGCAGTCGGGTGTTCATCTCCATGAAGAAGAATTCGTCGGGCCGTTCGGCGGAGACGATGAATTCCACGGTGCCGGCGCCGACGTAGTCGACGCTGCGAGCGGTATTGCAGGCCGCGGCCCCGATCCGCGCGCGGGTGGCCGCGTCGAGCAGCGCCGACGGCGCCTCCTCGATGACCTTCTGGTGGCGCCGCTGCAGGCTGCACTCCCGCTCGCCCAGATGCACAACGTTCCCATGGGCGTCCGCGATGATCTGCACTTCGATATGCCTGGGCCGCAACACAAATCGCTCCAGGAATAATGTGTCGTCGCCGAACGAGGACGCAGCCTCCCGCCGCGCGCTGATGAGCGCGTCACGCAGCTTGGCCGGTTCTTCGACCAGCCTCATGCCCTTGCCGCCCCCGCCCGCGGAGGGCTTGATCAGCACCGGGTAGCCGACCTCGTCGGCCGCCTTGACAAGTTCGTCGTCGGCGAGGCCGGGCTTTGCGACGCCGGGAACCACCGGAACATCGAAGGTGGCGACGGCGTTCTTGGCGGTGATCTTGTCGCCCATCACCTCGATGGCGCGCGACGGCGGGCCCAGAAAGACCACCCCGGCACGTTCACAGGCCGCCGCGAAATCGGCGTTCTCAGAAAGGAATCCATAGCCGGGATGGATTGCTTGGGATCCGGTGCGCACCGCGGCGTCCACCACTTTGCCGATATCGAGGTAGCTCTGTCGCGCCGCGGCCGGCCCCAGTCGCACCGCGACGTCGGCTTCGAGGACATGGCGCGCTCCGGCGTCCGGGTCGCTGTATACCGCGACCGACCGGATGCCCAGCCGGCGCAGCGTGCGGATCACTCGTACCGCGATCTCGCCGCGGTTGGCCACTAATACGGTGTCAAACATGAATCACATCCGGAAGACGCCGTAGGAGACCTGCTCTAGCGGCGCGTGCGCACATGCCGAAAGAGCAAGCCCGACAACAGTTCTGGTGTCGACAGGGTCGATAATGCCGTCGTCCCACAGCCGGGCGGTGGAATAGTAGGGGTTGCCCTGGTCTTCGTACTGTTCACGGATGGGCGCCTTGAACGCTTCCTCTTCGTCGGGCGACCACGGCTTGCCGGCGGCGGACAGCTGCTCACCGCGCACGGTGGCGAGCACGGATGCCGCCTGCTCCCCACCCATCACCGAGATCCGCGCATTCGGCCACATCCATAGGAAGCGAGGCGAATAGGCCCGTCCACACATCGAATAGTTGCCTGCGCCATAGGATCCGCCGATCACCACGGTCAGCTTGGGTACCCGTGCGCAGGCCACCGCGGTGACCATCTTGGCGCCGTGCTTGGCGATGCCGCCGGCCTCATAGTCGCGGCCGACCATGAAGCCGGCAATGTTCTGCAGGAACAGCAGCGGGATCTTGCGCTTGTCGCACAACTCGATGAAATGGGCGCCCTTCAAAGCGGATTCACTGAACAGCACGCCGTTGTTGGCGATGATGCCGACCGGATGGCCGTGGATGCGGGCGAACGCGGTCACCAGTGTTTTGCCGTATTTGGCTTTGAACTCGCTGAATTCGCTGCCGTCGACCAGTCGAGTGATGACCTCGTGTACGTCGTAGGGCACCCGCGGGTCCGGCGGTACGACGTCGTAGAGCTCGGTCGGCGAGTGTTTGGGTTCGACCGAACGCGTTATGTCCCACTGGGCCGGCTCGCGTGGTCCGAAAGTGGCCGCGATCGAGCGGACGATGCGCAGCGCATCCTCGTCGTCGTCGGCCAGATGGTCGGTGACGCCGGATACCCGCGAGTGCAGGTCACCGCCGCCGAGGTCCTCGGCCGAGACGATTTCCCCAGTCGCGGCTTTGACCAGTGGCGGACCGCCGAGAAAGATTGTGCCCTGTTCACGAACGATCACGGCTTCGTCGCTCATCGCCGGAACATAGGCGCCGCCCGCCGTGCACGACCCGAGCACCGCGGCCACCTGCGGAATGCCCTTGGCGCTCATGGTCGCCTGGTTGAAGAAGATCCGGCCGAAGTGCTCGCGGTCGGGGAACACCTCATCTTGGCGCGGCAGGAAGGCGCCGCCGGAGTCCACGAGGTAGATGCACGGCAGCAGGTTCTGCAGTGCCACCTCCTGGGCGCGCAGATGCTTCTTGACCGTCATCGGGTAATAGGTGCCGCCCTTGACCGTTGCGTCGTTGGCGACGATCACACATTCACGCCCGGACACCCGGCCGATCCCGGTGATGATTCCAGCACCCGGCGACTCGTCGCCGTACATGCCGTTGGCGGCCAACGGAGCCAGTTCGAGGAAAGGGCTGCCCGGATCCAGCAGCCGGTCCACCCGTTCCCGCGGCAGCAGCTTGCCGCGGCTGACGTGGCGTTCCCGGGCGCGTTCATTACCGCCCTGCGCTGCGGTGGCAAGCTTGTCGTTCAACTCCGCCACGAGCCGGCGGTGCTCGTCGGCGAAGGAGGGCGCGATAGTCGTCACTGGGTTGCCAGATCCCGAAGTACAAGCGGCGGTTGGGTTTTGGCGACCACCTCTTCGACGGACACATCGGGGGCGGTTTCGATCAGGTGCAGGCCGTCGTCGCAGATGTCGATGACGGCAAGCTCGGTGACGATGCGGTTGACGCAGCCGACGCCGGTCAACGGCAACGTACAGCGTTCGAGGATCTTCGGGCTGCCGTCTTTGGCGGCGTGTTCCATCATCACGATGACCTTGCGCGCGCCGTGCACCAAGTCCATCGCGCCGCCCATGCCTTTGACCATCTTGCCGGGGATCATCCAGTTGGCCAGGTCGCCGGTCACCGAAACTTGCATGGCTCCAAGCACGGCCACGTCCAGGTGGCCGCCGCGGATAATGCCGAACGAGGTCGCTGAACCGAAGAACGCGGCGCCGGGCAGCGTGGTGACGGTTTCCTTACCCGCGTTGATCAGATCGGCGTCCACATCCTCGCGGCGAGGGTACGGGCCGACACCGAGGATGCCGTTCTCCGAGTGCAACACGACGTGGACGCCGTCGGGAATGTGATTCGGGATCAGGGTGGGCATCCCTATGCCGAGGTTGATGTATTGGCCGTCTTCGAATTCCGCCGCCACCCGCGCGGCCATCTCGTCGCGCGTCCAGCTCATATTGCGCCACTCTCCCCCGCAAGCGGGAGGTGCCCCCACCTCATCGTCGTCGGCGTGATCACCGAACCGTCTCCTTCTCGATCTTCTTCACGGGATCGGGCACATGCACCACTCGCTGCACGAACACCCCGGGCGTGTGCACGGTGGCCGGATCTATTTCTCCCGGCTCGACGAGATGTTCAACCTCTGCGATCGTGATCCGCCCGGCCGGAGCGCATTCCGGATTGAAGTTGGCTGCCGCGTAGCGGTACACCAGGTTGCCGTGGCGGTCGCCCTTCCAGGCGTGCACCAGCGCGAAGTCGGTACGGATGCCACGCTCGAGAACATAGGTGACGCCGTCGAATTCGCGGGTCTCCTTGGGCGGCGACATCACCGCCACCTCCCCTGAGGCGTCATACCGCCAGGGCAGACCCCCATCGGCGATCTGAGTGCCGACTCCTGCCGGGGTGTAGAACCCGGGTATGCCCATACCGCCGGCGCGCAACCGCTCGGCCAGGGTTCCCTGGGGGGTTAGCTCGACTTCGAGTTCACCGGACAGAAACTGACGGGCGAACTCCTTGTTCTCACCCACATACGATGA
The DNA here is from genome assembly GCF_002086155.1 of Mycobacterium angelicum. Taxonomy (GTDB): domain Bacteria; phylum Actinomycetota; class Actinomycetes; order Mycobacteriales; family Mycobacteriaceae; genus Mycobacterium; species Mycobacterium angelicum. The sequence continues at coordinate 80,245 of NZ_MVHE01000014.1, read as the reverse complement.
GACGGTTCGCCGAATTCGCTTGTTTTCCAACAGCACTCCGAGGCCGACACCGTCGACTCCGCAGTTGTTGGATACCGTCTCCAGGTCGGTGACACCGCTGTCCACCAGCGCTGCGATCAGCGCTTCGGGAATGCCGCACAACCCGAAGCCGCCGACCGCCAGGGACGACCCGTCGGTTATGTCCGCCACCGCCTCAGCGGCGGTAGCTACCACCTTGTCCATTTACCGCATGGCCTCCGGTTCAGTTAATCCAGATTAACTGGATCCGAGGATACCATCGCCCTCGCGGCGCGTCCAGGGACAGCACGTCACTGGCTATCGCGCAAGTATTCGATCGCTTGCTGCCGCATCTCCACCTTGCGCACCTTGCCGGTGACGGTCATGGGGAACTCGTCGACGATCCACAGATACCGCGGGATCTTGAACGCTGCGATTCGGCCGGCGCAGAATTCGCGCAGTTGCTCAACGGTGAGCTCCGGCGCACCGCCACGCAGCTTGACCACCGCCATCAACTCCTCCCCGTACTTGGCGTCCGGCACTCCGATGACGTGGCCGTCGGCGATATCGGGGTGGCTGTGCAGGAACTCCTCGATTTCGCGTGGCGAGATGTTCTCGCCTCCCCGCACGACGATGTCCTTGATCCGTCCGGTGATCTGGATGTATCCGCACTCATCCATCGCGGCCAGGTCTCCGGTGTGCATCCAGCCGTCGGCGTCGATCACCTCGGCGGTGCGCTCCGGCTCATTCCAGTAGCCCGCCATCACCGAATACCCGCGGGTGCAGAACTCGCCGGTCACGCCGCGCGGCACCGTCTGCCCGGTGAGCGGGTCAACCACCTTGATTTCGAGGTGCGGCACTACTCGGCCAACGGTGGCCACGCGGCGCACCAGTGAGTCGTCACTGCGGGTCTGGGTAGAAACGGGCGAGGTTTCGGTCATGCCGTAGCAGATCGAAACGCCTGGCATATGCATGCGGTGCATCACCTTGCGCATCACCTCGACCGGACAGGGGGCGCCGGCCATGATTCCGGTGCGCAGGCTCGTCAGCTCGTACTCGGCGAAATCCGGCAGCCCCAGCTCGGCAATGAACATGGTGGGCACACCATAGAGGCTGGTACACCGTTCATCCTGCACCGCTTGCAGAGTGGCCGCGGGATCGAAGCGGGCCGCCGGGATCACCATGCAGGCGCCGTGGCTGGTGGCCGCCAGATTGCCCATGACCATGCCGAAGCAGTGATAGAACGGCACCGGAATGCAGATCCGGTCGTGCGCGGTGTAGTCGAGCAGTTCGCCGACCAGGTAGCCGTTGTTAAGGATGTTCCGATGGCTCAGCGTGACGCCCTTCGGGAAACCTGTTGTGCCGGAAGTGTATTGGATGTTCACCGGATCGGTGCTGTCCAGTGTCGCGGCAATGTTCTGCAACGTCATCGGGTCGGCGTGGGCCCCGGCCAGCTGCTCCCAGTCATCGCTGTCCAACAGCACCACGTCGCGCACGCCGGGGCAATGCGGCACCACCTCGGCCAGCATCCTGGCGTAGTCGGCATCCTTGAAGCCCGCGGCGGCAATCACCATGACAACCCCGGATTGCCTTAGCGCATAGTCCAATTCACGCGCGCGGTAGGCAGGATTGATGGTCACCAGCACCGCGCCGATCTCAGCCGTCGCGTACTGAACCAGGACCCACTCCCACCGGTTCGGCGCCCAGATTCCGACTCGATCGCCAGGCCCGATTCCGGCCCGCAGCAGTCCGGTCGCCAGGCGGCGTACGGCGGCAAGCAGTTCGGCATACGTCCACCGCCGCGCGGCCCGAACGTCGACCAGAGCGTCCCGAGTCCCATACCGCGCCGCGGTAGCGGCGAGATTGGCACCGATCGTCGTCGCCAACAGTTGCGGTTCGGCCGGACCGCGTTCATATGAGAGGGGACCTGCTGTGGCCACGGTTCCTCCGCCTGGCGCCCCCCACGCGACAAACTCGAGTTAACAGCGAATAACTCGTGCTACGTTAGTGACGATTAACCGAAGTGTCCAGAACGGGTTGGGACGGAGGCCGTCATGACCGCACCCGACAGCCGGCCGGGCCAGCCCGAGGCCCCAAATCGTCGCAGCCAGTTGAAGTCCGACCGACGACAGCAACTCCTGTCGGCCGCCGAGCGGCTGTTCGCCGAGCGCGGTTTCCTCGCGGTGCGACTGGAGGACATCGGTGCCGCAGCCGGCGTCAGCGGTCCGGCCATCTACCGCCACTTCCCCAACAAGGAGTCACTGCTGGTCGAGTTGCTGGTGGGAATCAGCGCCCGGCTGCTGGCCGGCGCGCGCGACGTCACGGCACACAACCCGGATCCGACGGCAGCGCTGGACGGCCTCATCGACTTCCACCTCGATTTCGCACTCGGGGAACCCAACCTGATTCGTATCCAGGACCGTGACCTTGCGCACCTGCCCGACGCCGCCGAACGCCAGGTCCGCAAAGCCCAGCGGCAATACGTCGAGGTCTGGGTGGGCGTGTTGCGCGAGTTGCACCCCGAGCTGGCCGAAGCCGATGCCCGGCTGATGGCGCACGCCACCTTCGGCCTGCTGAACTCGACACCACACAGCATGAAGTCGGCCGACACCAAGCCGGCGCGCACGGTTCGTTCCCGCGCCGTCATGCGGGCCATGACGCTCGCCGCGCTGACCGCAGGCGGCAAGTAAGCACCAGCGGAGCAGTCCGCCAGCGCTGCCGCGCGAGTCTTGGGTACCCTGCAATCCATGAGGTGGACATGAACGATCCACGTCGGCCCCAAAGGTTTGGTCCCCCTCAATCGGGGGCGGGACCGGTCGGGCCGCAGGGTTACTACAATCCGCCGCCCATCGATCCGGCGTACGCCGGCCAGGCGCCCTACGCGCCCACCTATGGCGGCACCGTCCCGCCGTGGGCGCCGGGCCCCAACGACACCAACCCGACCCAGCAGTTGCCGCCGTACTGGATGCAAGACCAGGGCACGCCGGGTTCCGGCCCACCTGAGGAGCCCCCGCCACCGCACGGCCCCAAGACACCGCGCTGGTTGTGGGTGGCCGCCGGCGCGGCGGTGTTGTTGGTGGTCGGGCTGGTCATCGCGCTGGTGATTGCGAATATGTCGGTCAAGGATCAAACGGCGGTCGAGCCGTTGCCGCCGATGCCGACGCCGAGTTCGACACTTCCGACCATGACCAGGACTACCCCTGCGCCCAGTGTCACCTCGACGCCGACGACCACAACCGAGTCGGGCACGCCCACCGCAACCACCCCGGCTGGCGCCATGCAGACCGTTGTCTACAACGTCACCGGCGAAGGCCGCGCCATCAGCGTCACCTATTTGGACACCGGGGACGTGATCCAGACCGAGTTCAACGTGGCGCTGCCGTGGAGCAAAGAGGTCAGCCTGTCGAGGTCGACAGAACACCCGGCGACCGTCACGATCGTCAACATCGGCCACAATGTCACCTGCTCGGTGACCGTGGCCGGAGTGCAGGTACGCCAGCGCACCGGAGTGGGCTTGACGATCTGCGACGCCCCGACTAACTAAGCCGTTTCGGCCACCACCGTGGCGCCGTGCCGCGGCACGCGCACCGCCAGCATCGCCACCAGGCCCACGAACAGCACCAGGCAGATCCCGCCCAGGCCGGCGCGAACCGCGTCGAACACGTCGACGAAAACGGAGAACAGCCAGGGCGCCAGGAACGCCACCGCCCGGCCCGTCATCGTGTACAAGCCGAACGCCACCCCCTCCTTGCCGTGCTGGGCCATGCGCAGCAACAGGGCGCGTGCCGATGACTGCGACGGTCCGATGAACAGACACAGCAGCAGCCCGCACACCCAGAACGCGAACGACCCGGACAGCGCCATCAAGGTGAGCGCCGACGCGAGGATCGCGGCCAGCGACACGACGATGACCGGTTTGGATCCCACTCGGTGGTCGACGAATCCGCCCACCGTCGCACCGAGCGCGGCTACCACGCTTCCGGCGACACCGAACATCAGCACGTCGGCCTGGGTGAGTCCGTAGACGTTGACGCCGAGCACCGCCCCGAAGGCGAACATCGCCGCGAGCCCGTCCCGGAAGATCGCACTGGCGATCAAGAAGTAGACGAGGTTGCGGTCGCGGCGCCATTCGCCGGTGATGTCGGTCCACAGCTTCCGGTAGGCGCCGCGCACGGTGGTGGTCGAGTGGGCGACCGCGCCGGAATCGGGTAGTCGGTGGGCCACCAGCAGCAGCGGCAGGGCCAACAACGCCAGCCACGCCGCGGCCATGAGCATCGCCGCGCGCACGTTGAGGCCGTCCTGAGCCGGCAGCTGCAGCAGCCCACGCACGTCACCTCGACCCGAGACGAAACCCAGATAGACCAACACCAGCAACAAGACGCTTCCGGCGTAACCCGCCGCCCAGCCGAACCCGGAAATTCGCCCTGCCGTGGCCGGCGTCGAAAGCTGCCGCAGCATGGCGTTGTAAGGCACGCTGGCCAGGTCGCTGCACGCTGCCGTCAGCGCCAGTAAGGCCAGCCCTGCCCACAGGTAGCCGGGGCTGTCGTGGATGAGGAACATTGCGCTGGTCAGCGCGACCGTTACCCCGGTCAAGACGCCCAGCGCCACCCGCCGGCGATGCGGGGACTCCACCCACACTCCGACAACCGGCGCCAGCACCGCGATGGTGATCCCGGCAAACGCGCCGGCCCGGCCCAGCCAGCTTTCCGGCGTGGCGCCGCCCGGCGTACCCACGCCCACGCTATTGGTCAGGTAGACCGAGAACACGAACGTCGTCACGATCGCGTTCAGACCGGTGGAACCGCAATCCCACAGCGCCCAGGCCACGACGCGAGATCGCGGGTTTCGCCGAGGCTGCGATTTTGCAGGCCCGTTCTCGCGGTTTGTCTGCGGATTCGCAGGCTCGACGGGACCCGGCCCCGGGTAATTCATGCCCGGCACTCTAACGGGATCGGCAGGGTTCCCGCTTCCGGTGCATGTTTACGATCATGCTCATGCCCATTCCCGCTCCCAGTCCTGACGCGCGTGCGGTGGTCACCGGTGCTTCGCAGAACATCGGCGAAGCCCTGGCCACCGAGCTTGCCGCGCGCGGGCACAACCTGATCGTCACCGCGCGCCGCGAAGACCTGCTCAACGACTTGGCGGCCAGGCTGACCGACCAGTATCGGGTCACCGTCGATGTGCGACCCGCCGATCTCGCCGACCCGTCCGAACGAGGAAAGCTGTGCGAGGAATTGGCCGCGCGGCCCATCTCGATCCTGTGCGCCAACGCGGGAACCGCGACGTTCGGCCCGATAGCGACACTGGACCCGGCGGGCGAAAAAGCTCAGGTGCAGTTGAATGTCCTTGGCGTGCATGACCTTACGCTGGCAGTGCTGCCCGGCATGGTCGAACGAAAGGCCGGCGGAATCTTGATTTCCGGTTCAGCCGCCGGCAATTCGCCCATCCCCTACAACGCCACGTATGCAGCCACCAAGGCGTTCGCGAACACATTCAGTGAATCGTTGCGCGGCGAACTGCGCCGCTGCGGTGTGCATGTCACGGTGTTGGCCCCGGGGCCGGTGCGCAGCGACCTGCCCGCCGACGCCGAACGGTCGCTCGTGGAGAAGCTGGTACCCGACTTCCTGTGGATTTCGACCGAGCACACCGCGCAGATATCGCTGGATGCCTTGGAGCGCAACAAGATGCGCGTGGTGCCGGGTCTGACGTCCAAGGCGATGTCGGTGGCGAGCGGCTACGGGCCCCGTGCCGTCGTGGCGCCGATCGTCGGCGCCTTCTACAAGAAGCTCGGCGGCGGTTGAGGCCGGATCACTTCCGGCGACGCCGACCGCTGCCGAACAGGTTGCGCATCGCCTCTCGCACCCCGGTGTTGATGGCGCTTTTCACCGTCGGATTCTTCAGCACCTGCTCCCACATGGCGGGACCTTGCGGCTCCGCGGGCGCAGGCATCGGCGGCACCTCGAGTTGGTCGGGCCACGGCAGCGGGTCGTATTGCCCGCGCGGCTGCGGGGTTTCCTGCTGCGGCGGGACCTGTTGGGGCACTTGAGGTTCCGGGGCCTGCTGGATCGTCTGGCCATATTTGGCCTGCAGCGGGCTTGATTTGGCTGCGGCAGCAACCGCGTCGGTACCGATGGCGGCCATGAGCGACCGGGGCACTCGCATCCGTGTCCAGGCGACCGGCGTCGGTGCGCCCTTCTCGGACAGCACGGTGACAATCGCCTCACCGATTCCCAGCGAGGTCAACGCCGACTCCAAGTCGTAGACATCTGTTTTCGGATAGGTGCGCACGGTCTTGCTCAGCGCCTTCTGGTCATCGGGAGTGAACGCGCGCAATGCGTGCTGCACCCTGGCTCCGAGTTGGGAGAGCACGTCGTTGGGCAGATCGGTGGGCAGCTGGGTGCAGAAGAAAACGCCGACGCCCTTGGAACGAATCAGCTTGACCGTCTGCTCGACCCGCTCGAGGAACGCCTTGGAGGCATCGGTAAACAACAGGTGCGCCTCGTCGAAGAAGAAGACCAGCTTGGGCTTGTCCACGTCACCGATCTCAGGCAGGACTTGAAACAGATCCGCCAGCACCCACATCAGGAAGGTGGAGAAAATGACCGGACGCAGCGACTGCCCGCTGAATTCGAGCAGCGAGATGACGCCGTGGCCCTGGTCGTCTACACGCAGCAGATCCTGTGGGTCCAGCTTCGGCTCGCCGAAGAACGTGTCGCCGCCTTCTGCTTCGAGGTTTACCAGCGACCGCAGGATGACGCCGGCCGTCGTCGATGAGACCCCGCCCAGGGATTTCAGATCGGCCTTGCCCGCCTCACTGGTCAGATGACTGATGGCGCTGCGCAACTGGTCCAGGGTGACCAGCGGGCGGTTGTTTTCCTTCGCCCAATGGAAGATCAGCCCCAGCGTTGACTCTTGAGTGGCGTTGAGCCCCAACACCTTTGATAGCAGAACCGGGCCGAAGCTGGACACGGTGGCGCGTACCGGAACACCGATGCCATCGGTGCCCAGGGACAAGAACTCCACCGGGAAGGTGGTGGGTGTCCAGGTGTCGCCGGTGTCCTTGGCGCGCGCGGCGGTCTTGTCGTTGCCCTCCCCCGGCCGCGCCAGGCCGGACAGATCGCCCTTCACGTCGGCCATCAGCACGGCCACCCCGGCAGCGCTGAGCTGCTCGGCGATCAGCTGCAGCGTTTTGGTCTTGCCGGTCCCGGTGGCCCCGGCGACCAGCCCGTGGCGGTTGACGGTGGCCAGCGGGATACGTATCTGCGCTGTCGGATCGGCTTGGCCATCGACTACGACGGTGCCCAATTCCAGCGCTTGGCCGGCGACGGCATAACCGGCCGAAATCCGCTTGGCAGGACCGTCTTGCCCTCCCGCTGCCGATTCAGTGCTCATCAGTTCCCCTCGCAGTGCGGCAAAGCATCACACTACTTGTCAGGGGAATCCACGGGCAGGGCCGCGCATGGGCTTACGCTGAGCGCTGTGCGTGACGAATTGGTGTGGATCGACTGCGAGATGACCGGTCTCGATCTGGGCTCGGACAAGTTGATCGAGATCGCCGTGCTGGTCACCGATGCCGATCTGAACATCCTCGGCGACGGGGTGGACGTGGTGATCCACGCCGAAGAAGCCGCGCTGTCGTCGATGATCGAGATCGTCGCCGACATGCATTCGCGATCAGGGCTGATCGACGAGGTGCGAGCGTCCACGGTCGACCTCGCGACGGCTGAGCAGATGGTGCTCGACTACATCGGCGAGCACGTCAAGCAACCCAAGACCGCGCCGCTGGCCGGAAACTCGATCGCCACCGACCGGTCCTTCATCGCCCGCGACATGCCCAAGCTCGACGGGTTCCTGCACTACCGGATGATCGACGTCAGCTCGATCAAGGAACTCTGCCGGCGCTGGTACCCGCGGATCTACTTCGGCCAGCCGCCCAAGGGGCTCGCGCACCGGGCGCTGGCTGACATTCATGAGTCCATCCGGGAATTGCAGTACTACCGGCGCACCGCGTTCGTACCGCCGCCCGGCCCGTCTACCAGCGAAATCGCGGCCGTGGTCGCCGAAATTTCCGGCGCGGAGACCACGCCGGACGATATTGATTCGGCCGACGAGCGCCCAAGCGGTTAATATCGACGTCGCCGCTCGTTGCGCCTCTCGGGGCCGGCCGGTGGTCATGGTGGGTGTAGTTCAGTTGGTAGAGCGTCAGGTTGTGATCCTGAATGTCGCGGGTTCGAGTCCCGTCACTCACCCCATGAGGTCAGAGGGTATTTCTACCCTCTGACCTTTCGGCTTTCGGCCGATCGTGCGGCGACGAATCAGTCGCCACCGCAGTTGGGGTTCGCGGGCTGCGACGGCCACGCGCAGGCCTTGACGTCGGTGACGCCACCGGAGCCGCCGCCGCTGAACACGCCGTAGCTGCCGGCGTGGGTCCCGGTGAAGGTGGCGCCGCCGGCTCCTCCCCAACCGCCTGAACTCGCGACGGTCACCGTCCAGCCCTTGCCCTCAAGCTCGGCCTTGTACGCGTCCAGAACACCCATTGCCGATCCGTTGACCATGAAGTGCATCCGGATGCCGTTGTTGGCAATGGCGGCCGGGCCGTCGGTGTGCTGGGTGTTCGCCGGTGTGGGTATCAGCGATTGCAGCTGCGTTGCCGTGCCGGCTGGCTGGCCGCCGTCGGCGTGCCCCGGCGCCGCGAGACCGACGGCGCTCGCGATGATCGCCGTGGCCAGCAGCGCACCGGCCATGCCGCGGATCTGGAATTTGGTGTTGGCTGAAGTGTTCATGGCATTGATCATTCGTCGTGCGACGACGCCCCAGTAGCAGCCGCGTTCTTGCAGGGATACAAGTGCGTCTTGTACCCCAGGACACCCCATGCGCAGCGGACCAAGGGCCTCGTCGAACCATCTCGGCTCCAAACCCTTGTCATCTGCGCTAGCGTGTTACCGCAAACCCGGATGAGCTGCGGGTTCAGCACATTAGTTGTGGGAGAGCGCCCGCATTGCAAGGTGAACGGACCGACGACGGCGTCGACGCCATGGGCGACTGGGCTGTCGGGTACGTCAAACGCCACCCAGTCGCCTCCCTCACCACGGTCGGCGAACAGTTCGTCCTCGCCGTACGCACTGTTCAATACTTCTTTTTCGATCTCGTCACCGGCCGCTTCCAATGGCAGGAGTTCGTCCGGCAGGGCGCGTTCATGGCCGGCACGGCTGTGGTGCCGACGATCCTGGTCTCCCTGCCCATCAGCGTCACCCTGTCGATTCAGTTCGCGTTGCTGGCCGGCCAGGTCGGCGCCGTCTCACTCGCCGGCGCGGCCAGCGGACTCGCGGTCATCCGCCAGGGCGCCTCGCTGGTGGCCGCCATCCTGATGGCCTCGGCCGTCGGATCCGCCATCACCGCCGACCTCGGCTCGCGAACGATGCGCGAGGAAACCGATGCCATGGAGGTAATGGGCGTATCGGTGATCCGCCGACTGGTCGTGCCGCGCTTCGCGGCGGCGATCATGATCGGCGTCGCGCTCACCGGGGTCGTGTGCTTCGTCGGGTTTTTCGCCAGCTACCTGCTCAACGTGTATTTCCAGGATGGTGCGCCGGGCAGCTTCGTGGCCACGTTCGCGTCGTTCGCGACGACCGACGACATGATTCTGGCGCTGCTCAAGGCGATGATCTTCGGCGCCATCGTCGCCGTCGTGTCGGCGCAGAAGGGCCTGTCCACCAAGGGCGGCCCGACGGGTGTCGCGAATTCGGTGAACGCGGCCGTCGTCGAATCGATCCTGGTGCTGATGATCGTCAACGTCGCGATCAGCCAGCTGCACATCATGTTGGCGCCGCGGACGGGGCTGTGACGTGGCCGTCTCCTCGTACCGACCGCTAGCGCCGATCACGGACCTGCTGACCCAGGTCTACCGCCGGATTACCAGGCCGATCCTGCGGGTCGGCCACATGCTGGTGTTCTTTCTCCGCGCCCTCGCCGGCGTGCCGATCGCAATGCGCCACTACCGCGGCGAGTTCCTGCGCCTGCTGTCGAACATCACCTGGGGCAACGGCTCGATCGTGGTGGGCGGCGGCACCGCCGGGGTTGCGGTCGTGCTCGGTATGACGGTCGGCGCACTGGTCGGCATCGAGGGCTACAACTTCCTTGAGCTGCTCGGCCTTGGTCCCGCCACCGGCTTCATCTCGTCGCTGGTCAATACCCGCGAGCTGGCACCGTTGATGGCCTCGCTCGCGTTTGCTATGCAGGGTGGCTGCCGGTTCACCGCGCAGCTGGGGTCGATGCGAATCGCCGAAGAGATCGACGCCATGGAATCCATTGCCATTCGCCCGATTCCGTTCTTGGTGACCACCCGGCTGATGGCGTCGGTGATCGCGATGATCCCGCTGTATGCGGCATGCCTGGCGATCGGCTACTTGACCACCCAACTGGTAGTCACCGTCAGCAGCGGCGGCTCCAATGGGTCCTATTTGCATTACTTTTCGTTGATGCTGGCCGGCAAGGACATTGCCTTCTCGTTGCTCAAGACCGTCATCTTCGTGTGGATCGCGTCCACCATCCAGTGCTACTACGGCTTCTATGCCAGCGGCGGACCCGAGGGTGTCGGGGTGGCCGCCGGACATGGCATGCGGGCCAGCATCACCGTCGTGATCATCGTCAACATGCTGCTCACCATGGCGCTGTGGGGCGCCGACTCCGGCGCCAGGTTCGGTGGTTAGCGCCGATGCCCAATTCCTTTGAGCTGGACGGACGTGGCCCGTCGGACCGCCAGCTACTGGTCTGCGGGGTCGCGGTTGTGATCGTTTCCGTGCTGCTTGCCGTCACGCTGCTGGCCAAGTCCACCGGCCGGTTCAACGACTACGTGCGCGTAGTGGCCGATCTGGTGAACGTCGGCGACGGCCTTCCGCAGAAATCCGATGTCAAGTACCGCGGCGTGCTGGTCGGCATGGTCGACGACGTCGTTCCCGCGGCGAACGGAAAACCCAACTACGTCCGGATCAACCTCAAACCCGAATACGCGAAGTCGATCCCGTCCGCGGTGACCGCGCGGGTGGTACCCAGCAATGTCTTCGCCGTGTCGTCAGTTCAGTTGGTGGGCAACGGCCCCGGGGGCGCCATCCATGCCGGCGCGCACATCCCCGAAGACACGCAGCTGCCGACGGTTCTGTTTCAAACCACCGTCACCAAGCTGCGCAACCTGCTCGCCGCGGCCGGGCGCGGCCGAGACGACAATTCGCTGGGAATCCTGGCCGCGCTCGCGGCCGCCACCGATCATCGCCGGGTAGTGCTGCTCAACGATGCCGCGCAGCTGAATCGCCTTATGGATCAACTCAATTCGATCGTCGCGACCGACACCGGCCCCTCAACGGTATCGGCGCTCATCGACGCGACCCGCGGGCTGCAGGCGACGGCACCGGATCTCGTCGATGCGCTACATCAGGCCGTCGAACCGATGCGGACCTTCGCCCAGACACGCGAGCAGTTGGCCGCGCTACTCACCGGCGCCGACAACACGATCGGCACCACGCAGCAATCGCTGAACAACCACATCGACCAGCTCATCAAGATCACCACCGACTTCACCCCGGTGCTGGGTGTCCTGGCGCTCAAGTCGAACAACTTCCTGCCCGCCGTCGTCAAGCTGGACAACCTGGCCACCAAGTTCATGGACGAGGTCTGGGTGCCCGAGAACGGCACCGGAAACATGCGCGTGAACCTCTCGTTCACGCCCAGCTACTCCTACACGCGTGCGGACTGCCCCCGCTACGGCGAGCTCAAGGGTCCCAGCTGTTTCACCGCGCCGCTGGTTCCGGTGCGCCCTGATCTCCCCGAAGTGCTGTTGCCGCAGAACTACCAGCCGCCCCTGGATCTGGCTCCCCCGCCAGGGACCGTTGTCGGGCCCGACGGCAACCTCGTTGCCGTCGGCCCACCGCTGATCAACCCCAGCCCCAACCTGACCGATCCCAATCCGCCGCTGCCGCCCTGGGTTTCGCCGTCACCACCGGTGCCCGGGACAGCTGCGCCGTCGTCGTTCGGAGGGGGTGTCGGCGGGGCTGTCGGCGGCAACATCGGCGGCAATGTCGGGCCCGTCGGCAGCGAGCAGGAACGCAACGCGCTCGCGGTGATCACCGGCCAGCCTCCCAATGTCGCCACCGAGCTGCTGCTGGGCCCCCTCGCTCGCGGAACCACTGTGTCGAGGTCCAAATGAAATCCCGCGGCGCCTTTATCGGGCTTTCGGTGTTCATGGTCGTCGCGACGACGCTCACCTGGATGGTGTATGTGAGCCTGCGCCGCGACGTGGCCGGCAAGACGGCGCCGTATTCGGCGGTCTTCAGCGACGTGTACGGACTGCGCGAAGGCGACGACGTCCGGATGGCCGGGGTGCGGGTTGGCCGGGTCGAAAAGGTTGAACTGGAAGGCAAATTGGCCAAAGTTTCGTTCGTGGTGCAGGACGATCAGCGGCTGTTCGGCAACACCGTCGCCTCGGTGACTTACCAGAACATCGTCGGGCAGCGTTACCTCGGTCTGTCGTTGGGCAAGGAAGGCGGTCCACAGCAGCTGCCGCCGGGAAGTGTCATCCCGCTACAGCGAACCGAACCCTCCTTCGACGTCACCGCACTACTCAACGGCTACGAGCCGCTGTTCAGCCTGCTCAATCCGCAAGACGCCGACAACCTCACCAAAGGCGTCATCGAATCGCTGCAGGGCGATAGCTCGTCGCTGGCCACGCTGATAAGCCAGACATCCACTCTCACCGAGACATTCGCCGGACGAGACCAGGCCCTCGGCGATGTGATCACCAACCTCAACAGGGTGATCTCCAACCTCGCGCAGCAGAACAACAACCTCGACGGTGTCATCACCCAGACCCGCGACGCAGTGGCCGTCCTCGACAGGCGCCGCCCGGAGCTGGTCGCCTCGACCGGCTCCTTGGCAAGGGTGCTGGGCCGGCTATCGGTCGCGGCCCGCGACGTGTACCCGGCGTTGGCCGAATTCATCTATCGCCAGCCAGGTTTCGCCCGTCACATCCTCAGCGTCGAACCTCAGGTGGCGTTTTTCGGCGACAACATGCCGCTGATGCTGAAGGGGCTCACTCGCGTCGGCAACGGCGGCGCCTACGGCAACGCGTACGTGTGCGACGTCAACTTCCTCGGGTTCTTCCCGGGCCTCAACGATGTGCTGCCGATCATCGTCAATGCGGCCACGCCGGGAAACAAAGCGTGGCACAGCCCTAAGTGCAGGAACAATGGCTAAGGCGTCGATCGCAGTTCGACTCAAGCGGCTCAAGACGCGTCCGCTGGAGAGTTACAACAAGACCTGGCTTGGGTTTATCGCCGTCGCGGTGGTTGCGGTGGTGATCGCGGGAATGCTGGTCGTCCATCTGGTCGGCGCCGGCTACCGGCATTACACCGCCGAGTTCATCCAAGCCGCCGCACTGCGGCCCGGGAACCCGATCGCGATTGCCGGCATCCCGGTCGGCACCGTGACCAGCATGAAACTCGTCGGCGACCATGTCGAAGCGGGCCTGAAGGTTCGCGACGACATCGTGCTGGGCAAAGACTCCAAGGCGACGATCAAGGTCACCACCATCCTCGGCTCCCGATATCTCGCACTGGAACCCAACGGACTGGATTCCCTGCCGCACAACACTTTTGATATCGCCCACACCGAAGTACCCTACGATCTGCAGACCGCGCTGAAGGATGCCACGACCACTTTCGAGCAGGTCGACTCCGACCGGTTCGCCCAATCGCTTGCCGTGCTCGGCAAGCAACTGGAACGACTGCCGCCGCTGGTGCCACAAGCCATGACGAACATCAACACGCTGTCGTCGATCATCGCGCAGCGGCGCGACCAACTGGGTCAGCTGCTCAAGAACACCGAACAGGTCACCAACACCTTGCGCCGTCAGCAAGCCAACATCGGCAACCTGGTCACCCAGGGCCAGGACCTGATGGGCCAATTCGTCGCGCGCCGAGCCGTTTTCCACGCCATGATGCAATCGCTGAACAGTCTCGTGGAGATCCTCGGCAGGATCGTCGTCAGAGACCGGTCGGGGGTGGACGCGCTGGTCAAAGACATGCACGAGTTCACCGATCTGATGGCCAAACACGACGACCTGCTGCGCAACCTGATGCAGGTAAGTCCGGTCTTCTTCCGCGAGGTGGCCAACATCACCGGTGACGGCAACGCGATCAACTTCAATGCCCCCAGCGGCATGCTCGTCGACTCGTGGATGTGTGCCATCAGTGGCCGGGCCCAGCAGTTCGGGATGATCCCGTATTTCAAGGACTGCAAGTGAAAACCCGGTTGCTGGCTGTCGTTATCGCCGCGGTATTGGTGGCGGCCGCGATAGGCGCCGGCTGGTGGTATCTGGGCGCCAAGGACGACCCGATGACTGTCACAGCCCAATTCGACAGCGCCTCAGGCTTATACGAAGGCAACGCGGTGGCGGTGCTGGGCATGCCGGTGGGCAAAGTCGTCAGAATCGTCCCGAAGGGCGGCTACGTCGAGGTCGAGTTCACCGTCGACCGCGACGTCAAGGTTCCGGCCGACGCCCAGGCCGTCACCGTGTCGACGTCCATCCTCACCGATCGACAGATCGAGCTCACCCCGCCCTACCGCGGCGGTCCAGTCCTGCAGAACCACGACACCATCGGGCTGACCCGCACCAAGACGCCCGTCGAATTCAGCCGGGTGCTCAGCGTTTTGGACAAGGTGGTCAAATCGCTCGAAGGCGACGGCCGCGGCGGCGGCCCGATCGCCGATGTGCTCAACGGCGGCGCCGCAGTTGTCGACGGGAACGGCGGCCAGATCAAGGGAGCACTCAACGAACTGTCCCGGGCCCTGCGGCTGAGCAGCGACGGCGGCGCACAGACCCGCGAGCAGATCACCACGATCGTCAGGAACATCAGCTCGTTGTTCGACGCCGCCGCCGCCAATGACGCAAAGCTGCGCGAATTCGCGTCAACCATCCACCAGGTCAGCCAGATCCTGGCCGACGAGGATTTCGGTAAGGGCAGCACCGGCCGAAAACTCGATCAACTGGTGCAGCGGGCCGGAGACCTGCTCGACGCCAATCGCGACGCGCTGAGGCAGACCCTGCTCAATACCGACACCACCTTGAAGACGGTCGCCGATCAGCAACGTGACATCGCCGAGATACTCGATCTGGCCCCGCTGGTCGCCGACAACGGCTACAACGCGATCGACCGGGCCAACGGAACCGTCCGGGCGCACTTCCTCACCGACAGAATGGTATTCGACAGCCAGGTGATGAAAGAGGTCTGCAACATGATGGGTCTGCGGCAATTGGGCTGCAGCACCGGGACCCTGCAGGACTTCGGGCCCGATTTCGGGCTCACCTACGTGCTGGACGGCATGGCAGCCATGGGGCAGAAATGACTGCCCGCGGTAAGGCTGCCGCGGCGATCGCGGCCACTGTGGTTTTCACTTCCGGTTGCGCCACCAATGGCCTTGCAAGCCTGCCCCTTCCGGCTCCAGGGCTCGACTCGGATGGATACACGCTGACCGCGGTGTTCTCCAACGCGCTCAACCTGCCGATGAATGCGAAGGTCAAGCTGGCCGGCGCCGACGTCGGTCAGGTCGAATCCATCGTGGCGCGTAACTACACCGCGGTTACCACGCTGCGCATCGTCAACGGTGTGCAACTACCGCGGGGCAGCACCGCTGAATTACGCACCGCCACACCACTCGGCGACGTGTTCGTGGCCCTCAAACCACCCGCACCGTCCGCTGCCGCCGAGCCGGCTAGGCCGATGCTGAAGAACGGCGACACCATCGGCTTGGATTCGACGGGAGCGGCAGCGACGGTCGAGTCCGTGCTGAGTTCGGCGGCCATCCTGGTGAACGGCGGAGCCGTACGCAATTTCACCAACATCATCAACGGCCTCGGCAAAGCCACCGGCGACCAGGGTGAGGCGTTCGGCGATCTGGTGCACAAGTCCAACCAGTTGCTCGGCACGCTCGACTCCCGGTCCGCGCAGATCTCGACCGCGCTGTCCGAATTGTCGGGTCTGACTGAACAACTCGACGCTAAGGACCAGACCATCAGCGAGCTGATGGCGGCGGCCGGCCCGGCCACCGACGCTTTGGCAGCCAACACTGCCGAGCTGTCCACTCTGGTCGAACAGGTCGGCGACACCACCCGCCTGCTGGCCCGGTTTCCCTCGATGGCAGGTACCGACACCAGCGGCCGCAGCATCATCGGCGATCTGAACACGATCGCCGGGGCCGCCAACGACGTCGCGGTAAGCCCCGACACCAGCTGGCTCCCACTGAACCGGATGATCCCGCCGATGGTCAAAACGACTGCAGGGGGCTCGATTTCGGTGCGCGCAAATGTTGACCGCCTGGTGCTCGGATCCATACCCGACATCGGATTCCCCGGCGACATCGGCCTGCACGGACCACACCGCTACAACTGGAATCAGTTCATCGGCTCGCTGAAGTACACCCTGTGGCGCCTGCAAGAACGAGTGGTGGGGCGGGGGCCTGGCTCACCGCAGATCCCGTTGATTCCGGACCCGAACTTCCCGGGCGGCATCGAGCTGGCTCCAGGACCGCCGCCATGATCGCCACCGCCGCCAATGCCCTTGTCGCCGTGGTTCGTGCGGGCCACCGGCGCCAGACTTGGCTGTCGGTGGCCGGGCTGCTGCTCACCCTGGTCGTTGCGACCGCCTACCTGTTGGCCGGTGCGTTGCGGGTGACGCCGTTCGCGTCGACCTACCAGGTCACGGTGCAGTTACCGGAATCGGCTGGGCTGCTGCCCAATCAGGATGTTGCGCTGCGCGGGGTCCGGATCGGGCGAGTCGAGTCGCTGCAGATCACCGACCGCGGCGTGAACGCGGTCGCCAAGATCGCCTCGCAGGTGAAGATCCCGGCGTCGGCCGTCATCCACGTTTCGGCGCTGTCGGCGGCCGGCGAGCAATTCCTCAATTTCGAAGCCGCCTCCGATGCGGGGCCGTATCTGCGCGACGGCAGCGTCCTGGGGCTGGACCGGGCCACCGTCCCGGTCAGCTTGGCGCAACTGCTCAGCGACGCCGACGGACTGCTGGCCCAGGTCGATCCGCGCAAGATCGAGCTGATCAAAAGGGAACTGAGCATGAGCAAGGAGGGGCCGCGCAAGTTGGCCGCCATTGTGGACGGTGGCACGTTCCTGCTTTCCACGCTCGATTCGGTCCTGCCGCAAACCACCAGCATCATCAAGACCAGCCGGGTGGTGCTGACGCTGGCTGCCGACAAGAACGCGGGGCTGGCCGCCGCCACCGTCGGCCTCAACCGGACCCTGGCCGGCATGGCCGGCATGCAAGGCGGCTACCGGTATCTGCTTGACCAGACCCCGCACACGCTGGCCGGAGTCGACAACTTGTTCGCCGACAATTCCGACACCATGGTGCAACTGCTGGGCAGTATGGCCACCACCTCCCAGCTCCTCTATCTGCGGGTGCCCGCGCTCAACGCGCTGTTTCCTGACTACCGCGGATCGGTACTGGACGCCCTGGCCAGCGCCTTCCACGACCACGGCGTCTGGGCAACCGCAGAGCTCTATCCCCGCTATGCATGCGACTACGGCACCCCCTCCTACATTCCCTCGGCCGCCGACTACCCCGAGCCGTTCATGTACACCTACTGTCGCGACGACGATCCCGGGGTCTTGATCCGGGGAGCCAAGAACGCGCCGCGACCAGGCGGAGACGACACCGCCGGGCCGCCACCGGGAGCCGACCTGGGCCGCAGAACCGACCCAACACCGAAGGGCCGCTTCACAATTCCCACCCCCTACGGCGGTCCGCCGCTGCCGATCGAACCGCCGCACTAAGACCCACCCCACTAGGAGATGATTGTGGTTGCCATGACCGAGAAGGACACCGAGACCGAGGCCGAAAAGCCCGAAGCCCCAACCGAAGACGTCGAACCTGAAACCGAGGCCGACGAAAGCGACGAAGAGCACAGCCCGCTGCTCGGCAAGCGGGACAAAGCCGAACGACGTAAGCGACCTTGGAAGCAGTATCTGCGCCGCAGCGTGCTGCCGGTGTTACTCGTTGCCTCACTTACGGTTTCGGGTTTGCTGGGCTGGTGGCAGTGGCAGGAGCACCAGGTCAAGATCGCCGGCCAGCAGGCCCAGCAAGCGGCCGTCACTTACGCCCAGGTGCTGACCAGCATCGACTCCAACAATGTCGACCAGAACTTCCGTCAGGTACTCGACGGCGCGACCGGTGAATTCAAGGACATGTACACCCAGTCCAGCGTGCAGCTGCGCCAGCTGCTGATCGACAACAAGGCGACCGCGCACGGCGTGGTAGTGGACTCGGCGATCGCTTCGGAGTCCGCGAATAAGGTTGTGGTGCTCGTGTTTATCGACCAGACCGTGACCAACATGGCAGTGCCGGATCCGCGGATCGACCGCAGCCGGATCAAGATCACCATGGAGAAGATCGACGGCCGCTGGCTGGCCAGCAAGGTCCAGCTGCTGTGATCGGCAGGGTGATCGCGGCGTCTTTATTGCTGGCGATCTCGGGGGTCACCACCCCGGCCACCGCGCACGCGTCGGCCCCGTCGTTCTGCGGCGAGCTCGGTGGCGACTGGGACGGCCAGTACTGCCGTACCTCGGTGACCTCCGAACGGGGCGCCGTGCGCGACATCAAGGTCGCCGTGCCGGCCGACCTCGTCGACAACCCGACCACCAGTGCAACCATCCGCGACTACCTGCGCACCCTCGTCAACAACTGGAAGACCGTCGGCGCCCGCATGGCCGCCGACAGCTTCGGCGAGGAGAACTACCAGGTGTTCCAGCACGGCAACCTGCTCAGTGCGGTGTTCCACGAGGACTACCACGCAGACGGGCCCAGACCCAACAACGCGTTTCGCACCTTCACCTTCGACATGGGACGCGGCCGGCGGCTGCAACTAGCGGATCTGGCGCCGCTGAGCGCGATCCCGCAACCGGCTGCCCCGTTCATCGAGTCCGCACTCGATCAGGCTGCGCCCCCACACGATCCGGGAACCTATCCATTCGTCGCCGACCGGTGGACACCGGACAAGGTCTATTCAGGTGCGTACCGGGCGTGGGCGTTGACACCTGACGAACTGATCCTCTACATGCCCGACTACCCGGTGGCTCACGACGAGCCGATCAATTTCACCCCGGGAGCCATGCAGTGGTCCATGGACGGCGGTGCGGTCGAAGCGCACATCCCGCTCTCGGCGCTGAATGGGCTGCTGCGCTTCTAAACTCGGCAATCAGCTCTAACTCGGGCCCGCCGCGTTACCGGCACGCCACTGCTCCCAGGGGATGTTCCAGTCGCCCAGTCCCTCGGTCCCCGGCAGGGTGCCTCCTACCGTGTTCATCACCTCGACCACGTCGCCGCGCTTGATGTGGTCGTAGAACCACTGCGCGTTGCTGGGATTGACATTCAGACAGCCGTGGCTGGTGTTGGTGTGCCCCTGGGCGCCCACCGACCATGGCGCCGAGTGCACGAAGACTCCGCTGTAGGAAATCTGGGTGGCCCAGTCCACGTCGGTGCGATATCCGTTGGGCGAGTTGACCGGTACGCCATAGGTCGACGAGTCCATGATGATGTGCTTGAACCGCGCGCCGACGGTGTAGATGCCGTTCGCCGTCGGGGTGCTGTCCTTGCCCATGGACGTCGGCATGGTCTTGACGACCTCACCGTTGACCCGAACGGTCAGCATCTTGGTGTTGTCGTCGGCAGTGGCAATCACCTCGTCGCCGATGGTGAAGTGCACCTTGACGTTGTCCTCGCCGAACATCCCTTCACCGAGGTCGGCGCCGTAGGTGTTGACCGCCACGTCGACAGCCGTACCCGGCTTCCAGAAATGCTCTGGCCGCCAGCGCACTTCACGCTTGTTCAGCCAATAGAAGGCGCCCTCGACGGGCGGATTGGTGGTGATGACGATGGCCTTCTCGGCGGCTACCCGGTTGGCGATGTTCTCGTCGAACCGGATGGCCACCGGTTCACCGACTCCCACTACCTCGCCATCGGTGGGCACGACGTAGGGCATCGTCAGGTGCGCGGGAGAACTGGTCTGGAAGGTCATCTGACGGTTCGCGGCACCGCCGAGTCCGAGCGCCTTGGCGTTCAGCGTGTAGCGCCGGTTGTAGCCGAGCGGCTCGGTGGTCTGCCAGTGCAGCCCGTCGGGGCTGAGCTGGCCGTTGATCGTCTTGCCGTTGTCGTTGACCATGGTGACCGCGGCCAGCACGCCATCGGCGACGTTGACGGTGACCGGTGCGTCCACCGTCACACCCACGGCGCCGTCGGTCACCGATGCAGTGAGCTTGGGGACCAGCAAATCGGCAAACGGGGTGCCCTTGTCGACGATGACCTTCGCCTGCGGCGGTGTACCACCGCTGCTGCACGCAACGGCGAACACAGCAACCGGTATCAAGGCCGCAGCCAGCCACGATCGACGTCTACGCAAAGGCGTCATCAAGTGACCTTCCGGATAGTCTCGCTTACTTTGGTCACCGCTGACCATGGATTGTTGCCAGTATTGTAGTGCCTTGCAGCCGTAGTCCGCGGAAAGCTGGCGCGATTCACCCCGGTGCCGTGCCACATCTCACCTGGAATTTCGCGCGGTGGCGCAATGCCTGTTATTGTCGCAAAGCGGTCTCTGGCCGGCCAAAGGCGCCGTTAGCTCAGTTGGTAGAGCAGCTGACTCTTAATCAGCGGGTCCGGGGTTCGAAACCCTGACGGCGCACTTCACATTTTCAAGGGCAAGCATTGTTTGCCTTTCGCCGCCGGCTGTCACCGTGGTTTCAGATGCTGCTGCTGTCCGCGGCCCTAAATCGGCGACCAAGACCTTTCCGCCACTCCGATACGGCAACACCGGAGATCGAGAAATTCGTGCGATCCTCAGGACGGGGTTGACCTCTTTACCGGGTGAGGAAAGCGGGGGACGTCGTTGGATGCCACGCCCTCGCCGGCGCCCTGGCAACAGCCGAACGGCCCGCAGGGCGGCCTACCGCTTGGACCGCAAGCCCCGTCCATAAATCTCCCCAAGGGCGGCGGAGCGATCCGCGGCATCGGCGAGAAGTTTGCCGCGAATCCGACCATCGGCACCGGCTCCATGAGCGTGCCGATCGCCTGCAGCCCAGGGCGCGCGGGCTTCGGGCCTCAGTTGGCGCTGACCTACGATTCGGGCGCCGGGAACGGCGTATTCGGGCTGGGCTGGCGCCTGCAGCTGCCGGGAATCACTCGCAAGACCGACCAGGGACTGCCGTGCTACAACGACGCGGACGAAGCGGACGTCTTCATCCTCTCGGGCGCCGAGGACCTGGTCCCGGTTCTCGAGCGGGAGAACGGAAACTGGCGCCGACAGTCGCTGCCAACGCGGTCGGTTGGGGGCATCCCGTACCGAATCCAGCACTATCTCCCCCGCATCGAGGCGTCGTTCGCGCGCATCGAACGGTGGACGAACCTCACCGACGCCACCGATATCTTTTGGCGCTCCATCTCCCCGGACAACATCACCACCTGGTACGGCCGCACCGACGAATCGCGCATCTGCGACCCGGCGCATCCCGAACGCATCTTCAGCTGGCTTATCTGTGCCACTTACGACGACAAGGGCAACGCGATCAGTTATGGCTACAAGCGCGAAAACGACCGCCACGTCGATACAACTAAGGCCAGTGAACACAACCGGGACGTGACGGCGAACCGATACCTCAAGCGGATTCGATACGGCAACCATGACCCCTACCTGCCGACTCTGCGTGAGCACGAGCCCTGGCCACCACTTCCCGGTGATGACAAGTGGTTCTTTGAGCTTGTATTCGACTACGGGGACCACGACGACGATGCGCCGGTTGCGCTGGACACACCCGAATGGTCGGTTCGAGCCGACCCGTTCTCGGCCTACCGCAGCGGCTTCGAGATCCGCACGTACCGCCGATGCCGGCGAACGTTGATGTTCCATCACTTCCCCGACGACGCCGACGTCGGCGCCGACTGCCTAGTGCGGTCCACCGACTTCAGCTACCTGCCTGCCGAGGCAGTGGATCGCTCGGGCCTCTCAAAGCTCGTGGGTGTCACGCAGCGCAGCTACCAACGCAGCGGGCCCGGCTACCGATCCCGCTCGCTGCCGCCGATGACGTTCGCCTACACCGAGGCCGTCGTCGCGTCCGAGGTTCGGGAGCTCTCGGCGGCAAGTCTGGAGAATCTCCCTGCCGGTCTGGACAACGTGGCGTACCGATGGGTCGACCTAGACGGCGACGGCTTGCCCGGCGTCCTCGCCGAACAGGGCAGCGCCTGGTTCTACAAACCCAACCTGAGCCCCGTTAATGTGGTGTCGCACAACGGCGAATCGCACGTCGAAGCCGCGTTCGGCCCGGCGCAGCTGATCACGCAGAAGCCGGCGGTGACGCTGGCATCTGGTGCGCAATTCCTCGATCTGGCCGGCGATGGCAAGCCCGACGTCGTGCAGTTCGCGGCACCGGCCGGCTTCTATGAACGCAACACCGACGCAAGCTGGGAGTCGTTCGTCGCTTTCCACGAGCTGCCCAACCGCGACATGCGCGATCGCAACCTGCGATTCATCGACCTCGACGGTGACGGTCTGGCCGATGTCCTCATCACCGAGACAGACGCGTTGACCTGGTACCCGTCCCTGGGCGAACGCGGGTTCGCTACGGATCGGCGCGCGATCCCGCCGCTCGACGAATACGGCAGGCCCGCATTGGTTTTCGCCGACGCCGAGCAGTCCATCCACCTCGCCGACATGAGCGGCGACGGCCTGGCCGATCTGGTCCGCATTCGCCGGTGCGGAGTGTGCTACTGGCCCAACCTGGGTTACGGCCGGTTTGGCGCCATGGTGAACATGGACGGGCCGGTAGGTCCCGACGGGTCTGCGACACATCTGTCGCTGGACCACGCCGAGCAATTCGACCAGCACCGGATTCGTTTGGCCGACATCGACGGATCGGGCACCACAGACCTGATCTATATCGGCGAGCGGGGTGTCGTCGTGTATTTCAACCAGTCGGGCAACGGCTGGGCCGAACCGGTCATGTTGCCGGCATTGCCGTCGGGTGCCGCCCCGGTCGACTTCGATGTCGTCGACCTGCTTGGCAACGGGACGGCGTGCTTGGTGTGGTCTTCGCCGCTGCCAGGAGATGTTCAGCGTCCACTGCGCTACATCGATCTGATGGGGGACAAACCTCACCTGCTGAACCGCATCAGCAACAATCTCGGCGCGGAGACGGAAATCGAATACGCCCCGTCGACGAAATTCTGCCTGCAGGACAAGCTGTCGGGCAAGCCGTGGGCAACGACGTTGCCGTTCCCTGTGCACGTCGTGGAACGGATCACGCTGCGAGACCGCTGGCGCAACACCACCTTCACCAGTTCCTTTAGCTACCACCACGGTTACTTCGACGGCGTCGAGCGGGAGTTTCGCGGCTTCGGTCGTGTCGAACAGATCGACACCGAGGACTACGGAACCTTCGCAGCACTCAATGCACACAGCCCCTACATCACCGCCGACCAAGGTCTGCACCAGCCGCCCGTCAAAACGGTGAGCTGGCACCACACCGGGGCGCCGCCCGACGATGGCCACCTACTTGACAAATATCGCGAGGAGTACTTCCCGCGATGGGTAACCTCGCAGGGCAAGGAGATCGTCGGCGCCTTTTCCGAATGCGTTGCGCGCGAGACGCAAATCGACGCCGACGGCCCCAGCGCCGACGAGGAACGCCAAGCGTGGCGCGCCTTCAAGACCCTTCCGCTGCGTCAGGAGATTTTCGAACTCGACTTGGCCGATCTGGCGCACGGCGTGCACACACCTACCCGGCTCTTCGCCGCGACCACATACTCGCACTGTGTACGTATGATCCAGCCACAGAAAGCCAACCGTCACGCCAGTTTTCACACTTTCGAGACCGAAACATTCAGTTACCACTACGAACTCGACCTTCGGCCGGATCAACTCACTCCCGATCCGCGGACCACCCACACCATCAACCTCACCGTCGACAGATATGGCCACGTCCTGCAGGGGCTTACGGTCGGATATCCGCGGCCATCGCCCACTCGGCTCAACGATGCGCTGATCGACGAAGCCGCCGAGACCCTTGCGGTGCGCCTGCAGGACCAGCTGCACTGCACCTATGTGGAGACGCGCTGCACCGACGACGACATACCCGCACCGCCGGTGGCGGACACCGACCTGGACGACTACCGGCTGCGATTGCCGATCGAAGTGAAATCCTATGAGATAAACGGAATTACCCCGCAGCACGCTGGTGACGGCCGTTACCTCGAGCCGTCGGCGTTGCGCCGAAATTTCAAACTCAGTGAGCTTCACCAGGCCGGCGGCGCGATTGTCACCGAGATCCCCTATCAGCAACTGCCCGACGGCGTGGCGCCGCAAAAGCGCCTCGTGGAGCACACCCGCTCGCTATTCTTCGAGGACGCCATGCAGGGTCCAGCGCCACTGGGCAAATTGACCGTCCGTGCCCTGCCCTTCGAGACGTATACCCTGGCCCTCACCGAGGATCTACTCACCGAAATCCTTGACGAAAAGCTGACCGCCGACGTCAGTAACACGTTGCACGACAACTCGATTAGCGGCTATCTGAGTGGACAGCTCGCGGTCGAACGGCTCGGCGCTGACACCGCAGGCCAGTACTGGAGTTGCTCGGGCACCGCCGGCTATACCGCGGACGCAGCGCAGAACTTCTTCCTGCCCGAGCGCTACACCGACCCTTTCGGCAACCTGACCACGGTTCAATACGACCAGACCAACTTGTATGTCCTCTCGCATGTCGATCCCGTCGAAAACCGAATGACGACAGAACTTTTCGATTTCAGAGTGCTCGCACCTCGGCGAATCCGCGACATCAACGGCAACCACGCCGAAGCTGTCTACGATGTGCTCGGCTCGCCGACGATCACGGCGCTGAGCGGCAAGAACGGCGAGGGCGACAGTCTTGCCGGCGTCGACGACGCCGTGATCAATCCGACTATCGGTAATCTCGAATCGTTCTTCGTCACCGACGACTACGACGAACACCGCGCGCGCCAACTGCTAGCCGGGGCGACCTCCCACACCGTCTACTACTTCGGCGAGATCATCGCCGCGGACGGCACTGTGGTCTGGGGACAGCACCCCGCCTCGACGGCCACCATCGCTCGCGAACTGCACGCGTCTGAAGACGACGACAGCGTCGTGCAAACCGCGTTTTCCTATCTCGACGGCAGTGCCAGCTTGTTGGTCAGAAAGATCCAGGCCGAGCCGGAGCCGCAACACCCAGGGTTGCGCTGGGTCGCCAACGGCAAGACGGTCTTGAACAACAAGGGCAGCCCCGTCAAGCGATACGAGCCCTACTTCGCCAGCGCCGAGAGCGGCCACCGGTTCGCAGATCCCCATGAAGCCGGCGTCACGGCCGTGCTCTACTACGATGCGATCGGGCGCCTGATCCGGACAGATCTGCCGGACGGCAGCTACACCAAGACGGATTTCTCGCCTTGGCACAGCACCGAATTCGACGCCAACGACACCCTCGGGGCGGACAACGCGTGGCAGCAGCGGATGAGCGCTTCGGCCGATGCCGCCGAACGCACTGCAGCGCTGCGCGCCTCGGCCCATGCCGGCACGCCAACTATGTCGGTGCTCGACAGCGTCGGGCGTGCGGTACTCACGATCCACCACAACCGTGTCGACGGCGCCGATTCCAAGGATCTGACGTTCCACAGACTCGACGCAGAAGGCAAGCCGCTATGGATCGTCGATGCACGCCGCAATCGCGTGATCCAAAACATCACACCGGCGCTGCCGCACAGTGCAATACCGTGGGATGACCCCAACAACATTTGGCCACAGGGGGTCTCGCCAACCTACGACATTGCCGGCCAGCCGTTGTACAGCCGCAGCATGGACAGCGGAGAGCGCTGGACGCTGCCCGACGCTACGGGCACTCCCCTCTTCAGCTGGGACAGCCGCGGCTACCGCCGCCGCAACGTCTACGACCGCGCCCGGCGTCCCATCAGTGTTTACGTAACTGCCTCGGGACTAACCACTTTGGCGGGCTCGCCACGCGCGGCCGCAATGCCCGACGCCGAGGTGCTCGTGCAACGACAAATCTACGGCGAACACCACCCGGACGTGCAAGCCAACCTGCGTGGCCATTTGTTCAGTACATACGACGGTGCCGGGGTCGCCACGAACAGCAGCTACGACTTCAAGGGCAACCTGCTGAGCACCGAACGGAGCCTTGCCCGCGACTACAAATCGGTACCGGACTGGGGCGCGCTGACCGGCATCGATGACCCCGATGCCGTTGCCGCTGCGGCCGCACCACAGCTGGAGCCTGGAGCCGGGTTCGTCACCCGGATCGGCTACGACGCGCTTAACCGGCCCACCACCGTCACCAAACCCGACGGCAGCGTGTACCACGCCCAGTTCAACCAGGCCAACCTGCTCGACCGTATCGACGTCACACTCAATGGCGCGCCGGCAGCAACTCCGTTCGTGACCAACGTCGATTACAACGCCAAAGGGCAGCGGTTGCGCGTCGAGTACGGCAACGGGGCTTCGACCACATACGCCTACGACGACTACACGTTCCGTTTGACATCGGCACGAACCGAGCGTCCCGCCCAGCCTGACGCGACGGCGTCAATGCTGTTCGCGAATTCGACTGTGGTGCAAAATCTCCGATACACCTATGACGCCGTCGGCAACATCAGCCGCGTTGTCGATGACGCCGTGATCGCGACACCGCAAGCCACCGGTACCACCGACTACATCTATGACGCCCGCTACCGGCTGGTGGCGGCCTCCGGCCGCGAACACAGCGGCCAGACGGGCTTTCTGCTCGAACCCAACGACGCTTACCGGCGTGACTATCCGTTCGCCGGGTCGCGCATCCACCCCAACGATCTACTGGGTTTGCGCGGCTATGTCGAACGCTTCCGCTATGACGCCGTCGGCAACCTGATGTCGCTTATTCACCATGCCGGTACCAACATTGATGCGCCGGGCGCGGTGGTGTGGCAGCGGCGGTATCAATACGCGCTCGACAGCAACCGGTTGCTCGCCACCAGCTTGCCAGCCGACCCCGACCAACCCGACTACTCCGACGTGGGCGGCTACAGCCTCACCTACGGCTATGACGCGCACGGCTCGATCGACTCCGTTGCTCACCTGTCGCACATGGGCTGGAACTACCAGGACGAACTGGCGACCACCGCGCAGCAGGTTGTCAACGGCGGTAACCCCGAAACCACGTACTACGTTTACGATTCGACGGGCGCGCGAGTGCGCAAAATTACCGAGACGGCGGCCGGAGCCCGCAAGAACGAGCGTGTGTACCTAGACGGCTACGAGGTCTACCGCGAATACACCGGCGGGAACGTCGTTCTCGAGCGCCAAACCGTCCATGTCATGGACGGCGATCGACGTGTCGCGATCGTCGAGACGGAGCGAACAGGCGGCGATCAACAGCCTCGGATGCGCTATCAGATTGGCAACCAACTGGATTCGGTCACGTTGGAACTCGACGTGGCGGGTGGGCTGATCGCCTACGAGGAGTACCACCCGTACGGCACTACGGCATTTCAGGCCGGGCGCAGCGCCGCCGAAGTCAGTCTGAAGAGATACCGCTACACCGGCAAGGAACGCGACGAGGAAACCGGCTTCGCATATCACGGCGCGCGGTATTACCTGCCGTGGCTAGGACGTTGGCTCAGTTGCGATCCCATCGGAGTCCGCGGGGGCCTTAACCTCTACTGCTATGCCGACAACCGGCCGACAATCGCGATAGACCCCAATGGCCACTTTGCCTGGCTGTTGGTGGCGGCGATCGTTATCGTGGCCACCCTGACCGCCGTCAGCGAAGCCGGCGCACCGGCCAACGAACGCGAGGCCCAAGCCGTCAAGCCCCACATCACCGAAGGTGAGTTCGCCGCGCACACAGCAGTCACCGGACTCAGTTTCGCGGCCGGCGGCGCCGCGGGCGGCGCCCTCAAAGGGGCACCCGCCGCATTGCAAGGCGGCGTGGGTGGGCTGGTCGGTGGCGCCGCGCAGTCGGCTGGGGATCAAGTCATCCAGGACGTGAAGAAGGGCGAGCTTAGCTCGGGGCGCCAGTATGCCGACACGACGTTCCAGGGCGCCGCCGGTGGTGCCGCTGCGGGTTTCGCTTTGGGCGCCGGGGCGCAACTGCTCGGAAAAGGCTTGTCTGCGTTGAAGCCTGGCGAAGGTAAAATTTCTGGTCCGCCGCAAGATCCGTATGACACGAAGGCGTGGAATAGATATTACGCCGAGAATCCCAACGCGAAACGAAGTGTCGGTTCTGCTCAAGCTGATGATCCCGCGGCTTTCGGAGAAGGCGACGGTAAGCCTGCCCCTCGAACCACTCGGCTGCCATATATCGCTCCAAAGGGCCGGGAAATCAGCGCTCAACCCACCGGGAAGACTCCCACAACAACGCACAATGCAGCGGCTTTGGCCGACCGGGGCCGGCGCATCGCCAACGCCTACCCACGTGATCACCAGCACCACGTCCTGCCGCAGGCCAAAGAATTCCGGCCCTTCTTTACAAGACTCCGCATCGACGTCGACAAGTGGGTCATCTCACTCAGCGAGGGTGAGCATTCGGCTATTCACTCCGGCGGCGCCGAGGGCGGCTGGAACCCGCTGTGGAAGAAGTGGATTGACACCCATCAGAATGCCTCAGCCGAAGAGGTCTGGGATTTCGCGAGAGCCATGCTCAAAAAGTTCAAGCTCGAACACCATCCCCCGGTCGAGGGCGGATACACACGCTCGCGTAGATGAGAGGAGATAGCCGTGCGCCCCATCACCGCACCGCTCAACCCGGGTAGCACGGGTGCCGAGGTGGCCAACTTGCAGGATGGATTGGTCTTATTGCTGCGCAGCGGAACACTTCTCCTCGATCCCGAAGATGCGGCGCTCGACCTCGTGCAGGCGATCACCGACGAGCAACAGCATCAGGCCTACGGCGGCGCCACGGAGGAAACCGTTCGCAGGGTGCAAGATAGCAGAAACATCGAGGCCTCGGGCAGCGTCGATTTCCGCACCGCCGCCGCGCTCAACGAGATGCTGCGGGACTTCGCTGCTTTCATCTTCAGTGACCGGTCACCCCTATCCGGCGTGGCGGGCCACGTCGTCAACGCCGACGACACCCCCTTTAGAGGCCGCGTGGTGCTGTTCGGTGAAAACGACAACGAGTCAGTGCATCTCGGCGCCGACGACACCGACCCCGAAGGCAATTACGCGATCGATTACGCCAAACCCGACAGCACTGGTTTTCGGCGGCTGCGCCTAGCCGTCTTCGACACCGACAACCGGGCACGCGCGACGGAAGTCGTCGATGCGGCAGACCGTATGCAGATCGTCAACCTGACGGTCACCGGCAACGGACCATATCTCGTGAGCGGGCACGTGTTCAGCAGCAGCCGTGCCGGCACTGGCCAGCTGACCGTCTCCATCATCGACCGCAACGTCGGCGGCGACACGACCCTAATCGACACCGTGTCCGGCCCCGACGGGTCCTACAGTGCCACCTTCGGCTATGCGGGGGACAAACAGAAACCCGACCTACAGGCGCGCGTCGTGCGGGAGAACACCGTGCTGGGCTCCTCAGACGTGCGTTACAACGCGGGTACCGACACTACGCTCGACATTCACCTATCCGATGCCGCCACAACGTCATTGAGCGCTGAACACGACACGCTGACCGCGGATCTCGCCGCCCACTACGACGGCTCGCTGGCCGACCTGCAGGAGAACGGCCAGTGTCAAGACATCACCTTTCTGGCCAACAAGACCGGCTGGGATGCACGTGCGGTAGCGCTGGCGGCACTGGCCGACAAGTTCAGCACCGAGAGCAAAGACGGAGACGACGGGCTTCACCCGGCACTGTTCTACGCACTGTTTCGCGCCGGATTGCCTACCGATGACACGCTCTTTCAGCTGCCCTCAAAGTCAATTGCCACCATCTGGCAGCAGGGCGTAGCTCAGGGCATCGTGCCGGCAGGGCTGAGTGAAACGCTCGCGGGCGCAGTAGAAAAGTTCCAAACACTCTCTGCTGGAAAGGCTCTCAGCGGCCCCGCCACCGCCGGCGTATCGTCCTTGACCGAAATGCTGGCGGTGTCTATGCACGATGCCGACGATGCGCAGCGGCGCACATTCGCCCAATTGCAGGTGCTGCATGAAGACAGTTACGCCGACCTGTGGCAGGGTGTCGAGGCGGCGTTCGGGCCCGAAAAGTCACTCCGACTTCAGCTTGACGGCAAGCTGGCATACCTGACGCTGAATAACGCGTCGCTGATCGGCAAGTTGCATGAAGATGCCGCAACACCCTTGGTCGATCCCGTCGACCTGCTGAACCAGGGTCTCTATAAGCCGGCCAACTGGCTCGGGCTGATCGACAGTGTTCCCCCCGAGATCCTCGGAGCCGACGACCCGACCAAACGGACCAACTACGCCACTGTGCTAGCCACCCAGCTGCGGATCAGCTATCCCACTGCCACCGTGGCCGCGATGGTAAAGAACAACGAAACCCCAACCGCGACAGCCACACCGGCCGAGGTCCACGATTTCCTTATCGCTAACCACAGTACGTTCGACATCGGTGCGCAGCCCATCGACCAGTACGTCGCTCGCAACCAGGTGGATATCAGTCCCGAGGTGCGAAGTGATGTCGCACGCATCCAACGCGTGCGCCAGATCACCGTCGACGACGAGGCCGCGAACGCATTGCTGCATGCCGGTATCGACTCCGCGTTCGCCGCGGCCCAATATGACCGCGACGAATTCGTCGCCGCGTTCGCCGGTGAAGTCGGTGGCAGCGCAAGCGCGGCGCTGATCCACGCCCGCGCCCAACAGGTCCACGCGGCGGTGCTCAACCTCACCACCTCCTACGCGCTGGCGAACAACGCGCCTGGAGTTGGCGTGAACAGTCCCGCCCAAGTGATCGATCCGGCTCCGAAAGTTCCCGACGACGTCGGTGACGTGATCGCATACCCGACTCTGACAACGCTATTCGGCGAAATCGACTACTGCGACTGCGAGGATTGCCGCTCGATCCTGAGCCCGGCTGCCTATCTGGTCGACCTGTTGCAGTTCATCGACCGCGACACCGCCCGTTGGACACAGTTCACCGGTCAATGGCGCACCAACCACGGTGGGGCCCCTTACCCCTTCGCCGATACCGCGGCCTGGACTGCTGCAGGCCAACCCGCCGATACCGAGATCACCCCCCTGCAAGTGTTGTTGTCGCGCCGTCCCGACTTGCAGTTTTTGCCCCTGACATGCCAGAACACGAACACCGCAATGCCCTACATCGACTTGGTTAACGAGACGCTGGAGTATTTCGTCACCAATCAGCTGTCGCTGGACGGCTACCAAGGCCACAGCACCGATGACCGCGCGAGCAGCGAACAGCTATTGGCCAACCCGCAATTCGTCCAAGACTCCGCCTACGACGTGCTGGCCGGCAACGTCGCCGTCCCACCCCTGTTGCCGCCGACGCCTCCGCTGCCGTTCCACCAGCCGCTGCAGCGGCTGCGCCGCCTGTTCGCCGCCTTTGACACCACGCTGACCCAAACCATGGAGGCATTGCGGGTCAACGACGACATCGAGCGCGCCGCCGATGACGCTTATGGCTGGCGCGACATCTGGATGGAACAGCTGGGGATGTCGCGGCCTGAGTACCGGCTGCTCACCGACCGGACCCTCACGCTAGCTGCGCTTTATGGCCTGCCCGCCGCGATGCCCGACGCCGATGTGATCACCGGTCTATCGAACGCGAAAGACTTTTGTACGCGCCTGGCCATCAGCTACGACGAGTTGCTTGCCATCCTGACGACCCGATTCATCAACCCGTCCGGAACCCTACTTCCCAAGCTTGCGCGTCTCGGCGTGTCACTCAAGACGATCAAAGACTTCCACGACGGTGTCATCAGCGACGACGATTTCGACGCCGAGCTGGCGCCCCAAGTCGACCCCGCGCAATATGGCGGTGACATCAAGGCCTGGATCAAGAACGACCAGAACTTCCATCAGATCACCGCGTTGCTGGTCTTGGCCGATCCGTCCGGACCCACCGTGCAGGTGCGATTCGACGCGCTCGAATTCCGTTATGCCGACCCAGATCTCCTCGCACAGCCGGTGCGCGCCATCGAGTTCGTTCGCCTGCTGCGCTTCATCCGGCTCTGGAAGATGCTCGGCTGGACGATCCACCAGACCGACGCCGCCATCACCGCGCTCTACCCCGCCGCCCAATTGCCCAACGACCCCGACGACGCGCAAAACCTGGCCCGGCTGGACACCGGGTTTCTTGCGCTGCTGCCCCGGCTTGGCATCGCGGCCCGGCTCATCAAGCGTCTTAATTTGCGGCCAGACCGCGACTTGCTTTCCCTGCTAGCGTGTTTCGCGCCGATCGACACCTACGGCGACGGCTCGCTGTACCGAACGCTCTTCCTCAACCCGGGCCTCACCGACGCGGATCCGGCCTTCGGTGATGACGGTTACGGCACCATCCTCGACGGTACACAAAAGCTGCTCGACCATGAGGAGGTCCTTCGTGCCGCAACAGGATTGACAGGCAACGAATTTGACAGCATCACCACCGCACTGCGCTACACGGCGAACACAGCACTGTCCATCGACACGGTAAGCGACGTTTATCGCCGCGGGTGGCTGGCACGCAAACTGCGGCTCAGCGTGACCGAACTTCTGCGGCTCATCAACTACAGCGGTATCGACCCGTTTGCAGCTTTGACCTACGCCAATCCCCCTATCCTGAGATTCCTCGACCTCGTCGACGGCCTACGTGCGGCGAACATCAAGCCCGCGACTGCGCTGTATCTGATCTGGAACGAAGATCTCAGTGGCACCGCCGCGCCGCCCGACGATCAGATCAACGGCTTTGCCGTAACCCTGCGCGCTGAACTTGCCGGCGTGGAAAGCAGTTTCGGTCTCGTCGACGACCCCGACGGCCAGATCGCACGCGCCAGGATGGCCATGGTCTACGACACCGCCGCCACCGATTTCTTCTTCGGCCTCTTGGACGGCACCGTCACTACCGACGTGCCGTACGCCAACGCACAGCCGACCCTGCCCGATGCGGTCACCCAAGTCGCTCCCGACCGGCTCTCCTACGACGCATTTCGTCAGCGCCTGGTCTTCGTCGGCGTGATGAGCGAGGCCACGCGCGATGCACTGACCGACGCCGACGCCACCGCCGCCTTCGTCGCCGCAGTGACGACGCTGTACCAAGACATTCAGCAGGCCACCGCGCCGCTGTTCACCCGGTATCCCGAACTGCGCGGCTTTTACGACACTTACACCGGGTGGAACGACCCGCCCGCGCAGCGGCGCGCGCGGCTGCTCGCGTTGTTCCTGCCGGCACTACTGGACCGCCGCAAACACCAGCAGGCCCTTGCCACCGTCAGCACCACGGCCAGGACCGACATCGACCTGACTGCGTCCGTGTTGACCGATGCAAGCGTCCTGCGCCGCGCCGACGGCACCGCGACGGCGGCCATCGCCGACCTGATCGACATCGAAAACTTCGGTTTGACAGCACATCTCACGTTCCCTGGCGATCCGGGTCGGCCCGCCCTGGATGTCGAAGGCGTACCGCAGTCCACCCTTCAATCCGATACCATCACCGGCACCTGGACCGGATACCTTCAGGCGCCCACCAACGACTCCTATGAATTACGCATCGACACCGATGCCAACGCGACAGTCACCATCACCATCGGCGACGCGCGCCTGGTCGCGAACAACAACCGCAGCCAATGGACCACGGACAGCCCAATCGACCTGGTACCCGGAAGGCTTTACCCGGTCACACTGACAGCCGAAAACGTTCGCACCACATTGCAGCTGTGGTGGCAGACCGCCGGGCGCGGCTGGGAACTCATTCCCGACAGCTGCCTCTACCCCCACGATCGGCGCGCCCGCTTCGCCGCGAGCTATACCCGCTTCCTCAAGGCGAGTGCACTGGCCGCGGCCCTGAAGATCTCCGCCTCCGAGACGGCCTGCCTGGCCGGCTACGCCGACTACCGCATCGGCGGCAAGGGCTGGCTCAACGCAATTCGGGTGTCCGGCAAACCAACTCGCGCGCAAGCCGCTGCGCTGCTACCCGCGCTGACCGGGGTGCTCTCCTTCGCTAGCCTCAAGGCAGCGCTGTCCCCTGGCGACGAGCGCCTGCTCGCTGTCTTGCGTGACCCCCAAACCGCAGCCGCCAAAGGCGGTTTGCTCTACGACATCACTGGATGGGACGTCGAATCGGTGAGCGCGGTGCTGGCGCGGTTCAACAAGACGGCCGAAGATCTTCGCGGTCTTGACCTGTTCGCTCGCGTGCGCGCTGCGCTGCGACAATCCGCGGCGCTCGGGATCACCACCACAGCCCTCATAGCGGCAGCTACCAACAACCCCGCCGGCGACACCGTGCGCAATCTGCAGAAGGCGTTGCAAGCTCGCTACAGCGCCAGCGACTGGCTCGACGTCATCAAGCCGGTCAACGACGATATGCGCAGCCGCCAGCGCGACGCCCTGGTCGCCTTCGTGTTGCACCAGATGCGTTCGGCGCCGCAGTCCGCCCATATCGACACCCCGGAAAAGCTTTTCGAGTATTTCCTGATGGACGTGCAGATGGCCCCGTGTATGCAGACGTCCCGGATTCGCAGCGCGCTGTCCGCGGTTCAGCTGTTCATCGATCGCTGCCTGATGAACCTGGAAAAGCGCGTAGCCCCGTCGGCTATCAATGGCGCTCAATGGGAATGGATGAAGCGTTACCGAGTCTGGGAAGCCAATCGCAAGGTGTTCCTGTGGCCGGAGAACTGGCTGGAGCCCGAGCTGCGGGACAACCAGTCGCCGATCTTCAAAGAGATGATGAGCGAACTGCTGCAAAGCGACATCACTGAAGACGGTGCGGCCGTCGCGCTCGGCAAGTACCTGGCCAAACTCGATACGCTGGCCAAACTCGAACCCTGCGGCATCTACTTCGTGGAAAACGACCCCGGAGTTGCCGACGACGTGACCTATGTCGTTGCACGCACCGCCGGCAGCGATCGCAACTACTACTGGCGTCGACGCGAGGGCGGCACCTGGATGCCGTGGGAGCAGATCAAGTTGGACATCGCCGACAATCCCGTCATACCGGTGGTGTGGAAGAACCGGGTCTTCCTGTTCTGGCTGCAAATCCTTAACCAGACCCAGGTCAACAACGCCCAGCCGATCGCGCCCGATAAGGACCTGGCCGCCCTGAAAAGCACTGATATCAACACGGTTCCGCCGCAGATCAGCGTTCAGGCAATGCTCTGCTGGAGCGAGTTCTACAACGGCGCCTGGCAGCCGGCACGAACCTCGGATTCCACTAAGCCGACGGTCCTCGGCACTACCGACCCATCCGGATTCGATCGCGCGAGCGTCCACCTCTCGGCGCACGCCGACGGGGACACGCTGCAGGTGAGCATCGACAGTCCCATCGGTGACTCGTTTTTCCTGCTGTACAACGCGCACAGTGTGCCAATCCGCGCGGAGGATGCGCCATTTCAGCCGAAATTCCCGAACGGTTCCTACCGGTACCTGTCGAACCCCAATGGGACCCTCACGGCCGATTACGGTCGGAACCTGAGTTTGGATTGGGGTTTCCCTGACCCCACGGTGCTGACCCGGCCCATTTTGGATAACCCGGTTGCGGCGGCCATCACCGAACCCCGCCACGATCTCAGCAACCCGTGGGACGCACCGTTCCTATATAGCGACACGCGGCATGTCTTCTACGTCAGCAGCACTGAACAGCAGGTAACCGTTGACAGGTGGCAGGGCTACAACATCGGACGGTCAAGCCCGATGGAAACCAGCCCGCACATTCCCCCGGTCGTCGTCCTCGGCGGACCTCCGATCCTCGATCGGATCGACCCCGTGTTGCGGGGACTTAACAGTGGCATCGTCAACCCCCACCCGATCGAACATTTCATCAGCAAAGACGCCTACATCACCAAGGCCCTGGGGACCATCGGCACCGTGAAGTTCGGCCAGGTCGACCTTGGACCGGTCGGTCAACTCGGCAACGAGCCCACGCAATAGAGGAGAGACGACAATGCCCGCAAACGGCCCGTTCCTCGGACAATTTCGCGATGCGGTGATCCGCAACGACTTCATTCAGTGCCTCGGTGGCTCATGCCTGACGACCACGGACATCAAGTTCACGTATTCCTTCGAAAACTTCTTTCATCCCTACGTGGGTGAACTGGTCGAGCAGCTCAACCGCAAATCACTGGCCGGACTGCTCGACCCCGATTTCCTGCAGGCCCTGACGGACGACTTCTTCGAAAAGTCCTACCAGGAACGCGTCAGCGACGTGGTGGGCATAACGAGCCGGCCGAAGGAAATCGATCTCAGCGAGGCCGGCCCCTACTCGTGCTACAACTGGGAGCTGTTATTCCACGTTCCGTTGACGATCGCTGTTCATCTCAGCAAGAACCGGCGCTTTGCCGAAGCACGACGCTGGTTTCATTACATCTTCGACCCGACTTCGACCGACACATCTCAGCCGGTGCCGCAACGCTTTTGGAAGTTCTTGGCTTTCCGCAATGCCGGCCACAGCAATCCGATCGACGTTCGATTGCAGGTCCTGAGCAAGCCGCTCGAGGAGTGTACGGCCGACGAGCTCCAGCTCAAGCAGAGCATCATCACGGGCTACGAGGCGATCAAGAACCACCCCTTTGCGCCGCACATGGTGGCACGCACCCGCATCGTGGCCTACCAGTACAACGTCGTAATGAAGTACCTGGATAACTTGATCGCTTGGGGCGACGACCTCTTCGCGCAAGATACCGTCGAGAGCATTCTCGAGGCTACGCAGTTGTACGTGCTGGCCGCAAACCTGTTGGGCCGCAAGCCTCAGCCGCTACCCCGTAGCGGAGTCGACCGCCCGACAACCTATTTCGAGCTGCGCAACAAGGGCCTCGACGAGCTAAGCAACGCGCTGATCGACTTGGAGAACAAATTCCCGCTGAGCTTGGGGTCGCCGACCGTCCAGGACGACAACCCCGACGCCGCCCAGGCACTCTTCGGCATCGGACGAACTCTGTATTTCTGCATACCGCGCAACGAGAAGATGCTGGGCTATTGGGACACGGTCGCTGACCGGTTGTTCAAGATCCGCAACTGCATGAACATCCAGGGAGTCGTGCGCCAACTCGCGTTGTTCGACCCGCCTCTA
This sequence comes from Mycobacterium angelicum, assembly GCF_002086155.1. Lineage (GTDB taxonomy): Bacteria > Actinomycetota > Actinomycetes > Mycobacteriales > Mycobacteriaceae > Mycobacterium > Mycobacterium angelicum. Next base: position 43,008 of record NZ_MVHE01000014.1, on the reverse strand, counting down.
GATCCCGGCTTGCTGGTCAAGGCTGCCGCGGCGGGCATCGATATCGGCGCGGTCGTCAACGGCCTCAACGAGCCGGTCAGCCCGGTTCGCGCGTTGCAGATGATCGCCCAGGCCCGAGACCTGTGTGCTGAGTTGCGCAATCTCGGCGGCGCCCTGCTATCGGCGATCGAGAAGGGTGACGCCGAAGCGCTTGCACAGCTGCGCTCTCGCCACGAGATCCAGATTCAGCAAATGCAGCAGGAGGTGCGTTTCCTGCAGTGGGCGAACACGCAGGAGTCCACGAAATCGCTTTTGGTGAACCGTAAGTCGGCGCTGGAACGCTTGCACTATTACCAACGCCTCCTGGGTTCGCCCGCCGATCCCAACGCGCCGGACCAACTAGAACTGAATTTCGGCGGTCTCGACTTGACCGAAGAGAATTTCGCTGAGGCCTATCACGCTCTCGTCGGCCAGTATGACAAGCCGCTGACGCTACAGCAGCTGCCGAACCTCGCGCTGGCCGGCGACACGGCACCAACGGTGGTCTCGGGCTACTCGGGCAACGGGCATGTGTTCCTGTCGCATAACGAGGACGTGGAACTCAACGTTCACCTACCCATCGCCCGCGATACAACGCTGTTGAGCGCTGCGGCGCATTCCGTCGCCTCAACGCTGACTCCGATTCCCGATCCCAAAGTGAATCTGCACTTTTGGGGCCTAGGCGGCACGATTGACCTGAAGGTGGGAACGGTCCTATCCACCGTTGCCCGGCTCGCGGGCGACATCCTGGGCATCACCGCAGGATGGGAACAGAACCAAGCGGCGATGGCATCGCGGTATGCCTCTTATGAGCGTCGCGCTGACGAGTGGATGCTGCAACACAACCTGGCCGCCCACGAGCTGATGCAGATCGGGCGGCAGATTCTCACGTCGTTGATCGCAGAACAGATCGCGCGCCACGACTACTTGACCGTCAAGCAACAAATCGTCTGCGCCCAGGAGATCGACCAGACGCTGCGGGACAAGTTTTCCAATGCCGATCTTTATAGCTGGATGCAAGGAGAGCTGTCGCGGCTGTACTACGAGTATTACCGCTTCACCTGCGATACCGCGCGCCGCGCCGAACAACTGATGAAGCGGGAGCTGTTCCGGCCCGAAGTAACGGCCACCGATTACATCAAGTTCAACTATTGGGACGGCGGGCGCAAGGGACTGTTGTGCGCGGAGGCGCTGTACCTCGACATCAAGCGCATGGAGACCGCCTACCACGACAACAACAAGCGCGAGTACGAACTGATACGTCATGTGTCACTACGACAACTCGCGCCCGCTGCGCTGATCTCGCTCAAGACAACGGGTTCGTGTGAGGTGACCATTCCCGAATGGGTCTTCGACCTCGACGCCCCCGGTCATTACATGCGGCGCATCAGAAGCGTGGGCCTGTCGATTCCCTGCGTCAACGGGCCCTACACGAGTCTCAACTGCACGCTGACCCTGACGAAGAGTTCGATACGCACCGTGCCCTCGACCGACGGCGACTACCCACGGCAAGGCAGCAACGACAGTCGATTCGTCGACTACTACGGCGCCGCGCAATCCATTGTCACCAGCAACGGTCAAAACGACCGTGGGCTGTTCGACACCTCAGGTAGCGACGGACGACTGCTCCCGTTCGAAGGTGCGGGCGTGGAAAGCAGATGGACACTTCAATTGCCAAGTGATTACCGGCAATTCGACTACGCCACCATAAGTGACGCCGTCCTGCACATCCAGTACACCGCGCGCGATGGCGGCCAGCCGCTGCGCGACGCGGCGAGCGCCAATCTCGATGACGTCGTGGCCGACAGTGCCAGCGGGCTGGCACTACTTTTCAGCTTGAAACGTGATTTTCCGAGCGAATGGTCGGCATTTGTCAACAGCGCCAACGACTTCAAGGTTGCGATCCCGCGAACTCATTTCCCGTACCTAACTGCGAGCAAAGACATCACGATTGCGGGCTTCGAATTGTTCCTGCTTGTCGGCACGGATGCCGCCCACCAAAGCGTCGGCTCAGCAGCCGAGTTGAATACCGCCAGTGAATCATTGAAGGACAACGATGTATTCACCTTTAGCGCCGAAGCAGACGACCAGAAACTGCCGCGCGTCGCAACCGCCGACCCCTGGCTGATCGTCCGGTATACGCTCGGTTGACGGGGCCCTCGGCGCGGGCTGGCTAGCCCTTTCCAGCCAACTCATGAGCCACCGCATCGAATGCGCGAAGCGTGTCCAACATGTGCGGCTCATGAGATTGCGGCTGCGTGGATACCTTGGCGGCGACCACCTCCGCTGCGCGGTTGATGTAGATCAGCTGACCGCACATGCCCAGGCACAACACCACGTTGTTGCCCGGGTAGGGGAACCACATCTGGTTGCGATACATCCCGCCGGGCAATTCGGTGTCGTCGGGGCTGGCGGCGAACGCCTGGCGCGAGTCGGAGCCGCCGTCGAGGGTGTCGGCGATCCACGCCGCCGGCAGCACTTGCCGGCCGGTCAGCGAGACGCCGTCGCGCAAGAACAGCGACCCGAAGCGAAGCATGTCGGTCAAACAGGCGCTGACGCCCCCGTCGAAGAATCCGGTGCCGACCGTGTCCACGCCAATCGTGGCGTCGCATTGAGCGCCGATGCGGCTCCACACCAGTTCCGACATCAGTTCGGGCATCGGCTGGTCGCCGGCGACTTCACAGATCCAGCCCAGGACGTCGGTTTCACAGGATCGATATTGGAACGGACCGCCGTGCGCCGACTTCCGCCGCAACGTCAGCAGAAAGTCACGCAACGTGGACGGGGCATCCGGGCTGCTCCTCGGTGCCCAGCCCATCGCCTGGTCGAGCAGGTGTATTTCAGCGGCCGGGTCGTCATAGTTCTCGGAGAACTTGATACCCGACCTCATGTCCAGCAGGTGGCGCACCGTCGCACCGGCGTAGCCGCAGTTCGCCAGGGCCGGAACGAATGTCGTGACGGGCGCGTCGAGGTGGATCGCACCGGCCTCGTGCAGTGCGCCGACGACGGCACCCACCAGCGACTTGCTGACTGAGAACATCAGGTGCCGGGTGTGGGCTCCCATGCCGTGCAGGTAGTGCTCGGCCACTATCGAACCGCGGTGGGAAACGGCCCAACCGTCGGTCGCGGTCGCGGCCATCACGGCGCTAACGGTGGTGTCCAGCCCGCCGGTACGGGTCACGCCGATCTCGGCCACCGGAGCACAGGTAGCCGGCAATGTCGCGACCGGCCCGGTCCCGCGCGAGATGACTGCGGCCGGCACGAAGTCTTCGACGTGCTGAAATGACCACCGCGCGTAAGGCTCAGACAGCCAGTTGTCCAGTGAGATTCCGGCCGGGCGGCTCACGCTCTTGCGACGAGCCGCGAGACGATCGGCGTGGCGGGCGCCAGCGGTGTCGAGGCGAACTTCGCCTTCATGCCCTTAACCCAGCGTTGGCAGCGTTCGGTGAGCCGGTAGTCGTCGGTCTGCAAGTGTCCGCGGGTGACCAGCACCCCGAGTTGGGCTCCCTCGGAACGTAAGTCGCCGGGGGCCGCCACCCGCATGTAGAAGGCCTCCGACCCGTCGAGCAGCGTGGCCCAGTCGTTGGCGGTGCGCGAAAAGGAAACACGACCGTCGTCGTCGATGCGCCACACACCGGTGCGCGGCGTCGAGGTGAAGAGCTCGACGTCAGGCGATGTCTCCGTCAATATGACCTGGCCCCAGACCTCGTCCTCGCCATAACCGCGCTCCCAGCGCGCGTTGATGCCTTCGATGTCCAGCTCGTACTCCACATCCATGTACTCGAGCAGATGAAAGAGAAACAGCGGCATGTCGGCGTAGGCCTCGGTCGTCAGGTTCGTCATTGGGCTGGCACCGCTCAGGCGTGGGTTCACCTCGCCGAGGTAGAGCTGGTCGGAGTCCAGGTCATGCAGCAGGTCCACCTCGAAATATCCGCGGTATCCCTCGCGGCTCAAGATGTCGCCCAGCTTGCCCACCATTTCCCGGGCGGCATGCGTCTGGTCGGGCGGCAAAACTTCGCGCCAAATGTCGTTGCCGCACCAGGCGCCGCGGTGCGGAGTCAACTCCGGGTAACCGACGAGGCTGGTCATCGCGGGCCCGATCACGGTGCCATGGCGGGTGACGGCACCCTCGAGGCACACCTCGACATTGCGGATGCGCTTCATGACTTTGAATTCCTGCTGCGAGGTCAGGTCACCGGCGTGCTCGTCCCAATCGCGCTGGCCGCGCACGAAGAATGTCCCGCTGCCGGCCGCGCCGTACGGGATCGAGATGACGAGGTCGTCGCCCAATCCGGCGTTCTGCGCGAGCGTCATCAGTTCGTCGTAGGAGCTCGCCCGCCCCATCACGTGCGGCACACTCGGGACGCCCGCCTCGTCGGCCAGGCGGGTCATGACGGTCTTGGAACCCAGGCGGTTGCGCAGCTCGACGGGCGGATGCATGACCTCGAGACCCGCCTGCCGCGCCAGGGCCTGGGTCTCCTCGTCCATCATCACGAAGGACGCCTTGCCGCCGGGCCCTCGGCCCGCGATGAACTCCAGCGTCTCGGGATCACGCAGCAGGTGGTTGCACACGTCGCCCATGGAATCGAAATCAATGCGGTCGCGCCGGCGGGGTACGAACACACGTGAATGTATGCCCTCGAACGAGTCAAAGTAGGTCAGGTAGAAGAAGTTTCGTATCCAGCGGTCGATGCCGAGCAGGTTGAACGGGGTTGGCGAGATGAAGTACAGCGGCACGGTATTGGTGTGAAAGAACGCGCGTACGTCCGAGAGACCTTTCAGGACGCGACGCGGCTCGCACTGCGGCCCGGCGGCGGAGCCGATCACGCCGGCCGCGCTGTCGTCGGCGCGCTGGCGGTGAAATCACATAGCTTCATCCCACAAGTGTGGACCAGCCCCTAGCCGCGCGAAAGTTTGTAGCGCCGCGGCGTCGCCTCGCATGTCGGGCGAGCACGCGTCTTTACCGGTCTGCACGCGACCCGGTGAGCGCTCTTCGCGCAGCCAGATCCAGCGCGTACCCGATGACGCCGATGACTGCGATCACCCCGACCACCTGACCGTAGGCAAGCTGGTCGCGCGCGTTGAGGATCTGGTAGCCAAGCCCAGAGCGCACCCCGAGCATCTCCGCGGGGACCAACACCACCCAAGCGATGCCCAAGGCAACGCGCAGGCCGGTCTGCAGGTGACCACGGATTGCGGGCAGCACTACGACGGTCAATAGCTCGATCCGGCTCGCCCCGAATGACCTGGCCACCTGGAGATAGCCGGGATCGATCGCATGCACGCCGGCGGCGGTGTTGATCAGGATCGGCCACACTGAGGCCGCGGCAATGAGAAAGATGACCGGTTCGTCGCCGATTCCGAAGATTGCCACCGATATTGGCGCCCACGACAGCGGTGAGATCATGCGCAGAAATTGCACGACGGGGCGGGTGGCGCGGTCGGCGGTGTCGCTGAGCCCGATGAGCAACCCGGCCGGAATGCCGATGACGGCGCCGACGAGCAAGCCGGCCAGCAGTCGCCATAGGCTGACGCCGGTGTCGGGCAGGAGCACGCCACGGTCGGAAAGTTGGGCCAGGCCACTGATCACTTTGAGTGGCGTGGTCTCGCGCAACAACGACTGCGCAGGCGCGACGACGGCAGTGGCCAGCCACCACAGCGCGACCGCCGCGGCGATCGCGAGGGCCGGCGGCAACCAGCGCTGAACGAACGACCATCGGGCGACCGGATCCTGCTGCGGCACAGAGGTAGCCAGGGTAGTGGTCTTGCTGGTAGTCATCGCGTCTGCACCTGTTCGGTTCGGTTCAAATCTGTTGGCAAATCAAAGGTTTCGGGACCGCCGCGCGCGGCCATCGCGGCCCGCACGAAGCTGTCGTCGACCAGCTCCGCGTGCACGGCGGCCGGATCGAGGCGGTCCAGGAACCCCCGGTCGCCGTCAACGACGGTGTCGTGCATCGTCTCCACCAGTCGCTTGGTGAAACTCGGGAAGGGAAACGGCTGGAAACCCAGGCGTTGCGGTTGCCACTCGGTGTGCAGAAACCGATAGTCCTGCGCGCGGTAGCTCAGCGCGGTCTTGATAGCCGGCAGCGGTTGCGGCAGGTAGGTCCCGGCCGACAGAGCCACCGCGGCGGCGCCCCGGTCGACGTTAATGCGTTGCTGCGCAGCCACTATCGACTCGACGAGCGAGGCGGTCGCTTGCGGGCGCTGCTCAATGAGGTCATCGTGCGCCAAGACCACACAGCAGGCGTGGTCTCGCCACACGTCGCCGAGAAATGTGTGGATGCGGCCAATCTTGCGCGCCTGGGCCATGGCGTTGAACGGGTCGGCCACCACATAGCCGCTGATCGATCGGTTAGCCAGCGCCGGCACCATGTCCGACGGGCTCATGACGATCAGCTCCACGGTCCGGGCGCTGCGCGACGCGCTTCGGCGCACCACCGGCACCAGGTCATGCGCGCGCAGCAGCTGCTGCAGGATGATGTTGTGGATCGACCACCAAAACGGTATGGCCACTTGGGTTCCGGCCAGCTGTCCCAGATCGGTGATGTGCGGTGCCACAGTCAACGCCGAACCGTTGGTGTGGTTCCAACTGAGCACCCGAATCGGGCTGCGCAGCAGAAAGTGCAACTGGATCGCGGTAGGCATCAGCATGTGGACGGCGTCGACCTGACGGGTCACGAACGCTTCGGCGAGCGAGGCCCAGCTGCGAAACAGCACCGGCTTGGCGGCACTGATCACGCCGGGCTGATACAGCGCGGCGGCGTGCGCGATCAGCAGCGGTGCCGCGTCGGTGATGGGCAGATATCCGACGCGCAGCTGCCCACTGGTGTTCGTGCGGTCGATGCTGGCCGCGTGAGCCAGGTCGGCCACCCCGGCCAAGCCACCCGCCGCGGCCAATGCGACCGCGCCGGCCAGCAGAGTCCGGCGGGTAGTCACTGTTCGACCAGGCGGTAGTGGTCCAGAATCTCCTGCCTGAGCTGCGATTCGGCGGGCTGCCATTCGCGGCGGATCCGACCGTCGGGCCCCAGTAAGACCACGCGACTGGCCAACGACAGCGCCTCATCGACGTCGTGTGTCACCAGGACGACGGTGACTTCGAGCTCGGCAGCAAGATTGGCCAGCCACAACTGCAAATCGGCCCGGATGGCCGGGTCGAGCGCACTGAACGGCTCATCGAGCAGCAACAGCCGGGGCCTGGTAGCGACCGCACGGATGATCGACACCCGCTGCGCCTGCCCACCCGAGAGCTGATCGGGGTATCGGTCGGCCACCCGCTCCAGGTCGAAACGGCGCAGCAATTCCTGGGCATAGTGCCGCTGGAACGACTGACGTTGGGCCGCAAAGCGTCCCGCGAGCAGGACGTTCTCGCCGGCGGTCAGCCACGGCATGAGCAGCGGCTGTTGGAATACGACCCCGGTATGCGGCCGTGTTTGGCCGTTGCCGTTGGCCCATTCGACGGTTCCCGACGAAAGCGTCTCCAGGCCGGCGATCACCCGCAAGAGTGTGGACTTGCCGCTGCCGCTGCGTCCCAGGATGGCCAGGAAATCGCCGTCGTCGATGGTCAGATCGATGTCGCTGAGCACGTGGCTGTCGGCGTCAAAGCGCTTGTGGCCACCAATGATTCGTACCGTCCCCGCTCCCACGTTAGGTGACGTTGCCATTTGCCGGAGCACCCTGTCTACGCGCGCCGACGCGGCCGCGCCGGCCGCATCGGGGCCGCCGCCGACCTTTGGTCGCGCACCCCGGCGACGGCTCCCCGGTCGGTCGGTGCCTACGAAACAGGTTGCGGTGCAAGGTTTCCAGCGTGTCGCGTTAGCGGCCACCGATACTGCCGGTTCGTCAGCGCCAACGGCAACCGGCCCGGCTTGCCGGCAATCAGATCCCGCTGATCGGAATCGTCAGGAGCAGGCCTGTCGGATCGGTCGCGACGGCGGTATTTTCTCCTGACACCCCTTGTGTCGAAGGAGCTGCAAATGGGGTTCATCCAGCCCAACCTGCCCGTAGTCGACGCCGAGTGGAGCAAGCGCCCCCGTGCCGAGCGCATCGTCCCAATGGCGCGCCACATCGCCCAGAACGGGTTCGGCACTCCCCTGGTGATGCACGTGATGTACGGCGTGAAGATCGCGCTGTACATCCTGGGCGGCTGGCTGTTTGCGTTGGCCACGAAGGGGGTCGACGGCTTCACCAACGTTGCCGCGTGGTGGACGGAGCCGATCGTGTTCGAGAAGGCCGTGCTTTTCACCATGCTGTTCGAAGTCGTGGGCCTGGGGTGTTGCTTCGGCCCGCTGGCTGGACGCTACTTCCCGCCGATGGGGTCGATTCTGTACTGGTTGCGCCCGGGGACCATTCGGCTACCACCTTGGCCGGATCGGGTGCCGCTGACCAGAGGGAGCAACAGAACCCCGTTCGACGCGCTGCTCTACGCCGCCCTGCTGGCGTTGCTCGTCATAGCGTTGATGTCCGATGGCACGGGGCCAATTCCGGTTTTGGACACGGCAATTGGAGTGCTGCCGCGGTGGCAGATCGTCGCCATCCTGTCGGTGCTGGCCGTACTCAGCCTGCGTGACAAGATCATCTTCCTGGCGGCTCGCGGCGAAGTGTACGCGCCGCTGGCGCTGGTGTTCGTGTTCGCCGGCGCCGACATCGTGGTCGGGGCCAAGGTGGTTTTCATGGTGATCTGGCTGGGCGCGGCCACGTCGAAACTCAACCGGCACTTCCCGTTCGTGATCTCGACGATGCTGGCGAACAACCCGTTCATCCCCGCCGGTTTTCTCAAGCGGTCGATGTTCAAGCGCTATCCAGATGACTTGCGGCCCAGCGCATTGGCCGGCTTCATCGCCCACTTCTCGACGGCCGTGGAGGGGCTGGTGCCACTGGTGCTCTTCTTCTCCCACGGCGGCTGGCCGACGGCCGTCGCCGCGTTCGTGATGGTCGTGTTCCACCTCAACATCCTGCTGGCCTTCCCCATGGGAGTGCCGCTGGAGTGGAACGTGTTCATGATCTTCGGGGTGTTGTGGCTGTTCGTCGCGCATGCGCAGCTGGGATTGTCGAATGTCGGCAACCCCTGGCCCATCGCCGTCTTGTTCGTGGTCATCGCCGGTACCGTCGTCGTCGGAAACCTCTATCCCCGCAGGGTTTCCTTCCTGCCCGGCATGCGGTATTACGCCGGCAATTGGGACACCACACTGTGGTGCGTCAAGCCGTCGGCCGACGAGAAGTTCCGCATCGGTTCGCGCGCTCTGGGCCCGATGTATCACCTGCAACTCGAGCGGTTGTACGGCAACAAAGAGGACGCCCTGATCCCCCTTCATCTCGGATATGCGTTCCGCGGGATGAACTCACACGGACGCGCGCTGATGACGCTGGTCCACCGGGCGCTGGCCGGCTTCGACGAAGACGACTACACGCTGTGCGAGGGCGAGCAACTCTGCGCGATGGTGCTCGGCTGGAACTTCGGCGACGGGCATATGCATAGCGAGTGCCTCATCGAGGCGCTCCAGGAGCGCTGCGGGTTCGAGCCGGGCGAGGTCCGGGTGGTGATTCTCGACGCCCAGCCCATCCACCTCAAGACGCAGGAGTACCGGCTGGTCGATGCCGCAACCGGGGAATTTGAGCGCGGCTACTGCGACGTCGACGACATGGTCACCACTCAACCGTGGGCCGACGACATACCAGTGCACGTCCAACAGGCTCGGGTGTGAGCCCACGGCGGGCGTTCGGCGATTTCTCCGCCCAGGAGTGACGCTGGAATGCCTGGATGCACACTCAACGGCCCCGGTGATCAGGCCAGGCTCAGCGGTTCCTCACCCGGTGCACCACCACCACGACAACGATGGCGCCGACGCCGGCCAAAGACACCGTGACCGCGGGTTTCTTGACGAATGCGATCACCCGGACCTTGACGTCGTCGGCCAGACGGCGAGGGTTGGCGCGCTGCGCAAGTGAATCAACGGTGGCCGCCAGCTGGTCGCGGGCGACGTCGATCTCCTGCTTGATGGTGTCGGGATCGCGGTCCGCCACGTGTCTGTCCTCCAACTGAGCCTGGTGCCCCTGCCCGCACTACCCTAGAGCAGCCGGTGCTGGTGTCCCCAACCCCGTCACGACATCAACGAACCGGCTACCCGCTCAACGTGCGTCGGAACAGCGAAAGCGGTAAAGCGACAGCCGAATTACACTGGAGGGCTATGCGCCAGCAGTTGCGTGTCGAGACGGCTCGTGTACAGACGATGGCAAGCCGCTGGGTGGCGTCACTCGGCGACCCAATCGAAACGGTCGGCCCGCCGAGATCGGGTTGGCAACCCAACGCAGCGCAGCGGCGGTTAGCGCCGCCCACGCGGACATCACAAGCTTCACGGCGTCGCTGGCCGCACAAATCAGGTCGCACATAGCGCACGTCACCGAGGCTGATACTCGATACCTCGGCACGAGGAAAACTCGAAAACCATGCTGGCCGCTGTGCTCTGTCACGTGACGGGCAGTTAGCAGATGTCTGCCGTCGAGTCGTTTCCCAGCCTCTCGCATCTATTGGCCTGGCCGACCGAACATCTGACGGAGGCAGCGGCGCATTGGGAGGCCGTCGGCAAACGATGCTACGAAGTCGCGAGCCTAGTCTGGCAAGATGCGTTATCCGTTGACTGGGATGGAGAAGCCGCCGAAAAACTGCGCTCCGCGACACATGCCGACATGATGGTGACCAGCGCCGTTGACGACCAGCTGCATGAGGCGGCCAAGATTGCGCGCGGAGCCGCATCGGATCTATATTCGGCCCGCTCACGAGTGCGGTATGCAGTCGAGGACACCCGAGCGGCGGGCTTCGACGTGGGCGAAGACCTCGCGGTTACCGATCGCCGCACCGGCGGATCGCCGACACAGCGAGCCGCGCGGCAGGCGCGAGCACGCAACCTCGCCATGGACATCCGTCACCGGGCCGACCAATTGATCAATCTGGATCAGCATGTCGCCAACAAGATCACTGCCACTATTGCCGGTGTTAGCAGCCATTTCCGGGAAAGTCACATCTCGACGGTGGCACCGAGGGACCAACACAACAGCATCCAATCCGTCGATAACCGCCTGTGGAAACAAGACCCGAGCCCGGCGCCCATGCCTAAGCCTGGCCCCACAGCAAACGACGTGCGGGACGCGATCAAGGGTCTCCCGCACGGCAGCCGCCCCAACTATTTGGAAGTGCGCAGCCCAGAAGACTTACAGAGGTTCTGGGAATGGGCAACGGGTAATGCCCCGCCGTACACTCCCTCGAAGCCGTATCGGGGGGGCAGCGGAATCCTGCGGCGGCTTCCCGATGGAACAATCGCCGGATTGGGGCCCAGCGGCCAACACGGACCCACGATCGACTTCAGCTTTCCTGACGGCGGAGAGCCAATCAGGCTGCACGTCAATGCCACTACGGGCGGAGTACCAGACTTGCCAATGCCCGCCAGACCCGCCCTGCCCGAGCCGCCGCCAGCCGGGTCGCAGAACGTGCCTTCACCTAGGCCACGTCTACCAGTTGAGTTAGCGCCCGGCCGGCTAGGCCCAGCGCCACCATTCGTCGGTGGTGGCGCAGTACCCCCAGAATCCACCCTGCGCCCCATTCACCCGCCCCACAGCCACCACGGGCCGCCCGTACTGGGCAAAGATGAGCTGCCTGATTTGGACGAATTCAATCCAGGGTGACGATTGGATACCTGCGGATGCCTCAGTGCCGCGGGCGCGAAGAGGCGGTCCTGGTGAGAACGGTAGGCTGCGAGAACCGTTGCATATAGCCGGAGTTGGGCAGGAATTGGTCGATGAACACCGCACGCGAAATCGCACGCGAGGAGATACTGCTTGACGGCATGATCGATGCGGTGCACATGGCAGTCGTGGATTGGCATGTTAAGCAACAACATCCGTCCGCATCAGACGCAGAGATCCAAAACGAGACACTCGAGACGATTCGCTCGCTTGTCGGCGACGGACTCGTCAAAACGGGGTATCGCGGAGAGGACGGAAACTTTGTGCCGGAGTCCCTGGAGCAGTCGATGCAGGAACTCCGCGAGTCCTACGTAGCCCACTATGACGAACCAGGCGAATGGATGTGGTCATGCTGGTTGGAGCTCACCGAGAAAGGCAAGCAATTCGCAGTATCGACCGCCAAGGGCCACCAGCTAGCTCGACGCGAAAACGAACGAAAGAGTCTCCCTTCTAACGACTGATGGACTCCGCTCCCACGTGAAGAGTCAGTACCGATATCCGCGTTCGGCAACAGAAAGGGCACAATTTTGACTGAGACCACGCGGCTAGCCCCCGGAGACAAAGCCCCTGCGTTCAGCCTGCCCGACGCCGACGGCAAGAAGGTCTCGTTGGCCGACTACAAGGGGCGCCACGTCGTTGTGTACTTCTACCCGGCGGCCTCGACGCCCGGATGCACCAAACAGGCCTGCGCCTTTCGTGACAGTTTGAGCGAGCTCAACGACGCCGGTATCGATGTCGTCGGCATCTCTCCCGACAAACCGGAGAAGCTGGCCAAGTTCCGCGACGCCGAAAAGCTCACGTTCCCGCTGTTGTCCGACCCCGAACGCAAGGTGCTCACGGCCTGGGGCGCGTACGGCGAGAAGTTGATGTACGGAAAGACGGTCACGGGCGTGATCCGATCAACCTTCGTCGTCGACGAAAAGGGCAAGATCGCGCTGGCCCAGTACAACGTCAAGGCGGTACACACGGCAACGAAGATCAAGCAGATCGTGGCCCAGTTTGGGTGAGCTGGTCCGTTCGGACAGCACGGGCGATATGGCGGACATCGTCGGCCGGCGGTGGAACGATCTTCGTGTGGAAGTTAGGGAGATGGCGGGCTGACCGCCGGATAACATGATTCGGCGCGCACCGTAACTCGAAAGCCGCATAGCTGACCTCTCTCCGATCGGAGCCCGAATGTTTACCACCGAGCAGCTACGCCTATCACCGGTGCATGAACGATTGCAGCTCACTGTGGTGCATTCCGAACCGGGTGTTGCCGTACTGTCCATGCCACTCACCGACGACATTAAGGGTGTCCAGGACGGCACCGTCCACGGCGGCATGCTCGCGACCTTCGCGGATGCTGCCTGCGCGTCATGCCTTTGGGGCACATACGATTTCGGCCGCGAGTTCACCGTCACCACCGACATCCACGTCCGTTACTACCGTCAGCCCAAAGGTGGCCCGCTCCTCGCGGAAGCCAAGATGGTACACAAGGGCCGGCGACTCCTCAGTGCGGAGTGCGTGGTCGTCGATGCAGCCCAACGCATTCTGATTCGGTCGACCGCCACCTTCATGCTCATCAAAGCCGACGGTTAGCCGCTAGACGGGTCAGCTCGCGCTGTCTGTATAACCGCAAGATTGGCCAGCAGCAGCGCCTCAGCCGTCGCGGCACGCTCCAGGACGCCCAGGTGCAGGCTTTCGTTGACGCTGTGTGCCTGGGTGTTTGGATCCTCCACTCCGGTGACGAGGATCTGCGCCTGCGGAAACGCGGCGGCGAATTCGGCGATGAACGGGATCGAACCGCCCATGCCCATATCGATGGCATCGACACCCCACGCCTGGCGAAACGCCGCCCGCGCCGCGTCGTAGACGGGCCCAGACGCGTCGATGTCAAACGGCTGAGCGATCTCCCCGCGGGTAACGGTCACCTGTGCACCCCATGGAGCGTTCCGCTTCAAATGCGCTTCCAGCGCATCAAGATGCGCCACCGCGTCACCGCCCGGGGCGACCCGCATACTCACCTTGGCCCGCGCCCGCGGCATCAGCGTGTTCGACGCGGCCGCAATCGAGGTGGTGTCGATGCCGATCACGGTGATCGCCGGCTCGGCCCACAGCCGTTGCGGCACCGAACCGGACCCGATCTCCGAAACCCCTTCCAACAGACCGGAATCCGCACGTACTCGCTCGCGCGGGTAGTCCACGTCGGCGGCGTTGCCGTAGTGCAGACCTGCCACCGCCACGTTGCCGTCGTCGTCGTGCAGGCTGGCCAGCAGGCGCACGAGCACAGCGAGCGCATCGGGAACCACACCGCCCCACAAACCCGAGTGCAGCCCGTGGTCAAGCGTGGCGACCTCGACCTCACAGTCGGCCAACCCGCGCAGCGACACGGTCAGCGCCGGAACATCGGTACTCCAGTTGTCCGAGTCGGCGATAACGATCACGTCGGCGGCAAGTGCGTCGCGGTGGGCGGCCAGGAACCGGCCCAGCGTCGGCGAGCCGGATTCTTCTTCGCCCTCGACGAAGACGGTCACCCCCACCGGCGGCCGACCGCCATGCGCCCGGAATGCCGCCAGATGCGTTGCGATTCCGGCCTTGTCGTCGGCGGTGCCCCGGCCGTACAGCCGCCCGCCACGCTCCGTCGGCTCAAATGGCGGTGAGGCCCACTGGCTGCGATCACCTTCGGGCTGCACGTCGTGGTGGGCATACAACAAGACGGTCGGCGCTCCCGGTGGCGCCGGGTGATGGCCGATGACCGCCGGCGCGCCGCCCTCGCTGACGATCCGCACATCGCCAAAACCGGCCTGCGACAACAGGTCTGCCACCGCCTGGGCGCTACGGTGCACCTCATCGTGGCGACCGGGGTCGGCCCATACCGATTCGATGCGCACAAGATTTTCGAGATCCTGTCGCACCGACGGCAACACCTCGCGGACCCGCTCAACCAGATCTGTCATGGTCTTGAGGCTAGCTTGGCCCGCGCCGGGCTATGGCGGCCGAAGCCGTCACCGGTGGAAGAACCCGGAATGCCCGCTCAGGCTGGCGGGGTATTCACTGAGATTTCCAACGCCCGAGTTGCGGATTCCGGTATTGCCGAAGCCCGAGCTGACACCGGGCCCGTTGCTGGTGCTGCCGAACCCGGTGTTCACATTGCCCGAGTTGAAGCCGCCGGTATTGGTGTTCCCCGAATTGCCGAAACCGGTGTTTCCGGCCCCGGCATTGAAGAAGCCGGTATTGCCTTCGCCGGAATTGAAGTAGCCCGAATCCCAGCGACCCGAATTGAACGAGCCGGTGACCTGGCCGGCGAGGTCGTCATGACTTGCTGAATTGAAGAAGCCGGTCGTGTAACGCGCGGAGTTGAACGCACCGGTGACTTCGCTGGCCGAGTTCCCGATACCGGTCGCCTCCAGGTCGGAATTCCAGAATCCTGTGCAGGTGCCACCAGTGGTCTGGAATCCGGTGTTATTGGTGCCCGAGATCTCGAAGCCCACATTGTGGAATCCCGAGTTGAAGACGCCCACGTTGTTGGAGCCGGAGTTGAAGAAGCCGATGTTGCCGCTGCCCGAATTGCCGAAGCCGATGTTACCGCTGCCGGTGTTCAGGCCGCCGATGCCGAACTGATGGTCGCCGGTGAGCCCGATGCCGATGTTTCCGTTTCCGGTATTACCGAAGCCGATGTTGCCGGTGCCCGTATTGCCGAAGCCCCAGTTGTGCTCGCCGGTATTCCCCGAGCCCCGGTTGAAGCTGCCGGTGTTGCCGCTACCGATGTTGGAGTTGTCGTCGCCGTTCGAGATGCCGACGTTGCCGAAGCCGAAGTTGCCATTTCCTCTGTTTCCGCCGCCGATATTTCCATCCCCGCGGTTGCCGAAGCCCACATTCTGGTTACCGGTATTACCGCCCCCAACATTGCTGCCGCCGGTATTGCCGCCGCCCATGTTCGTGGTGCCGGTGTTGCCACCACCCACATTCGAAGTGCCGCTGTTGCCGCCACCCACATTCGAATTGCCGGTGTTGCCGCCGCCGACATTGGAACTGCCCCGGTTGCCATTGCCCAGGTTGGTGTCGCCGGTGTTTCCGTTGCCGACGTTGTTATTGCCGCGGTTGCCCACGCCGAGGTTCCAGTTACCCAGACCCAATGCGCCGGCGACCTGAGCCTGCGCGCTTCGCAGCGACTGCTGCCAGGGCACCAATTGCGCGGCGGCGGCCGCAGCGCCGGCGTGGTATCCGGCCATCGCCGTCACATCCTGCGCCCAATGAACATCCGCAACGAGTTGATCTCCGGCGGCAACGCAGCAAAGTTAGGCAGCATGGTGTCTCCTCGATTGGCTTCTGCGGCAACGGCATTGGCAGTGGGGGCGCAGTGAGGCTATCCGCCGGATCGTTTGTTCGTAGCGAAATCGGCCGACCAACTCAGCGCTAAGCTTGGCCCGATGGCCACCGACGGTCCCGACCCCATCGCGCCGCTGTGGCGCGCAGCCCAAGTCTTCCGCCTGCTGAGCTGCGGCTACGCGCTGGGCTTCCAGATCGCCATCAATTCTGATCTGCGCCACCCCTTGCTGGCGTGGCTGCTGTTCGCGGTGCTGATCGCCTGGAGCGCGGCGTGTGCGGTTGCCTACTTGCGTGGGTTCGGCCGCACGACGGCTTGGGTGGTCGCCGAGATTGCCGTCGTCGTCCTACTCATGGCGTCCACCGAGATCGTCGCGTCCAGCCACTGGGCCCACGACAACCAGACTTGGCCGACCACCCTGTGGGCCACCAACGCCACCATTTCGGCGGCCCTGCAGTTCGGCCCGGCGTGGGGCATGCTGGCCGGCGTTGCGGTGACGGCCACCAATGAAGCCGTCAAGGGCTACCTCAACGTCAACCTAGGGCGCAGCGCCACAATCGTCGTCGAACTGGCGGTCGGCTTGGCGGTGGGCATGGCGGCGCGCACCGCATTGCGCGCCCACGACGAACTGCAGCGAGCGGCCCAATTGTCGGCCGCTCTGGAAGAACGCGAACGGCTGTCCCGGCAGGTGCACGACGGTGTCATGCAGGTCCTGGCTCTGGTCGCCCGACGAGGTAGCGAAATCGGCGGCGCCACATCCGAACTGGCTAAACTCGCCGGCGAACAGGAACGCACGCTGCGAAGCTGGTTGACTTCCACCGACATTGACCAAGACGGGCACAGCCAGGAGATTGACCTGCGCACGCTGCTGCGCCGCAGGGAGTCCGGCCGCGTCTCGGTGAGCTTGCCCGGAACCCCGGTGACGATGCAGCGGGCACTCGCTACCGAGCTGGATGCCGCGGTCGGCAACGCCCTGGACAACGTGCGCTTGCACGCCGGCCCCGACGCCCGCGCTTACGTGTTGCTGGAAGACCTCGGCGATTCGGTCACGGTGAGCATTCGCGACGACGGCATCGGCATCGCTGCCGGCCGGCTGGCGGAAGCGGCCGGCCAGGGACGGCTGGGCATCTCGAAGTCCATTGTGGGACGGTTGATGTCGATGGGCGGTACTGCGCAATTGCGCACCGAGCTGGGAGAGGGTACCGAATGGGAGCTGAGCGTGCCGAACCGACGGTGATGGTGGTCGACGATCATCCGATCTGGCGCGACGCGGTTGCTCGCGACCTCGCCGACGACGGGTTCAACGTGGTAGCTACCGCCGACGGCGTGGCCTCGGCGCGACGCCGCGCCGCTGTGGTCAAGCCGGACGTGGTGGTGATGGACATGCGACTTTCCGACGGCGACGGCGTGCGGGCAACCACGGAGGTGCTCGAGGTTTCGCCGTCCACCCGGGTGCTGGTGCTGTCGGCGTCCGACGAGCGCGACGACGTGCTCGAAGCGGTCAAGGCCGGTGCGACGGGATACCTGGTCAAGAGCGCGTCGAAAGCCGAACTCGCTGATGCCGTGCGAGCCACCGCGGCGGGGCGGGCGGTGTTCACTCCGAGCCTGGCCGGGCTGGTCCTGGGTGAATACCGGCGCATCGCGGCGAGCCCGGATGCCGGACCCGCGACGCCCAGCCTCACCGAGCGAGAAACCGAAGTATTGCGCTACGTCGCAAAAGGATTGTCCGCCAAGCAGATCGGCGAGCGCCTGTCGCTGAGTCATCGCACCGTGGAAAACCACATCCAAGCGACATTCCGCAAACTGCAGGTCGCCAACCGGGTGGAATTGACCCGCTACGCCATCGAGCACGGCCTGGACGGATGAGCCCTAGCCTTCTTTCGGCTTCAGCGAGTGTGAATCAGGCGACGTTTGACCAGCGAGTCGCGTCGTAGGATTCACACTCGGCGAGGCTGGGCTGGCCTAGGAGGTCTCCAGAATGGCCACGGCCGCCGCGGTGTCCCCTTCGTGGGTGAGCGACACGTGGATGGTCACGTCGGCCAGATGTTTGGCGATCTCGCCGGCGAGCCGGACCTTCGGTCGCCCCCACATGTCGGTGACCACTTCGATGTCGCGGTGTATGTCCTCCGGGAGCACCGGCCGTTGCGCAAACCGGGAACCGGACCAGGCCTTGATAACCGCCTCCTTGGCTGCCCAGCGGGCCGCCAGATGGCGGGCCGCCGACGAACTCTTGTCGGAGGCGTCGCGGCGCTCACCGGGGGTGAAGGTCGCCGAGAACACCGTTCCCGGTTGATCGACCTGCTCGGCGAAATCAGGAATGGAGACGAGGTCGATCCCCACTCCGACGATGCCCATGGGTGGCCAGGTTAACGGATGGTCACTCAGACCTGGTAAGCGTCCCCGTCCAGCCTGGCGTCCGGATTCAGCAGCATCGACGCCTCTTGCGGCTTCTCCGGTGCAGCGTGGTCGAAGCGACGGTCAGCCGGCCGCTCGTACATCGGCGCACCGCCGGCGATGGCCGAAGCCAGCCGCCGCTGCCCGGCCAGCAGGCGTGCGTCGGCACGCCGCTGGTAATCCGTTCGCTGCTCGTGATCCAACGAGGCGATGAACGCCTGCGGGTGCACCAGCGCGACCAGACCGGACACGTGGCCGAACCCGAGGCTGGTCAACAACCCGGCTTTGAGCGGGAACTTCTCGCCCAACCGCAGCGTCTCGCGAATCCACACGAAGTGCGCGGACCCGGCCAGTTCGTCGTCGACGCAGTCCAGGCTGCGGTTGGGGGGAATGACCCCGTCGCGCAGCATCTGGCAGAGCCCCATCATCTGGAATACCGCAGCACCGCCCTTGGCGTGACCGGTCAGGCTCTTCTGCGACACCACGAATAGCGGGGCACCCTCCGAGCGGCCCAGCGCGTCGGCCAGCCGCTCATGCAGTTCGGTCTCGTTGGGGTCGTTGGCTAGCGTTGACGTGTCGTGCTTGGAGATCACCGCGACATCGTCGGCGCCCACGCCCACCTTGGCCAGCGCCCGGGCCAGCGCCGAGTCCCTGCCGCCGCGGCCCGCGCCCAGCGCGCCCAAACCGGGTGCCGGGATCGACGTATGTACACCGTCGCCGAAGGACTGCGCGTAGGCGACGACCGCGAGCACCGGCAAGCCCATCTTCAACGCAAGGTCGCCGCGGGCCAGCAGAATGGTGCCGCCGCCCTGGGCCTCCACGAAGCCCAGGCGCCGCCGGTCGTTGGGCCTGGAGAACTTCGCGTCCGCGATGCCCCGGCCGCGCATCATGGACGTGTCGGCCGTGGCCGCCATGTCACCGAAGCCGATGATTGCCTCCAGCGTCAGGTCGTCCAGGCCGCCGGTCACCACCAATTCGGCCTTGCCCAGGCGGATCTTGTCGACCCCCTCCTCGACCGACACCGCCGCGGTCGCACACGCCGCAACCGGGTGGATCATCGCGCCGTAGCTACCGACATACGACTGAACCACATGCGCGGCAACAACATTCGGCAGAACTTCCTGCAGGATGTCGTTCGGCTTGTTCCGGCCCAACAGGTTTCCGTGGTACATGGTCTGCATCGACGTCATGCCGCCCATGCCGGTGCCCTGCGTGCTGGCCACCATGCTGGGGTGCACATAGCGCATGACTTCGGCCGGGCTGAATCCGGCGGACAGGAACGCGTCGACGGTCGCGACGATGTTCCACAACGCCACTCGGTCAATGGAACTGGCCATGTCGGGGCTGATCCCCCACACCGTCGGGTCGAACCCGGTGGGGATCTGCGCGCCGACGACCCGCGACAGCTTGGTCTTGCGCGGCACCCGAATCTCGCTGCCCGCCTTGCGGGTCACCTGCCAGTCGGTGGAATCGGCGATCGCCCGAACCACAGTGTGCTCGGGGTCGAATTCGGCGAAGGCGCGGGCGTCGGCCTCCGACGACACCACGAAGGTGAAGTCCTTGTCCAAAAACACCGACACCAGCAGCGGCGAAGCGTGATCGGGGTCGATCGCACCGTCGTCCACGAACTCGCGGATGCCGCAGCGCTCAACCACGATGTCGTGGTAGCGCTCGACCAGTTCGGCCTCGTCGACCAGATCGCCGGATCCGGTGTCGTACCAACCCGGTTGCGGGTCGTCTTCCCAGCGGATCAATCCCGTCGTCCAGGCCAGCTCGAGCACGCCGGCCGCCGAGAGTTCGTTCTCGACTTCCATCTCGAACCGGGTGCGCGACGAACCGTACGGGCCGATCTCGGCCCCACCGACGATTACCACCAGGTCGGCCGGGTCGACGGCCAGGTCGTCCCAGTCCGGCGCCGGGGCCGGGTTAACCAGCCGCGGCGGCGACGGCAGCGCGGCGATGACGCCTTCGGTGGCATCTTCCTCATCCGCGGCCGCCTCGGCCGACATCTCCTCGCGCGCTTTAGCCGCAAGCTCGGCCATGTCGAGGTTGGCTTCGCCCAGGCCACCGGTGAGATCGGCCTTGATCGGCGAATTTGCCGCGGCCACCTTGGACTCCACGTCGCACAGGCCGAGCAGCAGCGCGGCCATCTCGTCGGTCGAGTAGGTCGTAACGCCGGCCTCTTCGACCGCGGTGACGATCGCGTCGTTATGACCCATCAGCCCGGTGCCACGTGTCCAGCCGATCAGCGCGTGCGCGAGGCTGACCCGGGCCGCCCATGACGACTCGGCATGCCAACGGCTCACCACGGCGTCCAGCGCCGACTTGGCTTCGCCGTAAGCGCCGTCGCCGCCGAACATCCCGCGGTTGGGTGAACCGGGCAGCACCACGTGCAGCCGCGACGCGATGTCCCGCTCGGCGCCGATCGTCGACAAACCGCCGATCAGCCGCTGCACGGCCCACAGCAGTACCTTCATCTCCATCTCGGCGCGCGAACCGGCCTCCGACAGGTCGCCGACCACCCGCGGTGCTGCGAACGGGAACAGCAGCGTCGGGGTTTGCGCGTCCTTGATGTGAATCGATTGCGGCCCAAGGCTTTCGGATTGCTCGTTGCCTACCCATTCGACCACTGCGTCGATGTCGGAGTAGGACGCCATGTTGGCCGCCACCACCCACAGCGCCGCGCCGTAGCGGGCGTGGTCGCGGTACAGCGTGCGGTAGAAGGCCAACCGCTCGCCGTCGAGCTTCGAGGTGGTCGCGATGACGGTGGCACCACCATCGAGCAGACGGGCCGCGACAGCGGCCGCGATCGAACCCTTCGAAGCACCTGTCACGACAGCGACTTCGCTGCTGTACGGGCCTTGATCGGGGTTTTCGGCGCCCGCGGCGATCCTGCCGTACAGCGACGCGTGGATCTGCTTGCCCGCGGCCAGTGACTTGCCCTGCCACCAGGTGGCCTGGGTCGCCACGACGTGGCCGGCACCCTCGAATCGTTCCGATAGACGCGACCAGTCGGCGTCGATGTCGCCCTCGTCGGTCAGCCACAACTTGACCAGGTCCTCGCGGGCGCTGGCCCAGCGGTCGTCGAATACGACGGCCTTCTTGGCGTCGAACACCGGTGCCACCAAACGTGGCCAGTCCGAACCTAATTCGGTGGTCACCAAGTCGATGAGTTCGGCATCGGAGTTGGCCGCCGCGGCGCCGACCTGGTCGTCCAGGCCGAGCTGGTTGAGCACCAGCCGGGCCGCCGAGGCAAGCACACCGTCGCGACCGGTGATCTGCTCGGTGAACTCACTCAGTGCGGCCGCGTCGACGGTCGCACCGCCACCACCGCCGGCCGACGGCAGCGTCACCGAAATGCCACGCCGCGCGGCGACCGCAGCGACCGCGGCATCGATGGCCTTGTCGACCGAGCCGGCGTCGGCCAATGCACCCTCGTGCAGGTGGCCCATGGCGCCGCCACGAACGCTGGTGCCCTCGCGGGTGCCCAGGGCGACCTCGACCGTGACGTGCTTGGCCCAGCCCTCACCGAGTTCCCAGGTCTTCTTGACCCGCTCGGCGATGGCGGCCGGCCGCTTGCCCGAGGGGCCGAGGACCGTACGCAGCTGATCGTTGATCGCGTCGGAAAGCACTGGGCCATAAGGCTTGTACGTGCGGGCCAGCTTGGTGACCTGTGCCCGCAGCCCGGCCAGGTCGGCCTCGGCCGCACCATCGATCGCGCCGAGGTTCAGCTCGGAGCCCAGATCCACCAGCAGCTGGTTGCGTCGCGACGACGCGCCGTCGGTGATGGATTCGATGGAGTCCAGTTCCTCGATCTGGTCGATGCGCATCTTGGCCGAAATCGCGATCAGGGCCAGGGTTGCGTCCGCGGCGTCGAAAGCGATGTCGTCCGGGCGCGGACCACCCGACGGCGCCGCGGGCGCGGCGACCGGTGCAGCCGGAGCGGCTTCCGAAGAGACTTCGGACTCGGGTGCGGCGGAAACCTCTTCCTCTTCGGGCTCCGGCTCGGGGTCGGTGTCGGTGGCGAACAGCACCGCGGCGTCGCGCTCGGCGTTGAGCACTTCCACTGTGCTGTGGGCGTATTCGGGCAACTTGAGCGTGTTGGTGGCCAGGCCGGCCACGGTCGGCGCCGACTTCACGCCGATCTCGACGAACCGTTCCACACCCAGGCCACCGGCGGCCTGCTCGATGAACAGCAAGTCCTGGGTCTCGATCCAGCGCACCGGGCTGGCGAATTGCCATGCCAGCAGCTCGATTACGACGGTGCGCGCCATTTCATTGCGGCGCTCGCGCAGCCAGGTGTCGTAGTCGGCCAGAATCGGGTCGAGCGGTTCGGCGGGCACCAGGTCGCGAATCTCCTGGATGAAGTCGCGGTCCAGGGTGAACGGCCGCGGCACCAGGTTGGGGATGTAGCGCCCGATGATCATGTCGGGGTTCTGGTCGCGCGGCATGACCCGGTCCAGTGAGCGGCGGAACTCGGCCACACCGACCCGCAGCACCCGGGAGTGGAACGGAACGTCGATGCCGGGCACCAGGATGAACGAACGCCGTCCGCCGGTGAGCTCACGGCGGCGCTCCACCTCGGCTTCCAGCGCCTCGAGACCGCGGACGGTACCGGCGATCGCGTACTGCGAGCCGCGCAGGTTGAAGTTCACGATCTCAAGGAATTCCCCGGTGCTCTCAGCGATCCCGGCGACGAACGCGGGAACCTCGTCGTCTGGAAGGTCGATTTGCGACGGCCGGATCGCGGCCAGCCGGTAGTTGGAGCGGCCCAGCTCGTCGCGCGGCACGATGTCGTGCATCTTCGACCCACGGTGAAACACCGTCTCCAACAAGGCTTCCAACTCGTAGATGCCCGTCACGCAGGCCAGCGCGGTGTACTCGCCGACCGAGTGGCCACAGGCGATGGCACCTTCGACGAAGGCGCCCTGCTCGCGCATCTCGGCAACCTGCGCGGCCGCCACGGTTGCCATCGCGACCTGGGTGAACTGCGTCAGGTACAGCACCCCGTCGGGATGGTGGTAGTGCACGCCGCTGGCGATGATGCTGGTCGGGTTGTCGCGCACCACGTGCAGCACCGAGAAGCCGAGGGTGTCACGGGTGAACCTGTCCGCGGTGTCCCACACCTTGCGGGCCGCCTTGGACCGGGCCCGAACATCCATGCCCATGCCCTTGTGCTGGATGCCCTGGCCGGGGAACGCGTAGACCGTCTTGGGCGCGGCCAGGCGCGCCGACGCCGACATCACCAGATCCGAGCCGATGCGGGCGGCTACCTCCAAAACCTCTGCGCCCTGGTCGATTCCGACGCGCTCGACGCGGAAGTCCACCTCGTCGCCCGGACGCACCATGCCCAGGAACCGCGCGGTCCAACCGATCAGGCGCGCCGGTGGGCGGGCTTGCCCGTCGGTGGCGGTCACCGCGTGCTGCGCGGCGGCCGAGAGCCACATGCCATGCACGATCGGGGATTCCAGACCCGCCAGCAGCGCGGCCGCCCGGTCGGTGTGAATCGGGTTGTGGTCACCGGAGACCACCGCGAACGGACGCATGTCGACCGGCGCGGTCAGCGTGACGTCACGGCGGCGGCGACGCGGGGTGTCGGTGGCGTTCTCGGATACCGCACCGCCCGCGCGGACGGGATCGGAAAGCTCGGCATGGCCGGTGCGCCCAAGGATCGCGAACCGCTCGTCGAGGGTTGCGATTATTGCGCCGTCGGGCCCGGTGACCGTCACCGACACTGGCACGACCCGGCCCATGTCGGTGTCGGTGGCCGCCGAAGCCGTTGCGACCACGCCTAATTGAGCCGGTTCGGCCGGCAACTGACCGGTCACGTGCGCGGCGTGGTCCAGGTGCACCAGGCTCAGCAGGCCCTCCAGCACCGGCACGCCGGCCTCGGTGGCCGCCGCGCCGATGGCCGCGAAAACCGCTGGCCAGCACAGGCCCACGAGCGCGTCGGGCACGGTGGTGAGGCCGGGCGCCAACGGCTCGCCGAAAGTGGCGGTGACCCCGGTGTGGTCGGCGACCCGCTCCGGGTCCCAGTCCACGGTCAGCGTGGCTGTTCCGTTCTGCACCGGCGGCAGCGCGTCCGGCCCGTCGACACCGGCGGCGATGGCCAGCACCGAGCGCATTGCGGTGGCGGCGTCCTCGGCCGACACCACCGGGATGCCGCCGTCAATTGTGTTGGGAGGCAGCGTAAACCGAATGTCGATCCAGGTGTCCGAAACCGGAACGCTCAAAACGGCATCCTGGCCGTCGAGTTGCAGTCGCGCACCGGTGGATGAGTGTGTGGCCCGGGAACTTTGGGGTTCATCATTGACCAGCCAGTCGACCGGGTCCGCGATGCGGTGCACCGGGTTGATGGCGGTGCGCCCCGCCCACAGCACATCTGGGGCGTCCAGCACGACGGCCAACGGTCCGGTGACGTCGGGTCGGCCGAGTCGGCGCGAGGTTACCTCCCGCGGCTCGGATCCGGCGCCGAGAACTTCGACCACCTCGTCTATGGCGGCTTGTTCGAAGCGGTCCAGCAATTCGCCGACCGGCTCGTCCATTCGGGTGATGCCAGCAACCGCAGCGGTGCCGGGAATGATGCACACCTGGTCGGCGTCGTAACGCGCGTCGTGCGCCTGCCACAGCGAGTCGCTGCGCCACCAGCGCCGGACATCCTTGTCGATGACGGGCACGAAGTTGACCGGCTTGCCCAACGTCTTGCACAGCGTCACGAAGAACGGCACATCCGCGGGGTGCAGTTGCACGGTTTCGGCGTCGGGGTAGCGCTGCAGCAGCAGGTCGATCGCCGTGGAGGGGTTCTCCAGTAACGCTGCCTCGTCGAACAGCGTGTCGATGGGGCCGAAATCCTTTGGGTGCAAACGTGCTTCGGCACGCTTCAGCATCTCCTCGAAGCGGTCACGCCAGGTGTCGGCCAGCCACGGGCTGCCCGGCGCGGCGGTGTCGGCGGTCGAGTTGCCTTCTCCGATGGCCAATTCGACGTAGCGCTGCAGCCATTGCAAGTAGGTCATCTCCGCGGCATCACCGAAGTACGGCTTGGCGGTGTTAGCCATGGCCGCGATGATCTCGTCGCGCCGCTCGGCAACCGCATCGGCGTCGCCGGCGACCTCGTCGAGCAACCGGCCGCAACGTGAGGCGCTGTTGTCGATCTCGTGAATGTCGGCACCGAGCTGGCTGCGGCTGGAAGCCATGCCGCCCTGGGCTTTTCCGGCGCTGATCCAGTGGTCGGTGCCCTGGGTTTCGACCAGCATCCGCTTGACCGACGGCGACGTGGTGGACTCCAACGTCGCCATCGCGGCGGTGCCGACCAGGATGCCGTCGATCGGCATCAACGGGAAGCCGTATGCCTGCGCCCAACGGCCGGACAGGTATTCGGCCGCCCGCTCCGGCGTACCGATACCGCCGCCGACGCACACGGTGATGTTGGCCCGCGACCGCAACTCCGAGTAGGTCGCCAGCAGCAGGTCGTCGAGGTCTTCCCAGGAGTGGTGGCCGCCGGCACGCCCGCCCTCGACGTGCACGATCACCGGCTTGGTGGACACCTCGGTCGCGATGCGGATCACTGAACGGATCTGCTCGATCGTTCCAGGCTTGAACACCACGTGGCTGATGCCGATGTCGTTGAGCTCATCGATCAGATCGACAGCTTCTTCCAGATCCGGAATGCCGGCGCTGACCACCACGCCGTCGATCGCCGCGCCGGACTGGCGGGCCTTTTGCACCAGACGCTTGCCGCCGACCTGGAGCTTCCACAGGTAGGGGTCCAGGAACAGCGCATTGAACTGATAGGTGCGGCCGGGCTCGAGCAGTCCGGACAGCTCGTCGATGCGGTTGGCGAAGATCTCCTCGGTGACCTGCCCACCACCGGCCAACTCCGCCCAGTGTCCGGCGTTGGCCGCGGCGGCAACGATCTTGGCGTCGACGGTGGTGGGTGTCATGCCTGCCAGCAGAATGGGCGAGCGGCCGGTCAGCCGGGTGAACTTCGTCGAGAGCTTGACGCGGCCGTCGGGCAGCCGGACGACGGTCGGTGCATAACTCGACCAGGGCCGGGCGACCTCGGGGGTGGCTCCGACGGTGAAGAGGTTGCGCTGACCGCCGCGGGTCGCCGCCGGCACGATGCCGATGCCCAGGCCACGAATC
The DNA here is from genome assembly GCF_002086155.1 of Mycobacterium angelicum. GTDB lineage: Bacteria > Actinomycetota > Actinomycetes > Mycobacteriales > Mycobacteriaceae > Mycobacterium > Mycobacterium angelicum. The sequence goes on along the minus strand of NZ_MVHE01000014.1, from coordinate 16,409 downwards.
ACCGGAGCCGTCAGCCGGGTCAAAATGTCGCCGGGGCCCAGGTCGAGAATCCAGCGTGCCCCGGTCTCGTGGACCCGGGTCACCTCTTCGACCCAGTCGACCTTCTGCACCAGGATGGCGTCGGCCAGTCCGCGCGCCAGCTTGACGTCGAGTCCGACCTTCTCAGCCCAGCCGCCGACGATGTCGATGCCGTCGGCCAGCCGCGGGGTGTGGAAACCCACCTCCGTGCGGACGGGGTCGAAAACCGGCGCGAAGACGTCACCGCCCCGGATCTTGTTCTTGCGGTCGGCTTCTTCCTTCTCCGAAATCTGCCGGCAGTACAGCTCGAAGCGGGACAGCTGTTCGGGGGTTCCCGTGATGACCACCGAACGCCGGCCGTTGCGGATGGACAGCACCGGTGGCAACACCGTGCGGACGTCCTGCGCGAACTCGTCCAGTAGGCGCCCGATGCGCTCCGGATCGGCGTTGGTGACCGAAACCATCGGCGGCCGATCACCGAGCACCGAGATCCCCCGCCTGCGCGCCACCAGCGTCCCCGCGGCACCGATCAGCTGGCCCAACGCCAACAGCTCGACGTCACGGTCACCGCGGGCCTTGAGCGCCTCAACCGCCAACACGCCCTGCGAGTGCCCCACCAGGGCTACCGGCGGGGTGGCGATGAGGTCCATGCCCTGCCGAGCCAGCGCACGCACCGCCGCGATCTGGGTGAGCAGCACGCCCGGCAGTGACACCGCGGCCGAGGTGAGGTGCTTTTCCGACGGCACCGTATCTTCGGCGGCCAGCGAACGCACCCACTGCAACGGCTCGAAGCCGATCGGACGAACGACGACCAGCTCCTTGGCGACCGGCTCCAGCAGCAGCTCCACCTCACCGACCAGCGTGGCCAGTTCGGATTCGATCCCGGCCGACGACACAAGTTCTTCGAGGGTCTCCAACCACGCGCTGCCCTGGCCGCCGAAGGCGACAGCATAGGGCTCACCGGCCGTCAGACGATCGACCAGAGCATGGGTGCTTTGCGGCCCGTTTTCTTCGCGGTCAGCGGACACCCGGTCGTGCTCGTGGATCGTCACGTCTTTATCTCCTGTATGCCTCTATATGCGTCTACGTATCGGTTCGTTCGGCCGGTCCCAGGACACCCGTGCCGGGGGCGTCATCGATTCCGCATCGAATCGCAGTCCAAAATCGACTAACCGGTGTGTTGTCAGGGGCCGGCTCGTGGGTCGAGCGGCGCCCGGAACTGCAGCGGCCCTCATAAGAGTGTCATAAGGAATGGTCCACTTTTTTTACGCCGATCGGTTACTGGCGAGTTCTACGCGCGGGTAACCGTGTCGCGGGTAACACCACGCTGAATCAGCGGCGCGGCTCTGCCGAACAAACGTCCTGCATGTAGGTGGTTACGGTCGAGTAGCTATAACAGCGCTGTTCAAAGCAGTATTGTTACCAAATCGTTATGTTAAAAATCCGCGCTTCGGGGGCCGCGCGACGTCGCGCTGTGAGAAGGATCTCGGTTCCGCCGAGGCGGGCGACGCCGTTGAGCGAGCGAACGAGTGTTTGCTGGAGGTCGGGCGACAGAACTTACTGATGCGTAACTTTATGCCCACTGGCCGAACTGAGGCTTCAATATTTCGTTGATATCGACCCCCACCCCGCCGACCTGACGCTTGTCAATCTCAACTTGGTGCAGATGGGCAGCCGGGTGGGTGTAGCCCTTGGGTGAACCCCAGTTGTGTTGCCAGAAATAGGCACCCAGGCCGTCCTTGATCGCCCAATCGATCGTCTTCGAGTTGGCGTACACGCCGGTGCGCTGGTGTCCGATCACCGACTCCCAGGACTGTAGGTAGGGCACGATCTGCGTCTTGTACTGGTCCAATGACGGATTGTCGTCGATCGAGGCATAGATCGGGGCACTGGCCGGCCCGCCTGCGGCGGCGTGCAACTCCGCTCCGCGCTTGGCATGCTGCAGCCCCGCTGCGCCACCGCCCAGCCAGTCCGACGTACTGCCCTTTCCGTACTGATAACAGGACACGATCTTCAGCCCGCCACCGCTGAGGTCACGGGCCTCGGTCAGTTGAATCGGCTTGCCGAGCATCCACGCGCCGCCGGGCCGCCGGTCAGAGACATACCGGATCGCCCCAACGGCGCCGGCCGCTCTGATCTGGCTGGCGGGGATGACGCCGGCCGCATAGTCCAGCAGGGTGCCCAGCGAGGCCGACGCCGGCGGCGCTTGCAGCGACGCCGCCGCTACTCCGAGACCCAACAGACCCGGAGTTGCGGCCGCGAATTTGAGCACGTCACGTCGCGATACCGGCACATGCCACAGAGTACGACAAAAACCCCTTTTGACACATTGACACCAGCAGTCACATGTGCATCACATTGCTACAACTTCGTCAGCGGACCCAGTGGCGCTGTATGGCGCCCACCGCCCCCAGCATCGCGTACGGGCCGGTCACGACGACGAGGCTCAGCAGTGAGCGGACCCGGGGATCGCCGCGCTCGAGGTTTTTCAATTCCATCGCGGCGTTGAGGTTGTCCAGCGTGTCGACCATGAGACCGAGGTATTGCCAACGCCGCCGGTTGGGTTCGTCGCTGCCGAGATAACCGATGCCAAGGGCCAGGGCGCGGGCCCCGAATATGCGGATCAAGTACTTGGTTTCGGTGGACAGCAGCTGGTCTGGCACGCCGTTCATCCGGGTTTGGGAACGAGGAGACGCAAATGCACTGGCGCCCAACAGTATCCGGCCAACCGCCGCGGCGGCAAAGGCGCGGCGCAGCACCCTGGGTTGCGGCGGCAAGGCCGGCGTGGTGATCGGTGTTGTGCTCATGTGGTCAGTCTTGGCCGTCCACATAATCATGTCGATTACCTTCGAGGTAGTGGTTTCCGGCCGCGTAATGGCGTTAGGTTCACAAAGATGTCCGCGGGTATTGCGGTGCGCGAGTGGCGCACTCGTCGGCGTTTGAGCCAAATGGAACTCGCGCATCAGATCGGCGTCTCGCCGCGCCACCTCAGTTTCGTCGAGACCGGTCGGGCCAACGCCAGCCGCGCATTGTTGCTACGAATCGGCGAGCAACTGGATCTGCCACTCGACGCCCGCAACCGGCTGCTGCTCGACGGCGGCTATGCGCCCGTTTTCGGTGAACATACGTTAGACACCGAGCCGATGCGGCCGGTGAAGGCGGCCATCGACTCGGTGCTGGCCGGCCATGCCCCATATCCGGCCGTCGTCACCGATGCGTGCTGGAACCTCGTCGCCGGGAACGTCGGTTGCACCCTGCTCGCCGAAGGGCTGGACTCCGAGCTGCTGCGACCGCCGATCAACGTCATGAGATTGTGTCTGCACCCGCGCGGCTTGTCACGGCGGCTACTGAACTTCGCCGAGGTACACGCGTCCATCCTGCGCCGGGTTCGCCGGCACGCCGACGTCACCGCGGCACCCGACGTCCGCCGGCTCTACGAAGAACTGGCGGGCTATCCGGCGCCCGGGAGAGTCGACCGCGGCGAGCAGGCCGGCGAGCTCTATGTCCCGTTTCATCTCGCCGCCCTCGACGGCACCGAGCTACGGTTCGTCAGCACCATCGCCACCTTTGGCAGTCCGTTGGACATTTCCGTGGAAAGCCTTGCCATCGAGTCGTTCTTCCCGGCCGACGAATCCACCTCCGCCTACCTGCATCGTCTCGACGGCACCCAGCGTCTGCGGATGATCGCCGAGCAGTACCCGCAGCTGCTGCGCTTCCTCGGCTCGGGCTAGAGCCACGTTGGCCTTATTCTTGCTGTCACTATAAAGTTAGTGAAGTTACGGTGAGCGCTCACTGCAACGGGGGTTCGCATGGATCACGATCAGCTCATCGACCTCACCCGACGGGCACTGAAGCTGGCGCGCGATAAAACCACCGACCTTGCCGCCCAGCAGTACACCGTTCCCGCCCGTGAGTACACCTCCGTGGAACGCCACGACCTCGACCGAGCCATGGTGTTGTCCAGTCCGCAACTGGTCGGCTACGTCTCGGAACTTCCCGGTCCCGGCAGCTATTGCACCAAGACGGTGATGGGCCGATCCATCCTGCTGACCCGGACATCCGATGAAACGGTTCGGGCTTTCGACAATGTCTGCCTGCACCGGCAGTCGCAGGTGGTCACGGGTTGCGGCACCGCCAAGCGCTTCACCTGCCCGTATCACGCCTGGACGTACGACAACACCGGGCGCCTGGTCGGTCTGCCGGGCCGCGAGGGCTTTCCCGACGTGGCGCTGAAGTCCGACAGCCTGACCGAACTTCCGGCCGTCGAGTTCGCCGGATTCCTTTGGGTGGCAATGACTCCCGGTACCGACCTGGACGTCGCGGCGCACCTGGGAGAACTTGCCGACGAACTGGACTCGTGGGGCATCGGCCGGTGGTCTCCGTTGGGCGAGAAGGTACTCGACTCCCCCATCAACTGGAAGCTCGCCGTCGACACGTTCGCCGAGAACTACCACTTCGCGACCGTGCACCGGCAAACCTTTGCCACCATCGCGCGCAGCAACTGCACGGTATTCGACTCGTACGGGCCGCATCACCGGTTGATCTTCCCGCTCAACGCGATCCTGGACTTGGACAACGCTTCCGAGGACCAGTGGGATCCTTTCCAGAACATGGTGGTGATCTACGCGCTGTTCCCCAACATCGTGCTGTCGGTGACGATTGCCAATGGCGAGCTGTTCCGGGTCTACCCCGGTGATCGCCCGGGCAGATCCGTTACGGTGCATCAGAATTCGACGCCGTTGGACCTCTCCGACGAATCGGTGGCCGCCGGTGCGCAAGCCGTCTTCGAGTACGCGCATGCCACGGTGCGCGACGAGGACTACCGGCTGGTCGAGGGGCTGCAGGCCAACCTCGAATCCGGAGCCCGGGACCGGCTTGTGTTCGGCCGCAACGAACCAGGGCTGCAACATCGACATATCACGTGGGAGCAGGCGATAGCGCCGCGATCAGATCGTCGATAATGGCGTCGATCTTGTCGTCACGGCCGCGCCGCGCCCGCGTCAGCAGTTCTTTCGCCTCGACGTACTGGCCCGAGTTCACCAGCGGGACAAGCTGATCCACCATCTTGTGCAGGTCTGGGTCGGCCGGTTCGGCGTTGGCAATGGTGGTGGTCAAGACCTCCACGAGTTCCCAGTCCCGGTACAGCGCAAGCGAACGCTCGTTGAAAGCGAAGGCACTCACCGGCTGACCCGCAAGCGTTCCGTGGTATCGATAAGGACCTTCCATGTATTCGATCGGCAGGCCGTGTGCGGGAGCGGGTACCAGCGGCTCACCGACGATGTCCAAACCCAAAGCGGCACAGATGATTCGATGGCGGTCTGGCAGGTAGCTGGCCGGCGCGGGCGGACGAATCAACGGCTGGATTTCGTCGGGCCACCGCACGTAGCTCTCGATCGTGATCTGGAAGTCCTCGGTGCACTCCGGCGCCTGGGACGGGTCGGGATAACTGGCCGTCACTCCGGTAAACGGTTGCAGGGCATTGCGGTTTCTGCGGTCGAATTGGCGCCAGATGCTCATGTCGACGCCGTTGTCGAAATTGATCGTGCGCCATTCATGCGACCTGGTCCGTGGTGGTTCCCCGGTTCCGCCCCCGGCGTACAGCGGAAACCACTGCCGGTCGACGTGACCTGCGGCGCCGGACACCTGAACGATGAGGTCTCCCCAGCGCAGCGTTCCGGTCATCGTCATCCCGGTCTGGAAGTAGGAGTAGGTGTCGGGCTGGCCGAAGCAGACGATCTTGCCGTTGTAGGTTGAGGCGCCCACCGGTGTGGGGGCGCGGGTGGGCGTCACGTCCAGGTCGAGCCGCATGGGGCGGCCGGCCTGGTCCGTGCCGGCCAGGCTGACGCCGTAGCTGTACGGCAGTAGTTCGCCGTCGCCGTCGCGACGGGTAACCCATGACGCGGTGCCGGCGTCGCAGCGGTATCGCAGATCCAGATGCCCGGCGGCGGCCGAAAGCTTGGGCTTGGCTCCGGGTTCCATGCTGGCCGGTGGCATGTCGTAGTCCGTATAGGTGCCGTATTCGCCGGTATCCAGATCGAACAACGCCAGCGTGTAGAAGTCGGCGACGACCGAACCGCCGGGCCGGTTCTTGTTGAAGATGGTCAGGAATGCGAACGAGCGGGCGGTGTCTGGCGCGTCGAGCTGGCCCGCGAGGAACCATGTGTCGGATTCCTGGTCGGGGTGGTCGCCCTCGGCTGCGGGGAACTCCAGCCAATCGTCCCCGGGTACCAATTGAAAGGGATATCGGCGCCAGTCGTCGTTCATGCCACAGCCCGGCTTTGCATTTTTGCTATGTTAGCGCCAATAGTAAAGTTGCGGTCGTGACGCACGATCCTGACCACCTTTGCTACGACGAACTGTTCATCGGTGGACGCTGGCGCAAACCCGCTACGCGAAAACGACTCAGCGTCATCTCCCCGCACTCCGAAGAACCGATCGGTCACGTCCCCGCCGCCAGCCCCGAAGACGTCGACGCCGCCGTTGTCGCCGCGCGTGGGGCCTTCGACCACGGTCCCTGGCCGAGGTTGGAAGTCGCGGAGCGGATGCGCAAGCTCGAAGTATTGGCAGCCGTTTACGGCGGCCATCTCGACGAGATGGCCGATCTGATCACCGCGGAGATGGGTTCGCCTCGCAGCTTCAGCAGGCTGGGCCAGGCGGCTGGGGCCGCGTCGATGATGCATCTGGCGCTGGCGGCCGCTCGTGACTTTCCGTGGGTGGAACGTCGCCGGGGCGTACTGGGTGAAGCGCACCTGCGCCGCGGCCCGGTGGGCGTGGTGGGGGCGATCGTGCCGTGGAATGTTCCCCAGTGTGTGCTGATCCCCAAGTTGTTTCCGGCGCTCATCGCGGGCTGTACGGTGGTCGTGAAGCCAGCACCCGAAACACCTTTGGACTCTTTGTGGTTGGCCGAAATGATCGACGGACTCGATCTGCCCGAGGGCGTGGTATCGGTGGTGACCGGCGGACCGTCGGTCGGCGAGGCGCTGGTGCGCCATCCCGGCGTCGACAAGGTCGCGTTCACCGGATCCAGCGCAACCGGACGCCGTATCGCGGCCCTGTGTGGCGAGCAACTCAAGCGAGTGAGCCTGGAACTGGGCGGCAAGTCGGCAGCGATCATCCTCGACGATGCCGACGTGACGAAAACCGTCGCCGGCTTGAAGACGGCCGGCCTGATGAACAACGGCCAGGCGTGTGTGGCGCAAACCCGCATCCTGGTCAGTCAACGCCGCCACGACGAGGTGGTCGAGGCGCTGGCGGACATGATGTCGGGTCTGCACGTCGGCGATCCCACCGACGAGCGAACCGACATCGGACCTCTTGTCGCACAACGACAACAGCAACGCGTATGGGACTACATCCGCTCGGGCCGGCAGGAAGGGGCCCGGTTGGTGCTCGGTGGTGACGAGAGCCCAGCGCGGCGCGGCTGGTATGTGCAGCCCACGCTGTTCACCGACGCGACCAACGAGATGCGCATCGCCCGCGAGGAAATCTTCGGCCCCGTCCTGACGGTGCTGACCTATCAGGACGAGGACGACGCCGTCCGGATCGCCAACGACAGCGAGTACGGTCTGGCCGGCTCGGTGTGGACAGCCGACACCGCCCACGGACTCGAGATCGCCGGCCGCGTGCGCGCCGGCACTTACGGCATCAACATGTACCAACTCGACATCAGCAACCCGTTCGGCGGCTTCAAGCATTCGGGCATCGGGCGTGAATTCGGACCTGAGGGTCTCGACGAGTACGTCGAGTTGCAATCGGTGGTGTGCAACGGAAAGATGCCGCCACTCAACGGGATTCAGGAAACTGCAGGGTGATCTCGACCGGGCAGCACAGCTCCCCGTGCTGATTGGTCACCTCGATCCGGACGTCAACGAGGTAGCGCGGCGGGTCGACGGTGTCGTCACACCGCTTGGCCACCGCCCGCCCCCGGCCGACCATGGTGTCGCCCGCGTAGATCGAGCCGGCCAGCCGCATGGAGCGGCGCACCACGCGCGTTGCCGGGCCGGCCCATTCGGTCGCGACCCGGTCGGCGAAACCGGCCAGGTGCATGGTGTTGACGTAAATCGTTGGATTGCCCTGACGTTGGGCGTAGGCCGGGTCGAAATGCCCCGGAAAGTAGTCCCAGGTGGCTCCGGCGTTTTCCACCACGCGCTGGTAGCTGATCTCGTCGGCGACCTCGGGCAGGTCGACGGGAACCTCGATGTCGTTCCAGTCCAAATGCATATCGCTCACGAGGCCGTCTCAGGGGTGAAGCGGAACAACGTATTTCGGTTGATGGCCACCACCGCGCCGTCCTGACGCCGATACGTTTCCTGCGTCTCGACGAAATGCCCGACAGCCAGCCGAGTCCGCTTCTCCGGCGAAACCGACACCAGTTCCTCGACCACGGTAAGCCGATCGCCCTCGACGATGGGCTGCAGGAACTCAACGTCGTTGGCGGCGTTGATGAACGTGGTTCCCGGCAGCGGCACCCGCAACGCAATCGACGCCGCCGGCGCCCTGCCGCCGGGCTGCCATGGCGGCGGCACCAACCATCCCATCAGCAGCGCCGGCGGAGCCAGTAAACCGCCCCACTGGTGCCGGGCGTACTCGGCATCCCAATACGAACGATTCGGGTCACGCACCATCGCGGCGAACAACTGAATTCGTGCGCCGCTGACCGCCGTCGCCGCGGACCGCGGTTCGCTTTTCGCGCCGACCATTTGCAGCGCATCTTCATAGGTACCGAAGGCCAGTTGGTAACTGACCCCGTTTTCGGCACCGCTCACATGACGAGCGGGTGCCGGCTGGGCACCGAATCCCATTGCAGGGCCCGGGAAGTGAAGAACCAGCCGCCGCGTTCGTAGATCAGCCGGTCCCGGAATGTCCCGGTGGCCCGCAGCGTGGTGTCGCCGTACACGGCGGCAAAGAGCACAACGACGCAGCGCTGGGTGGCGTTGACACCGTCGACCTGGATCTCATGGTCGAGGCTGACCAGCCGCTGCCCGTCGCCACCGTCGAAAGCCGCACGCAGGTCGGTGAATATCTCGCCCTCACGGGTGTAGCTGGCTCCGGCATGACGGAAGGTGGCGATCCACGCGTCGCGGTCCCCGTCCGAATAGGCGCGATTATGCCGGGCGGTTAGATCAAGGATCGCGGCGCGGCCCGTCGCGGCCTGGAGCATCTGCTGCTCCTGATAGGTCATGGTCATCGTTGATCTTCAACCTCTCCGCGGGGAACGACGGGACCGGCGTTACATGGACGTAACATTAGCGCCTCAGCGGCTAACTCTGTAGCCGTGATTTTCACGATCCCACGCCGCCTGGCTTAGGCCACGGGCCCGCAATAAGTCTTTACGTATCCGCCCAATGCCGTTCTTCGGGAGTTCATCAACCGTCTCCACGAATCTCGGCACACAGAAGTAGGGCATCCGGGCCGAGCAATGGTCGAGCAAATCCGCGCAATCCAATACTGACCCGGGCTGCAATGTCACGACCAACAAGATGTCGTCCTCCCCCAATTCGCTGGGCACCGCGACCGCGGCGGCTTCGGCCACCGAAGGATGGCTCATGGCGGCGGTCTCGACTTCCACCGAGGAGACGTTCTCGCCGCGTCTGCGCAGCGAGTCCTTCAGCCGGTCCAAATAGGTCAGGTTCCGGTCACTGTCGAACCTGCCGAGATCGCCGGTGCGAAACCACTCCTGGTGCGGCTCAACCCGCAATCCGCTACCTACGTACCCTTCGCTCATCACATGCGGGTATCTGGGCCGGCAGGCGATCTCCCCGACCGCCCCGGTCGGCAACTCGGCGCCGTCGCCGTCGACGATCCGCACCTCGAAGCTCGGATTGGGCTTACCCGATGTTCCTGGAACCCCTTGTTCGTCAACGCCTTTCACCGCGATTGGAAATGCCTCGGTCATCCCGTACATCGTGACGATCCGACACCCGTAGCGCTCTTCGACGGCGCGGTAGGAATTCGCATCGATGGGTGCCGCGGAGATGAACCGTAGCGGCAACTGCGCGTCACGGGGATCCTCCGGCAGGTTTTGCAGCATCGTTACCATCGCACCAGCGCCGACGAACCCGATGGCATCGTGGGCGCGCACGTCGTCCCATACTTGGCCGGGGTGAAAGCCGCCGGCGAGCACGGTGGTTCCCCCGACCAGCATTGGGGCCAATACGGTGGGTGCCGCACTCAGGTGAAAAAGGGGCATCGCGGTCCACAACGCTTCTTGTGAACGGAATTTCCAGGCCGCGGCGGCGGTCGCGGCGACCGTGAACAGGTAATGCCACGACGTGGCAACGGCTTTCGACGGCCCCGTGGTGCCCGAGGTGAAGAACAGTGCGCCCACGTCCCCAGGCGCTGCGCTATCGTCGGGACCGGCGGTGACGTCGGGAAGTGAATCCCCGTTCAGCACAACGCAATCCGTATCCAGCTGATCGGCTACCTCCTCGACCCGCGGGCGCCGCTGCGCGTCGGTGAGAATCACCTTGGCCTGCGACAGCCGCAGGTTGTGCACCAGGAAGTCGCCCTTGTTCGCCGCATTCACCGCCGCGCTCACCGCGCCGATCCGTGCGGCGCCCAGCCAGAAGTAGATCCATTCCGGGCAGGTTGCTGTGAACAGCGCGACGCAGTCACCGCGCCCGATGCCGTTGTCGGCCAACACCTTCGCCGCCGCGCAAGACCGCCGCCGCATCTGCTCGAAGGTGACCTCGGCGCCGGCGATCGACAACAGCACCCGATCGGGATGCTGCTCGGCCCGCCGGTCCAGCACGGCCGGCACGGTGAAAAGTTCGACACCGAAATCGGCGGGACCCAGCGGCCCGCTCATCAGGCTTCCGCTGCAGCCGGATCCGGCTCGCCCTGCGCGGTGTATCCGAAGTCGCTGGGCGACGGTTGCTCGCTCGGGTAGAAGCGGTGCGCCCAGCGGCGCAGGGCCGCGTAGTCGCGGGCCTCTTCCGGAGCGAGGTTCGGCTTCTCCAGGTACTTCATGTTCTCCCAGGTGAAGAAGTCCTGCTTGATGACCTCTTGCTGCAGCGCCAGGAATTTGGCGGCACGGCCGGTGGGCGCGTCGCCGCTGTCGCCGGGCTCGCGGATGGACGCCTGGGTGTAGAAGTAGTCGGTGTAATCCTCGTCGACCGGTGTCTGCCCGGTGACCTGGATAGTGGCCACCAGATCACTGGGGAACCGGACGATTCCCAGCCCCAGCGAGTAGTTGTCATAGATGATCTTGGCGTCGACCGGGCCGTTAGGGGTCAGCCAGGTCTTGGCCCGGCCGCCACCGAAATTGGCATTGACGGTGGCGTGCAGGTGATATCCCGAGACGTCGAACGACGCGGTGTTGGCGGGGTTGGCGGCCTTGTGCACGTACTGAACGTGATACGGGTCGGCCGCGTTTTCGATGATCATCTGCGGGTGCACCTTCACCCGGTTGAGCATCTGGGTGTGCGGGTGCAGCGGGTAGTACTCGTTGGTCTCGAGCTCCGGCAGCACCGGTGGCTGCCAGTACGGCGGCCGGCCGTGGCGTTCGTGCCAGGCCAGGATGAATCCGTACCACTCCATCGCCGGGTAGGTGCGGATCCGGACGTTGTTCTTGCAGCCGATCTTGCTGTACGGGATCAGCGCATTGGTGCCGTCGCCGCGCCAGTGCCAGCCGTGCCAGGGGCAGACGATGTTCTCGCCTTCTACCGTGCCGCCGACGCCGAGGTTGGCGCCGAGGTGTTGACAGTATGCGTCCAGCACATGCACCTGAGCGGAGGCGGTGCGGAACAGCACCAACTCCTCACCGAAGTAGTGGACGCGCTTGACGTCACCGGCGCCCAGCTCGTTGGCGAAGCCGACGATGAACCATCCCGTCGGGAACCGGTACGACGACAGCGCAATGCCACTAGGCCCGAACTCCCGTTCCGACGGATCGCTGGCCGGGTCTGAGATGGTGTTCGTCACGAGCTCTCCGCTTCGACTGCTGGCTCTATTTTTACTATTTTAACTATTGAACGTGCAAGCGCCAGCCTTGTCCGCTTTTACTCGATGATTTTCAGCGCCGCCCTCGGACATTGTTCGACGGCGGCGCGGACGTCGATCTCCCGCCCTTCCGGCACCGGGCCGTCGGCGATCTGAACCACATCCTCATCGCCCAACTCGAAGATGTCCGCCGCAATCGATTCGCAAAACCCGTTGGCCTCACACAGATCCGGGTCCACTTTGACTCGCATCGAACGCCCCTTTCGCTCTATAGGCCGCGGTGGCCTACACCGACCGCGCAGTATTTCTTCATTGTGCTCGTCGAGCGTCGTCGCGTCTGTACTCCCAAATGTGTCGGTGTTGCATGTATAGAGTGCTGTTCAGTGTGGACGACCACAGACGGCTGGGGGCAGCAGTGATCACCGGTGAACTCAAGAACAAGGTCGACCGCGTATGGGACGCGTTCTGGTCCGGGGGGATCTCCAATCCCTTGGAGGTGATCGAGCAGATCACGTACCTGTTGTTCATCCGTCGTCTCGACGACCTGGACACGCTGGCGGAGAAGAAAGCGCGCATCACCGGTACAAAGGAAGGCGTCACCTTCGGGCCCGGGCAGCAGCACCTACGGTGGTCCAAGTTCAAACACGAAGAGCCCGCGCTGATGCACAAGACCGTCGCCGACGAGGTCTTTCCGTTCTTGCGCACGCTCGGCGGCGACGGCTCGACGTACTCGGTGCACATGAAGGACGCCCGCTTTACCATCCCGACGCCGCAGCTGTTGTCGCGAGTTGTAGACATGCTTGACGCCATTCCAATGACCGACCGCGACACCAACGGCGATCTGTACGAGTATTTGCTTTCGAAGATCGCCAGTGCCGGAGTCAACGGGCAGTTCCGCACGCCGCGGCACATCATCAAGCTCATGGTCGAGATGATGGCACCGCAACCCAGCGACGAAATCTGTGATCCCGCTTGCGGCACCGCGGGTTTCCTGGTCGCCGCGGCGGAGTACGTCCGTGAGCACCACCCGAGCGTGATGACCAATGCCGAACAGCGACGCCACTTCCACGCCAGCATGTTTCATGGCTACGACTTCGACTCCACCATGCTGCGTATCGGTAGCATGAACATGCTGCTGCACGGCATCGAGTCACCGGACATTCGTTACCGCGACTCGCTGTCGGAAGGCGCCAGCGAGGACGCCGAGAAGTACACGCTGATCCTCGCCAACCCGCCGTTCGCCGGCTCGCTCGACTACGAGTCGACGTCCAAGGATCTGCAGCGGGTCGTGAAGACAAAGAAGACCGAATTGCTTTTTCTCGCACTGTTTCTCAAACTGCTCAAGCCAGGCGGGCGGGCGGCGGTCATCGTGCCCGAGGGAGTGCTCTTCGGATCTTCCAAGGCACACAAGGAACTTCGCCGCATCCTCGTCGAAGATCAGAAGCTGGACGGCGTTGTAAAACTGCCGTCGGGTGTGTTCAAGCCGTACGCTGGCGTGTCAACCGCGATTTTGTTGTTCACCAAGACGAATTCCGGTGGTACTGAGCACGTTTGGTTCTACGACGTGCACGCCGATGGCTTTTCGCTTGACGACAAGCGCAACCCAATCGAGGCGAATGATCTGTCGGACATGCTGATGCGGTGGAAGGCTCGAACGACTTCTGAGCGTGAACGGACATGCACTGCGAAGTCCTTTTGCGTGCCGAAGGACGACATCGTCGCACAGGGTTACGACCTATCGCTCAACCGCTACAAGGAGGTCGTTCACGACGAGGGCCAGCATCGACCGCCGCTGGACATCATCGCCGATATCGAGAGGCTGGAGGCGGACATCTCGCAGGGGCTGGCTCGGCTGAAAGCGATACTGTCGTGAAGTGGCCCGTCGTAACACTGGGGAGCGTATCGAACGCAGACGGTCAATATGGTGTCTCGTTGTCCGCTCGCCAATGGAGAACCGGGGATCCCCGGTACATTCGCATCACCGATATCGGTGCTGACGGAGTCCTGAACTCAGTCAGGGTGGCGCCCCAAGGCGATCGTCGCGATTGGGAGAAAGCTCTGCTCCGGCAAGGTGATCTGCTGTTCGCTCGATCTGGTGCAACAGTTGGAAAAACCTATCTGCATTCGGATTCTGACGAGCCTGCCGTTTACGCTGGCTACCTGATCAAATTCCACCCCGACAACAATCAGATTCTTCCGGAATACCTGTTTCGGTACACGCAGACCTCTGAATATCGAGCATGGGTCGCATCCAGTCGGAAAGCTGTTGCGCAACCAAACATTAACGCCAAACAGTTTGCCACCCTACCGATCCCACTTCCTCCAATCGACGAGCAGCAGCGCATTACTGCGATCCTCGATCAAGCCGACGCGCTTCGCGCCAAGCGTCGCCGAGCCTTAGCCCATCTCTATGACCTCGCCCAGTCGATCTTCATCGATATGTTCGGACATCCCGATAGCGAATCGAGCACGGGACCGACGGTGAGGTTGGGCGAGGTCGCCGGCCTGCAAGGTGGGCGCAATCTTGTGGCTAACGACGAGGCAGCTGCCTCCGAATTCCGCGTTCTGAAGATCAGTGCTGTGACGTCGGGCCAGTTCAGGGGGACAGAATCCAAGCCCCTTCCCGTCGGTTATCAGCCACCCGCTCAGCACATCGTGCGACAAGGAGACCTTCTAATCAGCCGGGCGAACACGACTCAGTTGGTTGGTGCCGTCGCTTACGTCCAGGACGTACCTAAGAACCTCGTGCTTCCCGATAAGATCTGGCGTTTTGTTTGGCATGATCCTGAAAGCGTCCCCTTGTATTACCGGGCGCTCTTCGGGACACCATCGATTCGGCGACGCATTAGCCAGCTTTCGAGTGGGACGGGGGGATCCATGAAGAACATCTCGAAGACCAAGCTGCAGCAACTGGAATTGCCCGCGGTGGACATCGCCAAACAGCGTGAATTTGCTCGCCGCGTAGCGGCCATCCCCCGGCCAGGGCTAACAGAGCTGAATGAATTGTTCGCTTCGCTTCAATCCCGCGCATTTACCGGCCAGCTGTAGGCGGCCGATGACGGGCAAGCAAGTCAAGCTCTTCCTCGTCGACGGCGCGGCAGGCGGACTGACCACGGCAGAGATCAGCAACTGGACCGGAAAGATCGTTAGCGCACCGCGCTCCAAGCTCGCCGAGCTTGTGGCTCGGCCCGAGGCCGCCAAAACTGGTGTGTACCTGTTGATCGGGGACGACCCCGAGGTGGTGGGTGGCATTCGACTGTATGTCGGCGAAACCGATGTTCTCTCAAAGCGTCTGCGTGATCACCACGCGAAAAAGGACTTCTGGGATCGGGCACTGCTCATCGCATCGACAGACGATAACCTCACCAAGGCGCACGCCCGCTACCTCGAATCCGAACTGATTCGCATCGGGCTTGCTGCCGGGCGCTCGACGCTGGAGAACACCACGTCGCCTGACCGGCCTGCACTGCCTGAGGCCGACAAGGCCGTTATGGAAGAGTTCATCCGCGAACTCCATATTTTGTTGCCAGTCCTCGGCATCCATTTGTTCAGGAGCCGTAGCGCGATCGCGTCGGTATCCCCAGCGGTCGTTTCCGAGTCTTCGTCGCCAATCTTCCGGCTCGCGGTGCCAAAGTTCGGTATCGATGCACGTGCTCAATTGGTCGATGGCGAGTTCACGGTACTGGCCGGGTCCACCGTCGCAGCCGAAATCCGCGCGAACGAGAAATATGCGGCGTCGACGGCGTCGGCCTATTCGGCCTATGAGGCGATTCACCGCAAGCTCCGCGAGGACGGGACCATTGACATCACCAGGTCCCCCGCGGTAACGACCCGGGACGTGCAGTTCACGTCGCCGTCGACCGCCGGCTCCATCGTCACCGGCAGATCATGTAATGGTCGCCAGGCGTGGACGAGCGACGCCGGCATCACGTACGGGGCGTGGGAGACTCGCGGTGTGCAGCAGTAGGGTGCGGCCTCGTCAGAAATCGCGACGACGCACGACCATTGATAGATGCTAGGCGCCGTCCCCCTTCATTACGCTTAAAGCCCTAGCCGTAAGCGCATGCACCCTCCCTGAACAGATAGCAATGTGTCCGGGAGTCGCGACATGTTGTCCGAGTCGCCAGCTCAACGGCTTCACGGTTCAGCGCCTGCTTGATACTTCTTTTCCGCGCACTCGGCACGCGCAGCTAACTCGATAAGGCCGATCTCGCGCCGCCGCAGGAGCGTAGACCGAAGCCCTCCCAGCTGAATGGGATCGGTATCCGTCTGCATCCATTTGTGATACATTCCAAGCCGTGGCTGAGCGGTTCGATCTGGATCTGCTCGACGAGGACGACCCCTTTGAAATCGACGCGCAGGCCGCACACCTGTTCAAACACCCACGCCTGGGCATGGTCAAGTCCAGGGACGTGGTGTACGACGTCGTCGTGTGATTCTTCGATGTGATG
>NZ_MVHE01000149.1 GCF_002086155.1 Mycobacterium angelicum | reverse complement strand
CGGTGCCGGCTGTGCCGTCGAGGCCGCTGCCGCCCTGGCCGCCGTCGCCGCCCTTACCGCCGATGCCGCCGGTGCCGCCCTTGGCGCCCACACCACCGGCTGCTCCACCGTCGCCGCCGGCCCCGCCCTTACCGCCGACGTGGCCGTCGGTGCCGTTCGGGTTGGTGGCGTTGACGCCGTTGTCGCCGGCTCCACCCGCGGCGCCGTTGCCGCCGTTGCCGCCGTGGCCGCCGTCGGTGTTGGCGCCCACGGCGCCGTCGGCCGCCTTGACGCCGTTGCCGCCGAGTCCGCCGGTCCCGCCGCTGCCCCCCTTGCCGCCGGCGCCACCGGCGCCACCGGCGCCGCCGTCGACGTAGGTAGAGGTGCCATCGGCACCGCGGCCACCGGCCGCGGCCGCGCCGGCCTTGCCGCCGTCGCCACCCTTGCCGCCGGCGCCGTCGGCGCCAGCGCTGGTGCCGGTCCCGCCCTTGCCGCCGGTGCCGCCGTCACCGCCATGCCCGCCGGCGCCGCCCGCGCCACCGGCCTGACCCGCACCGGCATTCACCCCTGCGGTGCCGTCAGCGCCGGCCAGACCGTTACCGCCGGCCCCGGCCGCACCACCGGCGCCGCCGTTGCTGGCGTTGCCGCCGTTGCCGTCGGCGGCCGTGCCGATGCCGTTGCCGTTGGCCCCGCCTTTACCGCCGTTGCCGCCGTTACCGCCGCTGCCGCCCTTGCCGCCGTCACCGCCGGCGAATCCGGCGTTGTTGTTCGCGGCCGTGCCGTTGGCCCCGGCCGCCCCGGCACCGCCATTGCCCGCGGTACCCGCCGAACCACCGTTTCCGCCGGTGCCACCACTGCCCGCAACGCCCACCGAGCCGCCGGTACCGGCCGCGCCGGCCGCACCGCCCTTACCGCCGGCGCCACCATCACCACCGCTACCGGCGTTGCCCCCGGGGTCCCCGTTGCCGCCGACGCCGACGGTCGCGGTGCCGGCTGTGCCGTCTATGCCGCTGCCGCCCTGGCCGCCGTCGCCGCCCTTGCCGCCGGCGCCACCGGTGCCGCCGTGGGTGCCGGCGCCGCCGCTCTTACCGCCCGCGCCGCCGTCGCCGCCCTTGCCGCCGAGGTGGCCGTCGGTGCCGTTCGGGTTGTTGGCGTTGGTGCCGTTGTTGCCGGGTGCGCCGGCCGCCCCGTTTCCACCGGCCCCGCCATTGCCGCCGTTGCCGACGTTGCCGCCGTCGCCACCGGCACCGCCCGCACCACCGTTGGCACCGGGGGTGGTGGCGCTGAACCCGGCACCGCCGGCCCCGCCGTTACCGGCCGGGGCGGCAATGCCCGCGCCGTCGATGCCGTGGGCGCCGGTGCCCGAGCCGCTGCCGTTCGCGCCGCCCGAGCCGCCCGCACCGAACTTGCCGGCGTTACCGCCGTGGCCGCCGGCACCGCCGTCGACGCTGGTTGCGATGCCGTCGGCGCCGTGGCCACCGTCACCGGGGCGCCCCGCGGCGCCACCGTCGCCACCGGCCCCGCCGGCGCCCGCCGTACCCGCCGTGCCGTGTGGCGAGGCGCCGCCGGCCCCACCGGCGCCGCCGGTGCCGCCGGCCGCGCCATTGCCGCCGTTGCCGCCGGCTTGGCCCGCGCCGTTGTTGACGGTGATGACACCGTCGGCGCCGTCCACCCCGGTCCCACCGGCCCCGCCTTTGGCGCCGTTGCCGCCGGCCCCGCCGGCGCCGCCGTTACCGGCAAGCGAGCCGCCGGCGCCGCCGGCGCCGCCCTTGCCGCCGGATCCGCCGACCTGGCCGTCGGTGCCGCTGTCGCCCGGGTTGACGCCGTTGGTCCCGGCCATCCCGGCCGCGCCGCTGCCGCCGGCCCCGCCGTTGCCGCCGTTGCCGTAGTTGCCGCCCTTGCCCCCGTTGCCGCCGTCGCCGCCGTTGGCGCCGGTGACGCTGCCCAGCGCGGCGTTGTAGCCCGCGCCACCATTGCCGCCGTTACCGCCCGAGGTGGTAACCGTGTTGCCGGACGCGCCGTGCGCACCGATGCTGGACCCGGTGCCGCCGACGCCACCGGTGCCGCCGGCGCCGTTGTTGCCGCCGTTGCCGCCGTCACCGCCGCGGGTGCTGCTCGCGTCGCCGGCCGCGCCGTTGCCGCCGTTGCCGCCGACGCCGCCGTCGCCGCCGGCACCGCCGGCCCGGCCCGCACCCGTGTTGCCGGTGTGGCCGAACAGGCCGCCGCGACCGCCGGCCCCGCCATTGCCGCCGTTGCCGCCGGCCCCGCCGACGCCGCCATCGCTGCCGTTGCCGCCGTTACCGCTGGGGAAGGTTCCCGCAGCGCCGTCGACGCCCTTGCCGCCGGACCCGCCGGCCCCGCCCAGTCCGCCGTTACCGCCGTTGCCGCCGTCGCTGAACAGCAGGCCGCCGCGGCCACCGGCGCCGCCGGTCCCGCCGTTGCCGCCGGTTCCGCCGGCCCCGCCCGCGACGCCGTTGAGCCCGGCACCGCCGTTGCCGCCGTTGCCGCCGACACCGCCATTGCCGTACAGCCAGCCGGCGTTACCGCCGGTACCGCCGCTGCCGCCAGTGGCGCCCGCGCCGCCGCTTCCGCCGTTGCCGCCGGCGCCGCCCGCACCGAACAGCAGACCGGCGTTGCCGCCCAGGCCGCCGGTGCCTCCGGTGCCGATGCCGGTGCCGCCGTTGCCGCCGGCCCCACCCGGGCCGTACAACCCGCCGGAGCCGCCGGCCCCGCCGAGACCGCCGATGCCCGAGTGGCCGACGCCGCCGGCGCCGCCCGCGCCGCCGGCGCTACCGGACAACCAGCCGGCATCGCCGCCGGCGCCGCCGGTGCCGCCGGTGCCACCGGCCCCGCCGGCCCCGCCGGCGCCGCCGGCACCGGACAGCAGACCACCGTGCCCGCCGACACCGCCGTCGCCGCCGAATGTCGACCCGGTCCCGCCGGCGCCACCGGCGCCGCCGGTACCTAGCACCCACGCATTACCGCCGGCGCCGCCGGCGCCCGCGGAGCCCGTCGCGGTGGTGTTCGCGCCGCCGGCTCCGCCGGCGCCACCGCTGCCGTACAGCAATCCGGCGCTGCCACCGTGCGCGCCCGCTCCGCCGCTGGCTCCCGAACCGCCGGCACCGCCGATGCCGCCGTTGCCCAGCAGCCAGGCCCGCCCGCCGACCCCGCCGAAGCCGCCGGTACCGGTTCCGCCGGTGTG
>NZ_MVHE01000148.1 GCF_002086155.1 Mycobacterium angelicum | reverse complement strand
GCAGGCAACGGTGCCACCGGCGGCGCCGGCGGCACCGGCGGACTGCTGGGCACCGGCGGGGCCGGTGGAGCCGGCGGAACCCCGGCCAGTGCCGGTAAGGGCGGCGGGGTTGGCGGTGCTGGTGGAGCCGGCGGCCTGTTCGGCGGTGGCGGCGCCGGCGGAGCAGGGGCGTTTTCCGACGCCGCAGCAGGAACCGGCGCCGCGGGCGGCAATGGCGGGGCTGCCGGACTGCTGGCCGGGCTGGTCGGAGCCGGCGGCGGGCACGGGGGTGACGGCGGCGTCGGACTCGGCACCGGCGGCGCCGGTGGCGCCGGCGGCGACGGCGGCATGCTGGGCGGCCCGGGCGGCGCCGGCGGCACCGGCGGCATCGGCTCGACTGGTGGAGTCGGCGGGGCCGGCGGCAAGGCCGGCCTGTTGTTCGGCAGCGGCGGGATAGGAGGCAGCGGCGGCGACGGCGTGAATACCGGCGGCGTCGGCGGCGCCGGCGGCAATGCGGGCCTGCTGATGTCCAGCGGCGGAGCCGGCGGCGCCGGTGGGCTCGGCCTCATCGGCGGAGCCGGTGGAGCGGGCGGCAACGCCGGCCTACTGGGGTGCGGTGGGATCGGCGGAGCCGGCGGATACGGCAACTTCGACCTCAGCGGCGGAATCGGCGGGGCAGGCGGAGCCGGTGGTAGGGGCGGTCAGCTGATTGGCATCGGCGGCGCCGGAGGCGCCGGCGGTCAAGGCGACGTCACCGGCGGCGACGGTGGAAACGGCGGCGACGCCGTCCTCATCGGCAATGGCGGCAACGGCGGCAACCCCGGCGTCGGCCCAACACCGGTTGCCGGCGGTAAACGCGGAACCGGCGGCGGCGGTGGCCTACTTCTTGGCCTCAACGGCATCGACGGCTTGCCGTAACTCGGGCGGCAAGCGCTCTTAGCATCGACCGTGCACGGGTGGATTTGCCCGTGCATCCAGGGCGGCGAAATCGCGGAAACTCAACCCTCAGCGCACACGCCTCGAGGAACAACATCCGCCACTACAGGTCTATTGACTAACAGCAGGCGCGCGCCCGGTCGCTGGTTGAGCAGCACCGGCTGAACGAGAAATTCCGAGGACGGCGACCGACCCCTCGACGATCGCGTCCCCGGATCGGACAAACACGACCCGTTCGCACCCCAATGCGGGCGGCAAAAAGCTACCCGGATCGAAGTGGCCTGCGCAACTCACCCAGCCGGGCCGCCGCGCTAAATCCTGAAATCCAGCCGGTCCAAGACGAATAGCATTGCGCTGCAACCAGATTGACCCCCCAACACCAGCCGCGTCGATGCAATCCAGCCCGATCAGTAAACTGCGCGTATGAGCCACGACTGGCTGCTCGTGGAGACGCTGGGGGATGAACCGGCAGTGGTAGCGCAGGGGCGGCAGCTCAAAAACCTCGTCCCGATCAACACGTTCCTGCGCCGTAGTCCTTATCTCGCGGCCGTCCGAACGGCGATCGCCGAATCGCTGGCCACGGGCCAGAGTTTGACCAGCATCACCCCGAAAAGCGATCGCGTCATCCGCACCGAACCGGTGGTGATGTCCGACGGTCGCATGCACGGTGTGCACGTATGGACCGGGCCGGCTGACGCAGAACCGCCGGAGCGGCCGACGCCCGGCCCGCTGAAGTGGGACCTGACCCTGGGGGTGGCCACCGACACCCGCGAGTCGCTGGCCAACAGCGGCAAGAACCCCGAAGTCGAGGTGACCTACGGCAGAGCCTTCGCCGAGGATCTGCCCTCACGCGAACTGAACCCGAACGAAACCAAGGTGCTGGCCATGGCGGTCAAGGCAGAGCCGGGCCAAACATTGTGCAGCACTTGGGATCTCACCGATTGGCAGGGAAACCCGATCCGGATAGGTTTCACCGCGCGCAGCGCGCTGGAACCGGGACCAGACGGTCGCGATCATCTGGTTGCGCGGGCGATGAACTGGCGTGCCGAGCGCAAGGGCCCGGCGGTGACAGTCGACGATCTGGCACAGCGGATCCTCAACGGCCTGGCCCAGGCCGGTGTGCATCGAGCCCTTGTCGACCTCAACACGTGGACCTTACTGAAGTGGCTTGACGAGCCGTGTTCCTTTTATGACTGGCGCGGCGGCGAAGGCAAGCCGCGCGTGCATCCCGACGACGAGCAGTTAGTCGCTTCCATGACAACGGAATTCGCCAACGGAGCCACCAGCCGGGTGCTACGGCTACCCGGGCTCGACACCGATTGGGTTCCGGTGCATGTCACGGTCAACCGGGTGGAATTGGAACCGGACACCTTCGCCGGACTCATCTCGCTGCGCTTGCCCACCGAGGAAGAAGTCGCGGGATAAGCGCCGCGCTCAGGCCCTCGACCGAAAAACCTTGACCTGCCCCGATACCCGGCACATCGCGCTACCGTGTGATTCGCAGCGGGAGGTGCCAGATGTCATTTGTGGTCGCAGCTCCGGACGCGCTGGCAGCGGCGGCCGCGGATTTGTCGGACCTTGGTTGGATGCTCAGCGCCGTCAATGCGGCTGCGGCAACGTCAACCACCTCGCTGACGGCTGCGGCAGCCGACGAGGTCTCGGCCGCGGTGGCGGCCGTGTTCGGGTCCTACGCCCAGGCCTATCAACGACTCAGCGCCCAAGCGGCCGGATTTCATAGCCAGGTGGTGCAGGCGTTGACCACGGCCGCGGGTACCTATACCGCCGCCGAGGCCACCAATGTGCTCGACCTCGTCAACGCCCAGACCCGCGCGCTGTTGGGTCGCCCGCTGATCGGCAACGGCGCCAACGGCGGATCGGGCACCGGCGCGGACGGCGAGCCGGGCGGCATCCCCGGTGGCACCGGCGGCGCCGGCCTGCCGGATAACCCCGGCGGCGTTGGCGGCAACGGCGGAGCGGGCTGGCTGTTCGGCAATGGCGGCGCCGGCGGCGCCGGCGGCACCGGGGTGGTCGACGGCGGATCCGGCGGGATGGGCGGGGCCGGCGGGCTATTCGGCAACGGCGGAGCCGGCGGCGTCGGCGGCGCGAGCCGGACCGCCCCCGGTGGTGCCGGCGGGGCCGGCGGCAGCGGTGGGTTGTTCGGCCTCGGAGGCATCGGCGGTACCGGGGGACTCGGCGTGGACACGGTGGGGGGAACGGGCGGGATCGGCGGTCACGGCGGTGTCCTCTGGGGCTCCGGCGGCGCCGGCGGGGCCGGCGGGTCCGGCCACGACACCGGTGGCACCGGCGGGACCGGCGGCGGCGCCGGCCTGCTGTTCGGCGACGGCGGGGCCGGCGC
>NZ_MVHE01000147.1 GCF_002086155.1 Mycobacterium angelicum | reverse complement strand
CGGCCGGCCTCGGCCCTGGTAATCCGCAACCGGTCGGCTAGCGCCACCCGCAACGTGCCGCCGAGTTCCTCCTCGCAGGATTGCTCGCCGACCTGGTTGATCAAGATATGCCCGGGCACCGGCAGCCGGCGCGCGACCCGTTCCAGACGCTGCAGCGCCCGCAGCAACTCCGGTGTGGTCAGCGTGTCAAAGGTCAAGCCGCACACGAGATCCAGCCCATGGTCGAGGACATCGAAGGCCTCGACGATCTCCTCACGCGTACTCGAACCCATGCCCCGAATACTATGAGCACCCACCGACAAAAAGCCCTTCGCTGAAACCGCTGAAACAAAAGTGGCGCAAGGGATTTCAGTTGACGAGTTCCGGATGTGCTTCGAGGGCTTTACGAGTCGCGATCCGCCCCGCCTCCAGCGCGGGATCGATCTTCTTGAAGTCCAATGGATTGATCGCCGTGACGTCTGGCTCCACAATGCAGGCGATGCGGGGCAGCTGACGCAAATCCCCTTTGGATGCCGCGAGATCAACGGTCCGAAGCAAGGTCTCTTGCAGCGGCGGAAGGGCGAGATCGGTGCCCGTTACCAGACGCCGGATGATGCCAGGCGGCTGCAGAATCGAGGGCAGCGGACCGAAATGCTTTGACGGCACATAGTAACTGCGCAAATCGACACAGATCACTTCGCCATCGCGGTCTTCGCACATGACGTCGGCCGGAAGGTTGTTCAACAGTCCGCCGTCGATCAGCAGCTGCTCGCCGTGCTGCACCGGTGGGATGAGTCCCGGAATCGAGATCGAGGCCCGCACGGCCAGCCCAAGGCGTCCCCGTCGATGGATGACCTGTTCACCGCTGATCATGTCCGCGGAGACCGAGAAGAATTCTTTGGGCAGATGCTCAATCAGTGTGTCGCCGAAGAATTCGCCCAACAGCCGGCTGACCCGCCCACCCCGGGTGAGCGCCACCGCGGGAAGCGTGTAGTCGCCAAGCGGACTTGTCTTCGCCATGTATTCGCGCGCCGCGGCCGTCGCCTCCGAGGGAGTCATTCCCATCGCGAAGCTCGCGGCGGCGATAGCTCCGGCACTGGTTCCGCCAAACCGGTCGATCACGACGCCGGCGCGAGTCAGTTCTTCAAAGACCCCGAAGTGAGCCAGCCCCCGGGCGCCGCCACCGGCCAGCACCAGACCGAGTGAACGGCCGGCGATTCTGCGCGCAAGAGAGGCGAGGCCGTCGTTGTCGGCGCCGTGATGCGATACCGGGTCCAGCAGATCCCACCAACTCGGGTCGGGCTGAGTGGTGGTTATCAGGTGCAGCGGCACCTCAATGGCGGGTCGTTCCAATGCTTTTGGCGGGCGGCGCTGGTTGACCAGAACCACGAGCCGGTCGCTTTGGGCGAGCACATACTGGCGCCAAAGCTCGCCTGACCCGCGGTCGGCGACCAGGAGCACCCAATCGCTACTGCGCTCCGCGGCGTCCAGACTTTCGTTGAACGACTCGATGAGTTCGGCGTAATCGTCGACGGCCGCGGTTGTCTCGACGGGCGGCGCCAAAACTGCCGTCTTCCCGTATGCCCCTAGCCGGGTTGCGATCGCGTCGACAATCCGGGCCGCGACGGCGTTTCCGGTCGAAACGATTCCCACCACCCTGCGGGCCTGAGAGACCTGCGCAGATCGGGACTCGCGCAACATCCTTGCCAGTGCTCGCAGCATCGCCGACTGCAGTTGTGGCGTCGTCTGCAGCACCGAGGTGAACGTCTCGGTGGCGATCCGCCACACCACGCCGTCGCGCAGCGCCCGCACCCCGGCCGAGCGTGGTTCCCCGGAGATCACACCCAGGTCGCCGATGGAATCACCGGACGCCATCTCGCGAATGACCTGTCCATCGGCGCTGACGGCGGCGAATCGCCCAGTATCGACCACGTAGATGGCGTCTGAGGGATCGCCTAGTTGAAATAGCCAGTGATTGGCGCGGATCGGCTGGCGCTCGACCGCCATTGAGAGTCGATCGAGCTGGTGGTCGTCGATGTCGGCCAGCATCGGAACGCTGCGCAGGACGCTGCGTGCGTCCGCCGCACGCCCCTGGCGGTTAGCGCTCATGGTTCGCTGAACGCATACTGGCCCCTCTGCCGCGCTGCCAAGGCTTGAAATGTCCGTCAGGAGCTTATCTGCTGGATCGGGCAGCGGCCGAGAGGTTCGTTGACGAGTGCGATCGCCGCATCGTGAACGCCGCCCGGAGTCGTCATCGCAGCAACCCAGGATCGGGGGCGTCGGGGGCATCGGCGGTAGAGCGAATACCGTTGTCTTACAAGTGAACTCGATGATATAGCCACCCAGCCGGAAAGGCCGTGCCGCTAACGTTTATCACTTTCCAATAACCCGGGGATATTTTTTCAACAAGACTGTGGCCGCAGGGATGGGCAGCCGGTAATGTGCCCATCGTCACCAACAGCCGCTACGAAGGATCGCCGTGACCGCAATGGAGCAGCGGATTAGCCCGGCGCCAAGCGCCCGCTAGCAGCGCTGCGATCATGACTCCCTCCACCGAGGCAGCGGGCAGCCAGCACAGCAAGGCACTGGGCTACCTCGTCATCGACGACGACGGCTCCGAACGGCAGGTGCCGATCTTCGATCAGCTGTTCGTGGGCCGCGAGTGCGGCGGGATCAGCAAGTCGCGCAGCCTGGTGATCCCCCATCCCGAAATTTCGCGCACCCATCTCGAGGTGCGGTTGGACGCCGCGAACGATCAGGCGTTCGTCATCGACACCAGCACCAATGGCACGTTGCTCAACGGCATGCGAATAGCCCGCGCGGTGCCATGTCCAATCCAGCCTGGCGATGAAATTCAGATCGGTGACATAACACTGGAATTCCGGTCGCAGCGGTTCGCGGCTGCCCATCAAGCCACCCCTATGCAGCCCACGCGGACGCGCATCAGCCAGGCCGCCCTGGTCATGGTGGTCGGCGACATCATCAACTACTCGACCATCTCCCAGGTGACCGAGGAAACCGTGATCGCGAAGAGCCTGCACACACTGTGGAGTGAGGTGGGCGAAGTTCTGCAGGCCTATCACGGCACGCTCAACCACTATGCCGGCGATGCGATCTTCGCGATCTGGGAGGCGCGCAGGTTCAAGGAAGCTTCGGAGCGGGCGATCGATTTCGCGCTGGCCGCGAATCAGCGAGTCGACGAGCTGGCGCCCCAATTGCCACTGCGCAGCCCGGACGGATCGCCGATCCGGATGGGATGGGGTGTGGTGCAGGGCATGGCCGCGCTGGCCGCAATGACGAGATCGGTCGAGGCGGTGATCGGCGACTCGACCAATGTGGCGTTCCGTTTGGCGGGGCTTGCCGGCCGTCAAGGGCGGGCATCGGTGATGGTGACCAGTGGGGTGCGGCGCATCGTCGAGTCGCGCTTCCGTTGGGGCACTGGCGAACACGTCGAGCTCAAGGGCCGCAGCGGGACCGAGATGGTTTTCCCGGTGAGCGGCCGGATGCCCTACGACTCGGAAGGAAATCACTATCCAACCGCTGAAAACCCCATCCCCGGCCCCCGCT
>NZ_MVHE01000146.1 GCF_002086155.1 Mycobacterium angelicum | reverse complement strand
TGTCCAGATCGGGGCGGTCACGGTGAGCGGTGATGATCACGCTGCCCGCACCGGTGTCCGTGATGGCGGGGGCCAGCACGGGGTGCGGGGACAACTCGACGAATGTTTGGTCACCAGCCGCTAGCAGCATGGCTACTCTGTCACCGAAGCGAACCGGCTCGCGCAGGTTGCGGTACCAGTAGTCGGCATCCATCGTCGCGGTGTCAAACGGATCGGCTGAAAGTGCGCTTTCCACAGTCGAATACAGCGGAATGCGGGCGGCACGCGAAGTTACGTCGGCCAGTTCGCGCAGCAGCTGTTCACGGAGTTGTTCGACGTGGGGGGAGTGGGAGGCGTAATCGACGGCGATGGGCCGGACCTGGATGCCGTCGCGTTCGCAGACGCTGATGAACTGTTCCATCGCAGCTGCGTCACCGCTGATGACGGTGTGCGAGGGACCGTTGACCGCGGCGACGGAAAGTGCGCTACCCCAGTGCTGCAGTCGTTGGTGTAGTTCGCTTGCCGGCACCAGGACCGACGCCATCGTGCCGGTACCAGCCAGGGCTCCGAGAGCTTGACTGCGCAACGCCACAACCTTGGCGGCGTCTTCGAGGGTGAGTGCTCCGGCGATGTAGGCGGCGGCGATTTCTCCTTGGGAGTGTCCGATGACCGCGTCGGGCACCATGCCGTAGCCGCGCAGCACTTCGGCGAGCGAGACCGCGATCGCGAACAACACGGGCTGGACCACATCCACGCGGCGCACCGACGGGGCCGCCGGATCGTGGCACAGGACGTCGCGTACCGACCAGCCGGTCCAGGGGCGCAGCGCCTCATCGCACGCGTCGATCGCGTCGGCGAAGACGCGGTGATGGGTATAGAGCTCGAGGCCCATCGTGGGGTGTTGGGCACCTTGGCCGGGCAGGACGAACACAAGTTTGCTGTTGGATTGGATTAGGTTGTGCTGATCCAGATTTGGGTGTGGTGTGTTGGTATGCAGTGCGTGCAGCGCCGCAAGCAGATCCTGACGGGGGTCATCGCTGGCGGCGGATGCGGTGATCGCGGCCCGGTAGGCGTGGTGGGTGCGGGTGGTGGCCAGGCTGTAGGCCACCTGTGTCAGATCGGCGCCGGGATGTTCGGTGAGGTAGTGGTGGAGCCGGTCGGCCGCAGCGGCAAGGGCTGCGGGGGTGCGCGCGGAGATCGGCCAGATCCGTAGCGCAGGCTCAGCTTTCGGGCTAGCTGGTGGTGTTGGCGAGGCGGGGGCTTGTTGGAGGATCACGTGGGCGTTGGTGCCGCTGATACCGAACGAGGACACCGCCGCGGTGCGGGGGTGATCGCTCACCGGCCAACTGATGGGCTCGGTGAGCAGCCGAACCGTGCCGGCCGACCAGTCCACGTGCGGGCTGGGACGATCCACATGCAGGGTGGGCGGTAACACCTCGTGCTGCAACGCGGTGATCATCTTGATCAGCCCCGCGGCTCCCGCGGCGGCCTGGGTGTGGCCCACGTTGGACTTGATCGATCCCAGCCACAGCGGATGATCCGGGCCATGGTGCGCGCCATAGGTGGCGATCAGCGCGCCGGCTTCGATCGGATCGCCCAGCCTGGTACCGGTGCCGTGGGCCTCGACGACGTCGACCTGGTCGAGTCCGATCCCGGCGTTGGCGACGGCTTGCGCGATAACACGTTGCTGGGCAAGCCCATTGGGGGCGGTCAGCCCGTTGGAGGCGCCATCCTGATTGACTGCCGAACCCGCAATGACCGCCAGCACCGGGTGGTGGTGGCGACGGGCATCGCTGAGACGTTCGAGCACAACCACGCCGGCACCTTCGCCCCAGCCGGTGCCGTCGGCAGCCTCGGCGAACGCTTTACAGCGTCCATCGACGGCCAGCCCGCGTTGGCGCGCGAACTCGGTGAAGATGACCGGGGTGGTCATGATGGTCGAACCGCCCGCCAGCGCCAAGCTGGATTCGCCGCCGCGCAGGGACTGACAGGCCAAATGAACGGCGACCAGCGAGGAGGAACACGCGGTGTCCACCGTGATCGCCGGGCCTTGCAAGCCCAGGTGATAGGCCACCCGCCCTGAGGCCATGCTGATTGCGGTGCCGGTCAGGGCATAGCCCTCGACTCCTGCAGAAGCCGAATCGCCATAGGGTTGTGTCCAGGTTCCGGCGAATACCCCGGTGTCGGTGCCGGCCAACTCGGCGGGATCGATACCCGCGGTTTCCAGCGCTTCCCAACACACCTCCAAAAACATGCGTTGCTGGGGGCCGATCGCTTGAGCTTCCCGCGCTGAGATCCCGAAGAATTCGGCGTCGAATTCGGCGGCGTCGGGTACAAAGGCGCCTTGGTCGGTGTAGGTCTTGCCCACTGCGTCGGGGTCGGGGTCAAACAGCTCGGCTAGGTTCCAGCCGCGGTCGGTGGGGAAGCTGCCCATCGCGTCGGTGCCGTTGCTGACCACGTCCCATAACGCCGCCGGGGAATCCACCCCGCCGGGGAACCGGCATGCCATACCGACCACCACGACAGGGTCGTCCACGACAGCAGCGGGCAGGGCCCGTACCGGGATCGAGGCGTCGACGCTATCGCTGATTTGGGTAAGGAGGTATCCGGCGATGGCGGCGGGGGTGGGGTGATCGAAGACCAGGGTGGAGGGCAGGGTCAGACCGCTTTGCTGGGTGAGGGCGTTGCGCAGTTCCAGGGCGGTCAGCGAGTCGATGCCGAGGTCTTTGAACGGCCGTTGGGGGTTGAGGCTGGCGGGGTCGGGGTGGGCCAGCACGGTGGCCGTGGTGCTGACGACTAGAGCTGTGACGGTGGCCTTTTGGCGCTCGGGGGTTTGGCCGGCGAGCCGGGTGGCCAAGGTGCCGGCGACGGTGCTGGTGGTGGCGGCGTGGGGGCGGGTGGTGGTCAGCGCGGACAGGATAGGCGGCAGGGTGTTGTTGCGGGCCAGCCGGTCCAGGGCGCGCGGGTTCAGCGGGGCCAGTACCTGGTTGGGTTGGTGTTGCGCCAGCGCGGCATCGAACAAGGCCAAACCCTGGCTATTGCTGATTGGGGTCAAACTTGTCCGGGTCACCCGCGCTTGATCGACGGTCTGCAGGTGGGCTGTCATCCCGGAGGGGATATCCCAGTAGCCCCAGGCCAGGCTGGTTGCCGGTAGTTGGTGGTGCTGGCGGTGGTGGGCCAGGGCATCCAACACGGCGTTGGCGGCGGCGTAGTTGGCTTGCCCGGGATTGCCGAAAGTTGCTGCGGCCGAGGAGAACAGGACAAACGCGGCCAGGTCCTGGGTGGCGGTCAGCTGGTGCAGATGCCAGGCGGCGTCGGCTTTGGCGGCCAGCACGGTGTCGAGCTGAGCGGGAGTCAGTTCAGTGGCCACGGCGTCGTCCAGGACGCCGGCGGCATGGATGACCGCGGTCAACCGGTGGGAGTCAGGGATTGATTCCAGCAGGGTGGCCAGCTCGGTGGGATCGCTGGTGTCGCAGGCGGCGACGGTGACCTGCGCACCTAGTTCGGTCAACCGCTGTGCCAATTCCGGTGCGCCAGGGGCGGTCTCGCCCCGGCGCGACACCAGGAGCAAATTGCGCACCCCGTAACCGGTGACCAGATGCTCGGCCAGCAACCCGCCCAGCATCCCCGTCCCGCCGGTGATTAACACCGTGCCGTCGGGATCCCAGCTGAGCGGCGGGATGAGCACGATCTTTCCGG
>NZ_MVHE01000145.1 GCF_002086155.1 Mycobacterium angelicum | reverse complement strand
CATGGGCGTCGGCGCAGCGTTCATCATGCCGAGCACGTTGTCGACGATCACCGCCGTCGTCCACCCGGATCAAAAGGGCCGGGCGGTGGGTATCTGGGCCGGATTCGCCAGTGCCGGTTCCATTTTGGGTCTGCTGCTCAGTGGCCTGTTGCTGGAACACTATTCGTGGCGTTCGACGTTCATCGGGACGGCGGCGATGGCGGCCGTGTCGCTAGTGATCACCTTGGTGCTGGTGCCCAACACCAAAAGCGCCGAGGAACCCGCACCGGATTTCCCGGGCGCGGGGTTGAGCGCCCTCGGAATCGGCGCGCTGGTGTACGGAATCATCGAAGGCGCCGAACAGGGCTGGACACACTCCACCGTGATCGCCGCGTTCGCGGTCGCTGTTTCGGCAATGGCGCTGTTCGTGGCGCATGAGTTGCGGACGGCGCGGCCCATGCTGGACCCGCGGCTGTTCACCAACGGTGGGTTCAGTTCCGGCACAACCGCTTTGGTCATTCAATTCCTGGGCACCTTCGGCTTCTTCTTCGTGGCGCAGCAATACGTTCAGCTCATGCTGGGCTATGCGCCGCTCAAGTCCGCTTTTGCGTTGCTGCCGATGGCCGCGGTGGTACTCCCGGTGTCGGCGATCGCGCCGAAACTGGCTGAGCGCCTGAGCAATCGCATCGTGATCGGCGCCGGCCTGGCCTGCATGGTGGCCGGATTCATCCTGTTGGCCCGGCTTCAAACGACTTCCGGCTACACCGACCTGCTGATCGGCATGCTGGTCTTCAGTGGCGGGCTGGCGCTGTCGGCCACACCGGCCACCAACACCATCGTCGACTCGCTACCGGCCGACAAACAAGGCGTGGCTTCGGCGATGAACGACGTCACCCGTGAACTGGGCGCAGCCCTAGGGATCGCCCTGCTCGGCTCACTGTTCAGCGCTGGTTACCGCGACAAACTTCAGCTGCCCACCGCCGTACCGGCCCAGGCGGCGAGCACCATCCGCGAATCTCCCGCCGCGGGAATGCATGTCGCCGCCGACCCACAGCTCGGTGCGCTGGGTCCCAGCGTGCATGACGCCGTTCGTGACGCGTTCATCGTCGGCCTTACCCACGCGTTCACCGCGGGAGCCGCCATCACCGGACTGACCCTGGTGCTGCTGACGCTCTTTCCGATGCCACGCCGCGGGCGGCATCGCAAGCCACGACGCCTGCCCGCACCGCCCAACCCATCGTGGTGGCTACCGCTGTGGCGCGGCCAGCTCGAGCCCACACAGCGCGTTACCACGGTCGCAGGAAAGGAATCTCGATGACAAGGTCTTCCAGTCAACCGGCAGCGCTCGCCTATACCGAACCCCCACAGCGAGTCCGCGAAAAGCTGGACCAAGGGCTGGTCGAGGCCATTCACGCCGCCGACGAGATGGTCGGCCGATTGGGCGAGGCTACTGCGCCCCGAACCAACCAAGACGGCGATATCGAACAACTCGGCGCGGTGACCGCGGTCCATCGGTTCGTCGAGGCGCCGGGCGACAGCGAGACCGTCAGATGGCATTTCGTGGAATCGGGCGCCCCGTCGGATCCCACCCTGGTTTTCCTGCACGGGCTGCCCGACTCGTGGTGGCAGTGGCACTACGCCCTGGAAGCCCTGAGCCAGCGCTACCACTGCCTGGCCATCGACCTCAAGGGCTACGGCCAATCCGACAAACGCAGCGGCGACTACCGCCAGGCCGGCGTTGCCGAACAGCTCGGCGCCCTCCTCGACGAGCTGCGGATCGGTGACTTCACGTTGATCACCCATGATCGCGGCACCCCGGTGGGCGACCACCTGGTTGCCGCGATGGGCGAGCGAGTACGGGGATACGGCCGTGGGCAGCAACACTTCTGGCATTTGCATCCTCGGCTGCACCCGCAGCAAGAGCTGATGCAATCGCCGGATGCACCGGCCATGCTGGGCGCAGCCCGGCAGTTCGTGGCGACGGTCTACAGCTGGCTCACCGAACGGCCCGTGGACCCGCAGGACCTACTGCGTACCTACGAAGAATTCAGCCACCCCGGAATTGCCACTGCCGTGCCGCGCTACTTCCACTCCTCGTCGTTTCGCCAAGAGTGGGTGGACCGCCGAACCCGGCTCATCCGGTCGTGGCGGGCTCCGGTGCTGCTGCTGCAAGGCGCCCACGATCCCCTGCAGCCGCGCGAGTTCTACCAGGGCGCAGCGCTTTTGGAGGCGCTGCCGGCCGGCAGCGACGTACATCTCTTCGACACCGGCCACTTCTGGCCGTTCGAGGCGCCGCAGGCGACGGTGAATGTCCTCGCCGAATTCTGTGACCGGTTCGCGGCGACGACGGCGACCGTAGGCAGCTGATTTGCCGGCGGTCAGCCGTGCGCGCCGTCGGCGCCAGCCGTACCCATCTCACCGAAGCCGGCGCTGCCCAGCGCACCGACGCCCCCCGCGCCACCGAGGCCGCCCTTGCCGCCGAACCCGCCCAGGCCTGGGTTGCCGGAATTGGCGCCGGTTCCCGGAGCGCCGCCGGCTCCGCCGTTACCGCCGGCGCCGCCCGTCCCGCCGGTGCCACCCATGCCCCCGGCACCATCGCTACCCGCGTGGCCGAAGAATCCGCCCGCGCCGCCCGAGCCGCCGTCGGCGCCCGCCCCGCCCATGCCGCCCGGCGCGCCGATGCCGCCGTTTCCGCCAAACCCGCCGTCCCCGGCGCGCATGGACTGCGAGTCGCCGCCGGTTCCGCCGGCACCGCCCACGCCACCGGCGGCGCCGATTCCCCCGGTGCCCCCGGCGCCGCCCAGACCGCCACCGCCGCCGTTGCCGAAGAGAAGGCCGCCGTGCCCTCCGGCGCCGCCCACGCCACCGCTGCCACCGGAACCGGCGTTGAGGGCTGCGGCACCGCCGTTACCGCCGGTTCCGCCGACCCCACCCTGGGCCGGATTGGTCGGGGTGTCGCCGCCGAAGCCACCCCGGCCGCCGACGCCGCCGGGCGCGCCGGTGCCGCCGTTGCCGCCGGTGCCGCCGGTGCCGCCGGAGCTGGCGCCCCCGACGGATTTGCTGCCGGCTTCCCCACCTTCACCGCCTGCGCCACCGGGCGCGCCGGCCCCGCCGGCACCACCGTCGCCGCCACGTCCGCCCGTCGCAGGCGCCCCGATCGTGTCGCCGTTGACACCGAAGCCTCCCCTACCGCCGGCGCCGCCGGGCGCTCCGGTGCCGCCGTCACCGCCGTGACCGCCCGGGGCGCCGTTGGCCGGGTTGAGGTTGCCAGTAAAGATGTTGCCGCCGTCGCCGCCCGTCCCGCCGGCTTGCCCGGACGCGGTGCCGTTGCTGGCGTTGCCGCCCGGTGTCATCGGGTTGTTCGAGTTGTCGGTACCGTTGGCGGCCGCCGTCACCGGGGATGCCAAGCCGGGGTTGACACCGTTGGTGCCGGTTCCCCCGACGCCGCCGGCGCCGCCCTGGCCACCGTCACCCCACAAGCCGACGGCGTTGCCGCCGCTGCCGCCGTGCCCGCCGGTGCCCGCACCGCCGACGCCCGCTCCACCGGATCCGCCATGACCGCCATTGCCGTACAACGTGCCGCCGGTGCCGCCATTGCCGCCGTCACTGCCGGTCCCGCCGACGCCACCGGCTCCGCCGTGGCCCCACAGTCCAGCATTGCCGCCAGTTCCGCCGGCGCCACCGGTTCCGGCGGTTCCGGCGATCCCGCCGGCCCCGCCGGCGCCGCCAGACCCGTATAGCCACCCGCCTGACC
>NZ_MVHE01000144.1 GCF_002086155.1 Mycobacterium angelicum | reverse complement strand
GCCCCCAGTGCCGCCAGTGCCGCCGGCGCTGCCGTTGCCGCCGTTGCCAGGCGTAGTACTGAGCGTGGCGGTGCCGCCGTTTCCGCCATTGCCGCCGGTGTTGCCGCCGTTGCCGCCGGTGCCGACGCCGCTGGTGCCGCCGGCGCTGCCGCTGCCGCCGGCTCCTGCGTTGCCGCCTTGGCCGCCGATGGCGCCGTTGCCGCCGTTGCCGCCGTTGCCGCCGTTGCCGCCGTTGCCGCCGTTGCCGCCGATACCGGCGGTGCTAGTGCCGGCGGTGCCGCCGTTGCCGCCGTTGGCGCCGGTTCCACCGGTGCCGCCGGTACCGCCGCTGAAGCCGCCCGCTCCGCCCCCGCCGCCGCTGCCGCCTTTGCCGCCAGTGCCGCCGTTGCCGCCGGCGCCGGTTCCAACGCCGTTGCCGGCTTGGCCGCCTATGGTGCCTAAGGCGCCGTTGCCGCCTGCGCCGCCGTTGCCGCTAGTGCCGCCTTTGCCCCCGGTGCCGCCGTTCCCGCCGCTACCGCCGGTGCCGCCAGCACCCCCCGCACCGTTGCCGCTGCCGCCCGCACCGCCAGTGCCGGCAGCGCCGGCAGTACCGGCGTTGCCGCCTTGGCCGCCGGCGCCGGTGCTTACGGTGTTGGCGCCGCCGGCGCCGCCGGCACCGCTGGTGCCGCCGGTGCCGCCTTGGCCGCCGGTGCCGCTGCCGGCGCCGCCGGTACCGCCGCTTCCGGCGTTGCCGCCGTTGCCACCGGCACCGCCGGTGCCGCCGGTACCGGAACCTGAACTGCGACTGCCGCCGGTGCCGCCCGCGCCGCCGGCGCCTGCGTTGCCGCCTTGGCCGCCGGTGCCGCCACCGGCGCCGCTGATGCCGTCGCCGCCGAGGCCGCCGGCGCCGCCGGCGCCGCCTTTGCCGCCGATGCCCCCGGTGCCCGCGGTGGCGGTCGATGCGGCGCCGGCTCCGCCGGTGGCACCGGTGCCGCCCTGGCCGCCGGTTCCGCCGACGCCATTGGCCCCACCGCCACTGCCTCCGGCGCCGGCAAGCCCGCCTACGCCTCCATTGCCGCCGGCCCCGCCGATTCCGCCGGTGTAGGCGGAGCCGGCGCCGGCGCCCGGGGCTCCGCCGTTGCCGCCGGCCCCGCCGGTTCCACCGTCACCGCCGGTTCCGCCGCCGGCGCCGCCGGTTCCGCCCATGCCTGCTGTGCCGCCGAGGCCGCCCTTGCCGCCAGTCCCGCCGGTGCCGCTGGAGGAGGTGTTGGCGCCGCCGCCTCCGCCGATGCCGCCTGCGCCGGCGTTGCCGCCTTGGCCGCCCTGGCCGCCGCCTACGCCGCCGATGCCCGCGCCGCCGGTGCCTCCTGTGCCGCCGGCGCCGCCTTTTCCGCCGACCCCGCCGGTGCCTGCGCTGGCCGTTGAGATGCCGCCAGTTCCGCCGGTGGCGCCGGTGCCGCCCTGGCCACCGTTTCCGCCGGCGCCGTTAGCGCCACCGCCACTTCCCCCGGTGCCAGCAACACCACCCGCGCCGCCGTTTCCGCCGGCTCCGCCGACGCCGCCGGTGTAGGCGGAACCGAGGCCGGTACCGCTCGCGGCGCCGGCTCCGCCGTTGCCGCCAGTTCCGCCGTTGCCGCCCGTCCCGCCACCGGTGCCGCCGGTGCCGCCGGTGCCGGCGATGCCGCCAGTGCCGCCCGCACCGCCGGTGCCACCCGCGCCAGTGCTTGAAGTGCGATTGGCGCCGCCGGCGCCTGCCCCGCCGTCGCCGGCGTTGCCACCTTGGCCGCCCTTGCCACCGCCTACGCCGCCAAGACCGGCACCACCTGCGCCGCCGTTCCCGCCGTTACCGCCGGTGCCGCCGGCACCGCCGGTAGCCGCATTCCCTGTCGCGGTGCCGCCGCCCCCGCCGGTTCCGCCGGTACCGCCCTGGCCACCAACTCCGCCGACGCCGTTGGTGCTTCCACCCGCGCCGGCAGCACCAGCAGCACCGCCCGTGCCCCCGGCGCCGCCCTTACCGCCGATGCCAGCGACACCTGCGGTCGAACCGGTCGAGCCGCTACCGCCGGTTCCGCCGGTCCCGCCCTTACCGCCGATGCCGCCGTTTCCGCCGGCCCCGCCGCCCGTTCCGCCGATCCCGGCGCCGCCGGTCCCGCCGGCTCCCGCGTTACCGCCAGCGAACGCGGCACCGCCGGTTGCGCCACTGCCCGGGCTGGCGTTGGTGCCATTGCCGCCTTGGCCGCCGTTGCCACCGATGCCGCCTTGACCGCCGGTGCCGGGGGCGCCGGTGGCGCCGCTGCTGCCGCCGGTGCCGCCGGTGCCGGCCGCGCCGCCGGTGCCGCCGGCACCTGCTGCCCCGCCCGTGCCGCCGGTGCCGCCGGTGCCGCCAACGCCAGTGGTGCTGTCGGCGCCTGAGCCACCCGCACCGCCGATCCCGCCTTGGCCGCCCTGGCCGCCCTTGCCGCCGGTGCCATTGGTGCCGCCGGTGCCGGAGCCGCCGCCCTGGCCGCCTTGACCGCCTTGACCGCCGGCGAATCCGGTGCCGCCGGTGGCGCCGCTGCCCGCTGCGGCGGCGGTGCCGTTGGCGCCGGTGCCGCCGCTGCCACCTTGGCCGCCGGTGCCGCCGGTGCCCGCTTTTCCGGTGGTGCCAGTGGTTCCGCCGGTTCCGCCGCTGCCGGTTCCGCCGCCTGCGCCGCCGGCGCCGGCCTGTCCGCCTTGGCCGCCGGTGCCGCCGGTGGCGCCGATGCCGGTGGTGCTGTCGGCGCCGGAGCCGCCGGTGCCGCCGATGCCGCCTTGGCCGCCGATGCCGCCCTTGCCGCCGGTGCCATTGGTGCCGCCGGTGCCGGAGCCGCCGCCTTGGCCGCCTTGGCCACCCTTGCCGCCGGCGAATCCGGCGCCGCCGGTGGCGCCGCTGCCCGCGGCGGCGTCGGTGCCGTTGCCGCTGTTACCGCCCTGGCCGCCGGCGCCGCCCTGGCCGCCGGTGCCGGCGTTTCCGGTGGCGCCGGTGGTTCCGCCGGTTCCGCCGGTGCCCGCGTTGCCGCCTGCGCCGCCGGCGCCGGCTTGTCCGCCTTGGCCGCCGGTGCCGCCGGTGGCGCCGACGCCGGTGGTGCTGTCGGCGCCAGAGCCGCCGGTGCCGCCGATGCCGCCTTGGCCGCCGGTGCCGCCCTTGCCGCCGGTGCCATTGGTGCCGCCGGTGCCAGAGCCGCCGCCCTGGCCGCCTTGGCCGCCCTTGCCGCCGGCGAATCCGGTGCCGCCGGTGGCGCCGCTGCCCGCGGTCGCATTGGTGCCGTTGCCGCTGTTACCGCCCTGGCCGCCGGTGCCGCCCTGGCCGCCAGTGCCGGCGTTGCCGGTGGTGCCGGTGGTGCCGCCGGTTCCGCCGCTGCCGGTTGCCGCCTGCGCCGCCGGCGCCGGCTTGTCCGCCTTGGCCGCCGGTGCCGCCGGTGGCGCCGATGCCGGTGGTGCTGTCGGCGCCGGAGCCGCCGGTCCCGCCGGTGCCGCCCTTGCCACCCACGCCGCCGGCGCCGCCGGAGCCGTTGATGCCGCCGGTGCCGGAGTCGCCGCCTTGTCCGCCTTGGCCGCCTTGGCCGCCGGCGAAGCCGGTTCCGCCGGTGGCGCCGCCGCCTGCTGCGGCGTCGGTGCCGTTGGCGCCGGTGCCGCCGCTGCCACCTTGGCCGCCGGTGCCGCCGGTGCCCGCTTTGCCGGTGGCGCCAGTGGTTCCGCCGGTTCCGCCGCTGCCGGTTCCGCCGCCTGCGCCGCCGGCG
>NZ_MVHE01000143.1 GCF_002086155.1 Mycobacterium angelicum | reverse complement strand
CCGCCGCCCCGGGGGCGCCGTTGCCGCCGTTGCCCCACAGCAGCCCGCCATCCCCGCCGCGGCCGCCGGGGGTGGTCGCGTTGGCGCCGTCGCCGATCAGGTTGCGCCCCATCAGTAGCTGTGTCGGAGCGTTGATCGCGTTGAGCGCGTCTTGTAGTGCGGTGTTGGTGGCCTCGGCGGTGGCGTAGGAATTCGCGCTGGCGGCCAGGGTGCGAATGAATTGGTCGTGAAAGGCGGCCGCCTGGGCGTTGAGTGCCTGGAATTGGCGGCCGTGTGCGCTGAACAATGCGGCGATGCCGGAGGACACCTCGTCGGCGGCTGCTGCCAGCAGCTCCGTCGTCGACGCCGAGGCGGCGTGTGCGGCAGCATCGACCGCCGAACCGATACCGGCGAAATCCGTGGTCGCCGCCCCTAGTCCCGGCAGCGAGGCAAACACAAGCGACATGACGGTTACTCCCTGAAGCATTGACACGGGCCAGACCGGACCCACGCCTCGGCGTGTGCAGCAAAGCTCTCAATCGGGAGATGTAGAAAACTTGACGAATCGTTGAACCGGCTGAATCGGTTGGTGCAGCACTCCGCCGAATGCCGGGATGAACAGGTGCGACTGCGCCACTGCCGGATATACGGGCGAGGCCGCCCTGGCCACCGAAACCGCCGCCGTTGCCGCCGTTGCCGCTGCCGGTTGCGAGTCCGCCAGCGCCGCCGGCGCCGGCCTTACCGCCGGCGCCGGCCTTACCGCCAGCACCCCCAGTGGGATCGCCCCGATCACGCCGCATCGACGGCTCGGTCAGTGCAGCGCTCCGGGAATTCCGGGTTGGCCGGGCGCGCCGCCGCCCCCGTTATTGCCGAACTGCGCGCCGTCGCCGCCGCTGCCGCCGCTGCCGCCCTCGCCACGGCTTCCGCCGCCACCGGCCGCTACGACGCTGCCACCGCCTTTGCCGCCGTCGCCGCCTCCGCCGCCGGTGCCGCCGTCACCGCCGGGTTGATCCACGCCGTAGCCGCCCATACCGCCCACGCCGCCGGTGCCGCCCGCGCCGCCCGCGCCGCCCCCGCCGCTGCCGGTCGCTTCACCGCCGCTGCCGCCATTGCCGCCGATGCCGCCGGTTCCGCCGGCGCCTCCGGGCAAGGACGGCAAGGGGCTCGACGGAGGTGTGGTGATGCCGCGAGCGCCGACGCCGCCGGTGCCGCCTTGGCCGCCGGCGCCGCCGCTACCGGCGTTGCCGCTGCCCGTTGCGGTGCCTCCGGTGCCGCCGTCGCCGCCGGCACCGCCGGTGCCGGCGGGTAAGCCGACGCCGTCAAGGGTGTAGCTGCCGGTGCCGGCGGTGCCGCCGGCACCGCCATTGCCGCCGTTGCCCGCATTGCCGATACCGGTCGCGCTGCCGCCGTTGCCGCCGCTACCGCCGTTGCCGCCATTGCCGTTGTAGCCGTTGACGGTTACGTCGAAGCCATCGCCGCCGTTGCCACCGTCTCCGCCATTGCCGTCGTGGCCGCCGCCGGTTGCGATGCCCCCGTTGCCGCCGTTTCCGCCGGTGCCGCCGCTGCTGCCGATGCTGCCGTCGGCGCCGATGGTGCCGACGGCGCCGGTGCCGCCGGTGCCGCCGTCGCCGGCATGGCCACCGGCAGTAGAGGTGCCGCCGTTTCCGCCGTTTCCGCCGTTGCCGGCGGTTTTACCGGCGCCGCCGGTTCCGCCTATGCCGCCGTTGCCGGCGTTATTGGTGCTGCTGGTGCCGCCATTGCCGCCGTCGCCGCCGCGGCCGCCGGTGCCGGTGTCGGCGAAGACGCCGCCTTGGCCGCCGGCTCCGCCTTGGCCGCCATCGCCGCCGCGTCCATTACCGCTTGCGGTGCCGCCGTTGCCTCCAGTGCCGCCGGCCCCGGCCGTGCCGGAGGCCAGAACTTGACCGCCGAAGCCGCCGGCGCCGCCGGTGCCGCCGTTGCCGCTGTTGCCGCTGTTGCCGTTGAAGTCAGTGCCGCTTGTGGTTCCGCCGGCGCCGCCATTGCCGCCGGTGCCGCCCCCACCGGCGGTCCCGTTCATTACGCCGCCGCCGATGCCGCCCGTGCCTCCCGTGCCGCCGCCACCGCCATTGCCACCGCTGGTTGCGGCGCCACCCTGGCCGCCGTCGCCTCCGGCGCCGCCTTTGGCGGCGGCCAGGGCGGTGCCGCCTTGGCCGCCGGTGCCGCCGCTACCGGCAGTGCCGCCGCCGCTGTTGCCCCCTTGTCCGCCTTGGCCGCCATTGCCGGCGTCGTTGCCGGTGCCGCCGGTGCCGCCGGTTCCGCCGGTGCCGCCCGTCCCGCCGTTGGCTGAGGTGCCGCCGTTTCCGCCCTGGCCGCCGTCGCCGGCGGTTCCCGCGGTGCTGGTGCCGCCCTGGCCGCCGTTACCGCCATTACCAGCGGTGCCCGGGTTGGCCAAAAGGGCGCGGGCACCAGTGGCGCCGCCGCCTCCGCCGCTGCCGCCGACGCCACCGTCGCCGCCGCCGGTTGCGGTGCCGCCGCTGCCGCCGTTGCCGCCGGTGCCACCACTGCCAGCGGTGCCGCCGAAGTCGACGTCGTCACCGCCGTTTCCGCCGGTTCCGCCGGTGCCGCCGGTGCCACCGTTGCCGGCGCTGGATGCGGTCCCGCCGTTGCCGCCGTTGCCGCCGGCCCCGCCCTTACCGGCGAATGCCGCGGCGCCGCCCTGGCCGCCGGCGCCTCCGGTGCCTCCGGTGCCGCCATGGCCTGAGCCGGTACCGGTGGCCGCGCCGCCGTCCCCGCCTTGGCCGCCGGTGCCGCCGGTGCCGCCGCTGCCGGAGGTGACGGGATTAGCGCTGAGGCCGGCGCCGCCGGCGCCGCCCGTGCCGCCGTTGCCGCCGTTGCCGCCGTTGACTGCGGTGCCGCCTTGGCCGCCGTGGCCACCGGTGCCCGCGGCGCCGCCCTGAGCGGCGGCACCGCCTTGGCCGCCCTGGCCGCCTTGGCCGCCGTTGCCGCCGTCGGTGGCGCCGCCGCCATTACCGCCAGCGCCGCCGTTGGCACTTGTGCCGCTACCGTTGGTTCCGCCGGTGGCACCGTTGCCGCCGGTGCCACCGGTGCCGCCGTTGCTGCCGTTGACCCCGGCGCCGCCGGAGCCGCCCTGGCCGCCATTGCCGCCGACGCCGGCGGAGTTGTTGCCGCTGGCGCCGAGGCCGCCGTCGCCGCCGGTGCCGCCCGTGCCGCCGTGGCCGGCGCCGCCGGTGCTGCCGCCAGTACCGCCGGTGCCGGCCTGGCCGCCGGCGCCCGCTTTGCCGCCGTTGCCGCCGGTGCCGCCATCGCCGCCGGCGCCGTTGTTGAAGGCGGCGCTGCCGTCTGAACCCACATAGCCGTTGCCGCCGTTGCCGCCCTGGCCGCCGTTACCTCCGAGACCGCCGCTGCCGTTAGTGCCACCCGGGCCGCTGTCGCCTCCTTGGCCACCGGCACCGCCGGCGCCGCCGGCGAAGCCGGTATGGCCGTTGTTGCCGTCGCTCACGCCGGCGCTGTCGGCGCCGGTGCCGCCGGTTCCGCCGGTGCCCCCGTTGCCTCCGGCCCCGCCGTTGCCCGCGGCACCGGTGACCGCGCCGGCGCCGCCGGCCGCACCGCCGGCACCCGCGGCCCCGCCGTGGCCACCGTCGCCTCCTGCCGCGCCGGTGCCTGATGCGCCGTCGCCGCCTTGGCCACCGGCTCCGCCGTTACCGCCTGCTCCGCCGTTGCCACCGTGGCCGAACAACACTCCGTTCGCGCCGCCGGCACCGCCCGTGCCGCCGGTCCCGCCGGCCCCGCCAACAAGACCTGCCGCGCCGGCACCGCCGGCTCCACCATCGCCGCCCACGCCGCCCGCTCCGCCATTGCCGAAGAACAGCCCACCTTTGCCGCCTGCTCCGCCATTGCTACCGGCGCCGCCGGCCGAACCGGCGGTGCCCGCC
>NZ_MVHE01000142.1 GCF_002086155.1 Mycobacterium angelicum | reverse complement strand
CTGGCGGCTCGGGCGGAGTTTCTACTACTGCCGGCGGGATGGGCGGCAGCGGCGGCGACGGCGCGAACTTCTTCAGCGCGGGCCCGGGTGGCTTCGGCGGCACGGGCGGCAACGCCGGCCCCGGCGGGCCGGGCGGCAATGGCGGCTTCCTCGGTACGGCCGGCCATGTGGGCGCCAACGGCGTCGGCGGGACCGGTGGGACCGGCGGCACCGGCGGGGTCGGTTTCACCGGCAGCAACGGGATCGACGATCCCTTCTCACCCAACCCGGGTAATCCGGGTGGCCAGGGCGGGCCCGGCGGTCAGGGTGGGCTTGGCGGTGCCGGCATCGCAGGAGTCGGCGGCGGCCAGGGCGGCCAGGGTGGTGTGGGCGGCCAGGGTGGTACCGGCGGGACCGGCGGTAACAACACCGGCGATACCGCTGGCATCGGCGGCGCCGGTGGTCAGGGCGGGATGGGCGGTATGGCAGGTCACGGCGGCGCCGGAACGGACGGCGGCGCGTTCGGCGTCAACGGCACCGGTGGCGCGGGCGGTACGGGTGGTGCCGGCGGGCAGGGTGCAACCGGTGGCGCTGGGACCAGCGACCCGTCCTTGCCCACCGCCGGTAAGCCGGGCGGCACCGGTGGGCCGGGCGGCCCGGGTGGCTACGGCGGCTTCGGCATCGGCGGATCCGGCGGTGGTGCAGGTGGTCACGGTGGCACCGGCGGACAGGGTGGCTCGGGCGGGGCGGGCGGCGCCAACACCGGCACCACCGGTGGCGGCGGTGCCGACGGCGGGAACGGCGGTACCGGCGGCGATGCCGGATTGGCCGGAGCGGGAACCGACGGCGGTGCGGCGGGCACTGCGGGCACGGGCGGCGTGGGCGGTCACGGCGGTGCCGGCGGGGCCGGCGGGCAAGGCACGACGGGCACCGTCGGAAAGATCGGCGG
Organism: Mycobacterium angelicum; assembly: GCF_002086155.1. GTDB lineage: Bacteria > Actinomycetota > Actinomycetes > Mycobacteriales > Mycobacteriaceae > Mycobacterium > Mycobacterium angelicum. The sequence goes on along the minus strand of NZ_MVHE01000142.1, from coordinate 3,089 downwards.
CACCGGCGGCCAAGGTGGTCAAGGCGGCCAGGGTGGCCAAGGCGGCTTGGGCAATGGCGGCACCAATGGCATTGGGGGTGCCGGCGGCACGGGTGGCATCGGCGGTCAGGGCGGCACTGGTTTCGCCCAGACCGCCACGGACAAGGCCACCGGCGGTGGGACCGGCGGCATCGGCGGCGCGGCCGGGCTTGCCGGCGCGGCCGGCACCGGCGGAACCGGCGGCGCTGCGGGTGTGGGAGGTACCGGCGGCCAGGGCGGCCAGGGCGGTACCGGCGGGGTTGGCATGCAAGGACAGTCGGGCAGCAAGGGCGTTGATGGCGGCCTCGGCGGGAACGGCGGCGACGGCGGTAAAGGCGGCCAGGGTGGTTCGGGCGTCGGTGGCACAAACGGCATCGGCGGCACCGGCGGTACCGGCGGCGCCGGTGGTCAGGGCGGCACCGGCTTCGACAGTGACGGCATCAGCAAAGCCACCAATGGCGGCAAAGGCGGCATCGGCGGCGGCGCCGGCCTGGCCGGCGGCGCCGGCACCGGGGGCACCGGCGGTACCACGGGCAAGGCGGGCACCGGCGGTGCCGGCGGGCAAGGAGGTACCGGCGGGGCCGGCGCACAAGGCATTGCGGGCAGCAAGGGTGTCAACGGCGGCGTCGGCGGTCAGGGCGGTAACGGCGGTGAAGGCGGCCAGGGTGGCTCCGGTATCGGCGGCATCAACGGCACCGGCGGTGCCGGTGGCGTGGGTGGCGTCGGCGGTCAGGGTGGTACCGGCTTCGCCGAGACCGGCACCGACAAAGCCACCGGAGGCGGCAAGGGCGGCATGGGCGGCAACGCCGGCACGGCCGGAATTGCCGGGACCGGGGGCACCGGCGGCGCCACGGGTGCGGCCGGCATCGGTGGTACGGGCGGCAAGGGCGGCACAGGTGGGGCCGGGGCGCAAGGCGCCGATGCCACCAAGGGCTTCGACGGCACCGTGGGCGGCGACGGTGCCGACGGCGGTGACGGTGGCCAGGGCGGCTCGGGTCTCGGCGGCGTCAACGGCTCCGGTGGCGCCGGCGGCACCGGCGGCGCCGGCGGCACCGGGGGCGCCGGCTTCACCGACGACGGCAGCAATAACGCCACCAAGGGTGGCATGGGCGGCAACGGTGGCAAGGGTGGCAGCGGCGGAGTGATCGGCGTGGGCGGAACCGGTGGCACCGTTGGCGCCGCCGGCACCGGCGGCGCCGGGGGCGACGGCGGTGTAGGCGGTACGGCCACCAGTGCCGGCGGTGTGGCCGGTGATGGCGGTGACGGCGGCCGAGGCGGGCAGGGCGGCCAAGGGCTCGACGGGCCGATCGGTGGTAACGGCTACGTCGGCGGCCTGGGCGGCGCCGGCGGTGCCGGCGGCCAAGGCGGTTCCGCCGACCCCACCGGAACCAGCGGCAGCGGCGGCGGCGGCGGCGAAGGCGGCGGCGGTGGTATCGGCGGGGCCGGCCACGTCGACACCGGCAGCAACAACGCCGGCGCCGGCGGCCAGGGCGGCCAGGGCGGCCAGGGCGGTGGCGGCGGTGCGGCCGGCACCGGCGGTGCCGTCGCGGGCACGGCGGGCTCGGCCGGCTCCGGCGGCATCGGTGGCGACGGCGGCAAGGGCGGCGCGACCGTCACCCTCAACGGCACCGCCGGGGCCGGTGGCCAGGGCGGGCAGGGCGGCCAGGGCGGCACCGGCATCGACGGCCCAATCGCGGGCACCGCTGGCGAGGGCGGACAAGGCGGTCAAGGCGGCCTTGGCGGCACCGGTGGCGGCGCCATCACCGGCGCCACCAACGGCGCCGGCGGCCAGGGCGGGCAGGGCGGTCAGGGCGGCACCGGCGGCGTCGGCCACGCCGACACCGGCATCAACAACGCCGGCACCGGCGGGACCGGCGGCCACGGCGGGCAGGGCGGCTTAGGCGGCGCGATCGGTAGCGGCGGCGGCGGCGGGACCGTGGGCGCCGGCGGAACCGGCGGCCAGGGCGGCACCGGCGGGGCCGGCGGAACCGGCTCCAGCAGCGGAAACTCCGGCAACATGGGTGGCCACGGCGGCAAGGGCGGCGACGGCGGCCAGGGCGGTGTCACCATCGGCGGCGTCAACGGCGACGGCGGCCGGGGCGGCACCGGAGGCGAGGGCGGCAAGGCCGCGACGCTGGGCGACAACTCCTTCGGCGGTACCGGCGGCACAGGCGGTGACGGCGGCGACGGCGGCACGATCGGCATCGGTGGCACCGGCGGAGTCGCGGGCGCCGGCGGCACCGGTGGCAGCGGCGGCGCGGGCGGCACCGTGGGCAGCGGCTTTGGCTTCGGCGGTCATGGCGGTCAGGGCGGAGCCGGCGGCCAGGGTGGCGATGGCGTCACCGGCCTGGCCAACGCGACCGCCGGCACCGGCGGCGAAGGTGGCTTGGGCGGCGCAGGCGGTGCCGGCGGCTCCGCGGGCTTCGGCGGGGTCGCCGCCGGCAGTGGCGGTGACGGCGGCCAGGGCGGCCGGGGCGGCACCGGCGGCGCGGGCTTCACCGACAGCGGCAGTGACGACGCCGGCACCGGCGGCACCGGTGGCATCGGCGGTGGAGGTGGTCAAGGCGGCCAAGCCGGCACCACGGGCTTCGGTGCGCCGGGCTCCGACGGCCAGGTCGGCCAGGGTGGCACCGGCGGCACGGGCGGGGTCGGCGGCGACGCCACCAAGAGCGGTCATACCGCCGGGGCCGGCGGCCAGGGCGGTGCGGGCGGCCAGGGCGGCGCCGGCTTGGAGGGGACGACCCAGTTCGGCAACGGCCAGATCGGCGGTTTGGGCGGTAACGGCGGGACCGGCGGCGCCGGCGGCCAGGCCGTCGCCGGTGCGACCAATGGCAGCGGCGGCCAGGGCGGTGCGGGTGGCCAGGGCGGCACCGGCGGCGCAGGCTTCACCGACACGGGCACCGGGGGCGCCGGATGGGGCGGCGGCGGCGGCCAGGGCGGCACCGGCGGTAGCGGCGGTGCCGCCGGTAGCGGCGGCACCGGCGGCGTGGCGGGCGCCGCCGGAACGGGCGGGGCCGGTGGCACCGGTGGCGCCGGTGGCGGCGCCACCGCGGGCTTCGGGTCGGGCGGGC
>NZ_MVHE01000141.1 GCF_002086155.1 Mycobacterium angelicum | reverse complement strand
ACATGCCGCCGGCCCCGCCAGCGCCGCCGGCGCCGCCATTTCCGAGCGTGGAACCAGTTCCGCCGGCACCACCGGTGCCGCCCGCGCTGAACATGCCGCCCACCCCGCCAGCACCACCGACTCCACCGGTCCCGCCTGATCCGCCGGCCCCGCCGACCCCGCCGTCGGAGAACATACCGCCGGCGCCGCCGGCGCCCCCGGAACCGCCGGTGGCACCGAGCGCGAATGCGAAGCCGCCACGCCCGCCGGTCCCCGCGGCACCGAAGAGCATGCCGGCGTTGCCACCGGCACCGCCGGCCCCACCGTTCCCGCCAGTGAGGTTCGCTGAGTGTCCGCCCGCGCCACCGGCGCCGCCGGTGCCGATCAGCATGGCGGCGCCGCCGGCGCCGCCGGCCCCCCCGGTGCCGGCGGCGCCAGTGGCAGTCCCGCCGGATCCACCGGCCCCCCCGTTGCCGATCAACCCGGCGGCCCCGCCCTTGCCGCCGGCTCCGCCGCTGGCCCCACTGGCACCGGATCCGCCGGACCCGCCGTTGCCGATCAGCCAGCCGGCGGCCGTCCCGTTTTGGCCGGTGCCGGGCTTGCCGTTGGTGCCGTTACCAATCAGCGGTCGTCCGGTCTGGGTGACGAAGAACGAATTGATCGCGTTGAGCAACGGATCGGCGACGGACGCGGCGCCGGAGGCCTCGGCTGCGGCATACGACCCCGCGCCGAAGTTCAGGGCCTGCACAAACTGGCTTTGGAAGGTCGCCGCTTGTGCGCTCAACGCCTGATAGGCCTGGCCGTGCGCCCCGAACAGCGCAGCGATGGCGACCGAGACCTCGTCCTGGGCGGCGGCCAGCACTGCCGTCGTTTGGGTCGATGCGGCCGCGCTAGCCGCGTTGAGTGTTGAGCCGATACCGGCCAAATCTGTTGCTGCTGAACCCAATACGTCAGGAACCGCGATGAGGAACGCCATTTTGATACCTCCCAGTGCGACATGACTTAGATGTCATACCGACCCGGAGATCGCCCGACCTCTGACCAAACGGATCGGCGAACTAGCAGCTTATCGCGGGATGTGCAACTTATGCGGCGGTTTTCCTAGAATTGATTTCTGGATTTTTTCGGTCGTCGTCTTGGTCGTCCCGTACCTCGGTGCGTGGCACCTCCCGGAGGAACAGTGCCAGGACGAACCCGAGCAGGGCCACGAGTGCCGCGCAGAAGAACACCGGGGTGAGCGCATCGCGGTAAGTCCGTGCCGTGTCGGCCGCCACCTTGAGTGGCAGGCGGTGCAGCGTTGCCGAATCGGCTTGTTGGCCAAGGAAATTCGCGAACAGCGCGCCCAGTATCGCGGTGCCGAAAGAGCTGCCGATGGTGCGGAAGAAGGTCACGCTGGCGGTGGCGACGCCGAGGTCGGCGAAACTCGTGGTGTTCTGCACGATGAGGATCAGCAACTGAATCGACATGCCGATCCCGGCGCCCAGAATCACCAGATAAAGCGACTGCGCCAACGCCGAGGTCGACTCGTCCATCTGTGACAACAGCAAATACCCCGCCGCCGTCAGGGCGTAACCCAGCACCGGGAAGATCTTGTACCGCCCGGTGCGGCCGACCAGTACGCCGCTGCCTATCGAGGTGATCAGCATGCCGATGACCATCGGCAAGGTATACAAGCCCGACTTGGTTGCCGAATCGTGGTCGACGTACCGCAGGTAGGCCGGCACCACGGTGACCGCGCCCAGTGTCGAGAACCCGATCCCGAAAGCAAGCGCGCAGCACAGTGAGAACGCCGAGTCATGGAATAGGTGAGGCGGCAGTATGGGCGCGGCGACGCGGCTTTCCACCCATCCGAAGACGCCCAGCACCGCAGTGGAACCCACGAAAAGCCCGATGATCACCGGTGATTCCCAGGCGTAGGTAGTGCCGCCCCAAATCGTGGCCATGGTCAGGCCGGTCGCGCCCACGATGACCAATGCCATCCCGAGGTAGTCGATGACCGGGGCCGGGTTTCGGGTCGACTTCGGGATGGCCGCCATCGCCACCGCCAGAATCACGATCGTTACCGGCACGTTGATCCAGAAGGCCCACCGCCAATTCAGATGGTCGCTGAGGAAGCCGCCCACCAATGGACCGGTCACCGTCGCGATCCCGAATATGGCGCCCAAGATGCCCTGGTAGCGGCCGCGGTATCGAGGCGGCGCGATCTCGCCGGCCAACGCGCTTGCGGTGACGCCCATCGCGCCGCCGCTAACGCCTTGCAGCGCACGGGAAATCACCAGCATGATCATCGATTGCGAGAGACCGGACAATAGCGAGGCAACGATGAAGAGCGTCAGCGCACCCACGAAAATCCGCTTGCGGCCCAACAGATCACCGAGCTTGCCCGCGATGGGGATGACGGCGGTCGCGCTCAGCAGATAGGCGGTGACGATCCAGGATTGATGGCGTGCGCCACCGAGGTCGGCGACAATGGTGGGCAGCACGGCGGCGGCCTTGGTCACTGCGAGCGCAGCGATCAGCATCCCGGACGCAATCGCCACGAAAATGACATTGCGTCTTCGTGAGCTCATCGTCATGCCCGTCATGACCACACTCCCGTTAGGTCTGAAAACTCATTGCTGCGAGGGCTTTCGGTCGGACGGCAGATTGCGGCGGCTGATGTCGACCACCGCCGCCGCCGCCTGTTGGGCCGCGGCCGAATCACCGGCCGCGATGGCATCCACCAAGGCGTCGTGCCACTGCTCATGGTCGGCCTGAGCTTCGTCGTCGATCTCGCACGTAGTGAGAAACTCGCCGAATGCCGCGGTGACTTGTTCGTAGATCTCGGCCAGGAAGTCGTTGCCCCCCGCGCGCACTGCAGCGAGGTGAAAAGCGCTGTCCGCGAACGTATGTGCGGCGCGATCTCCGGATTTGCGGGCCTTGCGTAGGTCGGCCAGCAGCGCGCGGATGCGCTTGAGGTCTGCGGTGGTTCGCCGTTGGGCGGCTTGGCCGATCGCGTGCTGTTCGAGCAGTGCCCGCAACTCGAGGACCTCCTCCGGCTTGGTCTTGGCCACCCGGTGCTGCAGCACGGCGCCCAGCTCGGTGGCGATCCGCACATAGGTTCCATCGCCGGCGCGCGCCTCGAGCACGCCCAAATGTGTCAACGAGCGAAGCGCCTCGCGCACGGTGTTTCGGGCAACTCCCAATGCCTCGGCCAACTCGAGTTCGCTGGGCAACTTGGTGCCCACCGGCCACTGCTTGGATTCGATCCGCTCCCGAATCTGCGCCGCGGCCTGTGCGGCCAGCGTTGTGCGGGTCCCGGGGACCAGCTGCGAGACCAAACCTGCCATGTAAACCTCCGAATATCGGACATTCATGGGAAGTATGGGTGCCAGGTGGCAGGTCAGGCAACTGTCCGCGGCTAGGTGGTCGCACTGACAGCACTGACACCGTTGACACCCCCCGCGCCCAGCAGCCGTCCGCCGGCGCCACCGGTCCCCACCCCGCCCATGTTGGTGGCCGTCCCGCCGTTGCCCCCGTTGCCGCCGTTGCCGATCAGCCAGGCGGCCCCGCCGTTGCCGCCGGCGCCGCCGCTTCCGCCGGCGGCATTGGCCGCCCCGCCGCCGCCACCGTTGCCGCCGTTGCCGATCAACCCGGCACTGCCGCCGGTCCCGCCGGGCCCGCCGGACCCCACTTTGCTGAAGCCGCCCCAGCCGCCCGTTCCGCCGGCACCGCCGTTTCCGAACAGCGGCCCCGCGTTGCCCCCGGCACCGCCCGCGCCGCCATTCAGCCCGGCGACGCCGCCGTCGCCGCCGCCACCGCCCGAGCCGGCAATCAATCCGCCGGTGCCGCCGGTGCCGCCCGTACCGCCGCTGACGTGGCCGACGCCGCCGTCGCCACCCTGACCGCCCGTGCCGAACAGGCCGCTGCCCCCGCCCGCTCCGCCGGCTCCGCCGTTGGCCGGTTGGCCGTTGCCGCCGTCTCCGCCGGCACCGCCGGAGCCGTACAGAAAACCGCTCTGACCCCCGTTGCCGCCCGCCCCGCCGTTGGTGCCGCCGGTGCCGCCATCCCCGGCAGTGCCGCCGTTGCCGAACACCCCAGCGGCGCCACCGGCCCCGCCGACGCCGCCGTCGCGGGTCAGGCCGGAACCACCGACGCCGCCAAACCCGCCGTCGCCGAAAAAGCCCGCGGCTCCGCCGGTGCCGCCGATGCCACCGTCCTGGCCGCCGTTGCCGCCGTCGCCG
>NZ_MVHE01000140.1 GCF_002086155.1 Mycobacterium angelicum | reverse complement strand
GGTCGAAGACCAGGGTGGAGGGCAGGGGTAGGCCGGTGTGTCGGGCCAGGGTGTTGCGCAGTTGCAGGGCGGTCAGGGAGTCGATGCCGAGGTGTTTGAAGGGCTGGTCGGGATCGAGGGTGTCGGGGTCGGGGTGGGCCAGCACGGTGGCGGTGGCGGTGCGGATCAGGGTGGTCAGGGTGGCGCGTTGTTGGTCGGGGGTGTGGCCGGCCAGTTCGGCGGCCAGTCCATCGGGGATGGCTGTTGGTGTGGGGGTGGTGTGGGTGGTGAGGTCGGTGAGCAGGGGGTGGGCGCGGCGGGTGGTGAAGACGTCTTGGAATTGGTTCCAATTGACCTCGGCGAGGGTGATCAGGGTGTCGTCGGCGTCGAGGCATTGTTGTAGTGCGGCAAAGGCGGTGTCGGTGCTGAATTGGTGCAGTCCGATGCGGGCCAGGTAGTCCAGGGTGTCTTGGGAGCTGGTGCGTTCATCGGCCCAGGTGCCCCAGGCCGGGGCCAGCGCGTGGCAGCCGCGGGCGCGCAGTTGGGTGCTCAGGGCTTCCAGGTGGGCGTTGGCCGCGGCGTAGGCGCCTTGGCTGGTGCCGCCCCAGGTGGCTGCGGCTGAGGAGAACAGGACGAAGGTCTGCGGTGGTTGCTCGCCTAGTGCGCTGATGAGGTTTTCTGCGCCCAGGGCCTTGGCCCGGTAGGTGCGGTGGAATTCCTCGACGGTGAGCTCGGTGATGGGGGCCCAGCCCAGAAACGCTGCCGCGTGCACGACGGTGTCGATGGGTCCGTGGTCGGCGCGGATCTGCTCGATCATGCGCGTTACCGCGGCGCTGTCGGTGAGGTCTACCGAGACGACGCTGGTGCTCACCCCGGCGGCGTGGAGTTGGTTTTCGAGGTCGACGACCTGGGGGGCGCTGCCTGCGGTGCGGCTGGCCAGCACCAGGTGCGAAGCGCCGGCGTGGGCGAGCCAGCGGGCGATGTGTGGCCCCAGTTGGCCGGTGATGCCGGTGATCAGCGCGGTGCCCGAGGGTTTCCACGGGGGCCGGTGTTGGCTGGGCAGCGGGGCCGGGCGCAGGCGGCGGGCGTGCACCCCGTGGCGGCGCAGGGCCAGCTGGTCTTCGGTTTGCGGGCAGGTCAGGATCGTGTGCAGGCGGGTTAGGTCGTGGGGTGCAGGAGTGAGGGGTAAATCGATGAGTCCGCCCCACCAGTCGGGATGTTCCAGGCACACCGATTGGCCCAGACCCCACACGGCGGCCTGGTCAGCGGTCAGCGGCGGTTCCTGCTCGTCGAGTTGGGCTCCGCCCTGGGTGAGGATCCACAGCGGCAGATCCAGCCCGTTGTCGTCGTAGGCCTGAACCAGGGCCAGGGTGGACAGCACACCGGCCGAGGGCACCGCGGCGGCGGTGGGCTCGGGAAGGGCAAGCAGCGACAGCACACCGTCGCAGTCATGGGTGGTGGCTTGTTCGTTCAGCAGTGCAGCCAAGCCGGCGCGGTCGAGGCGCTCGAGATCGACGATCGCGGTAGCGAATTCGTCGGGGAAACGATCCAGCAGGTCCTGTAGCCAGGGGTTGTCGGCGTGGCCGGGATGGGTGAGGACCAGCCATCGTGGCCGGGTCGCAGGGAAGCTGGCCGGGGTGACGGCTTGCCAGCTCACCTGGTAGCGCAGCTGGTCCACCCGAGCGCGTTCGGCCAGGTGTTGGCGCCAGTGCCGCAGCGCGGTCACCATCGGACCCAGCGTGTGGGTGCCGTCGTGGATACCCAGGACCTGTGCCACGGTGTCCACCGCGTCGGCGTCCACGGCTTGCCATAACTCGGCTTCGGCGGGGTCGCCGACCGTACTTGAAGCCGGCGTGGTCAGCCAGTACGGGCGGCGTTGGAAGGGGTACGTGGGCAGCGCCACAGTGGCAGCGCCGGGATACAGGATGCTCCACGATGGGCTGTGGCCGTGGATGTGCAGCTGGGCCAAAGCCGCGGCCAGGGTGTCCAGATCCGGCAGGTCACGGACCAAGGTGGGGATCACCGCCGAGCCGGCCTGCTCGGCGCTCGCCACAGTGTCGGTCAGCGCGGAAGCCAGAACGGGGTGCGGGGACAGCTCGACAAAGATGCACGGGCCGTCGGCGATAGCGCGGGTGGTGGCGTCGTGGAAGCGGACAGGTTCGCGCAGTTGGCGTGTCCAGTAGCGCGGGGAAGTGAGTTGATCGGTGGTGGCGGGTTGGCCGGTCAGGGTGGAGATGATCGCGGTGGTGGGTGGGCTCCAACGCAGCGAAGCGGCGATGGTTTCGAATTCGGGCAGAGCGGGATCCATCGACGCCGAGTGGAAGGCGTGGCTGACGCGCAGTGGGGTGGTTTTGTACCCCGCGGCGCCGCAGCGTCCGGCGAGTTGGTGCAGTTGATCCTCCGGGCCGGAGACCACGAGGGCGGTGGGGCCGTTGACCGCGGCCAGCTCGAGCTGGGGGTAGTCGGCCAGCAGGGTGTCCAGGTCGGCTTCGTTGGCGACGACGGCCATCATGGACCCGGGCGTGCAAGCGCCCATGAGTCGGCCGCGGGCGCTGACTAGGACCGCGGCATCGGCCAGCGACATCACCCCGGCTACATGGGCGGCCGCTAGTTCGCCGACCGAGTGCCCGACCAGGGTGTCGGGGTGGATGCCGGCCTGGGTGAGCACCGCATGCAGGGCCACCCCGATGGCGAACAGTGCGGGCTGGGCATAGGCGGTGTGGCCCAGTAGCTCGGCCTGTGCGGTATCAGGGGCGGCGAAGATCACCTGGGCCAGCGGGACCTCGAGGTGGGCGTCAAAGGCCGCGCAGACCTCGTCGAAAACCCCAGCAAAACCGCGGTGGCCGGCGTAGAGCGCGGTGGCCATCCCCGGGTATTGGGCGCCTTGACCGGGAAACACGAACACCGTCTTGCCGGCGTGATGCGCCTGAAGGTGGCCCGCGGCTACCCCGGGATGAGGCTGATCCCGGAACAGGGCCTGCAGGGCCTCCAGCAACTCCGCGCGAGGGTCGCCCGCACTGGCCGGGACGGTCAGGGCGCCGCGGTGGGCATGGTGGCTGCGGGTGGTGGCCAGGCTGTACGCCAGATCGGTCAGATCAATGTCGGGGTGATCGAGCAGATGCTGATGCAGCCGGGCCGCTGCAGCCTGCAGCGCCATCGGGCTGCGCCCCGACAGCGGCCAAAACCGCAGCGGTGACGGCCCCGCCGCGACGGGCGCGTTGGCCGGTGGTGGGCTGGGAGCCTGCTGGACGATCACATGCGCGTTGGTGCCGCTGATCCCGAACGACGACACGCCCGCCGTGCGCGGATGCTCGCTCGCCGGCCAGGGCCGCGTTTCGGTGAGCAGCCGGAGCCCTCCGGCAGACCAGTCGATATGCGGGCTGGGTTCATCGGCATGCAGCGTCGGCGGCAATACCGCGTGCTGCAGGGCGGTGATCATCTTGATCAACCCCGCCGCGCCCGCGGCGGCCTGAGTATGGCCGATGTTGGATTTGACCGACCCCAACCACAACGGCCGCTCAGCACAGCGCTCAGCGCCGTAAGTAGCCAACAACGCCCCGGCCTCGATCGGATCCCCCAGCGTGGTGCCCGTGCCGTGGGCCTCGACCACATCCACCTCGTCCAGGCCGATCCCTGCATTGGCCGCCGCCTGGGTGATCACGCGTTGCTGAGCCGGCCCATTGGGGGCGGTCAACCCATTCGAGGCGCCGTCCTGGTTAACCGCGGAACCGGCGATCACCGCCAACACCGGATGTCGATGGCGCTGAGCCTCACTGAGGCGTTCCAACACCACGATCGCCGCGCCCTCGCCCCACCCGGTGCCATCGGCGGCCGCGGCGAATGCCTTACACCGGCCGTCCACCGACAACCCACGCTGACGAGCGAACTCGATAAAGGGTGCGGGGGTGGTCATGACGGCGACTCCACCGGCCAACGCCAGACTGGATTCGCCGTTACGCAACGACTGACACGCCAAATGCGTAGCCACCAACGACGACGAACACGCCGTATCCACGGTGATCGCCGGCCCCTGCAACCCCAACACGTACGCCACCCGCCCCGACGCCACACTCGTCGCAGACCCCGTCAACCCATAACCCTCGGAGCCGTCTGATCCGATAGCACCGCTGAGCCCGTAGCCCTGCACGCCGATGCCGGCGAAGACCCCGGTGTTAGTGCCCTCCAAGGTCGCCGGGTCGATCCCGGCGGCTTCCAACGCTTCCCAACACACCTCCAACAACAGCCGCTGCTGGGGATCCATCGCGGTGGCCTCACGCGCCGAAATCCCGAAGAACTCGGCATCAAAGCCGG
>NZ_MVHE01000013.1 GCF_002086155.1 Mycobacterium angelicum | reverse complement strand
GCTGCCGGGCGATGCGGGCGGGGCGGGCGGTGCCGGCGGGCACGGAGGTGACGCGAAGCTGATCGGCATCGGTGGCAACGGAGGCAATGGTGCGCCCGGAGGTGCGGGCACACCCGTCGGCGCCGGCGGGCCCGGCGGTGCGGGCGGTGCCGGCGGCACCCTGCTGGGCACCAGCGGCGAACCCGGGCTGCCCGGCTGAGGACGAAAAGCTCAGCAGCGCAACGCTGTACCGACGCCGTCGGGAGGCGGTACCGACCGCAGGCAGCCGAACGGTTCCACGCCGGCGGGACTGAGCCGGGCCGCCGACTGATGGGCGTAGCTCGCGCACACCACAGTGTTTTGCTCGGAGCGGCACCGGTAGTCGCCGAAGGACAACGAGTCGCCGTTGGCCAGTTCCGGTCCATTGCCGAGGATGAACGGTCCCGGATCGGGGTGCGTTGAGCCGACTTGCAGATTGGTGCCGTCGAAATCGACCCAGCCGGCCTTCCATTCGCCATAAGCCGTCGCGGGCGCGGGCGGCGGATTGGTCAACTTGACCAGACAGGCCAGCGCGCCGCCGGTATGTTTGACGTCCGTTGTGCAGGCCACGGCACCGCCGGGGACGCTGAAGGCGACGTCGCTGCCGAGTTCGGTCGTGACGCCGTCGCGCGCCGCGTTGTGATAGCGCACGGGGTCAGCGGGGTGACCTGCCTCGATCCAGGCGATGACGGCAGAAATGGGCGCCCCGGCAGCCGGCCCGGCAGCCGGCTGCGGGTTGCCCGACGAGGGATTCGCGCTGGACGTCGCAGACGTTGCGGTACCGCTCGACGAATGCCCCGCGTGCTCACCGGCACCGTGCGAGCATCCGGCGATCAGCAACGACACGGCCACGAGTACGGCGATCCGCATTCCGTCAGGCTAGCCGCCACACGGCGGATTCTGGCTCTGCTGGCGCACTACGTACATAGTGTCGGCTACCGTCGGGTTATGCATGAGCGCACTGTCCGCGCACGCACCGTTAGCGGCATCGTCGAAGGCTTCACCCGCGACGGTGTGAACCGCTGGCGATCCATCCCTTACGCCCGGCCACCGGTCGGCCCGCTGCGATTCCGGGCGCCGCAGCCCCCGCAACCCTGGTCGGGGGTGCGGCACTGCCACGGGTTCGCCAGCTGTGCACCCCAACAGCGCCGCTACACCATGCTCGGACTGGGCAAGTACCAGCCGATGAGCGAGGATTGCCTCACCCTCAACGTCGTCGCACCGGAAGCGCCCGGGGCCGAACCGCTGCCGGTCATGGTCTTCATTCACGGCGGCGGGTACATCCTGGGCAGCTCGGCAACGCCCCTTTACGACGGCGCGGCGCTGGCTCGGCGCGGATGTGTATACGTGTCGGTCAACTACCGCTTCGGCGCGCTGGGCTGTCTGGATCTTTCGTCGCTGTCCACCCCCGACATCGCCTTCGACAGCAACGTGTATCTACGCGATCTGGTGCTGGCGCTGCGCTGGATCCGGGACAACATCGCCGAATTCGGTGGTGATCCAGACAATGTCACCATCTTCGGTGAGAGCGCAGGCGCGCACATCACCGCAACCCTGTTGGCCGTGCCCGCGGCCGAAGGCCTGTTCGCCCGCGCGATTTCGGAAAGCCCCGCGGCGGGCATGGTGCGCTCGGGAGACGTTGCCGCAGAGTTTGCGAGCCGCTTCGCCGGGCTGCTCGGTGCCCGTCCCCATGATGCTGCGGACGCGCTGATGCGCGCCTCGGCTACCCAACTGGTCGAGATCCAACACCGCCTGATTGACCAGGGCATGCAGAAACGGTTGGGCGCCTTCCCAATTGGTCCCGTCTTCGGTGACGATGTACTGCCGATGGACCCGGTTGAGGCGATGGCATGCGGTAAGGCGCACCGGGTGCCCCTGATCGTGGGCACCAACGCCGAAGAGGGCCGGTTGTTCACCCGCTTCCTCGGGATGCTGCCGACGAATCAAGCGATGGTCGAGGAGCTGTTCGCCGACGCCGAACCCGGTGCGCGCGAACGCATTACCGCCGCTTACCCCAACTATCCGAAACCGGAGGCATGCATCCAGCTCGGTGGCGATTTCGCCTTCGGCGCGGCGGCCTGGCAGATCGCCGAAGCCCACGGCGTCCATGCCCCGACCTATATGTACCGGTACGACTATGCGCCGCGGGCGTTGCGCTGGGCGGGTTTCGGAGCCACCCACGCCACCGAATTGCTGGCCGTCTTCGACGTCTATCGCACCAGGTTCGGTGCACTGCTGACCGCGGGAGCGGACCGGGGGACTGCGCTGCGGGTCAGCAACGAGGTGCAACGGCGGTGGCGGTCATTCAGCAAAGCCGGCGTGCCCGGTGAAGGCTGGCCGGCCTACACCCAGGCCGACCGCGCCGTGTTGGTGATCGACCGCAAGTGCCGGGTCGAGTTCGATCCGCACCAGCACCGACGGATGGCCTGGGACGGATTCACCCTGGCACGCTGACGCCCATGGACTCCAGCATCGAGCAACCGATCGAACGCCCGGGCGACCTGACCGCGTCGTGGCTCACCGCGGCGATCGGTACCGGGGTGGTCACCGATTTCACCGTCGAACGCATCGGCACCGGCCAGATGAGCGAGTGCTATCGCGTCACGCCGACCTACGCAGAGCCCGGTGGTCCCGACTCGGTGGTGCTCAAGGTCTCGGCCACCGATCCGATGAGCCGGCAGACCGGCGCGGCGCTGGGTCTCTACGAGCGCGAAGTCCGCTTCTACCGAGACATCGCGCCACGCCTGGGCGGTCCCGTCGCGCCCTGCTACCACGCCGCGGTCGACCCCGCGACGGGCATCTTCGATCTACTGCTCGGCGACGCCGGACCGGCCCTCGTCGGCGACGAAATCGCCGGCGCGACAACCGAACAGGCCATGCTGGCGGTGACCGAGCTGGGCCGGCTGCACGGCCCGCTGCTCGGTGATACCGCGCTGGCCGAAGCGCCGTGGCTCAACCGCGACGCCCCGCTGAGCCAGGCGATGATCAGCGGACTCTATGCGGACTTCGTCGACCGTTACGGCGATCAGATCGCGCCGCAGTGGCGGATGGTCTGCGATCGTCTGATCGCCGCGTTCGACGGATATCTCGGCGCGCAGACGGGAATCCAGGGCCTGGTGCACGGCGACTACCGGTTGGACAACTTGCTGTTCGGCACCGCCGAGGCCGACCGGGCGCTGACGGTGGTCGACTGGCAGACGGTGTCCTGGGGGCCGGCGTTGACCGACTTGGCCTACTTTCTGGGCTGCGCTCTTGCGACTCCGGATCGGCGCGCCCAATACGGCGCGCTGCTGCGGGCCTACCATCAAGCGTTGGGGCCGGCTGCGCCGATCAGTCTGGGCGATGTGGCCGAAGGCGTACGCAGACAAAGCTTTTTCGGTGTGATGATGGCGATCGTCTCGTCAATGTTGGTGCAGCGCACCGAGCGGGGCGACCGGATGTTCATGACGCTGCTGCAGCGGCACTGTGATCACGTCCTGGACGTCGATGCGTTGGCGACGCTGCCGGCCCCGGCAGAGCCGGAACCGTTGCGGCCTTCGGAGCCGGACGAACTCGCGCATACCGCGACCGAGGAACCGCTGTGGAGCGAGAGCTGGTATGCCGACTTCGCTGATGCGGCACAGGGATTGGGCGGCTGGTTTCGCATCGGCCGGATTCCCAATCAGGATACGGCGTGGTTCCACGCGCTGTTGTGCGGTCCGGGGCTGCCGACCGTAGCCGTCGCCGACTTTGCGGTGCCCTTGCCGGCAGACCCGTGGGAGCTGCGCACGCCTGTCATCCAGGCGAGCCACGCGGCCCGCGCGCCGCTGCGCAGCTATGGCGTCGACATTCGTGCGGCCGGCCAGGCATACGCGGACCCGTCGGCGTTGTTGCGCGGGGAGCCCGGAGAACCCGTCGAGATCACCATGCAACTAGTGTGGACCACCGCGGGCACGCCCTACAAATATCGGCTGACCACGCGCTACGAGATCCCATGTACCGTTTCGGGCAGCGTCACCGTGAATGACGCCCACTACCAATTCGATTCGGTTCCCGGACAGCGTGACCACTCCTGGGGTGTGCGCGACTGGTGGAGCATGGACTGGATGTGGAGCGCGCTGCATCTCGATGACGGCACCCACATCCACGCCTTGCATCTGCGCATTCCGAATACCCCGGCGATGGGCCTTGGCTACCTCCAGGACGCGGCCGGTGACGTCACCGAACTGCAACAGGTCGACATCCGAGAAGTCTTCGACGACAACGGATTACCGTCGAATTCGACGTTGACGCTGAACCCGGGTGGGCTTACCGCCAGTATCGACGCGCGCGGGCATGCGCCGCTGCGGCTGACCGCTGCCGACGGACGGGTAAGCCAGTTCGCCCGCGCCTGGGTCATCCTGAGCACCGCCGACGGGCGCAGCGGGGTGGGCTGGATGGAATGGAACCGAAATCTGTAGCGGCCGCGGCTAGTACGCCCATCGTAGTGATGGGCGTGTCCGGTTCGGGCAAAACCACTGTCGGCACGGTCCTGGCGCGGCGGCTGCGGGTTCCGTTCATCGATGCCGACAGCCTGCATCCGCCGGCCAATATCGCCAAGATGAGCGGCGGCGTACCGCTCGACGACGATGATCGTCACCCGTGGCTGGAGCGGGTCGGGGAATGGCTGGCCGACCACGGTGAGGGCGGGGTGGTGAGTTGCTCGGCGCTCAAGCGCAAATACCGCGACCAACTCCGCGCGCACTGCCTACACGCGCGGTTCCTGCACCTCGACGGTTCGCCGGAACTGATCGGCCGCAGGTTGGCTGCCAGATCCGATCACTTCATGCCGGTCGCGCTGTTGCGTTCACAGTTCGACGCCCTTGAACCGCTGGGCGCCGACGAGCACGGCACCGTCTTAACCATCGAGGACGACGGAACCGACGACGCCGAGACTATGGCCGAGAAGTTTCTGGCTAGCGCCACCAGCGATTGCGGCCGTTGACTTGCTCGTCGATCCGGTCGCGTGCGGTGTCCGCCAATCGGCTGCCGCGGGCCGCCGCCTCGTCGGCAAGCTTGCTGCTGCGGGAGGCCGCCGTTTCGGCCAGCTGACCGCCGCGGTGACGTGCGGTTTCGGCCAGCTCGACGCCACGCACCCGAGCCGTGCCCGCTAGGCGTTCGCCGCGCTTGCGCGCCGCCTCGGCGTACGGCGCACTGCGCTCAGCCGCCGCACTGGCCAGTTCGCGGCCGCGTTCGAGCGCGGCCTCGGCGTAGGGCTGGCCCTTTTCGGCGGCCGTAGCTGCCAGTTCGCGCCCGCGTTCGAGTGCCGCCTCGGCGTAGGGTTGGCCCTTTTCGGCGGCGGTAGCTGCCAGTTCGCGGCCGCGTTCGGCGCCGACGTGCAGGCCGTGCACGATCCGCTCGCCCAGATCCGAATCGAGCAGTGTGTCAGAGGACCCGGGCAGCGCCGACGAGACCCGCTCGGAGAGCCGTTCGGCTGCCCGCCGGCCGCGCCAGCTCAGTGACGGCTTGCCTGCGGTATCGGCCGACGCGATGATCAGCCCACCCAGCAGGCTGACATCGGTGACGAAGTCACGCCGCTTCTCGGCCTTGCGTTCTGGATCGCTTTCACTCCAAAACATATGGGCGCCAAGGTTTCCCGGTATTACCGTCAGCGCCAGTGCGGAGGAGGCGATGCGCGGCAACCGACCGGTCGCCAACAGCAAACCACCGCCGATCTGCACCGCGGCGTTGACCTGGGCCAGCGTCTCGGCATCCTGCGGAATGCTCTTTCGGACCGAGTCCGGCAAGGACTGCAAGCCGGCGGCGGTGGGCTGCGCGGCTTCGGCCGCAGGTTTGGGGTTGAGCAGCGCCTCCACACCCTGGGCGATGAATACCGCCGACAACATGGGCCGCGCGATTCTGCGGATCAACATGATCGGTGGGGTTCCCCGGGTGACCGGGGCACAAACCCGCCAGATTCGGTCCCGGTCGATGGTCGCTGCGTATGGTGTAGTGCGTGCGAGCGTTGATCATCGTCGACGTGCAGAACGATTTCTGCGCGGGCGGCGCGATCCCGGTACCCGGCGCCGACGCCCTGGCCTCGATCATCAATGACTATCTCGCCCAGGATCGGGGCTACCACCATGTCGTGGCCACCAAGGACTTCCACATCGATCCCGGCGAGCATTTCTCCGACCGTCCCGACCATTCGTCATCGTGGCCGCCGCACTGCCGGGCGGGCAGCGCCGGCGCCGAATTCGTTCCCGGTCTCGACACCAACCCCATCGAGGCGGTCTTCTGCAAGGGCGCCTACGCCGCGGCCTACAGCGGCTTCGAGGGCATCGACGAGAACGGCACGCCACTGCTGGACTGGCTGCGCCAACGCGACGTCGACGAGGTCGACGTCGTCGGCATAGCCACCGAGCATTGCGTACGTCATACGGCCCACGACGCGGCCCGCGCCGGCTTGGCCACCAGGGTGCTGCTGGACCTGACGGCGGGGGTGTCGCCGGATTCGACCACGCAGGCGCTCGGCGAGATGCGTTCGGCCAGTATCGAGTTGATCGGAGGGCGTTGATGGTCGCACCCGACCGCGAGGATCTGTTGGCGGCGGTGGAACGGTCGCCGCGGGCGGCCGGCGCCCACGACCGCGCCGGCTGGGTCGCACTGTTCACCCGCGACGGCCGTGTCGAAGATCCGGTGGGGTCACGTCCACACGTGGGACACGAAGCGATCGGCCGTTTCTTCGACACCTTCATCGCTCCGCGTGACATCACTTTCCATCGCGACCTGGACATCGTCTCCGGCCACGTCGTGTTGCGCGACCTCGAACTCGAGGTGGCCATGGGTTCGGCGGTGACGATGTTCATTCCGGCGTTCCTGCGCTATGACCTTCGAGAAGTCAACGGCGACTGGCAGATTGACCATCTGCGGGCGTACTGGGAGCTGCCGGCGATGATGCTGCAGTTCCTGCGCACCGGAACACGCGCAGCCGCGCCGGCCCTGCAATTGTCCCGGGGGTTGTTGGGCAACCAGGGCCTCATTGGTACCGGCGGCTTCGCGGCGGGTTTTCGCCGGGCGGGTGCGCGTCACAAGAAGCTGGTGGAAACCTTCCTCAACGCGGTGATCCGCGGCGACAAGGCTGCCGCCACGAGCACACTGTCGTCCACTGCCGCAATAACTTTGGGCGACGACGACCTGCTGGACATGGCCGAACTCGTCGAGCAGCTCAGCGGCGCCCGCCGGCAGAAGACGATCGGCGCCGGCTCAACGGTCACGCTGTCACTGGTCTGCGACCATGGACGTGGCATTCTGTTCGCCGACGTCGCCTGGCGCGGCAACGCGATCAACCGGGTCCGGTACTTCCCCGCCTGATCGCCACTCAGTGCAACACCATCAGCGCCAGCGATGCGATCGACAGCAACAGGTAGCCGCCTGGAAATGCGATGTTGGAAAACACGCCGGCCCGCACGTGCGCGATTACGGCGCCGATGAAGTACAGCACCAGCCCCGTCGCCGCGGCGATTCCTATCCCGGACAAGCCGAGCAGCCCCACCACCAGCCCTCCGGCTCCGGCCAGCTTCAACACCGCCAGCGTCGGCAGCCACGAGCGCGGCACGTTCACCCGCGCCGAATTGGCCAGCACGAACTCGGCGGGAATGAGATCGGGCACCGCGATTCCCGCGGTGACGATGGCCGTCGTCACCACGACCGCGAGGTAGGTGGCATTCGATAAGGTCATGGTGCTGGTCTCCTTACAGCAGAATCGTTCGATGGAAGCGGTCATCTTCTTGACGATTTCTGCCCGGGAAAGGTGACCCCATGGACGCAACTGAAGATCTCGCCGTGCTGGCGCAACGCTTTGACGCAGACCGACAGCACCTCAGATCCGTGGCGTTTCAGCTACTCGGCTCGGCTGCCGACGCCGAGGATGCGGTGCAATCGGCCTGGCTCAAGGCCAGCGCCTCGGATTTCGCAGTCGTGGAGAACTTGACCGGATGGTTCACCACCATCACCGCGCATGAAGCAGTCGATCAGCTGCGAGCGCGCCAGCGCCGACCCGAACGGCCGCTGCTCGAACCCGCGGATCTTGATGAGCGCGTCGCGGCCGCGGCCGACGAAGAAGCTCTGCTGGCCGATTCGGTCAGCCGGGCGCTGCAGGTTGTCCTCGACCGACTTTCACCCGCCCAGCGGGTGGCATTCGTCCTGCACGACGTATTCGCCGTGCCGTTCGAGACCGTCGGCGAGTTGTTGGACCGCTCGCCGGTGGCCGCCAAGAAACTCGCCAGCCGGGCGCGTGGGCGCCTGATGCCCGACCCCGCCGTGCGAACCGAACGCACGGCCGAGCACGTCAAGATCGTGGAAGCGTTTCTGGCGGCCTCGCGCGGTGGCGACATCGGTGTCCTGTTGCAGCTGCTGGCGCCCGATGTGGTGCGCCGGGTCGACCGGTCGCTGGTTCCCGACGATGTGCCCACCGAGGTGCGCGGCGCCAGGGAGGTCGCTGACGAGACCCGCCGCTTCACCCACCGAGCGGCGTCGGGCGTCGTGCTGCTCATCGACGGCATCCCGGGCATCGTGTTGGCGCCGGCAGGGCGGGTGCAGGCACTGCTGCAGATCAGGATCGGCGACGATGACCGCATACACGAAGTCGACATCCGGAGCGATCCGGAACGTCTCGCTAACGCGGTGTTCACGCTGCCGTTTTGGTCATCTCAGGACGGACTCGGCGCCATCGGCTAAGAAGGACGTCATAAGTGGGCGACGGGAGGGGTCGAGATAGTCACGCGCCATGTTCGATAAGCCGTTCGGGCGCCGCAGCCTGTTGCGCGGCGCCGGCGCACTCACCGCGGCCTCGGCAGCACCGTGGGCGGCCGGCTGTGCCTCCGACGACGACGCTTTGACGTTCTTTTTCGCGGCCAATCCGGACGAGGTTCGGCCCCGGATGTACATCATCGAGGAATTTCAGCGCCGGCACCCCGAGATCAAGGTGCGCGCACTGCTATCCGGACCCGGTGTCATGCAGCAGCTTTCCACGTTCTGTGCCGGCGGCAAATGCCCGGATGTGTTGATGACATGGGAATTGACCTACGCCGAACTGGCGGACCGCGGGGTGCTGCTCGACCTCAACAGCTTGCTGGCGCGAGACAAGGCTTTTGCGGCGCAACTGAAATCGCAAAGCATGGGCAGCCTGTACGAGACCTTCACCTACGACGGAGGTCAATACGCACTGCCCGAGCAATGGTCGGGCTGCTACCTCTACTTCAACAAGAAGCTGTTCGCCGACGCCGGAGTGCACCCACCACCTGGCAGCTGGAAACAGTCCTCGAAACAGCCCTGGTCTTTCGACGAATTCCTGGATGCGGCGAAGGCGCTCACCAAGCGGGATGCGTCGGGGAGAGTGCAACAGTGGGGTTTCGTCAACGCGTGGGTCTCGTTCTACTCGGCCGGGCTGTTCGCCATGAACAACGGCGTGCCTTGGTCCACACCGCGGATGAACCCCACCCACCTCAACTTCGATCAAGAGGCGTTCATCGAAGCGGTGCAGTTTTACGCCGATCTGATCAACAAGCACAAGGTCGCACCCAACACCGCTGACCAACAGTCGATGTCGACGGTGGACTCCTTCGCGGTGAACAAGGCGGCGATGGCCCTCAGTGGACACTGGCGATATTCGACCTTCGATCGAGCCGCCGACCTCGACTTCGACGTGGCCCCGCTGCCGATCGGCCCGCGCGGCAAGGCCGCCTGCTCCGCCATCGGGGTCACCGGACTGGCCATCGCATCGATGAGTCGTCGCCAGGAACAGGCCTGGGAATTCGTGAAGTTCGCAACTGGACCCGTCGGGCAGGAATTGATCGGCGAATCCCGGCTTTTCGTGCCGGTGCTCAAGTCCGCGATCACTTCCGACGGCTTCGCCGCAGCACACCGCAGGCTCGATAACCTCGCCGTGCTGACGGAAGGACCGGCCGTCTCCGAGGGCCTGCCGATCACCCCGGCTTGGGAGAAGATCACCGCGCTGATGGAGCGCAACTTCGGACCCGTGCTGCGCGGTGCGAAACCGGCGACATCACTGAGCCGGCTGTCCAAGGCCGTCGACGAGGTGCTGCGCAGTCCATGACGTCGGGCCAGGTCATGACAGGAACCCGTCCCTGGCGCCGGCGCGCCCGGGCCGGACGCATGTTCGTCGCACCCAACCTGGTCGCGATCGCGGTGTTCATGCTTTTCCCGCTGGGCTTTTCGCTGTACATGAGTTTCACGAAGTGGGACGTCTTCACGCCGCCGAAGTTCGTCGGTCTGCAGAACTTCCAGAACCTCTTCACCTCTGACCCGCTGTTTCTCATCGCCATGCGCAACACCGTGGTCTTCACCCTCGGAAGCGTCGTGCCGACCCTGTTGGTCAGCCTCGTCGTTGCCGGGCTGCTCAACCGAAATATCAAAGGCATCAGCATCTTTCGGACGATCGTCTTCCTGCCGTTGGCCGTTTCCTCGGTGGTGATGGCGGTTGTCTGGCAATTCGTCTTCAACACCGATGACGGACTGCTCAACATCATGCTCGGCTGGATCGGCATCGGCCCCGTTCCGTGGCTGGTCGAACCGCGGTGGGCCATGGTCTCACTGTGCCTGGTCAGCGTGTGGCGCAGCGTGCCGTTCGCGACGGTGGTGTTGCTGGCCGCGATGCAGGGGATTCCGGAAACCGTCTACGAGGCAGCCAGAATCGACGGTGCCGGCGAGATCCGGCAGTTCTTCTCCATCACCGTGCCGTTGATCCGGGGAGCGATGTCCTTCGTGGTCGTCATCTCGATCATCCATGCGTTCCAGTCGTTCGATCTCGTGTACGTGCTAACCGGGTCCAACGGTGGGCCGGAGACCGCGACGTACGTCTTGGGCATCATGCTTTTCCAGCACGCCTTCTCCTTCTTGGAGTTCGGTTATGCGTCCGCGCTGGCCTGGGTGATGTTCGCCATCCTGCTCGCATTGACCGTGCTGCAGTTCCGGATCACCCGGCGGCGGTCGTGGGAGGCTTCTCGTGGACTCAGCTAAGCCGACGGTCCAGCGGCATGTCTTTCGCGGCATAGCACTCTATGCCGCGCTGACTGCGGTCGCGTGGTGCGCGTTGTTCCCCATCCTGTGGGCGCTGTCCGGTTCGTTGAAGAGAGACGGCGAGATAAGTCAGTCGAAGCTGTTGCCGATGCATCCGCAGTGGTCCAACTACGCTGCGGTATTCGACCTCGTGCCGTTCTGGCGCATGTTCTTCAACACGATGCTGTACGCCGGGTGCGTGACGGCGGGTCAGGTATTTTTCTGCTCGCTGGCCGGATACGCATTCGCGCGCTTGGAGTTTCGCGGCCGCGACACCTTGTTCCTGCTGTATCTGGGCACATTGATGGTGCCGTTGACTGTGACGGTCATTCCGCAGTTCATTCTGATGCGGACGCTGGGCTGGGTCGACACACCGTGGGCGATGATCGTGCCGGGTTTGTTCGGCAGCGCGTTCGGCACCTATCTGATGCGGCAATTCTTCCGCACTCTGCCTGGCGATCTCGAGGAGGCGGCGATTCTCGACGGCTGTTCGCCGTGGCAGATCTACTGGCGGATTCTGCTGCCCCATGCGCGGCCCGCGGTCATGGTGCTGGCTGTGCTCACCTGGGTCAACGTGTGGAACGACTTTCTGTGGCCGTTGCTGATGATTCAGCGCAATAGCCTGGCGACGCTGACGATCGGGCTGGTCCGGCTGCGGGGCGAATACGTTGCCCGGTGGCCGGTGCTGATGGCGACGTCTATGTTGATCCTGGTGCCGCTGATAATCCTCTATGCCGTTGCACAGCGCTCCTTTGTCCGAGGTATCGCCGTGACGGGGCTGGGAGGGTGATTCGGTGGCATCGGTGAGTTTCGAGCAGGCCACCCGGCAGTATCAGGGCGCGGATCGACCCGCCCTGGATCGGCTGGACCTCGTGGTCGGCGACGGCGAGTTCGTAGTCCTGGTCGGGCCGTCGGGATGCGGTAAGACGACCTCGCTGCGGATGCTGGCCGGACTGGAAACGCTTGACAGCGGCCGGGTGCGAATCGGTGACCGCGATGTCACCAATGTCGAGCCCAAGGACCGCGACGTCGCGATGGTGTTTCAGAACTATGCCCTCTACCCGCACATGACCGTGGCGCAGAACATGGGCTTCGCATTGAAGGTCGCAAAGACCCCGAAGTCCGAGATCCGAGACCGGGTAATGGCCGCAGCGAAAATGCTTGACTTGCAACCTTATCTGGACCGCAAACCCAAGGACCTCTCCGGCGGACAGCGGCAGCGGGTGGCGATGGGCCGCGCGATCGTACGTCGCCCGCAAGTGTTTTTGATGGACGAGCCGTTGTCCAATCTCGACGCCAAGCTGCGCGTGCAAACCCGCAACCAAATCGCGGCATTGCAACGCCAACTCGACACCACCACGGTGTACGTAACCCATGACCAGGTGGAGGCGATGACCATGGGCGACCGTGTCGCGGTTTTGTGCGACGGGGTGCTGCAGCAATGCGCGGCCCCCCGGGAGCTTTACCGCAACCCGTGCAATGTGTTCGTTGCCGGGTTCATCGGGTCGCCGGCGATGAACCTGTTCACCCTACCGATTGCCGATTCCGCGGTGTCGCTGGGGGATTGGCTCATCCAGGTGCCGCGCGAGATCGCGGGCCTGGCATCCGAAGTTGTGGTGGGTGTGCGGCCCGAACATTTCGAGGTGGGCAGTCGCGGCGTCGAGATGGAGGTCGACGTCGTCGAAGAACTCGGTGCCGACGCGTACTTGTATGGCCGAATCACGGGATCCGACAAGGTGATCAGCAAACCCATCGTCGCGCGCACGAGTGGGTATGACCCGCCCGGGAAGGGTAGCCGGGTGCTGCTACAGCCGCAAACCGGCCACGTGCATTTCTTCGGTGTGGACGGACGCCGGATCGACTCAGGGCCCGTCGCTTAACCGCGGGAAGTCGGCTAGCGCCGCATCCCCGAGCGACCACGTCGCATACTGGTTCAGCGCTGCCTGAGCGTCTTCGCTTGCGACACTTCGTTCTTCGCCGTCCAACGCTGCCTGGCGTGCTGCAACATAGGCGGCCGCCGCGGCGTCTACCCGAGTTCGTGCCAGCTGGTATTCTGAATTCCATTGCCGGACAGCATCATTGACGCGTTGCAGGGCGTTGACGTAGTCGTTGGAGATCCATTCGCCGAACTTGTTCAGGGTGTCAGCGGGCCGGCCGCCGCCTGGCCATGCCAGGCGGAGTTCTTCGCCCTGCGTGTGTAGGCGCCTGCCGAGCGCTTCGAACTCCTCGAGCGCCAACTCGGGCGCAGCTACCTCGTTATCGCCGATCGTGAGCAGCACCGCGCAACTCAACACCTCGTCGGCGTTCCCGGGTATCCAGGTGTCTTGCCGCGCCCAGTTCGGTGAGGCGCGACGAACCACACGGCCGCTGAAATCGACCGGGTGATGGGCTGACGGGGCAACCAGGCCGAGCATGCCTACCGAGGTCCAGCGGGCGACCGCCGTCATGGTGTGTGCGGTGCCGATGAAAATCTCGGCCATCCGCGTCAGTTCGTCGGCCGCGTCGCACGCCGCTTGTCCGAGGGTCGATCGCGCGTGCGTCAGGTGCGCGGCGATCCGCATGGAGAAAGGATCCGGCGCCGGCGACGCCACCGGCAGACGCAGCGGCCTGCCGATCGTCGCAAGCGAATCCGCAACCGACAGCACTTGATTCGAGATCGCGCGGACTGCCGACACATCGAGCAACACGGTGTTATGGGACTGGGGGCCGCCGGTCACATCTCACAGACCCATCGTGATCTTCGGCGGTGACTGCGTGAGGTCGGCCGCGCCGGTTACCGCAATTGGCAAGTGCGGCATCGTAAATGTCCGGCCATCGGATCGCTGCACGGTGAGGGTCCCGAAATCCGCCATGCCAAAGAAGTTAATCGTCCCCTGGCGCTCATTGAACCGGTCGACGTGGATTGCGTCGGAATTGACGGGCCCGCTCCATGACGCGGTGCCATCGATGAATCCCTGGGGTGGAACATGCTGCGGACAGTTGGGCGGCGAAAATTGCCGTGACTGGGCGCATTTCGCCAGAGCCGCCTCGATTGCGCGCCGGGCCTCTTCCTTGCCCGTCGTGCTAGCTACGAAATGCGGCATCAGGTTGATTTGGCCCGCCCGGTTGATGCCGTTCAGTAGGGTCTGCTGCTCGATCGACGGCGTGACGTCGACGTACTGGTTCCTCGAGCCGACATCGACCCAGCCCGGAAAGAC
Organism: Mycobacterium angelicum; assembly: GCF_002086155.1. Classification (GTDB taxonomy): domain Bacteria; phylum Actinomycetota; class Actinomycetes; order Mycobacteriales; family Mycobacteriaceae; genus Mycobacterium; species Mycobacterium angelicum. Next base: position 115,751 of record NZ_MVHE01000013.1, on the reverse strand, counting down.
ATAGGCGACACCGGTTCCCGAGATTGGTTGGCCGAAAATCGTGATGCTGTCCAGTAGAGCCGGGGCGGCAACGGAACGGCTGCCCTTACCGGAGGTGAGTGCGATGGCGCCGTGGTCGAGCTTCCAACCGTCGCCCGCCTTCGGCGGGACAACCACGATCGTCTCGTCAGATGTCTGATCGCCGAAAGTGGCGATCACGTGCGCTGACACCCGGTTGGACGATTGCAGGACCCGAATGTTGCTGATCGGCGCCTTGGTGATCTGCATCTTGAGTATCTCGTCGGTAAGGAACGTCCGGTCGGCCGGCCGGGTTTTTGCGATTGCCAGCGCACCCCGGGCATCGCCGCGGGCGAGGGCTTCGAGATAGATCCTGACCGCTTCGTCGGCAGACTTTGCGCCGCCATGTCCAGAGCTGCCTGTGAGGACGAGCGCGGCAGCCACCACAACCGCAGCCACTGCGGCGAGTCCGCCGATCACTAGGTACAAGCGGGTGCGCGAAGGTGGCTCTCTTGTCACAACACACCACCGATCAACGTCCCATGAGTCCACTGCAGCGCAAACTTCCGCCCAGCGTAGGTCCGCGGACGGCGTCGCATCAGTACTTCAGAGTTTGACGTTTGAACGCTTCGTACTCCTCTTCGGTGGGCGCCTCAGGCAGGAGTTCGAAGACCGACGACTGTAGAGGTTGTTCTCCGGCTGCGGCCATCAGCTGCTCGCGCAGGCTCAGTCTGCCGCGCGCCGACGCTACCGATGCCACCTTCAAAATCTCTTGTGTCAGGGTGCGTTCCGTCATTTTTCGGACGTCTTCGTGAAGGAATATGCCCCGCACGGCGCCGCCGTGGGTCGCCAACACGCCAACGGTTCGGCGTTGGTTGAACACTTCGTAGGCGCGTTCCTCGAAGGGCGTCTCTGCGTTGCTCGGATTGGTCATGACGCCTCGTCTACGTCAGCCGCCGGCTCGTCGGCGGTCGTCTCTTGGTACAACCGCGCCACCGCGGCGGCGGCGTCCTCGTTGGTTGCGGCCACCAGTCGCGAGATCTCCTTGGCGATGGCCGCGGCGCTTTTGCGATCCAGCACGCCGGGCTTGAGCCACAGGTCGACCAACTCGCCGTTCATGTCGACCTTGACGGCGATCTCGCGGTCTTCGGACAACCGTTCAGCGGTGTAGGTGCGCATCTCGTCGAGCGATGCCATCAGCCGCTCGCTGACCTGGTCGGCGAAGTCCATGGCCTTTTGGACTTCCGGGTGGACGCTGCTCATACTCCGATGACCTTATCGGGGGACCCGCGCGAGGCCATTCCTGCAGGTACCATGCCATCTATGGACGCGTTCGCGCCCGGGGGAGCAGAGCATCCTGTGCAGGGCCAGACAGGCCACAATGACGCCGGCCACGGCCAGGTCGGTTATCCCGGCGGGCCGCAGCCGCCGAATCGGCCACGGTTTCCGTGGTTCCCCTTCGCCGTCGTAGCCGCCATTCTGCTCGCCGGCGCGCTTATTGCTGCGGCCATCTTCTTTAGAGACTCCCGTCAAAGCTCGGACCTCTCGAAGCCGTCCGCGGCTGCCACGGCGACGACGAAGCCAACCAAATCGTCCGGCGGGAGTACATGCGCGGCGTGGACGACAGCACAAATTGATATGGGACAGGTTACCCGAATGCCGCCCGGATGGGTTTATGGCAACCCGGGGATAGACCAGCTGGCTGACAGTCGGGCGGCGCAGATCAACAAGATCCTGAATGTATTCGAGACGCAGATCGCCCCAGAACCGGCCGACGTCGCCGCCGCAGCGCATTTGTTCATTGCAAAGCAGCGGGTTGAAGTTCGTAAGCTCACCGCTCGCCAGCCGATTGACGACGGTGACGTAGCCGCCGTAGAAGGCGCAGGCGTAGCGCTTAATCGCAGTTGCGGCACGGGATGACTCCGAAACCGAGCACGCCGCACGCTGACCAGATTCTCGGTCCGTATTGGGAATCGTCGATAACCCCTGAAAGTCTGAGCAACTGGTCTTTGCAACTGGGCAAAGCTGGCGCCGAGTTAGGGTTCATCGCGGGCGATAGCCAGGTGCAGGCGATTCAGTTACTCGGCTATGGCCAAGGGGCGTTAGCTGAAGCGATTTCGTCAGCTTGGGCCAAATACTTCATCGATATGGGCAAGATCGCTGCGCAATTCGTCGAGGCCTCGGCTTGTGTTGCGGCCTGGGCCGAGTCACTCGGCGCGATGCTCGCCGCAATGGCTGGTGTCGTGGACTGGGCGGAAGCCGCTATCGCGGCTTTTGAGGCGGCAAGAGTCGAGTTGGAACTAGTAGGCCAGAACGTTGACGAGTTGATTCAGACGGTGATCGCCGAGGCTCATACGCAGGTCGCGGGGATCTCGGGAGCTGCCATCGCTGGTCTGGCTGTAGTGCCCGGATGGGTCACGGCCATGGGCGGCCCGCCAATCGGGGTGCCGCACGGCGCCACGGCACCGGGCAATCCAACCGTGATGTCGTCGGGCGGCGGACCGCCCGGTGCTCCGGCGATGCCGCAGGGTGTTCCTGAGGCAAGCAATCCGGCCGGGACGTCTTCAGGTGGGGTGCCGCCGGGTGCCGCGGCCATACCGCGGGGTGCACCGGCGACAAATAATCCGGCAGGAATGTCCGTCGGCGGCGCACCTGCATTAGGCGGGCCGGGGCTGCCTCAGGGTGCGCCCCTGTTGGCGAATCCGACCGCAATGTCCCCGGGCGGCGTGCCGACGAATGCTGCCGCGATGCCTGGGGCACCTTCAGGGGTTTTGGGCACCGGCATGGCTCCTGCGACCGGTTCGCCGGCTGGTCTCCCGGGCGCGGGACTTCCCTCCGCATCGGGTGCGCCCGTCTCGGGTGCGCCCGTCTCGGGTGCGCCTGGCGCCGGCGCTACGCCCTTGGGAGCCATCGGCGCACCTGCGCTTGGGTCGCCGGCGACCGGAGCGCCGCCGGCAGTCGCCGGAGCTCCGGCCACGGCTGGATCTCCCCCGCCGTCGGTTTCGCCGTCCGCTGGGCTCGCCGGGATCGAAACCCAAGCGGCCGCAGTAACGCCGACCGGGACGGTTGCTGGTTTGACAGCCCCGGCCGTCGGATCGGGCCCTGCCGCGGCGGCTACTGCCGCTCCGGTGGCGGGTGCACCGATGAGTGCAGCGCCGCTGGCTGCGGCTGCGGCCGCGGCTGCGGTAGCGCCGACAAATTCGCCTATTGCCGCGGCTCCCTCGGTTACATCCGTGGCGCCGACTGCGCCTGCTGTTGCACCGCCGCCGATCGCGCCTGCTGCACCGGCTCAGTCCGGGACGCACATGCCCGCGTCCGCCTCATCGGGTGCGCCGACTGCCATACCGGGCACACCAGGGCCGCATTCACCCTCAGGGCAGCATCCATCGACATCGTCGAGTGTTTCGCCGGCGTCGCACGAGACCGATGGTGCCGCTGACAAGTATGGGGCGGGCCCCGTGCCGCTGTGGGCGCCCGTTGACGACGCTGCGATTGTCCCAGTGCCACTGATAGTTCGGGGCGCTGACGATTCGCGAGCGCAGCTCGTGGACATGGATCTGGCGATGGTGCGCACCGTGCTCGAAACTGCTGGTGGTGGATCCACGGTGCGGTGGGCCGCCGGAATGGTTGTGACGGGAGGTCGGCGCCAGGTCGTCATCACGACCGACCGCGGCCGTAGCTGGCTTCCGCCGAACGTGCTGCTGCCAGAAGATGCCGTATTGCCGTGGAAGCACGAGGATTCCGCGCGCTGGGAAGGTCTATTGGATCCCGCCCGGGTGATCGTCGAGTACGCTGCTGCGACCTCGGGGACGCTCACGGCGCTGGCATCGACGCACAGCAGTGCGCCCGGCGTAGCTGCGGGGGTGCCCTTCGTGTTCGCGGATGCGGTGCAGCGGCCACGACCCGATCTATTGGCTGGGCCCGGCGCCAGTCGTGAGGCGTTCGCAGTGTCGGCCACCCGGCTGGCCGCAGCCGACGAAATCACCGATGCCGCCGACCAGCGGCGTCAGGCATTGTGGATCGCCCATGATGCGGTGGAGAAGGCCAACGATGCCAGCGCGGTAAGGCGGTCAATTCTGGCGGCTCTGAATGCGGACCCAAAGTTGTTGGAAGCTGGAAAGATTGACCGTCTGGGCTGGGACGCGTTGGCGAATGAGAACGAAGTTTTGTGGGAAAAGGACTTCGCTGCCAGAATCGACGTACGCAACGTCGATATCGGCCGGTTAGACACTGGCGGGGGAGCGTGTCGGCCGTTCTTGATTCAGTCTTATGCGACCGAGACGGTATTGGCTTTGCGCAACGCATCACCGCGTCAGGCTCTGCTGGACGCCGTGTATTCGTGGTCGATGTTGCTGGAACTTATCGATACCGATAGGGAGGCGGTACCCGCATGAACCAGCCAATGCATTTCGACGTCCCGATGTTTCGAGACTTATCGGGTCAGTTGGCCGAGAACGGATTTGAGGCCGGCAACATCGCCGAGGACGTCACCTTCGGGTTTGTGCCGGTGCCGGGTGACAGTCCGTTCGGAGGGGCGCTCGGGCCTCGACTGACGGGGCTACACGGCGGCCTGGCGCTGACGCCTCCGCAGCTCACCGGAGGAGCCACTCAGACTGACCAAAACGTCCAAACGGGTTTGTCGAACATCGAGAGCCGAGATCAGGTCAATGCGGGGCGAGCCCGTCTCGCCAAGAATCCAGGTGACCCGGAGTCGCTCGAGCAGCAGGCCCAGGACAAGGCCAAGCAGGGCGCCGAAAAGCCCGAGCAGATGATGCAGCAGATGATGCAGCAGATGCTGCAGATGGCTGCTCAAATGGGCGGACAGTTCGGTCAGCAATTTGGTCAGCTCAGTCAACAGTTCAGCCAGCTGTTCGGTCAGGCAACGCAGCAAGTGAGTCAGCTCTTTTCCCAGGCCGGTAAGGCAGGCGCCAGCAGCATCGAGCCCATGGCGGGCACCGCTGCGACGGGACTAGATGCCGCTGGAGGTGCGGGTGCTGGTGGTGGCGGCCTGGGCGCGACGATGCCCGCCGGTCTGGATGAGCCAGTAACCCCGATGACGACCTCAAGTGCGTTGGCGCCTAGTGCCATCCCGGCTGCGGCTGCGGGGACGTCGACCTCAGCCGCGGCAGGACGAGGCACAATGCCGATGATGCCGGTGATGCCGATGGCGCATCGCGGGAGCGGTGAAGGCGGCGCGTCGGTCAAGCGGAATCCAAAGATCTTCCCGGAAAGCAAGATTTACGATCCGCCGAAAGGCACCGAACAGAACTTTGGGGCGAACCCCGAAATAGAGGCCGAAGAGCCACCGTTCGGCACAGCTAAGCCCTAGGTTTGCGCGGCAGAATTTGAGACGATCGCGAGAACCTGGCACGGCGGCACCGCAGCGATTCCGCCGGGTTCACCAGAGATACATGTTGGCCTTCGTTGGGATCGTCATAGTGGTCGCCGCTGTTCTCGTGTGTGAGCACTATCCACAACTATTGGTCCGCCACCGCCCAGTATCCGGGACCCGTGAACCCAACCAACCGTGGACGCCCACCCAGACCGTAATCCCATTCATTGGCCTGTCCGGTCCGGAAGGCGTCGCCGTCGATTCTGCGGGCAATGTTTACGTCGCCGACAGCGGAAATAGCCGGGTAGTGAAGTTGGCCCCTGAATCGGGCACCCAGCAAGTGGTTGGTTTCACCGGTCTCAATAGGCCCCTGGGAGTGGCGGTCGATTTAGCAAACAATGTGTATACATTTGACCAAGAAAATCGGGTGGTGGAACTGGTAGGAGGGCGTAGTGCACAGCGTGTGTTGCCGTTTTCCGGCTCGCCCAGCGGGATGGCGGTCGATTCGGGGGGGAACTTGTATATATCCCAATGCGTTGATCATCGAGTAATAAAGCTAGACACCAGGTCGAATGCCCAGCAAGTACTGGCATTTTCCGGCCTCGCGTGCGCCTCCTGCCCAACCCCCTGCCCACGCTCCGGCAAAGCCGCCGGCAGCTTTTGATCCAATTCCGACAACGAATCCCAATGCCGCTGAGGTAACGAGCATAATCAGCGGTTTGCCAATCACGGGAGCCACTATCTAATGCGATCGGTAATCGTTCGAAGCACTGCGCTGGTCACCGCGTCTGAATCTGGATAACCCAGAGTCTTAACAGCAACGAATACCGAGGATTTTACGCCATAAATGACTTTCCATCGATCAGAATTGGGCACCACCGTGCCAGGATCCTTTGTATTCACGGCGAAGTCATAGTTCTCAGCATGTAGGGCGGAGCACGCCTTCAGCTCGGGGATGAGACGATCGAATACGGCGCGTGCCGCAATGTCATTCCGGTAGACGCCGACGCCCTGGATGATGTCGCCTGCGGGATATGAGTTGAGCCCGTTGACGTTTGTGATTCGGCGGGCGTCGTCCAGGCTGACGATCAACGATTCGGCACTCACGTCGGACACCGGCGCGCCAGTTGAGTTGAGCGGTGCGTCCCTGTGGGTGCACGCCGATAGCAGCGAGCACGACGCTACATCCGATGGCGAATAACTGGCGGGCCCTGATTGGGCTTGGACGCGCCGACTGGAGGTTTGGCCCCGACCGTCGCTCCAATGACCAATCGGTCCCGAACACCGAAGTATCCCCTAAGCTTTCGCGAATTTCATCACCAGATTCTGGTCCCTGTCGGTGACATAGAGATTGTCGGCCTGATCGACTGCTAATCCGCCGGGACGCCGAACACCGTTTAGGGGCACCACTCGCTGTGCCCTGGTTCCCTCGGGCAGTACCAATACCTCTCGAATCAAGTGATCAACGATATAGACATTGCCGCGCGAGTCAACCGCCACATTGCCAGGATCTGTCATATCCGTGGACAGGTCGCCTCTGCGGGCGAACGGTACGATCCGTTGGGTGTTTGACGCCAAATGCAGCTCAACTACTTGACCTTTTACTAGGTCTACGACGTAGACACTTCCCGCAGAATCAACCGCCACGGGGCCGGGGACCTCAAGACTCCTGAAATCAAGTACTTGCTGCGTGTTCGACCCTGCGGCGATCCTCACCACTCGTTTGCTGAGTTGTTCAGAGACGTACACATTCCCAGCTGAATCCACCGCCGCCGCGACTGGCGACTCTTGGTGCGGAAACGCGATCACCCGCTGAGAGTTGCTGGCGGCTACCCACTCGACCAGCCGATCATCGAAGTCGACGACGTAAACGTTGCCGGCTGAGTCGACTGCCAGGTCGAACGGGTGGTTGAGGCCGATGAACCCAATCACCTGTTGCGCCGCTGATTCGGGCGCCAATTTCACCACTCGGTTGTTGCCCGTGTCGGCCACGTAGACATTCCCCGCCGGATCCACCGCGACCCCGCCAGGATCGGACAGGCCAACGAAGGGAATTACCATCTGAGCGGCCGGTGCGGGCCGCCGACCCGCGCCGCCCGCGGTGTGGAAGGCCTGCCCAGGTAACCGTGGGTTCGGGTAGTGCAGGTGGTTGACCATTGCGATGCCCAGCACCAAGATGACGCATGTAAGGACCAGTGCTGCCTGTCGACGCGAATGCCGCGATTTCCACGAACTTCGACCAGGGCGTAAGGGCAGTGAGATTCGCCCCATCATTTTAAGAGGATCACAGTATGGGGGGATCGAATCGCTACGCCGATGCATCCGTACAGGAGAAAACTTAGAATTCCACCCAGGAATGTCACGACGAATTTGGTGGCCTGGGGCCGGAGTCGTCGCGTCCGCAGATATACCAGTGGCGTTCCGGCGAGCGCGATCCCTAGACCCAAGAAGAGCCCGGTGGACGGTGCGTAAAAAGCTAATCCCGCTATGAATAATACGAACCCCGATACGGTCCAAATGGCAACTCCCACAACAAAGCCCAGCACCGCTGAGATGACGTATCCGAATCCCGTTTTGGTCATCACGCTGCGGTCTGACGCTCAGCGGGCCGGCGTCGGTGTCGGGATCGGAGTGGGCGTCGGGGTCGAGGTAGTGGCCCCATCCGGGAGCTGAAGTTTGCCATCGACGATCTTTGCTCCGCACTGCACGGCATCGTTAATGAGCGTTCTTCGGTCTTCAACCAATTTGTTCTTTTCGGCTCGAAGACGGTCCTCTTCGGCTTGGTATTCGATTGCCTGGGCTAACTGATCTGGGTCTTTGAGGTTGAAATCACGTTTCTTGCGGTTGTGTTCAAGTATTCGACGGGTGAGGTCCCGGTCCCGACTATTCCACTCCTCAATTTTTTTCATCAACTTTGCTATGTCTTCGGATTTGCATTCGGGCGGGGGCGTCGTGGTCGTTGTCGTTGTGGTCGGGTCTTGCTTCCAGTGATGGTCGACCAACTGGATGCCGCTGCTCTTAGCCGGGGTGTTAGCCGTCAGCGCCGCGCTGAGCGCGCCATCAACCCGGTTGGCGTCGGCGACGGCGGCGACGAGCTGAGTTTGGAGTCGTAGCGCCGCCGCCATGAGCAGAGGAGACCGCATTCCCCCGGGGCGGCAAGGTGACCTGGTTGGTAGCTGGATTGATCACCAGCCCCAATTGTGCTGCGGCGCTGCGTAAGTCTGCGATGCGTTGCTTGATCTGGTCAATCCCGCCGGCTGCCGCATCGGTTGCTCCGGCGACATTGAGTGCTTGCCCGTGGTGTTGCAGCAGTGCCGAGCGGGTCTGGCCGATCGACTCATGTGCAGCATCGCGCACGACGCCTTGCCAGGTCGCGAACGTGGGCAGGGTGGCTAACGTTTCCGCGCTGGTTTGAGCGGCCGACGCGCGCTGGCGTGCCGCGGCTGCCACTTGGCGCACCGCAGCCGAGGACCATCGGTCGATGTCTGCGAGCGAAGCCACTGCCATGGCTACACCGTGATCGTGGTCAGCGGAGCGGCATTCTTGGCATCCGTGCTCGCCAAGGCCCGACCAGTGGTAGCCAGCCCAGTGCCGTCGGTGGCAAGCCGGCCGCCAAGAATCGCGGCCTCGGCATCCCATCCCTGAATCAGCGCGGCCAGCGCCGCGGCCGAGGTGCCGATCCATCCTGGTTGCGCGGCTTCCATCTGCCCTAGCGAGCTAGTGTGCGCGGCCACAAAAGCCGCATGTTGGTCCTGAACCTGTCCCGCCGAGGTGGCCAGATCCGCAAGATTGACGCGAAGCGGCGTTGTCATAAGTAAACCCCCTAACTAAGTGCATTAGGACGAGCTTAAGGCCGATGTGGACCCCCGTGCCATTCATGCCGTCGGCCCCACCGCGGAGGCCAGCTAGTATCGCAACATAGCTGCGCCCCAGCGTGCGCGCACGATCCCGGCTGCCAGCAAAGGATCGGACAGAGGATTGGTGAGGTATGTCCACAGGTGTCGCCCGGCCGCTCGACGTGTTCACGATCGGGCTGCGGCACCTGCGTAACCGTGAGACGCAGCAGGCCCGGGCGGCCTTCGCGCACGCGACCGAGGGCGACCCGACCATGTGCGACGCCTGGCTGGGCCGGATGGCCGCCGGTGAGCAAACCGTGGAGGTCACTGCCGGCGCCTACAACAACCGCGGCAACCTCGGCGCCGCACTTCGGCACGCGCAGATGCGTGTCGACCAGTTGGGCGTCCAGATCACCCTGACCCTGGGCACCATCGCCTTGCGGCTGCCGCTCAACGGGGATTCTGATCTCGCCATCGCTTATGCCGTCGCGCTGGCCGAAAGTAACCCGCCGCGCCTAAGCGCGGCCAACGAGGTCGTCGAGCGTCAGCTGCGCCGCTCTACCTCGACGGCCTTCGAACTCGACATGCTCGACTACGTGCGCCTGGGTCTGCTTGGTTTGGCGCGGCGCTGGCCGGATGTGCTCAGTTTCGAAAACTCGCAGCAGTGGCGCTCGGATCGCCCGGACCTGGTCAAGTTCCTCAACGCCGGAATGCTGGTCTGGAAGGTCTGGGCGCTGATCGGCATGGGAAATCCGGTGGAGGCGCAGCGCTTTGCCGAAAGCGGTCTCGAATCACAAGGCTTGCCAACGGATATGCACGCCAAACTCCGCCTGGCCCGTGGCTATGCGCTGCGCGCACAAGGTCAGCGCGAAGCGGCGATGACGGCGTTTCGCGAACTCAAAGCCTGGATCGCCTCACCGGAGGTCGACGCCGCCATCGCCGACCCGGACAAGGTGGTCGACCTCGTCACGGCCGAATCATTGGCTACCCGCACCGACATCTGGGACCCCGAGTCCGGCGAAACCGCTGCCGCGCTGGAAACCGCGGAACGTGACCGCAGCCGAGACGCGGTGCGCCAAGAAGCAATGGCATTGCTGGGCAAGCAGATTGGCATGGAAGGCGTCAAGAACCAGATCCGGCGCCTGGAAGCCAAAGTGGCGATGGATCAAAAGCGCGCCGAGATGGGTGTGGGCAGCAAGAAGGAGTTGGCGCTGTCCTACGTCTTCGTCGGGCCGCCGGGCACCGGCAAGACCACGATGGCGCGAGTACTGGCGAAGCTATTCTTCGGGCTCGGCCTGATTGCGAGACCCGACGTCATCGAGGCATCACGCCCGCAGTTCGTCGACGAATACCTGGGTAAGACCGCGCAGAAGACCAACGCCGTCCTTGACAAGGCGCTGGGTGGTCTGTTGTTCATCGATGAGGCTTATTCTCTTTATGCGCGTGGCTATTCCGACGGTGATGCCTACGGCGAGGAGGCGGTCAACACGTTGTTGGCCCGGCTGGAAAACGAGCGCAAAGCCGATCCCAACAAGAAGCTGGCCATCGTGATCGCAGGTTACGAACCCGACATCGACCGGCTGCTGTCGATGAACGAAGGTCTTGCGGGCCGGTTCACCACCCGGATCAGGTTCGAGTCCTACAGTCCCGCGGATCTGGTCAAGATCGCCGATTTGATCGCCATCGAGGAAGACGCGCTGTATTCGGCGCCGGCCCAGGATCTGTTGCTGGGCCACCTATCCAAGCTGGCCGAGGTCCAAATCGCCGACACCGACTCCGACGGACGGCCCCGGATGGTTCCCGCCCTGGACAAAGCCGGCAACGCCCGCTTCGTCCGCACCATCACCGAAAAGGCCGCCGAATATCGCGACTACCGCCTCAACACGTCCGGGGCGGCGCCCACCAAAGAGGCGCTGGTAACGCTAGAAGCCAGCGACGTCGACGAAGCGTTCCGCGAAGTCTGTGTCACCCAACGGATTTCGTTCGAATGAAGTAGTGGGGGTTGGGGGTAATGGCAGAGTTAGCAGGGCCTGAGCACCGGCGGCGCCGGCGCGGATTCCGGATGACCGCGAAGTATCAGGTCTCCGGTCTGCGTTTTCTGTACCGGCGAATGGCGCACGCGCTGGTCCGTCGCGACACCCGAATGATCGACGATCCGCAGCGGGCCCAGGCCGCACCGCTGATCCTTGGCCTGCTGCTCGCAGTCATCCTCGCCGTTGGCACCATCGTCTGGGGGTTGTTCTCGCCGGCCGGACTGGTCAGCAACGCGCGCATCGTGGTCGACCGCGACACCGGCGCAATGTATGTCCGTATCGGTCCTCGGCTGGACCCGGTCACCAATCTCACCTCCGCCCGGCTCATCCTGGGTTCTCCCGAAAATCCGGTGCGGGCCAGCGGTGCCGAAATCGCGAAATATCCGCGCGGCTCACTGGTTGGCATCGTCGGGGCGCCCACCGACATCCGCGACAGCACCGACCCGTCGTCGATCTGGACGGTATGTGACACGACCATGACCGGCGCCGCAGTCCCCTTGGACCCGGTGTCGGGTCTGCCGACCACGGCGATGTCGCCGGTCACCACCACCGCGATCGGTGGAAAGCTCGCAAAAAGCAATGACATCAACAAGCTTTCGGATAATCAGGCCCGATTGGTCAGCTACGACAAGCGGACCTGGCTGATCTATGCGCGCCCCGACGGCGAAGTCGTCCGCGCTACCGTCGAACTCACCAATTCGGTCGTTGCCGACGCGCTCGGCCTACGGGCGAACGACCTGATCCTGCCGATCTCGCAGGGCTTGTTCAATGCGATCCCGGCCGAGCCGCCGTTGGTGGCGCCACCTATCGCCGAGGTCGGCACGCCGCCGAAGTTCCCGGTCAATCGCCCGCTGACCGTCGGAACCATACTCAACGTGCGTGAATTATCCGGCGGGACAAAGTATTACGTAACATTATCCGACGGTGTACAGGAAGTCGGGCTGGTGCCCGCGACCATGATCCGGGCCGCCAACACCCAGGTGGGCACCAAGCCGGTGGAAATCGGGCCAGACGAGTTGGCGTCGCTGCCCAAGTCCCACCAGCTGGAGGTGTCCTACTATCCAGCCGCGCAAGTGCGGTTGGTGTCGGCCGCTCATGAACCGGTGACCTGCTGGTCGTGGTCGCGCGTCGGTGAGGAACCCACCGCCCGCACCGAGGTCATGGTCGGCCGGACGTTGCCCTTGACCGACAAACAGAACGCCGCGCTGACGCCGCTCGTCTCGGCGCCCAGTTCGAAGGGGATGACCGCCGATCGGGTCTATATGCCCTCAGGCGGTGGACGATTCGTTCAGATCACCGGCGCGGCAACCGATTCCAAGAACCGGGAAAGCTACTTCTGGATCGCCGACAATGGGGTGCGGTTCGGTCTGGACACCACCGACTCCAAGAGCGGGGACACGACGCTGTCGGCGCTTAATCTGCGCCACCCGGTGCCCGCGCCGTGGGTGGTGGTTTCGCTGTTCGCCCCGGGGCCGACGCTCTCGCAGCGCGACGCGCGAATCAAACATGACGGTGTGCCCGCGGATCGGGTGGTATCCAAGATCGACGACAAGGAGATGAAGTAGTGCGCATCAGCTTCTTGCGACCGGCCAACCCGGTGCCACCGCCCCGGATCATCCGCGATGAAATCGAGGTTCCGCCGCCCAAAGAGATAGAGCAGGGCGAGCCGGCCTCGCGGATCCGCACGGTTGGTCTGCCGATTCTGCTGATCGTTCTCATCGTCGGCATGGTCGCGTTGATGATCCGGTCCGGGCGCGCCTTCAGCCCGCTGATGATCCTCTTCCCGCTGATGATGCTTGGGGGAGTGGGCGGTATGGCGTTCGGCCAGCGCGGCGGTACCGGCACCTCGCGCGCTCAGGTGCTCGAGGACCGCAAGGCCGCCACCCGCGGGCTGGGAATGATCCGGGAGAAGGTGTTCGACCGTGGCCTGAGCATGCACGCCGGGCTGCAAAGCTCCTACCCAGACCCGCAGATGCTGGCCAGTCGCATTGGCGGCGAACGGATGTGGGAAGTCGTGCCGACCGGCGACGGCTTCACCGCGCTGCGCTACGGGCTGGGCGACGTCGAGTTGGCCGCGCGCATCGTCGCACCCGAAGCGCCGCCGGGGGAGTTCCTGGAACCGGTCAGTTGGGTGTCCACGGTGCGCTTTTTGCGCCACCACTCCACCGTGTCGTCGATGCCCGTGGTGGTGACGGCAGCGCGCTTTCCGGTGATCGGCTTCACCGGCGACCGCGACGGGACGCTCGGCATGGTCCGGTCAATGCTGTTGCAGGCGGCCGTTACGCACGGCCCGGACAACCTGGCCATGGTGGTGCTCACGGACAACCCCGATGCGCCGGAGTGGAGCTGGATGAAGTGGCTGCCCCACACCCAGCATCCTTACGAGCTGGATCGGCTGGGCAGCGCCCGGATGATGTACCGCGACTGGTCCACCCTGCAGACCAGTCTCGGCGGTGACGACGCCGATCCCGACGACCCCAACAAAGTCATCGACTTCACGATGAACTTCAACCCCGACCCAGAATTCAGCACCGACAACTACCGCCACGTGCTGGTGGTGGTGGATTCGGCCGTCACCGACAAGCTCGTCGACTCGGTGATCGCCCCCCGCGCCGGCGTTACCTGGCTGCTCATCGGCCCACCCGAGAACGCCCTCAACGCCGAAGAAGGCATCACGTTGCGCTGCGATCCAGACGGCAGCGTGTGGCGCAGTGAGGCGGATCGGCCGCTGGCCGATCCAGTGAAAGTCGCTGTCGCCGACAATGTTTCGTTGATCGACGCGCGGACCGTAGGCCGGCAACTGGCCCGCTACGAAGTCGCCACCCTGGCCAACATGGGCCGCCAAGCCAAACAAGCCGAACGCGGCCGGGACTGGCAGACGCTGATGCGGGTGCGCGACCCGGGCACCTTGGAACCGCTGGATTTGTGGTCGGTCATCAACCGCTACGACGACAAGCGGCGGCTGAAGATTCCGATCGGGTTCCTGCAGAACGGCGACCGTCTCGAACTGGACATCAAACAAGCGGCCGAAGGCGGCACCGGGCCACACGGACAGCTGCTGGGCACCACCGGTTCGGGAAAGTCGGAATTCCTGCGCAACCTGGTGATCAACGGCTGCGTCACCCATTCTCCCGATGTGCTCAACTGGTTGCTCGTCGACTTCAAGGGTGGCGCCACCTTCAACGGTCTCGATGAGCTGCCGCACGTGAGCGCGGTGATCACCAACATGGAGCAGGAAGCCCACCTGGTGGCGCGGATGAAGGAGATGATCAACGGCGAGATCGACCGCCGCTACCGCATCTTCCGCGAGGCCAAGGAACTCAACGCGCGCTACGACGTCAAGGACCTGCGCGACTACGAGAAGCTACGGGAACGCGGTGTCGATTTGCCGCCGCTGCCTTCGCTTTTCATCGTGATCGACGAGTGGGCCGAGTTGCTGCAGATGCACCCCGACTACGGAGAACTGTTCCGGCGCATCGGCCGGGTCGGGCGATCGGTCGCCCTGCACCTGCTCTACGCGTCGCAGAACCTCGACAATTCCGGACGCGCCAGTGGTCTGGAAACCAACATCGGCTACAAGATCGGCCTCAAGACCCAAACCGCGTCGGATTCCCGTGCGCTGCTTGATGGTTCCGATGCGGCCTACCGGCTTTCGGGCAGCCCAGGGCACGGAGTGCTGCGCCCCACCGGCGGGGACCTGATCAGCTTCTACGCGGGCTGGACTGGCGCGGCGTACTTCCCGCCGGTGGTTCCGACGGCGGGTTCGAATGGTCACCGCGGCATCGGCAGCACCACGGACCCGAACCTGGTGGAACCGCGAGCCTTCACCGCCGCGCCTCAACCATTGCCGGATACCGGTCCCGCTGAGCCGGAGTTCGTCGAGCCGGAACACACCGAAGAGGAAATCGAGAGCGCGCCAACGGTGTTCACCACGATGATCGGCCGCCTGAAGAGCGCTAGCTTCCCCCCGCCCTATCGGATGTGGCTGCCCCCGTTGGAGGCCACCACGCTAGACATCATCGAACCACAGCTGCGGGATTGGCAGGTCCCGACGAATGATACGATCGCCAATCTTGTTGTGCCCTTCGGGATGTTCGACAATCCGCTCAGGCATGAACAGCCCGAGTGGCTGCTCGACGCCGAGAAGAATCTGCTGATCCTCGGCGGCAGCGGCGCGGGCAAGTCCACCGCCGTCAAGTCGCTGGTGTGCTCGCTGGCGCTCGCCAATACCCCAGAGCAGATTCAGATGTACATCGTCGACTACGCCGGCGGCGGCTTGAGTCCGCTGGCCGACCTGCCCCATGTCGGGGCGGTGGTGACCCGCGCCGATCCCGACGCGATCAACCGGATCTTGATGCAGATGGGTACGCTGTTGACGGCCCGCGAGCGCCTGTTCCGGGAGAACCGCATCACGATCGGCGAGTATCGGCAAGCGCGTACCGACCCCGATTGCCCGTTCCTGGAACAGGATCCGTACGGCGACGTCTTCGTCATCATCGACGGGTGGGATGCCGCGGTAGCCCAGGACCAGGTGTTGCAGTTCCGCGGCGGCGAAGTCGAGGCGCTGATCGTCGGTGCCCGCAACTACGGGCTGCACTTCGTGCTCACCACGGCGCGAGTGGTCGAGATGCGCGGTATCGAGCCGAACCTGAACACCGTGGTCGAGCTGCACAACGAAACAGAGCTGTCCCGGGTGGGTTCGCAGCTGGCCAAGCAGCGACGCAAAGCCCCCGGCCACGCGATCACCACCGACTCGCAATTGCAGGGCCTGGTCAGCCTGCCGCGGGTGGACTCCATCGCCGAGTCCGCCACAGTCCCGTCCGGGATGACCGCGCTGGTGCAGATGGTCGCCGAGCGGTTCGAGGCCCGCGGAGCCGAACGACTCAAGACCCTGCCGACGTCGCTGACCCGAGATCAGTTGGCCGCCATGGTCGCTGCCGCCGACAAAGCCGCCGCCGCCGACCCGCGCCAAGTTCAGCTGGCCGACAAGCGCCGGCTACGGATCGCACTGGGCGTGCGGGAGGACACGCTGGGACCCGCATACGCCGAGATGTACCGGGAACCGCACCTGCTGATCCTCGGCGAGGCGAAGAGCGGCAAGAGCGAGCTCATCGGCACCGTCTGCGACAGCATCGGCCGTCGTTTCGCAACCAAGGACGATGCCTTGATCGTCCTGATCGATCCGCGGCGGCGCCACCTGGGCAAGGTCGATATGAAGAACGTGTTCGGCCACGTTCATCGAGAAGAAGACATTCAGGGCGTCAACGAGGCGCTCTACCACGAGCTGAACCTGGCCGCCCGCAGCGTGCCCCCGGACCTGGATGCGGATACGCGCGCCGCGCGCGCCTGGTGGAGTGGGCCGGAGATCTTCTTCGTCGTCGACGACTACCACCTGATCGTGGACCCGCGCGCCATAGAAAAACCCGTCTTGCACGCGATGGCGCCCTGGCTGCAGAACGAGCCGTTGGCCCGGGGTTTCCACTTCGTCATCGCCCGCGGCTCCGAGGAGCTCTACCTGGCGAGCAACCGGGACCCGCTGATCAAACGGATGCTGCAGGATCGCGCGCCCACGGTGTTGCTGTCAGCCGATAAGTTCGACGGCCAGATCGGTGAGACGAAGTTCGAGCGGTTCCCCTTCCCGGGCCGCGCGCGGTACCTCGAGGCGTCGCTGGGGCGCAAGAATCGCATTCAGGCCGCTTGGTCGGGCGTTCGGGAAAGCCGGGACACAGACTTCGAGGACTAGCCGGTTCGCGAGCCTGCAATTCTGCAGGCCCGCTCTCGCACTTTCCCTGCAGATTTGCAGTCTCGGCGAATTGCGCCCGCCTATTCAACATGCGTCAGCCGCCGCTATTCAACACGCGTTAGCCGGGCTATTCAACACATGTTAGCTAACTGATCGAGGTGGGTAACCACACCCAGCGCCGGACAACAGCACGGCCCAGCAAGGTGAGTTGCGGCTGCCAGCATCAAGAAGGCAATATTTACCACCAGAGGTAAAAATCGGCGCTAAGCTGTGGAATAACAGACGCTGCGCTGAGGGGCGAGGGGGTTTGCTAGTGATTACCCAAGTTGAGACAGAGGCTTTGCTGGCTGGGGTCGTAGACGTGGTCAGCAACGCTGCCACCACGGCTTCGGTGGTTGCTGGTGGTGCGCCGGCGGGCATCGCTCCGGCACCCGCGGGGGCCGACGAGGCATCAGCGCTGGCGTCGATGAATACCAGCGTGCACACCGCGGAATTTCTTGCCACCGCCGCGCAAGGCACTTTCCTGCTCGGGCACTATGCGGGCACCTTAGGCATCACCGGCCTTGGCTACGAAGTGGTCGACGACGGCAACGCCGCAATGCTGGCTTAGACCCGCCGATGGTCGCAGCTCCGCCTGAGGTAATCACCGGCCGATTGATGTCGGGCGCCGGCGCCGGTCCCATGCTGGGCGCTTCTGCATCGTTCACCGCCGCCGCGGCGGCCTACGAAGCGGCCGCCGACCGTCTCGAGGCACACCTGGCCTGGCTGATGAACGCCTGGCAGTCGCCCACGTCGCTGGCGGTGCTTTCGGCGGTGACGCGCTATGTCGTCTGGCTGCGCGTGGTGCAGGTGCAACTGGTTGCCTCGGCGGCACGAACTGCCGATCAGGCGGCTGCCTTCGCCACGGCCTACGCCACCATGGCCCAAATGGTTGAGATCGTCGACAACCGGGTCACCACCGCGATCTTGCACGCCACCAATTTCCTTGGCATCAACACGATTCCGATCGGTGTCCGGGAGGGTCAGTACGTCGAGATGACCATTCAGGACATCACCGTGCAGGAGACCTACCTGGCGGCCAGCATGGCTAACACCACATTCGAGGCCTTCGTGCCGGCGGTTCCGATCGTGGTGGGAATGCCCGTCCTCCCGCCGGTGATCGAACAAGCCGTCGTCGCGGCCGAGCGCGCGGGGGACACCCTGATGCTGGCCGCGGCCAAGGCCGAGTCGACCGCGCAGTTGATGGCCCAGACGTTCGGCCAAGGCGCATCGGTAGGCACCGCGGCAGCCCAATGGGCCAGAGGCGCCGCCCAGCAAGCCGATCCCCGCGACGCCCTGGACCGCTACCGCGACGCCCAATCCCGGCAGCAGAACATGGCCGACAAAATGGGCAACCAGCTGATGCGGCAGGTGCCACAGCAGCTTGCCCAGGGGGTGTCGCAGGCGGGGCAGATTCCCCAACAGGCGATGCAACTGGTGACGCAGCCCTTGCAACAGGTCGGTCAGCAGGTCCAGCAGTTCGGGTCGCAGATCGGCAACCTGATGTCGCAGGTGAACCCGGAGCATCGCGTCGATTCTCCCGGCTTCTTCGACACCCAGCCGTCATCGCCGACACTGGACCGCCTGGCCGGCAGCAACATCGGCGTCCCGGCGATGACGGCCGCGGTGCGGGTACCCAGCCTCGGCGGCCTCTCGGCCGCCTCGACCGGCTTCCGCTTCCCCAGCGGCTGGGACAGCGCGCTGCCGCCGTCGGCGGTGGGCGAACCCCCGATGACCGGCCGGCCGCTGACTTCCGGCATCGCCCCGCTGCACGCCCTGCACAACCGGGGCGACGACGAGGAGGACGCGAAGGCGACCCGGCCGACGCCCGAACTCGTTCCGGTGTGGGGCACCGAACCTATTGAACTGCAAACCGTTTCGGCCGGCGAACTGGTCGAACAACGGCAAGAGGCGGTATGACCCGGTGATCACACGCTTGCACTCAACGCTATTCGGAGTGCGCCATGCCATTTGGCACGGAGATAGCAGGAATGGCGATACACCCCTGGAATCACAAGATTGGAGATGCTGATGTCAGCCCCCTTGTCGGTGGATACCGCCAATTACCTCGCTCAGACGAAAGGGCTCATGAGCCTCGTCGAGGAGACCCGCACCAACAACCAGCACCTGCTGACCGCGGCCGGCAACTTCGAGCAAGCCAACCGCGGGCAGATGGGCAGCGTCGCGCAATCGGTGCTGGCCGACTTGTACTCGACGGCAAACCAGAACAACCAGGTCCTCGACAGCATCACCACCGGTCTGACCACCACGCACAGCCAGTTCGACGGCCAGGAAGCGACCAACGCCTCCGCGGTGCTGCACGCCGGCGGCTCGATCTACTCGTAATCACCCCCAAGTCTTAAGGAGCAACACATCATGGCCGATGTTCTGTACAACTACCCCGCGATGCACGCGTGCATTGGCGAGATGAGCCAGATCCACGCCACCGCTATCGCACTGAAGATGGCCGGCATAGGGCACCGCCAGGCGCTGGCCGCAAGCTGGACGGGTACCACGCAGGGTTCATTCGACGACGCGTACAACGCGTTTCTCCGGGTCAACGAGAACCTCGAGCACGCCACGCAACGCGTCATCCACGCTCTCACCACGGGCACCATGGACATGCAGAGCACCGAAATCCAGGCCTGCGGGAACTTCTCCGGAGCCTAAGCTGTCCAAAAGCCAAGTTGCGCAGGCCATCTGGACGCGGACCCGACGGTAGGATCCCAACTCATGGCAAAGCGATCGCAGCTGCTGGCGGCGGCGCACCTCAGCGTCGACGGGGTGTTGTTCCTCAAACGGCTGCTGGGCATCGAAAGCCTGCCAGCGGTGCTGGCCCTGCTCGACAACGTCTACTACGCCGCCGATCAGGCCGTGGTCGATGACCAAACGGTCCCGGTGCTCGTCGGCAGCGGACTGTTGTCCATCGACGGCGCGGTGGAGCCCTCGCTACTGAGGTGGCTGCGGGTGCTCGAACGGCCCGACATCGACGTGTCGTTGCGGGCGGTGGACGGCGAACGGATGCGCCGCGCGGTCCTGGCCCGCAGCGGAGAAGACCACGTGCTGGCGTTGCGGCGCAACGACGAAGTGGTCATCCAGGGCGTGTGGTCGCACGGACAGTCGGTAGACGACGTGCTGTGCGCGCCGCTGTGGGCGGCGATGCGGGTCAGCCAGGAGCAGCTCGCCCCGCCGCCCGCGGACATGGAATCGGTGACGTTGCCCTGGGCGGAGGTGAAAGAACTGGCTGCGGGGGAGCCGGGTAAAAACCTGCGGTGGCTGCGCGACCACGGGGTGGATGCGGCGTCGGCAAAGATCCTCAATGACATGTCGACGTATTCGGGCCAGCGCGCTGAACTCGTCATCCGGCAAGACCAGGGCATCACCTCGTTCCAGGCTCCGGCCGGTGTCGGTGTGGCCGACACGGCTGCGGGCAGGGTTGTATCGGCGGTGCGGCGTCAAGGCAGCCAGTTCTATGTGACATTCGGGCCCGGCACATACGCGCGGTTTCGCGCCGCGATGGCCGATTTAGTTGAATTGACTCCGGCTAAGAATTGGTTCGCTGCGACTTCGAGGTCGAACTGATGAGGGGTATGCTCGCGCAGCTAACAAGGAGGATAAGTCCTGGTGAGTGACGATCTCGAGATTGCGAATGCACGACATCAGCTACCCAGACCGGATGAGTCTCAGGTGCAGGACGGCCAAGACAGTGCGCCACCGCCGTCGCTGGTTCCGGTCGATCAGCCGGCGCAGCCACCATCACCGCTGCCGGGCCCGCCGCCGGGGCCACTGACCGCGGCGGCTCCGCCGCCCGGGCAGCGCGAGACGGTGGCCCAGCGAATTCCGCCGCCGCCTCCCGGTGCCTTGTGGGGCAATCCGCAACACCAGCCGTCGCAGTGGGGTCCGCCGTCCGGCCCGATCGCGCCGCATGCCGCACCCCCAAGGAACGCGGCCGTCGACACCCGGATGCAGGTCCCCGCGCCCGGGCCCCGGCCCGATGCCGCGCCCGACAGCGATCAATACCGCCGTCCGGCGGCCCCAATTCAGGCCGCTGCCACCGGTATTCGTCAGGAACTCATCCAAGTTGCCACCGAAGAGCGTTCCCCGCGGGCCAACACCGGCGTACGCGGAGCGCTCAACAACCTGGGCTTGGCGCTGCCGCCGAGCGCTAAGGAACAGGCGCACCGCGACGTGCTGCGCCGCATCCGGGCCAGCAAGCAGAAGATGTATTCCATTGCGGTCCTGACCCTTAAGGGCGGCGCCGGCAAGACCACGGTGACTTCGGCGCTGGGGCAGGTGTTCGCCTCAGTCCGCGGCGACGGGGTCATGGCCGTCGACGCTGACCCGTCCTCCGGTGATCTGCCGATGCGCACCGCGCCGCACCCCGAGAACCTGTCGATGGTCGATCTGATCCAGGAAGAAGATCTCACCCAGCGCGACTTCGTCATGCGGTTCCTGTCGACCACCGACACCGACCTGCAGGTTCTGGCCAACGGCTGGCGCGCCGACGACGACCGGGTACTCGAACCCGAGGACATCCGCGACGTCCACGAAATCGCCTCGCATTACTACAGTTTGCTGCTGTGGGACGGTGACACCAACCTGCACTCGCCGCTGGTGCGCGAGGTGCTGTCCAAGTCGGATGCGGTGGCGCTGCTGGTGCAGGCATCGCCGCAGGGGGCGGTGGCCGCCGGCAACGCCATCGACTGGCTGCGGTTCCACGGATTCGAGGGTCTGCTGGCCCGCACGGTGCTGGTGGTCAACGAATCCACCGCCAATACGCGCGTCAATATGAATTCGCTGTTGACCGTGCTGCGGCGACAGCAACTCAAGATTCACCGCATTCCGTTCGACAAGCACCTCGACGAGGGTCTGGCCGTGGACCTGGCCAAACTGCGCAAGAAGACGCTGCGGGCGTTCGAAGAACTGGCGGCCATGCTGGCCGACGACTTCACCGTCCCGCAACCGCCCGTTGCGGTACCGGCTTGAGCTAATCGGAAGAGGGACAACCGATGTCAGTGGTATTGCCCGCCGCCCCGCTGCCGGCCGAGCCGGCCCCAGACCACGGCTCTGGGCACGGGCCGGTGGCCGCGGTGCCCGAGCAGCTGCGGCTGTGCATCCATGTCGGGAACTACTTCGTCGACACATCGGTGTCGGCGCACGCGCCGCTGTCGGTGGTGATGGAAGGGCTGGTGCCCTTCCTGGTGGAGACACTGCGCAATGAAGGCCTGACAATCGATTTCGATCGCGCCGCGGTCTACTCGCTGGCCGCAGAGGGCGCGACGGCGTTTCCGCGCACGACGACGCTGGCCGACGCCGGTGTGCTCGACGGTGCCCGGCTGATCCTGCGGGAAGTGCACTCCAACGAGGTATTCCGGCCGATCATCGAGGACTCGGCCGATGCTATGGCCGAATTCAATGCGGCCAAGTTCGCGTCGTTCAGCGCCGCCACCGCACGGACTTTGGGCCTGGTCGGGTTGATCGCCGGCTCGGTGCTGCTGGCGGTGCTCAGTATCGGGGCGTGGTGGGCGAATTCGAGCATCGTGTGGTGGTTGCCGCCGACCGCGGCGCTGACCTTGATCACGGTGACGGGCGCGGTCATCGCCGCCCGGCGTGGGGCGTCCCAGATCAGCTACACGCTGGGGCTGGCCGCGCTGCCGCTGGCGCTGGCCGCGGGTTGGGTGGCCGTTCCCGCCGATGACGGTGTCGCCGGGCACTGGACGGCGGCCAACATTTGCGCCGGCATCTTCACCGTCGGTGGCGTGTCGCTGATTGTGTTGTGGCTGACCGGGATTGGCGTCACCGCCCATACGGCGGTGATCACCCTTTCCGTTGCCGGGGCCGTCGCCGCCGCGGTCCGCGTTTACACCGGCTTCGACGGACGCCAGATCGCCGCGGTAGCGGTGCTCGTAGGTGCCGTTCTGATCAGCTGCGCTCAGGCGCTGGCGCTGGGTTTGGCGCGGGTGCGGCCACCGAGCTTGCCACCGCCGGGGGAGGATATCGACCGCAGCGAACTCGAGGAAGCGGCGCTGGTAGTCGAGGTGTTCGATGACCCGAGCGGGGTCCGATCGGTGGCGCTGGCCGAAAGCGAAGACGCCCAATTGGAGCGGCGCTCAAGGGCTTCCAACAAATACCTGACGGGTCTGTTCATCGCGGCGGTGATCATCACCGCCGTCGGGGCGGTGGCCGCCGTGCACCCGCAAACCCACTACTTCTACGGCGAAGTCGCCCTGGCGATCATCACCACGCTGGTGCTGGGGCTGCGCGGCCGCTCGTTGACCGACCGCGTGCAGGCGGTCACGTTTTTCCTCGGCGCGTTTGCCGTCGCCGCCGGGCTGGCCATCACGGTGGTGCTGGGGGCACCCAATCCGGTGGTCCAACTCAGCGTCGTGGCCGGAACCGCCCTCGCGGTTCTGCTGGCGGCGCTGGCAGCGTTGCGGCTGCCCGGAGCCAAGGTCTCCGAGCTGACCGCGCGCCGCACCGAAAACCTGGAATTCCTCCTCATTTTGGCCGGGCCGCCGTTGGTGGTCTGGATAACCGGCACCTTCGCAGCCCTGCGGAATCTGTTCTGACGCAATGAGAACTCTCACCTTGGCGCGCGGGCTGGCAGTGCTGGTCACCGTCGCGGCTCTCGTTGCGGTGACGCCGGCCGGCGTCGCCGTCGCGGTGAACCCACCGAATCCCGATATCGGTGCCGCCCCGCCGGACGGTCCGCCCAGCCCCGACGTGTCCATGCGCAAGAACGGCGCCTGCGTCGTCGGCGGCGTGCTACCCAATTCCGATCTGTCCAAGCCACCGCCGCCGTCGGTGTCGCTGCAGCTGGACAAGGCGCACACGTTCTCCACCGGAGCCGGCGTGGTGGTCGCCGTCATCGACACCGGCGTGCGGCCGCAGCCCCGGCTGCCGGGCATGATCCCCGGCGGCGACTACGTCGACCCAGCCGGCAACGGCTTCGACGACTGCGACGGGCACGGCACCATCGTGGCCGGAATCATCGGCGCCGCACCGGCTTCCACCGACGGACTGGTCGGTGTGGCACCCAACGCACAGATTCTGGCGATCCGGCAGACCTCGGCCGCCTACATTCCCGAAACCGGCTCGGCCAACCCTGACGATCCCACCGCGTCGCGCACCGCCGGCGACATCCGCACGCTGGCGCGCGCGATCGTGCACGCCGCCAACCTCGGTGCGCGGGTGATCAACGTGTCCGTGGTGTCCTGCGTGAAGGCCACCACCCCGATTGATCAGGCAACTTTGGGCGGGGCGCTGAAATACGCCGTCGATATCAAGGATGCGGTCGTGGTCGCCGCGGCGGGCAACATCAACGGCGTCGACGCCGGGGCCGGTCAACAGAACAACTGCCGCGCCAACCCGGATGTCGATCCCGCCCATCCCGAGGACCCCCGCAATTGGGCTGGTGTGACGTCGATTTCGACGCCGTCGTGGTTCGACGACCAGGTGCTCTCGGTGGGATTCGTATCGCCGGACGGAGTGCGGGCGCAGAACTCGATGTCGGGTCCCTGGGTCGACGTGGCGGCACCGGGCTCGGGCATCGTGTCGCTGAGCTCTGCCGGGGAGACCGTCATCAACGGAGTACCCGGCAGCGAAGGGCCGCTGGTGCCCATCGCCGGGACCTCGTTCGCAGCGGCCTACGTGTCGGGCCTGGCCGCCCTGCTGCGGTCGCGCTTCCCGACGCTGACGGCCCATCAGGTCATTACCCGCATCATCACCACCGCCCACGCGCCGGCGCGCGGGGTGGACAACGTGGTCGGGCGCGGAATGATCGACCCCGTAGCGGCTCTGACGTATGAGATGCCGATTGAGGGCCGGCCCGCCGCGACGGTTCAGGCGGCTCAATTGGCCGTGCCGCCGCCACCTCGCCCCCCCGACCTCAAGCCCAAGTACGGCGCGGCCATCGTGATGGGAACCGTTGTGGCGGTGCTCGTTGTCGTTGGCGTGGTGGTCGCGGCGACCGGTGTGCGCCGGCCGGGGCGGCCGCGATGAGCCGGCGCGGCCGGGTGCAGGCGCACCGCACCGGGTGGCTGCGCTTCGGCCTGCCCTCGGCGCTGGTGTTCACCCTCGTGATCTGCGCCCTGGTGCCCACCACGACCGGGCCGCACGGCGACGGGCTACTCGTATGGCCGTCGGCGCTCATCGCGCTGGCAGCGTTCGTGGCATTGTTCGTGCCGATCCGGGGCCGGGTGCTGCTGGTCGAGTGGATCGCGGTGGTGCTGGCGTTCTGGCAGCGCCGCAACCGCCCGCTGGTCGGCGAATTGCCGACAGCCACCGACGTCAATGCCATCGCCGGTAGTGCCGGTGTGCGGTGGGACGGCTACAGCGTGGTGTCGGCTGTGGAGATCGTTCCCGCGCCGGCGCTGACTCACGAAGCCGGCGGCCGTGCAGTCACCGACAGTGCGCTGCCGCTGGATCTGGTGGTGTCGCTGATGCGCCACTACGATCTCAACCTCGATATCGACATCGTGTCGACCGGCCGCCATGTGCCGTCCGGATCGGCCTATCGCACCGTGTACTCCGAAATCGTCGGTCCGCGACCGATAATCGGGCAGCGACGTACCTGGCTGGTCCTGCGCCTGGACGCCGAGGACAACCTCGCCGACATCGTGACGCGCGGGCCCTCGGGCAGTGCGGCGCCCAAGGCGTTGGTGTCGGCCACCCATCGCGTGGTGCAGCGCTTGCAGCAGGAGCGGATCCGCGCCTACGCCCTGTCCGCCGCGGAACTCGACGACCTCGGCGCGATTCTGCTCCAACCCGTCGGGACCAAGGGCAACCGGGAACGTTGGGGCACAGTGGAATCCGGCCCCAACTACATCAGCAGCTACGTGGGCGACCCGGCCACCCTCAGCGCCGAACAACTGGACCGCTGGTGGTCATGGCGCACCGAAGATGCGGTCGTCATGCTTCGGCTCTCGGGCATGGGCACCGGCACGGTCAAAGTTGGATCGGTGGTGCGATATGTGACCCACGGTAAGGCCTACCGGCCGCTGGCCGGGTCGAACCTCGCGCTGCCCACCGGTGTGCAACGGCTGATGCTGACGGCCCCACTTCCGGCCGGCGACCGCAGCCTCGAAGTCGCGCTGCCTTCAATCAGCGTTTCGCAGCTCAGTGGACTTCGCATCCCGGTCGGGCCATCCGGGCAACTGCTTGGCCAATGCGACGACGGCACGATGGTTGCCCTGGCGATGTGGGACCAAAGCGGCCAGCCACAGCGGCGCCGGATCGATGCGAGGGTCAGTGTCGCGCTGGCGCACCAGCTGGTGTTGCGGGCGATCGTGACGGGTGCGGTTGTTGGCATTCACACCAATTCGCGTCCGCACTGGGACAACCTGGTGGCCGCGGTGGGCGACACGTCGCGATTGTTCTATGCGACCGCGGGCGCATTCGCTTGTGACATAGCCGTTTTCGATGGGCGTCCGGTTACCACGGTGCCGGCGCGCACGGTGATGCGCCTGCTCGAGCCGGCCGCGCCGGCAGTCGGCGGCGCCGACGTCACGATGGTCGAGGTCGACGGCCAGGCCTTGCAGATCAGCGTGGGATCCGCCGAGCCCGAGCTGGTACGGATCATCCGCAGCCGCGAAGAAGACCGCTATCTCGCACACGGTGAGCCCGAAGCCGTTCCGCGCCGGTCGGTGTCCACCGAGCCCACCCTGACCCGCACGGCGCGCCAACCGCAACCGCAGACTCCCGAACCGGCGCCGGTCCGCACGCCCACACCACCGGAAGCAGCTGCCGACACCGCGGCGCTGGCCCCCGCCGGCGGCCCTTCGCGACAGCGCAATATCGCAGGGCCACAACGCGTTACGCGCGTCCCGTGGCCCGAGTCGGGTACGCAACCTGGGCAGACCCAGTCGCGCCCGCAGCGGCCGCGCCGCCAGTTCACTCTGCCGCAGGATCCACCCGCGGCGCCGGCCGACGGGCAGTCCGATATCACGCAGCCGAATCCGGAGCGACGGGTTCGGTGGCGGGGGCGCGAATAGATGCCGCACAAGTGATGGGGAATGGGATGCAGGGGAGGACGAAAGATTATGCGGAGCGAGGTTGTCGGCCATGACTGATGGAGCCGAGCGTTACCAGTTGCACGACGGGTCGCGGGCGGACCCGCCACATCCGGCCACGACTTATTTCGCCCAGCGCTTACAGGAATTGGCGGCAACCACCAACGTTCGCACGCTGGACGCCAGCGCGCGGGTGCGCCGGTTGACACCCCTGCGGTTGCAGAAGCTGCTCAAAGAGCAGGCGCCGGACCTTCCGGTCTCCCAGACGCAGATGTACCGGTACTACCACGGCGAGGCGGCGCCAAGGCTGGACGTGGTTTGGGAGCTCGCGCGACTCTTCGGCGTATCACCGCGCGATTTCCTGCCGGACTGACCCCCGCTACTTGATTCGCTTTGCCAGCGTTGGTTTTCCGGGACCGGACAGGTCGTCGATCGCCGCGGGCCTACCGGTCATCGCCATGAGAAGTGCCTCGCCCGTGCCGGTCACCTCGGGCCCGTTGCCGTGCGTCCAGTCGATGTCGGTTGCGCGCAGTCGCAATCCCCGTATGCGTCGGCCGGCCCCTAACCGGGGGTTACCCGGGACCACTTCGAGAACGCGTTTGAGTCGTTCGGCGGGGATGGTGCGAGGCTGGCCGAGCGCGCGCCGGATGTCTTGGTGGTGGACCACGCCGTCGACCAATGCGATCGTGCCACCGAAACCCGCGGTCAGGCCGCGGGGTTGGAGATGCTTATCCACGTAATCAAGCAGCTGTTGCGGGCTCAGCCCGGCGAACTCGGCAACGCCGACCTCGTTGGCCCGCACTACGCGTCCTTTCAAAAACCGCATGACCAACCCTTTGGTGTCCAGCTCCTCATAGCTGAACATATGGGCGACAACGTCTTTGACACTCCATCCGGCACAGAGGCTGGGGGCCTCCCACTGCTGCGGAGTCAGGGTCGCCAGAAATTCCGCGAGTTCGGCCCGCTCGGTGCGGGCCATCTCCATCGTCGTTCCCGGTGTCGAATCTGCCGGGCTCATGGTCGCACCTCGGCGCCGAACAGGTCGGCGTAGCGGCGTAGGTAGAGCGGCCACCCGGCCTGGTTGTCGACACCCTTGGCAACGGACTCCCAGCCCGGGCCGTGCCGGTGGAGATGGCGGTGTTCGAGGTCGAGGCGTGTCGTGTCGGCGGATTCCGCGGTGAAGCGGACTTCGACTTCACTGGTCTTGGATAGATCGGTTTCGGGCTGCCAGGTTGGGCCGATGTCCCAGGTGAACACGACTCGACTCGGTGGTTCATAAACCAGGACGCGTGCCCATCGGCACACGCTGCCGTCCACGCCGCGGTCGTAGATGTACCCCCCGGAGTGGCATTCGAATATCGTCTCGGCGATCGGCGCTGCGAGCAGATTGTGTTCGCGAGGCTTGAAATCACCGAAGCGAGCGGTGAATACGGCGAAGGCCCGTTCGATGGGGGCGTTGACCACAATGTGGTGCCGGATTGCTTCGGGTTGCATCTGTGTCATGCGCCGTCTCCTTCTGTATCGATGATCTGTGCGTAGGCGCTCAGCGCTTGTGTCCAGAACCGGTCGAGGTCGGCGCGCAATGCCTGAAGGCCTGCCGGGTCAAGCTGGTAGACGCGCCGCGTGCCGGCTGAACGATCGCAGACAAGCCCGGCGGACTTGAGCACCTTCAGATGCTGAGACACTGCGGGTCGGCTGACCGGCAGCTCGCGGGCCAACTCGCCGACCGCCAACGGCCCATGCGCCAGACGTTCCATGATGGCCCGCCGAGTCCCGTCGGCCAGGGCCTGCCACGCCGCACCGGTGCCTTGGTAAGTGGGCACGAACCGTAAGTCTAGACTTACGGATGCGCCTAATCAATACCTACCTCTGACGGCCGCGCGCGCACCCGAGTGTGTCGAGTCGATCGTGTACGCGTTCAATGTCGTCCAACGCGGGCATGTCCTGCGTCAACCGGGAGATGGCGACCCCCACGTCGGCGTTGCCGATCAGCCAGCAGCCCTGCGCTATGAGTTCCTCTGTGACCTTGATGATCTCGTCGTCGGCCAACCGACGCCGGGACAGAGCGACCATGGGCACATAGCCCGTGATCGGCATGCCGGTGGGATAGCCGGTTCGAAAGAAGGCGACGATCTTGGGCATCCACTCGGCCAGAGCCATGGGACCACCTCGCTAACGGAGCGCTGAGTATCGACTGCGGTTCTGGCGCAGGCAAGCAACCTAACAGCGGGGCTACCACCGGGCTGGCAGCGCCACACGGTCCGCAGGCCGTTGTTGCCGATTCGTTAGCGCGTTACCGGTGGGGGACGCGCTGGGCGTTGTTCAGGTCGGTGGCGACGACCGCCTGGGCCGCGACGCGAATGGCCGCGGCATGGGTGTGGTAGCGCTGAGCGAGTTGCTCGCCGCTCATCTGCAGCTTTGCCAGGTACTGGCTGAGGGCGACGCTGAAGACCGCGCCCGCGGCCCCGTACGCCGGGATCGAGGCGACCAGTGCCGGATCGGGTTCGCACGCTGTCATCACTTCGGCCGCCAGGGCATCATTGGCATCGCCGAAGGCCGTCACTCTGGCCGGGTCCATGGACATTGCTTGCGTCATATGCCTTCACGCCCCCTGATTCGCACCATAAACGCTTCCCCAACATTACCTGCCTTGTCGCTGCTGCGGGGCTTGGTTAGGTTGGCAAAGTGGGGACTTCCATCGATGCCGCTCTGGCGGCGTTGAAAGCTTTGCTGGGATCCGGTGATCCGGTGGCTCCGCGCGTCCCTAATCTGCCGGCAGAGCCGCCGCCCTGGCCCCCATGGACCGGCGATCTGTCCGACGCGGCCCAGATCAGCAGCGCCGACCTGGACGGCCAGCGCAAGCGCCTGTACACCCAGCAGGTAAACGCGTTTCCCGTCATCACCGCTGCCGGGCAGACCCTTACCCACGCGCGCAAGCAGCTCGACGCAGTCATTGCGGCCTGGCAGGCCGACAAGTTCAGTCTCAGCGGGCTGGCGAATACACCCGCGGGTCAAAAGGCACTGCTGGCCGCCGGCCGGATCAGACTGGGCGAGGCCGGTGGCGTCATCCGCGATGCCATGCACGAATTCGCCCGGGCCGCACAGCAACTCAACGCCATCTCCGATGACTTTCCGCTCACTGCCGGTCAAGGCAGGACGGCCCAGCTGGAGATGCCGCAATTGCCGCCGGACGGCGCAACCACCCAAGACGTCGAGAACTGGTGGAACTCGTTAAGCCAGGAGGACAAGGAACGG
This sequence comes from Mycobacterium angelicum, assembly GCF_002086155.1. Taxonomy (GTDB): domain Bacteria; phylum Actinomycetota; class Actinomycetes; order Mycobacteriales; family Mycobacteriaceae; genus Mycobacterium; species Mycobacterium angelicum. The sequence continues at coordinate 85,506 of NZ_MVHE01000013.1, read as the reverse complement.
CTCATCGCCGCGCACCCGCAAAAGCTGGGGATTCTCAACGGTATTCCGGCGGCGGTGCGCGATCCGGTCAACCGTGCGGTGCTCAACGACGACCTGCACCGGGTGCAGGACCTGGCCAAGCTCAACGGTGTCGACCCCAGCGCGGTCGTCAGCGACCCCGCCAAGTATGGGTTGACCGCAGACGATATCACTAGATACACCAACGCGATTCAAACCAGGAACGGTCTAGAACACGACCGTACCTGGACCGCGGACGGCCAAAACAACGGCGACCGGCCGGTGATGTTGTGGGCCTATGACCCCCTGGCGTTCCAGGGCAGAGGCAAGGCCGCCATCGCGATCGGCAACCCCGACTGGGCCCGCAACACGGCGGTGATCGTGCCGGGTACCGGCAGCAGCGTGAAAGCCGGTTGGCTGGCCGGAGGGCGCAACGACGCCGCCGTGCTCTACGACCAATCCAGGCTGGCCGACCCGGACAGCACGTCGGTGATCGCGTGGATGGGCTATGAAACACCGGACAGCTTCGGTGACCCCGACATCGGCAACACGACCTTGGCGCGCCAGGGTGGCAACCTGCTGGCCGCCGACGTCAACGGTTTGACAGTGACACACAACGGTCCGGCCAACATCACCGTGATCGGGCACTCGTACGGATCCACCACGGTGGCCGACGCGTTCGCCAACAGCGGCATGCACGCCAACAACGCGATCCTGCTGGGCTGCCCGGGAACCGATCTGGCCCGCAGCGCCGCCGATTTCCACCTTCCCGATGGCGGACATGTCTACGTGGGTGCGGCCTCCACCGATCCCATTAGCTGGGTGCCCGAGCTGGGCTCGACACTGCAGAACTATCTCAACGACGAGCTCGGCAACCTGGTGGGTGCCTCGGCAGGACTGGGTTCCGACCCGGCGGCAGACAGCTTCGGGTCGATCCGCTTTCGCGCCGAAGTTCCCGGTGCCGACGGACTGAATCCCAGCGACCACTCGTATTACTACACCGTGGGCAGCGAATCGTTGCGCAGCATGACCGACATCGTCAGCGGGAACCCGGGCCGCCTCATCGACGACAACTTGATCGCCGAAGGACGGCACCTGCCGCATCTGACGACGCCCAGCCAGGTCAATATTCCCGGGCTCGGCCGGGTCGAGATCCCCCACATCGACATCCCGTTGCCCGGTCTTGGGGGTATCGACATCGAGCCCGAAACGGGCCGCGGCGGTGTCGGCAGCAATCACGAATACGTGCCGAAATAACACCGGCGCAAGCATTTTCGATAGCAGGACGGCGCGCCGCCACCCGTAACCAGGCAGTCACTTCCTAGACTGCCCGCGTGGACGATCGCTATGGAACCGATGTGCTCGCCGACGGACCGCGGCGCAAACCCCGCTCGGTCGAGCACCCGGTCGAGATCGGGATGGTCGTCGAAGATGCCCAGACCGGATACGTGGGCGCAGTGGTCCGAGTCGAATACGGCCGCGTCGACCTCGAAGACCGGCACGGCCGTACCCGCGGATTCCCGCTTGGCCCAGGGTATTTGCTCGACGGCCAGCCGGTGATCCTCACCGCCCCGCGCCGGCGCGCCCCGGCGGCCGCAACGCGAACGGCGTCGGGGTCGGTCGCGGTGCGGGGCGCGCGGGCGCGGGTGGCGCGCGCCAGCCGGATCTACGTCGAAGGCCGTCACGACGCCGAACTCATCGCCCAGGTCTGGGGGGAGGACCTGCGTATCGAGGGCGTCGTGGTCGAACACCTCGGTGGCGTGGACGACTTGGCGGGCATCGTGGCGCAATTTCGTCCGGGTCCGCGGTGTCGGCTCGGGGTGCTGGTCGATCACCTCGTTGCAGGTTCCAAGGAATCGCGCATCGCCGACGCGGTGCGCCGGGGCCCGGGCGGCGCGGACACGTTGGTGGTCGGTCATCCGTATGTCGACATCTGGCAGGCCGTCAAGCCACAGCGGCTCGGTCTGGCCGCCTGGCCCACTGTGCCGCGCCACCTCGAGTGGAAGCACGGGGTTTGCGATGCGCTGGGGTGGCCGCATGCCGACCAGACCGACATCGCCCAAGCCTGGCGGCGCATCCGCTCGACGGTTCGCGACTGGAATGACTTGGAACCGGAGTTGATCAGCCGGGTCGAGGAACTCATCGACTTCGTCACGGCGCCGGCGGCCTAAAGCCTGTCGACGGCCGCGTCCCCCGATCTGGGGACGCAGCGGGTCGTATTGCTGCGGGATCCGGAATTCAACCCGCCGTTCACTGTTCGGGGGACAGTCGAAGGATTCAAATGAGCGCAGGATGGGGCACCGCGGATTCGTAGCAAATCGAATCTCGGTGATCACAACCCAGCCCGCGAAGGAGGTGACCGCTTGTCCCACGAACTTCTGTTCTGCGAGACCGAGACCACGTGCTCGAACGCATTTTTTCGTGCTGAGGACGCCGAATGAGCGCTGAGCTCAATTAGCGCCACACTGAATAAAAACCCGCACATCATCGCTACCTTGCCGATGGTGTGCGGGTTTTCGTATAACGGCCGTTGGCAACGTGTTTCGGCATCCGGTGCCGAAGTCATTCCCGCGACCGGACGGTGCCAAAAAAACCGCCCGTCACCGTCGCTTTGTTTCATTCATGTAAATCAATTGGGGAAGCCGTCACGTTTGCGTACCCGCCGAACACTAACGACGTGAAAGGCCATGAAAGGCCTGAGTAAGACCCACCAACACCTAGCCGTAATGGAACGGAGGAAATTTGATGACCGATGTGCTTGTCATCGATGCTGAGGGGCTCGACCGACTGTCCTGCAACGCCAAAGCTGACCCCAGCACGGGCAAGAAGACCCTGAAGGCGAAAACGGTTTGTGAGGCCGGGTTCCGCAACATGACTTATGTGCGCGACCTCGCCCCGATGCTGGTCGGCGAGCCACCCGCGCTGCTGGGTGATGACTCCGCCCCCAACCCGTCGGAAACCACGCTGGCCGCGTTGGGTTCGTGCATCTCGGTCGGCCTGTTGGCCAACGCCACCCACCGGGGCGTGACCCTCACCAAGATCGAGGTCGAGATGGAGGGCGACATCGACATCTCCGCGGTGTGGGGCGTCGGCGACACCCCGGACGGCAAGGTGCTGGGCTTTACCGCGGTCCGGTGCAACGTCACCCTGGCCGGGGATGCCGACGACAAGACCCTGCGGGAGATTCACGACAACGCGATCGCGTGGTCGCCGGTGGTCAACACCTTCCGCCGCCCGGCAACCGTCGATTCCACGCTCGCCATCGGCTAGGCATCGGGTCCGACATGCAGCTGGCCGAAACCATCAAGCTTGCGCGGGTGGAAAAGGGATTGACCTGGACGAAGATCGCCGAGGCGATCGGCAAGGACCGGGTGTGGACGGTGGCCGCCCTGCTGGGTCAGCATCCGCTCTCGGCCCAGGACGCGCAAACCGTTGCCGCGCTGCTCGACCTCGGTGCCGACGCCGTCACCGCATTGCAGATGGTGCCCTATCGGGGCAGTGATCCGTCACTGGTGTCGGATCCGACCATCTACCGATTTCATGAGGCGCTGTCGGTGTACGGGCCGGCCCTCAAAGAACTGATCAACGAGGAATTCGGCGACGGGATCATGAGCGCGATCAACTTCCGGATGAGCGTCCAGCGTCGGGCGGATCCACAGGGAGATCGGGTGATTGTGACCTTCGACGGCAAGTTTCTCGACTACACATGGAACAACACCGAACAGGAGGTGTCGCCGTGACCGCGACCATGAATGCCGCGATCGACCTGCTCGATTCGCAGGTCCTGGCAGACATTCGTGCCCACGCCGGCGCATTGGACCGCGGCGAGCACACCACCCGCCGCAGCTTTGCCGCGCTTGGGGCGGCCGGTCTGCTCGGGGTGGGTGCCCCGGGTAACGCCGACGGCAGGCTGCCGCAGATGGCCGAAGTGATCCGGCTGATTTCCGGGGAATGCATGAGCACCGGGTTCTCGGTGTGGGCCAGCCGGATGACAATCGAGTACTTGCTCACGGCGGCAACACCACTCAGCGAGATGACGGCGCGGCCCCTGCTGGCCGGGACCGCGTTGGGAGTCACCGGCATGGCTGCGGCGTTCAAGGAGGCCGCCGGTTGCGGGAGCCTGGAACTGACCGCCGCACGGGTCGTCGGGGGCTACCTGCTGAGCGGTTCCATCAGGTGGGCCAGCAACCTTCACGACGACTCGCTCCTGGTCACCGCGGCACGCACCGAGCGTGGCGACAAACTGATCGTGGCGCTGCCGTTCTTCTTGAACGCCCCGGGCGTCACCGTCGGTGAGCATTTCAAGCTGCTGGCGATGGACAGCACGGCCTCGTCGTACCTGGAGCTCAAGGATGTCTACGTCGCCGACGAGCAGGTGCTGTCCACCGACTTCACCGGCTTCCTGGACGCGGTGCGCCCCACCTTTCTCGTCCTGCAATCGGCCATGTGCATCGGGCTGGCCCGAACCACGTTGACCCAGACCGGGATCGGCCTGACGGGAGTGAACTCGGTGTTCACTTCCGACGTCAACCTGATCGAGGGCAAGCTGGCTTTGGCCGAGACGACGTTGGCCAGTCTGGCCGGGGCCGTCGGTGGGCCGCGCCCGCCCAGCAAGAAGGAATTGTTGTCGTTGCGGCTTACCGCGGCCGAGATCGCCAGTGCCAGTGCGGCTTTGGAGATCCGTACCGCCGGTGGCAAGGGGTACGCGAGCAGAACGCCGGCCAGCCGGCGTTACCGAGAGGCCGCGTTCATTCCCGTGCAGTCGCCGTCCGAGGCCCAATTGCGTTGGGAACTGGGCGGGTGCCCCTGAACGACAAGCCGGGTCAACGATGACCCCGCTCGCGGATCCTCCCGAGCCCACAGCCGAGCTGACGGTCGGCGGTATTCCGCTGGCCGGCTTGGTGCGCGATTTCCACCGACCGATGGTGAATTTCGCCTGCACAATGGTCAATTCACCGGCAGCGGCCGAAGAGGTGGTACAGGAGGCCTGGGTGCAAGTGCTCAAGTCATCGGCCACGTTCGAGGGTCGCTCGTCGGTGGCCACCTGGCTGTTCGGCATCGTCAAACGCACCGCATCGCGTCATCGTCGCCGCGATGCGCGGATCCGCGAGCACGAGGTGCTGGGCACTTCGGACACCGACGCCGCCGACCCGCTGTCCGGCCGGATGCACCCGGCCGGACACCCCGATGCCGGTCACTGGAGTGTCCCGCCGTCGCGGCGGTTCCTGCCCGAGGACCAAACCGTGGAGCGGGAACTCGTTGGATATGTGCGGGCGGCGCTGGACGCGCTGCCGGTGCGGCAGCGACAGCTGGTCATCCTGCGAGACCTGGTCGGTGTGTCCGCCGAAGAGGCGGCCGAGGTTCTGGAACTCTCCACTGACGCGCAGCGCGCGCTGCTTTATCGCGCACGAGGAAACCTTCGCAACCAATTGGAAAAGCGGTATCAACGATGACCGTCTACGACAACACGATTCCCCCGATCGACTGCGTCGAATTCGTCCGGCTGGTCGACGACCTTGTTGACTCGGATCCCGCGCGCTGGGGTCCGATCGTGGCCAAACACCTCGAAGACTGCCCGCCATGCCTGGTCTACCTACAGCAAATGCTCGACCTCAAGATTCTGCTCAACCGCGTCTTCGACGGGGAAAAGCTCAGCGACGAGCACATTGTCGGGGTTATCGGCACGATCAACACCCTCAGGAAGGGCCGCCATGACTAGTTCTGCGATCAATGCCAGTGCTGACCAACAACCGGACCGCGAGTGGGTCATCGGCGGCCCCGTCGATGCGGTCGCGATGCGCCACGCCATGGGGGCCTTTCCCTCCGGCGTCACCGTCTTGACCACTCGATTGGGTGAGCGCTCGGTCGGCATGACGATCAGCTCGTTCGCCTCGGTGTCAATCCATCCGCCACTGCTGCTGCAATGCGTGGCGCGCAGCGCGGGCAGCCTGCCCGCATTCCGCATGGGTAGTTCGGTGGCCGTCAACATCCTGGCGCGCGATCAGGCGGACCTTGCCCGCAGGTTTGCCAGCAAGAGCGAAAACCGTTTCGAGGGAATCGAATTCGACACCGATGGCAACGGCTGCCCGGTGCTTGCCGGCGCCGCGGCCTCGGTAAGTGGTTGCATAGACCGGATTTACGATGCCGGCGACCACGTCATCCTGCTCATTCGTGCTTGCGAGGTACGGCGCGACGACACGCTTCCGTTGCTGTACTACTCGGGACGGATGCACGACTGGGTGGACATGGTCAGCGCGTTGGCTTCCTGATGCGCGATCAACTCGCGCTGGCCGTCGATCGAACCATCGAGGATCCGTTCGAACCGCTCAGCGTGCGGGCCATGGTGTGCCGCATAGCCGACATGGCAGTCCAGAAATCGGCCCATCCGTGGGCTTTTCTGATGCGTTCCGTGGTAGGCGGAGCAATGGTCGGGTTCGGGACCCTGCTGTCGTTGGTGGTCAGCACCGGGGTGAGCACGCCTGGAATCGCGAGCCTGTTGATGGGTTTGGCGTTCGGGATGTCCTTCGTGCTCATTCTCGTCTCGGGAATGTCGCTGATCACCGCCGACATGGCTGCCGGATTCCTGGCAGTACTGCATGACCGGATGAATTGGGCCGGCTACCTCAGGCTGTTGGCGATCGGCCTGACCGGCAATCTCGTTGGGGTCCTGGTCTTTATCACGGTGTGCGCCGCCGCGGGCGGTCCGTACCTTGGCGCATTCGCGACACGGGCGGCAATCGTTGGCGCCGACAAGACCGGCCAACCACTGGTGACAGCCTTCTTGCTGGCGGTGTTGTGCACGTGGTTCCTGCAGACGGCTATGTGCCTGTACTACAAAGCCCGCAGCGATGTCGCGCGGATGGGTTTCGCGTTCTACGGCCCGTCCGCATTCGTCATGGGCGGCACTCAGCACGTCGTGGCCAACGTCGGCTTCCTCGGTCTTCCCATGTTGCTCAGCGCATTTCATGCTTCCGCGCCGCACACCGCGATCGGGTGCGGGTTCGGCAGCCATGGATTGCTGACCAACATATGCGTGACCGGTGCCGGCAATCTCGTCGGCGGTACTGTATTTGTCGCGCTGCCGTTCTACCTGATCGGGCGGCTTCAGCCACGCGGCATCGCCGGCTAGCCATTGACTCCACCACGGCTTCGACGTTGAAGTTCTTGGTAATAGGCCAATTTGGCGGCTTCTCCGCTAGCTCGGGCCCCCGTCAGATGCACACCGGGAACGCAACCGTCGCCGTGAAGTTGCTCCTAGGGTCCTTTGACCCTGTCGAAAAGCGGCCAAGTCCCATAGCGTGAGCTGCATGGCGTTACTGACCACAACGAAACACGGAATCCTGGTAGGCGTCGACGGCTCAGCAGAATCCGACGCGGCCGTGGTCTGGGCGGCGCACGAGGCAGTCATGCGCCGGTTGCCGATTACCTTGATGCATGCCGTCGCGCCCGTGGTGGTCGGTTGGCCGGTGGGCCAACTTTACGACGAGATGCCGCAGTGGCAGAAAGATGCGGCCCAGCAAGCCATTGACCGGGCCCGCACCGTGCTGACCGCCGGCCTCGGTGAGTCCGAGGCCCCCGAGGTTCGTACCGAGATGATTTACGCCGACGTGGTGCCGACGCTCATCGACGCGTCGAAGCACGCCTCGATGATCGTCGCGGGCAGCCAGGGCATGGGCGCGCTCGGACGTATGTTGATGGGCTCTATGACGACGGCATTGCTTCAACATGCGCATTGTCCAGTCGCGGTTATTCATTCAGACGAGGACGCGGTCATCGAGCCGAATGCTGCTGTGCTCGTGGGCATCGACGGATCGCCCGCGTCAGATGCTGCGACCGCATTGGCATTTGACGAAGCGTCGCATCGGGGGGTAGAGCTGGTCGCGCTGCATGCGTGGAGTGATGTCGGGGTGTTTCCGATACTCGGCATGGATTGGCGTGACCGTGAAAGTCAAGGCGAGGAAGTCCTTTCCGAGCGCCTGGCGGGCTGGCAGGAACAGTATCCGGATGTCCGCGTCCAGCGATCGCTGGTTTGCGACAGACCCGCACACTGGCTGCTCGAGGCGTCCGAACGCGCCCAACTGGTGGTGATCGGCAGCCACGGGCGCGGGGGATTCCCCGGCATGTTGCTGGGGTCCGTCAGCTCCGCGGTGGCTCACTCGGTGAAAGTGCCGGTGATCGTGGTACGGCCGCAGGAAAAAGGCTAGAAGGGTCTTTGGTCCCTGCCGGTGAGGCCTTTCGGTAGGCGCGCGGTCCGACACCGCGTTTGTACCTTGAAGTCATGACCTACGTCATCGGTAGAGAGTGCGTGGATATCGCGGAGAAGTCTTGTGTCCTGGAGTGTCCCGTCGACTGCATCTATGAAGGCGACCGCACGATGTACATCAACCCTGAGGAATGTGTTGATTGCGGTGCATGCAAGCCGGCCTGCCGGGTTGAGGCGATTTATTGGGAAGGCGATCTTCCCGATGACCAGGTTGCGCATCTCGTCGACAACGCCGCCTTCTTCAGCCAGGTCCTGCCAGGGCGTGACGCTCCGCTCGGTTCTCCAGGTGGAGCCGACGCGTTGGGCCGGGTCGGCGTCGACACACCTTTCGTCACGGCACTGCCGATAAACGACGCGTCATCGAAGGAATAGCTGAAATGTCCACCCGCGGTAGCACAAACGTCAAGCGCTTGGGCGTGGTCGTCGGGGTAGATGGCTCGCCGGCATCCAATGCCGCGGTCTGTTGGGCAGCTCGTGACGCGGCGATGAGAAACATTCCGCTCACGGTCGTCCACGTGGTGAGCACCGATGTGGCGACGTGGCCGCCAATGCCATACCCGGAAACGTGGGCCGTTTGGCAGGAGGACGAGGGCCGCAAGGTCGTCGCCGCTGCCGTCAAAATCGCCGAAGAGGCCGTCACCGCGGACCAGAAGCTCACCATCAACAGCGAAATCGTGTTCTCCGCACCGGTACCAGCGATGGTTGAACTGTCCAGCGAGGCCGACCTGGTGGTGGTCGGCAGCTCGGGGCGCGGAGCGCTGGCCCGGGCGGTGCTCGGCTCGGTCAGTTCGACTCTGGTGCGGCGCGCCGGCTGTCCCGTCGCCGTCATCCGCGACGAAGATCCGTTGATGCCGCATGCCCAGCGCGCCCCCGTGCTGCTGGGAATCGACGGGTCGCCGGCATCGGAGCTCGCGACGGCCGTGGCTTTCGACGAAGCTTCGCGCCGCGGTGTCGAGTTGATCGCCCTGCACGCCTGGAGCGACCTCGAGGTCGTCGAGTTGCCAGGGCTGGACTGGTCGAAGGTGAAGGCGGAAGCAGAGCGCAATCTGGCCGAGCGCCTGGCCGGCTGGCAGGAGCGCTACCCCGACGTGACGGTGTGCCGGGTCGTGGTCTGCGACCGCCCCGCGCGGCAGCTCGTCGAAAGGTCGGAATCGGTCCAGTTGGTAGTCGTGGGCACGCATGGCCGGGGCGCGCTCAGCGGGATGCTGCTGGGTTCGGTGAGCAACGCCGTCGTGAATTCGGTCCGGATGCCGGTGATCGTCGCGCGCTCGGCCTGATTTTGGGCGCTACCGCCCACCCGCGTGCAGGCGGTGGATGAGTGTGATTTCGTGATCCAGCCACATGCCTTTGCGCGCTTCGGTGGTCGCTTCGGCGATCGGCTCGCGCACACCCCGTAGCCGCATGCAGTCGTGTCGCGCCGTGATGACGCACATCGCCCCAGACGGGTTGAGCTTGCGCATGATTCCCGCGGCAGCCTGATGTCCGATGCGTTCCTGCACCTGCAGCCGCGCGGCGTAACCGTGCACCAAGCGGGCCAGTTTGGACAGGCCGACGATGCGCTGGCCGGGATGGGGTCGGTAGGCGATGGTGGCGGTCCCGGAGAACGGCAACAGGTGGTGCGCACAGGTCGAGGCGAACGAGATCCCGTGCATGACGATGAGTCCAGGGTCGTCGGGGGCGGGGAAATCGGTGTCGAGATGGTCTTCTGGGACCTCGTTGTAGCCCCACAGCATCTCGCGCCACGCTCGCGCGACGCGGGCGGGCGTCTGGGCGGTGTGCTCACCTTCGTCCACGCCTAGCGCGTCGATGAGATTTCGCACGGCCTGCTCGACGGCCATGTCAGGATTGCTGTCGTACCACGGCATCGGCGTGGCGGCCGGATCGCCGTAGTGCGGAGGGTAGTCCGAAGCGGGACCCATCTCTTCGTCGGTGATCGCCCAGCCGCCCAACCCAAATGGCGCCACCTGGTTATGGTGTTGCTGCGGTGCAGACGGGACGGCGGCCAAACCGTTCATGTGTAGTCCAGTGCGGTGGCCTGACCCATTCACACCGTTCACGTTGGAACCTTCCTTGCGGGTGTGGTTTTAAGTACGTCCGACATGGGCGTGACTACTACTTAGCAACCATGCCGTTATGCACTGGCCATGTCTGTCGGGTGATTGGTCACCGATAGGAGGAACGCCGTGTCCCCCGATTGAGGGAGCGAGCGGCGCGCATGATTGAAATTCATGAGACGGGATAATCACGCAGGCATGGCTGAATACCGAGTACTCAACCCGCGCGGCGAGGTCGTTGCGACCAAAGATATCGATACCGCCGCGGATGCGCACGCCTGGTTTGTCGATTCCGTGGCTGACAATTCCGAGTTGGGTTGGCGCATGGAGGTCAACGACGACGGCGACTGGTCGTTCTTCGACGACACCGAAGGCGCCCCGAACTGAAGCAGATTACTTCGCCACCGCAGTGTCATCGGCGCGGTGCACCCGCTGATGCGCGGTCAGCAGCAATTGGTCGAATTCCGATTGCATGCCAAAGGCGCTGCCCGCGGCGCGAAAGTCCGCACAGACCTGTTCGGCCAGCAGGCGCAATTTGATGTTGGCTTCTTGGGAGAGCCATTTCAGCAAGTTGAACGCCGCATCCTCGTCGATGTCATAGACCAGCATCAACATGCCCTTGGCCTGCTCGATGCCGGCACGGTTCTCGGCGATTTCGGCAAGCTTTGCCGTGACCAGGTCCTCATGTAGTTGCTCACGCAACGGAGAGACATCGACGTAAAAACCGCGCGTTCCGATTACCGCACCATGGTCGTCATAAAGACGATCACCCACTACGACGACGTGATGCACAGAACCTGCGGTGTCGATAATCCGGTGCCGGGTGCTGAATGCCTTTTGATTGTGCAGAATGTCGCCAATGGTGGCCGCGACCTGACCCCGGTCGTCCGGGTGTTTGTGCGAGAGCACCACATCGGTGGTCGGCGTCATGCTGCCCGGCTCATAGCCGTGCATCCGCTGCACCTGCTCGGACCATTCCCACCGCTGGTCGGCGAAGTAGAAGCGGAACGAACCTACCCGTTGCGGCGCACCGCCGGCCAATGCTTGTTCAACGGCCGCCGACTGGCCGTCGAGATCCCAGCTCATCGCGGATTATTCCTCCTCGGGTTTAGCACGCCTCGGGGATGCGGGGTGGTGGCTGCCGGCGCCTGCCTTCTCGGCGAGCGCCATTAGCCACCGCGCCGCCGACCAGCATCAAGCGTCTATGACCTCGCGTTTGGATTCGTTGTCGTTAATGGCCCGTTGGCCGTGTTGCCCGTTGCCGCGGCCGACGGAAATCTTGCGCGGCTTGGCCTTCTCGGCGACGGGAATATGCAACCTGAGCACACCCTCCTGATAGGAAGCCTCAATCCGCTCGGTGTCGAGGTTTTCGCCCAGCACGAGCTGGCGACTGAAGACCCCGCGGGGCCGCTCGGTGGCGAGCATCTCCCGGTTGGGGTCGACGGCCGGCCGCTCGGCACGAACCGTCACCACGTTGCGCTCGATGTCGATGTCCAGGGAGTTGGCGTCGATACCGGGCAGGTCGAATTCGACCACGAACTGCTCGCCTTCGCGCCACGCGTCCATCGGCATCACCGCTGGTCGCGCGGCTGTGCCTAGCACCTGCTGGGCGAAGCGGTCCAGTTCACGGAACGGGTCGGTACGCATCAGCATGGTGGTCACCTCTTACTCCAATCTGCTTTGTGGGGGTGGAATTTTCTATGTCTCACGACATAGGTTTTATATAACACTGTCGACAGGAGAATGCAAGTGTGATAAGCAGGTTTTCTACACGAGTAGGCAAGGAAGAGTCCGAATGACCGATCGCCCTGACCACAGCGGTGCGCCGGCCGCCGATCACGGTGTGTACGGCATCTCCGTGGCGGCCGAACTTTCCGGCGTCGCAGTGCAATCGCTGCGGCTCTACGAACGCCACGGATTGCTCACCCCGGCCCGCAGCGATGGCGGAACGCGGCGCTACAGCGCTGACGATTTAGCGCGACTGAAGCGGATCAGCGAACTCGTCGACGCCGGGATCAACTTGGCCGGCATTGCGCGCATCCTCAACCTCGAAGACGACAACGCCGCACTCTCGGCCACCAACACCGACTTGCAGTCCACCAATCGCGAATTACGTGATGCGGCAAAGACGAAGAGGCCGCGCGCCGAAGCCGGACAGTGACCAGGCCGGGCAACCGTCAGGCGACGACGCGGAAATTCTGTGCGCTCGGGTCGGAAGCATCCGGTAGGTTCATGCCCGCGTCCGCGCCGGAGCGCAGGTAGTCGATCACGGCATCGTTGAGGCGCTCACCCGGCACCACCGCCGGAATGCCAGGGGGATAAGGGGTTATCTGCTCCGCGGCGATACGGCCGGCGGCCTTTGCCGCCGGCACCGTTTCGATTGGTCCGAAGAAGGCATCGCGGGGCAGCTGCACGTTTTCCAGTTGCAGTTCATCCGGATCCGGCAGTTGTATCGACGGCGGCGGCTCGAATTCGCTTGCCGCCTTGCGCCATTGGGTCATCGCCGCCACGAGGCGGTCAGCGGTGTGCTTGTCGTCGGCGAATGACATCGTCGCCAGGATGCGGCGGTGATCGCTGAGGCCGATGTCCAGATGGCAGTTCTCCCTGAGCCAATCCGCGGCTTGGTAGCCAGATGTCCCAGTCCTGGACACGTCCATCAACACCTGTGTCACGTCGAGATCGCAGGAAGCCTGCGTGCCCAGCAGCTCGTCTTCGAGAACCAAGAGGTCCGGGATTTCCGCGAGCCGGTCGCGCAGGTGGCCGGCGAGGTCGAGTTCGGCGGTGAGCAGCTCGTGCCCCTGCTCGACCATCTGGCGCCGCCAACCGTCAAGTGCCGCATAGATCATCACGTTCGGGCTGGTTGTCATCAGCAGGTCGGCGCACGCCGATAGTTGCATGGGATCCACCAAGTCGCCTTGGAGGTGGAATACCGACCCTTGCTCGAATCCCGCTCCCATCTTGTGCACGCTCACCACGCACACATCGGCGCCGGCGTCCATCGCCCAGGCCGGCAGGTCTTCGTGGAACGGCAGATGCGCACCCCATGCCTCGTCGACAATCAGCGGCTTGTTGTGCTCGTGGCAGACGTCGGCAATCGCCGCTATGTCGGCACACGTACCGTACGGACTCGGACTGACGATGAGGGCCCCCGCCGCATCCGGATGCCGCTCCCAGCCCTTCCGCACTTGTTCGGGTGAGGGCGGATGAGAGAAGTGGCGTTCGGCATCCCAGCGGGGCGTAAGCCATCGGGGCCGCACCCCGGAAAAGATCAAGCCCGCGACCACCGACTTGTGGCTGTCGCGCGCCACCAACAGGCCGCCCTCATTGCCGCCGGCGACGGCGAGCATCGCCGCCTTCACCGACAGCGAACTTCCGCAGGTGGAGAAGAACGCCTTGTCCGCGCCAACCGCACTGGCCATCAAGTCCTCTGCCCGCGTCAGATATTCGCCGCGCGACAACCGGTCGTCGAGACCGGCACTGGCCAGTACGTCGTTGCGAAACGGGTCCTTGCCCAAGACCGCGAGCACCCGGGGGTCGGTTCCGGCGCCTTGACGATGGCCCGGCGGTGTGAAGCCGTAACGGTTGCTGCGGTGATAGTCGAGAAGCGCATCGAGCAGGGGCGCATGCGACTGATCCATGCGCGCTGGGTACCCGTGACCGGCAAGACCGAACCGTTCTGGTTTGCCCTGACCGAGGGCGGGTATGAACTCCGGCATGGTTGACCAGGCGCAAGTACCGTTGCGTGCCGTCGGGCTGGTATGCAGCCTCAAACCCAGCCCCGCGGCTTCGAGTAGCGCATTGATCGCCGAGCAGGTTTTCGAGGAGTTGCGGAAGGCGGGTGCCGAGTGCGAACTGATTCGCTGCGTGGATCATGCCATCAAGCCCGGGGTCGAGGACGATATGGGCCCCGGCGATGAATGGCCCGCCATCCGGAGCAAGGTGCTCGACGCCGACATCCTGCTGCTCAGCACGCCCATCTGGCTGGGCCACCCGTCGAGCATCGCCCAACGGGTGCTGGAGCGCCTGGATGCCGAATTGTCCAACACCGATGACGACGGGATACCGGTGATGGTCGGCAAAGTCGCGATTGTCAGCGTGGTGGGCAACGAGGACGGCGCTCACAAAGTGGTCGCCGACGTGTTTCAAGGACTCAACGACATCGGGTTCAGCATCCCGGCGCAGGGCTGCACATACTGGAACGGCGCCGCGATGGAAAGCACCGACTACAGCGACCTCGATGAGGTGCCCGACCAGATCGCCTCGACCACCGCGGCGGCCGCCCGCAACGCCGCCCATCTGGCGCGTACCTTGCAGCAGCGGCGATATCCCCCGTACGAGGCGTAACCGCTTGCGCCCGTACGCATCGGGCCCGCCGCGGTACCCCGGTGGTTTGCAGTGTTTGCGGCCGGGTATGCAGCACCGGTGCGCGCATTTATACGGCGGGCGTGGCAACGCAGCCGGATATACCGGATGCTCACCCTCAACGGTTACGTGGCGTTCAATCTGCCGCGGGCCGTGACCGCCGCGGGCAGCCTGCTGCTTGCCGGTCTGGTGCTGGTCCATGTGTACCTCTTGGTGGCCACTCCGGCTCCGCCCGGGTACTTCGTGGCCTATTGTGTGGCGTTGATCGCCGGTTGTGTGGCGGCGATGGCCGCGATGGCATTCGCGCTCAATCCTGCTGTGCCGCAACGTGGTTGGCAGCTCGGCAGCCTGATCGGTGTGATCTTCCTCGGCCTCTACCTGGTGAGCCGGGCGGCGAGCCTGCCCGGACTGGTGGGCCTGACCGGAAGGTGGGACCTGGCACCCGGGTCGCTGTCGGCTGCCTGCGCACTGGGATTCATCGGCTTGCACATGTCGGTTCTGTTGGGCATCAACGTGGCCTACCCACAACGGCGGCACTGGCATGACTGACAGTCGTTGGGAAGCCCGCACATGACCACGCTCGACTATCCACTCTGGTTGCGAATCGACCACTGGCTGAACTTTCTATTTCTCACCTTGATCATGCGCAGCGGTATCGAGATTCTGTCCACCCACCCCAAGCTGTACTGGAACGAGCACAGCAAGCCCGGCACCGAATGGGCGAGGTTCACCCGCAAGGTGATGCCGACGGACAAGCTCTACGACACTCTCGACGAAGAAGAGGACTATCACCCACTGGTCGCGCTGCCGGGGCGCAAGCAACTCGGAATGGGCCGCCATTGGCACTTTTTCGCGGTACTCGGCTGGATTCTGGTCGGGCTGTCGTACTACATCCTGTTGTTCGCCACCGGCCAGTGGCACCGGTACTGGCCTTATTCGTGGTCGATCTTCTCCGACGCGTGGAACGACATCGTGACCTACCTGACGTTCAATCTGCCGCCGCTGCTGCCCGGCGAACCGCTGGACGCCATCCAGAAGTTGACGTATGCCGCGGTGATATTCCTGTTGGCGCCGTTCATGATCCTTACCGGCGCGGCACAGTCGCCGGCGATCGAGGCGCGGTTCCCCTGGTATGTGCGGCTATGGGGCGGGCGTCAATCGGCGCGCAGCCTGCACTTCCTGGGGCTGCTCGCGTTCGCGCTGTTCATCGTGATCCACCTGTCGATGGTGTTCTTCTGGGGCTGGGGCCAGCTCACCGCAACGATGATCTTCGGGTCGGTCCGCAATATCGTTTGGGCCACTGTGCTTTCCCTGGTGATCATCGGGGTCGTCGTCGCCGTCCACGTGGCGGCGACGCTGTGGAGCCTGCGCCGGCCGTTTGCGGTTCAGCGGGTCCTGGGGGCCGTCGTCAGTGCGGCCCGCCACATTCTGTTGCGGCCGTTGGATTCCCGGCAGGATTACCCGCCGGACAAGTTGTCGCCAGAACACCGCGTGAACGGCAAGCCGCCGACATCGACTGCCTACAAGGTGATGGCGGTACACAATTTCGTGGACTGGCGGCTGCGGGTGGGGGGACTCGTCGAACGGCCCGTGACGCTGGATCTGGCAGCGCTGCGTGCACTGGCTGATCACCAGACCCAGCGGGTGCTGCACAACTGCGTGCAGGGCTGGACCAGCATTGGCGAATGGAGCGGAATTCCGCTCGCCCAACTGGTGGACCTGGTACGGCCGCTGCCGCAGGCCCGCTACATCTGCTTTCTGACCATGCAGAACAACAGCACCGACGAACCCAGCTCGGAGGGCGGCGGGCAGTTCTACGAAGTGATCGACCTTGAACTGGCTTACAAACCGCAGACGCTGCTCGCCTATGAGATGAACGGCAAGCCGTTGCCCATCAAACACGGTGCGCCGCTGCGGCTCCGGGTGGAAACCCAGGTGGGGTTCAAGATGGCCAAGTGGATCAACCAGATCGAATTCGTCGACGAATTTGCCGGGATCGGCAAGGGGAAGGGCGGCTGGCGCGAGGACAACGTCTACTACGACAAGGACGTGGAGATCTGAGATGGCAGACGACGCGATGGTGCGCCCAGAGCTGATCGCGCTGGAACCGGTGGCCCGCGACCGGGTACTGCAGCACATCGCCGCCAACGGCGGGCACTGCGAATCGTGCGGCACAACGGATTTCGACGTCGGAGACGCTTTGTATCTCGGCTTCTTGTTCCTCGACGAGGACAACGACGCCTACATGGTGGCGTTGACATGCCGCAATGGCGAGTGCGCGCGGCCGCGCACCGCTATCATCTTGCACGACAACGAATTCCTTACGCAGTCCGCAGATGACGGCGTGACGGGCTGACCTCTGTTGCCAGCCGCGGGCGGGACAATTTGAATCGATCGATCAGCGTCGAAACCTCGTTGAGTTCCTTGCGGAGTGTGTGAAACCCGACTTCGTCGGCCGCGTCGAGCAGGCCCAGCGCGCTGTAGTGCGCCAGCCGCCGCAGCCGCCCCGCCAGGGCCGTGCCCCATCGGATGCTGAAATCGTAGATTTGCTCGTCACTCACCTCGTCGTCGCGCTGCCCTAGTTCGCGCAATGCAGTTATCTGCTCACCGAGTAACTCCAGATCGTCGTCGACGCCGGTCGCGGTGCGGTGCTCGGATATCGCGCTCATGAATTCCTCCTGTGGTGGTCTTCTCGAGTGGCCCATCTGTCGTCATAGGTGCGGCTTGGCAACGCCGATCACGTACGGCTGGTCCTGCAGAGTGAGGTATAGCCGATCCGGTCCAATTGCCATGCCGGACAAGGGTGCTGATCTAACCGGGTCGTCGGGTAGCTGCTGCCGGTAGTCGACGGTCCTCAGCACCGGAATCGACCCCTGCGGATATCCGGTGAACGATGCCGTCTCGAACACCACCAGGTCCCGGTCGGTGGCCGCGTAGATGCGGGTGTCATCAGTGCCCAGGTAGCGAATCGGCGACGAAACCTGCGTGCATGCCACAATCCCCAGCCCGTCGCCGCCGCGGCGAGAGTCCACGGCGTACACAACGTTGCGATTGCGGTCGGCTACGTAGGTGCGGCTGACTTTGGTGCTATCGCCGGCCGCCGCCACCACATCCATGTCGAAATCGCCGCGCTTCTCCGGGGGCGACGACGATCCCTTGTAATAGCGGATCCCCGCCGGCCCGTACAGGTGGTACTCGATCTGACGCCCGCGATTGGAGCCGTCGATGGTGGTGGCCGAATCTTTAGCCCGTGCGGTCGCGAGTTTGCGGTACCCGTAGAGGTCCACCGGCGTCACCGCGTACCCGTCCTGCGACAGCGCAAGCAGCACCCGCATCCCGGCGTCGGCGGCGAGGTAGGCCGGGGCGGGACCGGCGTCGAAGTCGTCGATTTGGCGCAGACTGGCCAGATCGACGACGGCCACCCGTCCCTGTTCGGGTTGCGGCACGAACACGTGCCGCTCATCGGCATCGCTGATCTGGATATTGCGGCCCAATGACATTGGCGCGGAAAGCTTGGTCTGAGCGGTACCGTCACCGACGTGGCTCACCGCCGCGAGCCGGTGATCGTCGGTCGGCGCCACGAGCGCGTGCAGCGCATACGACCACACCGGATCGTGCAGCGTGGCATTGATCCGAGTGACGGTCACCGCAGGTGCGCTTTCCAGGGTCGAGCCCGGTGCCGAACACGCGGTCACACCGCCGGTCAGCAGGACGACGCAGGCGCCGACGACGATGCCGGTAAACCGGCCTGAGGCCCGCGGCTGGCGGCGGGCCGCGCGGTTGTTCACTACCACCCTTGAGCTGCACCCCTTAGCTGGCGCCCGGTACTCCCGGCGGGATACCCGGGCAACCATCGCGCTACACCTGGCCTGCGGGCATTCGGCGCCGGGATTGCCCAGAGTCGAAACGGGTACCCGCAGGCATGACCAAGGACAGCGCCGACGTAGCTGACAGGGCGCGCCGGGAAGCTGACGAATATCGCGGCGACAGTCCCAGGCCGCTGGCGGGCTATCTGGGCGCCATGATCGTCTACGGCGCGCTGGTGGTACTCACCACGTTGATGGCTGCCGCTACCGGACGCAAGCTACCGGAGCGATGGCACCTGCAGGATCTCGTCATCGTCACGGTGGGCACCCACAAACTGTCGCGAACCGTGAGCAAAGACGCGGTGACCAGTCCGCTGCGCGCGCCCTTTGCCCACTACGCGGGCACCGGCGGTCCGGCCGAGGTAATGGAGGAATCCAGGCAGGGCGGCCAGCTGCGGCATAGTCTGGGGGAGTTGTTGACGTGTCCGTTCTGCCTGGACATGTGGGTGGCTACGGGGCTTGTCATCGGCCTGGTCTTTGCCCCCAGATTCACCAGGCTGATCGCGGGCACCTTCACCGCGCTGGCCGGCGCGGACTTTCTCCAGCTTGCCTATGCCAAGGCTCAACAGTCGGCTCAAGGTCCGCAAGACTCTTAAGAGGGAGGTGATTCCGTGCCCAAGACGACGAAGAGCGGGGCGGCGAAAAAGGACGAATTGCCTAGCACGCTAAGGCGTTCCAGCGCCAAGGCTCAGCGAACGTTCGCCAAAGCCCATGACGCGGCCGCCGAGCAGTACGGCAGTGAAGAGCGCGCGCATCGCGTTGCTTATGCCGCCGTCAAGCACAGTTACGAAAAGGTCGGCGACCGTTGGGAAGCCAAAGAGGAGAAGGGCCCTTCGGACCGACGCGCCGAACGCGGCGACCTGAACAACCCGTTGCCGTCGGCCGAAGGCGTCGACGCCAATGCCAGCAAGAACCACCTGCTCGACGTCGCGCGCCGGCTCGACGTGCGCGGGCGGTCTACGATGACCAAGTCCGAACTCGTCGACGCGATCAAGAAGTACAACCGCCGTGCCCAAAGACGTTGAGACGCAATCAGCCATCGGCGCCGCCCGCTATGTGCCCGATGATCGGCAGCTGAGTTCCCTGGCGGATGCCGCGGACACCTGCCGCGGATGCGGACTGTACAAGGACGCCACCCAGACGGTCTTCGGTCACGGAAAGGGTGCCGCGCCAATGATGTTGGTGGGCGAGCAACCCGGGGATCAGGAGGACCAGCAGGGACTTCCGTTTGTCGGTCCGGCAGGACGACTGCTGCAACGGGCACTGGAAGAGGCCGATATCGATGTCGGTCTGACTTATCAGACCAATGCCGTCAAGCACTTCAAGTTCAGCCGGGCAGGCAAGCGCCGCATACATCAGAAGCCCGGCCGAATCGAAGTCGTCGCATGCCAGCCCTGGCTGATTGCCGAAATCGAAGCGCTACGACCGAAAGTGATCGTATGTCTTGGCGCAACGGCGGCTCAATCCTTGCTGGGCAGCACTTTTCGCGTCACCGCACATCGCGGTGAGCACCTGCAACTGCCGACAGCGCTCGGCATAGCAACCGAGCCGGAACCGCTCGTCACGGCTACCGTGCACCCCTCGGCTCTGTTGCGGGACCGCAGCGAACACCGCCGCGAGCACTATCAGATGTTCGTCGACGACCTGCGAAGTGCGGTCGCCTGCCTCTGACTGCCTCTGACTACCTCTGACTATGGCTACCGGCTCTTGCCGTCGAGCCGGCGGCGCCCGAGACCGGCAGCCGCGACGGCGCCCACCAGGGCGGCCCCGGACACCAGCGTGCCGACGTGCCTGGCGGCCCAGGACTGGGCACTGTGGGGGTGCGAACGATCGTCGAACACGCCGTGCGCGCCGAAGTCCTTGCCGTCGGGCCCGTCGAGGGGCGCCCACAGGTTAGCCGGTCGCTCGGCGCTGGTCGGCTGATCCGTCTGCTGCGAGTCGAACCCGGTGCGGGCCAGGTAACGGTCGAGCAATCCCGGTACCAGTCGTTGCGCCACAATGGTTCCCACGGTGCTGGCTCCCACCCAATAGTGTTTGCGGCGCGGGTGATCCAGCGCGTACAGCACACCGCGCGCGGCGACCTCTGGCTGATATATGGGCGGGACCGGTTGCGGGTGGTTCTTCATCCGGGATCGAACCCAGGAGAACTGCGGGGTGTTGACCGCGGGCATCTGCACGACGGTGACCCGCACGTTGCTGTGCTCATGCATCAACTCGGTACGCACGGATTCGGTGAACCCGTTGATCGCGTGCTTGGCGCCGCAATAGGCCGATTGGAGCGGGATGGCGCGGCAGCCCAATGCCGAGCCGACTTGCACGATCACCCCAGTGTCCCTGGGGCGCATGCGATTCAGCGCAGCCATGGTGCCGTGTACGTACCCCAGATAGGTGACTTCGGTGACCCGGCGGTACTCGTCGGGCTCGATGGCGGTGAAGGGGGCGAAGAGCGATGTGAATGCGACGTTGATCCACGCATCGATCGGACCGAACCGTTCCTCGACCTGTTGTGCCGCGCGCTCCACCGAATCGAAGTCCGCGACATCGGTGGGAATCGGCAAAGCTTCACCACCGGCGGCGCGTACTTCCGCGGCCGCGGCTTCCAAGCCCGCCTGTCCACGGGCCAGCAGTCCGATCTGCGCACCGCGTTCGGCCAGCAGGCGCACCGTAGCGCGCCCAATGCCGGCGCTGGCACCGGTGACTACGACCACTTTTGGAATGGCCGCTTTTGCACCCTGGTGTACCCCTGCTTCCGGCGATCCACTGGCGAGACGCCGAAAGGCCCCACCAACCCGTGCGGTGGCGCCGCCGATCTCGTCAAACGCGGACATCAGCTCTCCTGATTGGGTTTCTTGGTTTTCGAATTTGTGCTAACGCCCGATTACCCCGCCGGTTCGCGGGGGTAAACCTCGCTGGGCTTGCCATGTTTCAGGTCGACCGACATGGGTAGTCGGGATTGAGTTGCGCGCGCCGCGGTGGTCGGTGGCGCGGTCTCGCCATGAGCCGATGAGTCCCACGAAGGGAGGCGTAATGAGTCTCAATCAGGAAACCGACCAGTTGGTCCCCGGCGCGAAGGCCCCGCCGCCGGATGCGGGGGATTCTGTCCGCCGCAGTCGTGCGGTGATCAATTGGGTGCTTGCCCTATTGACCGTCCCAGCCGCGATATTGGTGATGATATTCGCCGTCGGCGCGGCGATGAGCGTCGCGGCATGCAGTGCGGCGCAATGTCCCCATCTGGGTCCGAGCGGGTTGGTCTACGGAATTTTGTTCTATGGCGCGCCAGTGGTTGCCGCCGTAACCATCATTGTTTCGTTCTTTACGGCGTTGCGGCGCTGGGGATTTGTCGTCCCGCTGTTCGGTTTGGCACTGCTGCTTGCCGATGTTGCGGTCACGGCGTTGCTGTTCAGGTCATAACCAATTCCTGCTCGCCGGAATTAATTGTGTTCGCCGGCAGTGGAATTGATTCACAAGATGTGGATAACTCGGTGGATAAGCGCAAGCCGGTGATACCGGCAGTCTTATTCGATGTTGACGGCACGCTCGTCGATTCCAACTACCTGCATGTCCATGCGTGGCAGCGCGCCTTCGCGGAAGCCGGAATCGATGCCGAGACTTGGCGCATCCATCGATCGATCGGAATGGACGGATCAACGCTGGTGCGGTCGTTGTCCGGCGATGCGTCCGACGACGCGCGAAAACGACTGAAGGATCTGCATTCTCAGTACTATAAAGAAGCCGGTCCGCTACTTCGAGTGCTGCCCGGGGCGCGCGAGCTGCTGCAGCGCGTCGCCGATCTGGGCCTGCAGGTGGTGCTTGCCACGTCGGCGCCCGAAGACGAATTGGCCTTGTTGCGAAAGGTGCTCGATTGTGACGACCTGGTCGCCGAGGTCACGTCGGCTGCCGACGTCGACACCGCCAAGCCCAAGCCCGACATCATCCGCGTGGCGCTGGACCGTGCAGGCGTATCGGCCGGGCAGGCCGTCTTCGTCGGCGACGCGGTTTGGGATGCCGAAGCAAGCGCCCGCGCGAGCGTGGCCAGCATCGGGCTGCTCAGCGGTGGGGTGTCCCGGGCGGAACTCGAAACCGCCGGTGCCGTAGCGGTTTTCGAAAACCCCTGCGAGTTGTTGTCTCACCTCGACGAAACGCCGATTGCCCGGCTGACCGCCAACCGGCGCTGATCAGCCTCTAGAGCACCGTCTAGAGCACCTGCGAAAGGCGAATGGGCCCAGTCCGATTCGGACTGGGCCCATCCTCCTGACAAGCTACTGGTTAGCCTTCTGCCGTTCCTCGGCGGCTTCTGCGCCCCCGCGAGCGGCTTCTGCTTGGGCTTCCTTCTTGGCCGCGTCACGCTGGGCATCGCCCTTGTCCTGCTGGGCCTGCCCCTCGCGCTTGACGTCATCACGGCCGGCTACGGCGCCAATGACTTCCTTCGCCTTGCCCTTAACACCCTCGACGACGCCCTCGACGGCCTCTTGCGGCCCACTCTTCTCCGCCATGAATACCTCCCGTTGCTTACTCGTTTACCATGGCGACCTCGCGCTGTAGTCGATTGCGCTCAGCCAGCAGGGAAACCACCGGACGCGATTCCTACGCGTCTCAGTGCAAAGAATTCCCCTACAAGATCAAGGGTTTCCGGATCGCCGAAGCCTCAAACCTGTGGCCTGTATCACCGGTCATCGGCGGCTGGTTTCGCGGTGCGGCAGGAACTCCTGTGCCTTGATTTTGATGCCCTCCTTGATCAGCCCAAAGGCATCCTCGTCGCCGTGCAGCACCGCGCTGGCAGCGGCCTTCATCTGGTCGAAGGTGGCGTGCGGTGGGACCGGCGGAATGTTGGGGTCACAATGCACGTCGAGCACCGTCGGCCGGTCGGCCTGTAGTGCCTGATCCCACGCCGAGGGAATCTGCCCGGGATCGGTCAGCTTGGCCGAAGCCAGGCCCAGGCTGGCGGCGAATCCCGCGTAGTCGACATCCGGAAGTGTTTGGGACTCAGCGAATTTCGGTGCTCCACCCATGGCCCGCATTTCCCAGGTTACCTGATTCAGGTCGTTGTTGTGCAAGACCGCGACGACAAGCCGCTGGTCGGCCCATTGCTCTCGATAGTGCGCGATCGTGATCAGCTCGGCCAAGCCGTTCATCTGCATGGCGCCGTCACCGGCGAACA
This sequence comes from Mycobacterium angelicum, assembly GCF_002086155.1. GTDB lineage: Bacteria > Actinomycetota > Actinomycetes > Mycobacteriales > Mycobacteriaceae > Mycobacterium > Mycobacterium angelicum. Next base: position 61,806 of record NZ_MVHE01000013.1, on the reverse strand, counting down.
CAATGACCGGCCGGTCCGGGTGGGCGAACTTCGCACCGATACCGTAGGGGACACCCGGGCCCATCGTGGCCAGATTGCCCGACAACGAACCACGCATGCTGCCGCGGAACTTCAATTGGCGCGCATACCAATTCGCCGACGAGCCCGAGTCGGCGGTGACGATCGCATTGTCGGGTAGCTTCGGCGACAAGTCGGCGAATAGCCGCATCGGGTTGATCGGCTCGGCTGTCACGTCGGCTTCCATCGCCATGGTTTCCCACCAGCGTGCGACGTTTTTCTCGATCGTCTCGCGCCAGGAACGGTCGGACTTGCGCTGCAACAACGGCAATAGGGCGCGCAGGGTCGCGCTGGCGTCGCCGACCAGGTTCACCTCATTGGGGTAGCGCATACCGATGACCGTGGGGTCGATATCGATCTGCACACCGCGCGCCGAACCGAACGGCGGCAGGAACTGCGTGTACGGGAAACTCGACCCGATGGTGAGCAAGGTGTCGCAGTCCCGCATCAATTCGTAGCTGGGGCGCGTGCCGAGCAAGCCGATGGATCCGGTGACAAACGGCAACTCATCGGACAGGGCGTCCTTGCCGAGTAGCGCCTTAGCCACTCCCGCGCCCAGCAGGTCGGCGATTTCGGCCACTTCCGGGGCGGCGTTGCGGGCACCGGCGCCGATAAGCATCGCGACCCGCTCACCGGAGTTGAGTACCTCGGCGGCCTGCCGCAGGCCCTCGGGTGAAGCTTCGACGGTGGCCTTCTCGAACCCCAGGCTCGACGGCACCATCTTGAATTCGTGGGCCGGAGGTGAGTATTTGAGCTCCTGTACGTCGGCAGGGATGATGAGCGCGGTCGGGGCCCGCCTGGTCAATGCGGTGCGGATGGCGCGATCGAGGACATTGGGTAGCTGTTCGGGCACGGTCACCATCTGGACGTAATCGCTGGCCACATCCTTGTAGAGGCTCAACAGGTCCACTTCTTGCTGGTACCAGCCGCCCATGGCGCTGCGGTCGGTCTGCCCGACGATGGCCACCACCGGTACCCGGTCGAGCTTCGCGTCGTAGAGGCCGTTGAGCAGGTGGATCGCGCCCGGTCCGGAGGTCGCTGCGCAAACACCAAGGCGCCCACTGAATTTCGCGTAACCGACGGCTTCGAACGCGGCCATCTCCTCGTGGCGCGCCTGGACGAACATAGGCTTGTTGTCCGCGCGACCCCAGGCCGCAAGGAGGCCGTTGATGCCGTCGCCGGGGTAGGCGAACACGTGTGAGACCCCCCAGTCGCGCAGTCGTTCGAGCAAAAAGTCGCTGACTTCGGTCGCGGCCATTGCGCACCTCTTCCCGTTTTCGGCTTCAGATCCGTCAAACGGGTTACCCGTTTACGCGCTGATTAGGCCCCGAAAAAGCGCGTGCGCGGGGGATTCCCAGGAGGTTGACAGTCCACGCGCTGTCGCTCAAGCGAATCGCACGGTGGTGTGCTGGGTTCCCAGATCGATCGCTCCGTCGTCGGTGGCCACCGACGCTTCGACGACGTCCCCGTGTTGCAGGTAGTGCGGGTTGGCGGCCTGACGTTTGAAGAACGCCTTCCACTTGACGGCCGGCGGTAACAGGTTTCCGATGATCTCCACCGGCTTGGACGGCGCTCTCAGGGCGGTGCCCACCGGGGTGCCGGTGAGGATCAGGTCACCGGATGCGAGCTCCTGGAACTGGGTGAGCGATTGCAGCGCCTGCAGTGGGCGGTAAAGCATGTCGCCGTCGACTAGCGAATTCTGGCGCTCTTCGCCGTTGACGCGCAGGCGCAACCGCAGCTCGCCGAAGCGCCGTAGTTCATCGGCGTTGAGCAACACCAGCTTCGGCCCCACCGGGGTGAAGCTCGGGTAGGACTTGGCCTCGTAGAACTGGGTCTGCGGAAGCTGGATGTCGCGCGCTGACACATCGTTGGCAACCAGCAGACCGGCAATGACGTCGGCGAGGTTGGAGTCGGAAATGGCTGTCCCGACCGGAATTGCGCGTCCGATCACCAGCCCGATCTCGACTTCGTAGTCGAGCAACTGGACGTGTGCGGGTTTGACGATGTCGTCGAACGGTCCGCTGATCGACGCGGACGCCTTGCGGAAGAAAGTCAGCGGAACCGATGCCGGATCCATGCCGGCATCCTTGACGTGCGATTCGAAGTTGGTCATCTGCGCGACCACCCGGCAGGGTCGCGTCACCGGTGAGATCACATCCAGGTGCTCGACGGCGACGGTGTCGGTGTCGGTGTTACCGAGCGCGGCCTCGATCGCGCTCCGGTCGGCCAGCAGCCGTCCGGTGGTGGTTGCCGCGGTGGCAATCCTTGCCGCGCGGCCCGCGCTTTCGACCCACCAGGCGTCGGCGGTACGTAGTACGGAAACGGTCATGAGACAGGCACTTTCAGCGGGCCGGTCGTTTGATACGCCGAATGCAGGTACCGGTTGCCCATTACCATCTCCCAGGATTCACTGGCGAAATCGTCACACATGCCGGCCAAGGGGTCAAGAGGTTCTGACGAATGCCTCATAAGTGATGCATACTACTTAAATGACTTCGCTGAGTGAGGGGTCGGGTGCGGCGCCCAACCGGCTCGAACGGCGCAAACGACGCACCCGGGCGGCGCTGGTACGGGCCGCACAAAGATTGATCGCCGAGGGCAGGTTCAGCGTGCCGGTAGTGGAGATCACCCAGGCCGCCGACGTCGGCATGGGCTCCTTCTACAACCACTTCGACAGCAAGGAGCAGTTGTTCGATGCGGCCGTCGCCGATGTACTCGACACCCATGGGGCGCTGCTGGACCACCTGACCGCGGACTTCGAGGACCCCGCCGAAGTGTTCGCTACCAGCTTCCGGCTCACCGGCCGGCTGTTCCGCCAGCATCCGCAGCACAGCGAGATTTTCCTGACCAGTGGGCCGGCACTGCTATCGCCGGATCGAGGGCTGGCCCCGCGCGCCTTGCGGGACATCGAGGCCGCCTTCGCCGCCGGGCGGTTTCGTGTCGGCGACCCGTGTTCGGCGCTGGCTCTGGCCGGTGGTGCGCTGCTGGGGCTGGGCGCACTGCTGCGCGAAGACCGCCGCCGGGACGGGGCCGCGGCCGCCGACACGATGGCCGAAAACCTGTTGCGACTGTTCGGGCTTGACGCAGCAGAGGCACATGCACTCTGCCGACGCCCGCTGCCTGATCTCGACGCCGCGTAAGGTTTCGCACTACCCCGCACCCACCACCGAGAGGTTTGCGATGCCCACGATCACCACCGATGACGGAGTCGAGATCTACTTCAAGGATTGGGGATCGGGGCAGCCGATCGTATTCAGCCACGGATGGCCGCTGTCGTCTGACGACTGGGACGCTCAGATGCTCTTCTTCTTGAACCACGGCTACCGCGTTGTCGCATCCGATCGGCGTGGGCACGGGCGTTCGGCCCAAGTGGCCGATGGCCACGACATGGATCACTACGCCGACGACCTCGCGGCGGTGGTAAACCATCTGGATCTGCATGACGCAGTGCACATCGGCCACTCCACCGGCGGCGGTGAGGTAGTCCGCTATCTGGCGCGCCATGGCGAAAGCCGCGCTGCCAAAGCCGTTCTCATCAGCGCGGTGCCACCGCTGATGGTGCAGACCGAGGCCAATCCGCTCGGTCTGCCCAAGGCCGTTTTCGACGATCTGCAGGCGCAATTGGCCGCCAACCGATCCCAGTTCTACCGGGCGCTGCCGTCGGGACCGTTCTACGGGTTCAATCGGCCAGGCGTCCAGGCATCGGAAGCCAGCATCGCCAACTGGTGGCGTCAGGGCATGACGGGCGACGCCAAGGCGCACTACGAGGGGATCGTCGCGTTCTCCCAGACGGACTTCACCGACGACCTCACGAAGATCACCGTGCCGGTTTTGGTGCTGCACAGCAAAGACGATCAGATCGTGCCCTATCAGGCTGCCGGGCCGCGGTCGGCAGAGCTGTTGGCCAACGGCATTCTGAAGTCCTACGACGATTTCCCGCACGGGATGATCACCACGCAAGCCGAGACAGTCAACGCAGACGTGCTGGAGTTCCTTCGTTCGTAGGCGCTTCGGTCAACGCGTCTTGGCCAGTGATTCGCGCGCAACGATGACGGGCACGTGGGTCAACAACACCACGGCGGCACTGACCGAGCCGAACATCGTTCCGATGAATCCGCCGCTTCCATGGCCGCCGACCACGACCAGCTGGGCCCACTTGGAACTATCGACGAGTTGAGGCGTCGGATCGTTGCGCGCGACGATGCGGTTGACCTCGACATCGGGATAGCGTTCGCCCCAGCCGGCCAGCCGCTCGGCCATGACTTCGTCTTCCCTTGCCCTCAGCGTCTGCCAGCCGGGACCGGGGAAGCTGACGATTTCGTCGAACACGCCCACCGGGCGCCAGGTGTGGATCGCCGTCAGCCCCACCTTGCGGTGCGAGGCTTCGTCGAAGGCTATCGCGAGCGCCTGTTCCGACTTGGGTGAGCCGTCGACTCCCACTACCACCGGGGCCTGGGCGAGCTCGGCGTGCAATTCGACATCGTCGTGCAGGACCGCGACCGGACATGCGGCGTGATGGATGAGCCCCGCACTAACCGAGCCCAGGTGCCGGCCCCGCAAGGTCCCCGTGCCGAGGCAGCCCGCCACCACCAAGGTGGCCCGCTTCGACAGTTCGATCAAAGCGGGAAGCGTTTTGCCAGAATGCATTTCGCAATCAATTCGTAGAGATGCGCCCTGCCTGCTCTCGATGGCCAGCTGATGGGCTTCGTCGAGGATCTGCTGTCCTTGGGCACGCTTGCTCTCTGTGCGGGCCGCCGCTGGAAGAACATGAACCAGCGTCAGCACAACGTTGCGTAACTCGGCATCGCGAACGGCCCACTGGACCGCGATCTTGGATCCCGGCGAGCCGTCGACGCCGACGACGATCCCCAGATGAGTGCGCAGCTTCGACATACGTTCTCCCTATCCCACTGCGATGGAACCTATTCGGTTCAACGTCAAGGGTCAGGGGCCATTGGTCACCAACGCCTGGGCCATCAGCCCTCAGCGTCAGTACGGCGCTGACGATTGTCTTGTCCGGTGGCCGGTGTGGTGGCCTTGGCGGGCCGGCATGCCATCAGCACCAATCCGACGGCGAAGACAGCTGCCGTCGTCCAGGAGAAGCGGCCGTCGGGGGCGAAGCCCCATGCGGACAGGAGCGCCAACCCATAGCTGGTCAGCGCGGTTCCGGTCAGCAGGATCGGCTCGGCCCAACGGTCGGTCAGAGGTACCCGAACCGACGGTAGCGGTGCAGCGAAAAGGCTTCGTAACCACCACAACAACGCGATCTCGGCCAGCATGACCACGCTCAGCACGGCTTCCCATTCCAGCCGGGCCAGCCACCACGCTGCGGTGCCCTGTTCCGGTTGCGGCAACAGTCCGGCCGGGTAGGCCACGACCGCCACGACCACGACCGGCACCATGTGCCACAAGTAAAGGGCCATCACGTTGTTGTTGGCCACCGCTACCGCGCGTTGCAAACGCGGCCAGCGCAGCGCCTTGTTGAGCGCCGGCGCGAGCGCCACCGCGATGCCGGCCTGCGTACCTCCGAACGCGACCATTGCCAGCGAGGGCGGCGTCGTGTTCTGCAAGACTTGGCCGGGAACGCCGATCATGCTGATCGGATAAGGACCCAGCCAAATCAGCAGGACCAATGCGCAGGCGCAGCCCGCCGCGAGCAGAAGTGGTTTGCGGCCGGCCAATAACCCTGCGTGCCAAGCGATTCCGAGCTGATAGAACAACCCCCAGCACAGCAGGTAGTTGAGCCAGCCGAGGTGGGGGACATGGGCCGCAATCGTGGCACCGTCTACGATCGCGACGCCCGCGGCCAGCGCCACCGGCACCGCGAGACCCCATCGGCGGTGCGCGGCCACCGCGACCGGAGTCAGCGATACCACCACCAAATAGACCGCGAGGAACCACAGGTGCATCGCGATGGCCCAGCCGGAGTACTCGAGCACCGAGGCCGGCACGCCAAAGCTCTGCATTAACACCACAATCACCGAAATCAGTCCGACGTAGACGGTGGTGGGACCGAGCACCCGGGCCAGTCGACGCCGAATCCAGTCCGGCCGCGATACCCCGCCGCGGTCGTAGCGATGCGACCACGACACCGCACCGGCGTAGCCGGCAACCAGAAAAAACACCGGGACAGCCTGAAAAGGCCAGGTCAGCCATTGCGTCCAGGGCTGGTCGACCAGTGGGTTCTGCCGACCGAACCGGCCCTCGTGATACGTCACCGATCCGGCCAGCCAATGCCCGAGCACGATCAGAACTACGCCCGACGCGCGGTAGTAGTCGACCGCCAGATTGCGGACTGGCGCAGCGGTGCCTGGCTCGTTCATTTACCGAGAGGGTACTCGGGCCGGTCCTGGTAGCGCTGTACGACAAGATGCCGTGGATTGACCGCTAGTTGACGTTGGCGGAGAACGAATCGACCGCGAGGCCGACGCCGCCGTTCCACGGTTCGAAGCCGGCCTGGATGCTGGTGAGGTACCACGAGTCGGTGATCGGCTCCATGGTTCTGGTGTTGTCGACGAAGTCCATCACATCGAAACTCCACGCTTCGATCGGCGAGGTCGCGACGTAGGACATCACATTGTTCTGACCGTTGGTGCCGTCCCACACCACAAAGGATTTGCCGTTGATGGTGACGTTGCCGGTTGGCGAGCCGACCGGCTGAATGGTGCCCTGGTGGTTGAACCAGATCATGATCTCCTGCTGGTTGACCCCGGTTGTCTTGGGCGTGGGATCCAGCCAGATGTCGTAAGCGGCATCCCAGGTACCGGTGGCGGGATAGGTGAAATCGATGCTGCTGGTTGCGGTTTGGATGCTGCCCAATTGCTTGGGCAGCGTGGTGCCCACCGACCCGGTGCCGTAGTGCCAGCCCGTGAAGATCGAGGGGTAGCTAAGGGGGGCGCCATTGGTGGGTGCCGAGCCGTTGATGGCGGTGATGGTGAAGCCCCCGGTGGGGCTGACGTCGATGGTCTGCCCGGCCGGGTTGTTCCATGCGTTGTTCTGCACTACGTAACCACCGGTGGTGGTCGTCGTCCCGAACTGGGCGGAGATCAACGTCCCGCCGGGCGGGGGATTACCGGGGCCGGGGTTTCCCGGGTCGGTAGGTGAGCTGCTGCTCGCGCCGGCCGGCCCGTCGCTCCCTACGTGGCCGAACAGCCCGGGCCTCCCGCCGGCGCCACCCGGACCGGGGTTGCCCCCGTTGACGCCGGCCACAGCCGACCCCCCGGGACCACCGGAGCCACCATTGCCCACCAACAGACCGCCGCTGCCCCCGGGCCCGCCCGCCGCGCCGAAACCACCGGCTCCGCCGGCTCCGCCGTTTCCGATCAATCCGGCGTTACCGCCCGCTCCGCCGGGCAGGCCGGTTGCGCCCGGGGCGCCATTACCGCCGTTTCCATAGAGCAGCCCACCGTCTGCGCCACGGCCGCCGGCCGTGGTCGCGTTGGCCCCGTCGCCGATCAACGGACGTCCCATCATCGCCATGGTGGGTGCGTTCACCAGGTTGAGCGCCTGTTGCGCGATGCTCTGTAGCGGCGAGGCGTTGGCCGCCTCGGCGGTCGCATACCAACCCGCACTGGTGGTCAGCGCGCGGACGAACTCGGCGTGGAACGCCGACGCCTGGGCGCCCAGCGCCTGGTATTCCCGGGCGTGTGCATTGAAGAGACTGCTGATGGCTGCTGACACCTCATCGGCGGCGGCCTGCAGAATCCCGGTCGTCTGCGCGGCCGCCGCGGTGTTCGCGGCGCCGAGCGCCGAACCGAGCTCGGCGATATCCGTCGCCGCGGCCGCCAATACCGGTGGTGCCGAAATCAGGTATGACAACGCCTAACCCTTCGTCGACCCATCACATCCTTATCACGGCGTTATAACAGGCTTATCACGATCAAATTCGTGATAGCTTTGCCGCGACAGTTATGACCGATTACGAAAGTATCACGGCATTTTCGTCGCCGGGCTCGTATTTCAGAATTTCCGCAAGGTTCTAGAATTGCATTCGGATTAGATCTCGCGCAGCAAGGCGGCCGCGCGCACGTCCTCGCCGACGGTGAAGTGAATGCGCACCCCGTCGGCGTTAGCGCTCGAACGAATCGTCACGTGTTCGCCCAGCTTGATGGGGCTGCGGTATTCGAGCACCGCGCGATAGGGGCCCTTCCCCAGGTCGGGGACCTGGCTCAGAATCTCTTGGATGCCGTGCCAATAGATGGTGTTGTTGACGTGTTCGAAGGGGTCGATATCGGTGCGGCGCAAGGGAAACGGCGTCTCAGTGCAGGATTCCATCGGCTCGGTGAGCCACGGGCGCCATTTGAGCCGGTGGTTGTCGGTGGTGGTGCCGAATCGTGCGATGCAGCCGTCGGTGAGACGGGACGGCGTCAGCGTGTCCTTATTGACGCACAGCCAGAAACCCTCGGTCTCGATTCGCCCGCCGGCCGAACCTTCCAGCTGCACCCGCATAGAGCACCACCTGGTGGAAAGCGCTGCGCACCAACGGCGGAAGGTGATGTCGCTGGGCAGCTCGATCGGCTCGATCACGTCGATTACCGTGCGCAGCACGATCCAATGCGGGTGCACCTCGGCGAGCCCGGCGTCGGCGAGATGCTCGGCCCCGGCCTCCTGGATATAGCGCGCCACCCCGTCGAGCCGCAGCCGCATGTGCTCATCGATGTCGAACGTGCCCAGCCGCCAACCCGTCTGGTAGACGTAGCCGGAGTCCGGAACGCCGACCAGCGGCGCCGCAACCTCTGCAGCCACGCTCATCGCTGTCCGGCCATCGCCGCGCTGAGTAGGCCCTCCAGCCGTTCGCTGGCGGTATGCAGCTTCGACTGAAACATCGAGACCACCCGCTCACGTACTCGCGGCTTGTGCGACAACGGCGGCAGCAACTCAGCGAGCAGATTGAGCCGGGCCGAGCTGAGCCAATCGGTCAGTTCGGGGTCGTCCAGCCAGCGATGGAAATTGCGAAGGTCGGACTGCGTCAGGCGCAACCAGTCCAGGTCGCGATCCGGATGGGGAATCGGTGTGCAGAGCTCGTTTTTCACCGCGTCATCGTCGTAGGAAAATTCCACATGCGCGGTGAAGGCGGCGCTGAACACCTGCTGGCATCCGCGCACCGCCTGCAGGGTGATGGAGTCTGCGTCGAATACCGGTGTGGCCGGACGTTGCGGGGCGCCGTCGGCGGTGCAGTCGATGTAGAGGGCCGACGGTGAGGCCGGAACCGACCCGTCGTCCAGGACGATGGTGGCCGGCTCGACGCGTTGTACGTGGCCCATCCGGACGATGTCGCGGATACGGCGCAACTGGTGCAACTCGGGTTGCGACACCGTGGCACACCGGTACATGCGCGGGCGAATCGAGGGGTCGAGCCGGATCAGGGTGCCGGCCGTCTCCAACCGGTCAAGCAGGTCGTCGGCCGATGTCGCGGCGTCGATCGCCTCCAGGGTGGCGCCGTAGCTGTCCCGGAATTGCTTGATGAACATCGGCCCGGGTTGCAGCGTGGCCCGGTCGATCAGCCACGAATCACGCGGCATGATCCAGGTCAGTTTGTCGGGATCGATCTCGTGGCGCAGCAACCACAGACAGACGTCCATCCCGGTTTTGCCGGCCCCGATGACGACGTAGCGGTCCCGCGCGGCGAACTTCGGCAATTCGTTGGGGGCGATGCAGTCGACGCCAGGCGCCACGGAGTACGGCGCGGGCCGCATCGAAGGCACGATGGCACGCAAATAGGTAGCATCCACGATCCGCTGCTTTACGGTGACGCCGTATTCGGTGCCCGCCAGCGTCCGGAAGCGGCCGTCTCCGAGATACTCGCTCATCGGAAAGTACTCGACCCGTCCGGTCGGCAGAAACTGTTGCTGCATCACGGCATCGAAATAGGAGCACACCTCGCCGACCGGCGCCAGCTCGTTGAGTCCCTGATTCCAGCCCACGCTGTCAATGGTGTTGTTGCCCAACGCTCTTGAGTTCACCCCGTAGTACGCCGACGGCTGGTGCAGCCGTACAAACGGGTAGGCAGTGGTCCAATGTCCACCCGGTTGACATGCGCGGTCGACGATGACCACCCGGGCGTCGGATTCGCTGATCAGCGTGTCGGTGAACGCCATACCCATGGCTCCGGCACCGACTACCAGGTAATCGGCCTCGATGGTTCTCATGTCCCTCCTTCCGGTCCCTGCGCTGTGCCGGCGCTAAAGGACCGTTGCGACACGATAGCGCCTAGGGCGTCGAATCGCCCGAACCGCAGGGTGGGTATCTTTGCCGAGATGAGCGCTGATCTCACCGTCGAGATCGCCGACGGCGTCGCGGTGCTTACCCTCAACCGCCCCGAGCGGCGCAATGCCTACACCGCGGAGATGGGCGCGCTGCTCAATCGGGCATACCGGCGGTGCGACGACGACGACGCGGTGCGCGCGATCGTCCTCACCGGCGCCGGGGACGCCTTTTGCGCCGGAGCCGATTTCGCCACGCAGACAATACCTTTCGACGCTGCTTCCGGCGACTTCACCGCCGCACCGACCGATCCGGCGGCGTTCGAGCTGCGCACCCCGGTCATCGCGGCGGTCAACGGGCACGCCATCGGCATCGGCTTGACCATCGCATTGCAAGCCGACATCCGCATCATGGCCACCGACGCGAAATACGCTGTCGCACAAGTTCGCCGGGGCGTCATACCCGACTGCATGTCACATTGGACGCTGCCGCATCTGGTGGGCGGCGCCGTCGCGGCCGATCTCCTGCTGACCGGACGCAGCTTCGACGGCGCCGAGGCGGCCGCCATCAAAATCGCCACCCGCTCGCTGCCCGCCGCCGAGGTATTCGACCACGCGATGGCAGTGGCACACGACATCGCCGTGAACGTCGCGCCGATGTCGGCCGCGCTGAGCAAGCGCCTGCTGTGGGACACCATGATCAACGGCTATCCGCCGCGCCGGGTCGCTGACCTGGAAACGCAGCTGCATCATCGGGTGATGGGTAGCGCCGATGCTCGCGAGGGTGTCGACGCCTTTCTGCAACGCCGCGCGCCGCGCTGGACGTCGTCGGTGTCGGGGGAGTGGAAGCCGCTGCCGGGAGCGGTAGGCCAGAGAGGGTCATGATGCGCATCGACGTGGTTGCCGACGATCTCGGCTTCACCGACGGGCCTACTGGGCGAGTCGGTCTTTGCTGCGGGTGCGGTTCGACCCATCCGATCCGGGCGACCCGTCGCTGATCTGAAGGGATGCACCGTTGACCAGTTGGGCGAGCCGGATGCTGCCGGCCGTGCTTCGATTCACCGGCAGGACGCGTCCCTATGTCGATGCTCAAAGCGCCCGAGACCACATCGAGCAGCGTGCGTTGCGGCCGCTGCCGTACGGGCCGCCTCGCCTACCCGCCGATGTGCGGGTGGTTGTCCAGCGGCAATCCGGTTGGCCGATCTACACGATTGCGCCCACAACCGCAACACCCGAGCGCACTGTCTTCTACTTGCACGGCGGCGCGTGGGTCAATGAAATCACCTCGCAGCATTGGCAATTGGCTGCCCAGATAGCGGCCGGGGCACAGGCGCGGGTGGTCGTGCCGATCTATCCGCTGATTCCGTTCGCCACTGCCGCTGATGTGGTGCCGGTAATTGTCGAGTTGGTTGCTCAAGCCGTGGCATCCGGCGTCAGCGTGTGCCTGGCGGGTGACTCGGCCGGTGGCCAACTCGCCCTGTCGGTGGCATTGCTGCTGCGCGGTGACCACGGGATCGTGCTACCTCAAACGGTGCTGATCTCACCGGTGCTCGACCTGTCGCTGAGCGACCCGCTGATCGAGTCGATCGAGCCGAACGATCCCTGGTTGGGCCGTGCGGCTTTGCTGGTGATGGCCGAGCGGTGGCGCGGCGACTTGCCCGTCGATGATGTGCGATGCAGTCCACTCGCCGGCGATCTGGCCGGTCTGGGACCGTTGACCGTCTTCAGCGGCACCCGCGACATCCTTAACCCCGATGCTCGGTCGCTGGTGCAGAAAGCCACCGCCGCGGGTGTGGCGGTCGACTACCACGAACGGGCGGGCTTGTTGCACGTTTACCCGCTGATGCCCATCCCGGAAGGCCGCGCGGCACGAGCCGTTATCGTCGAGCGTCTGCGGCTGCGGACATGACCGCCGACGACCAGTATTTCGACCTCGGCTCCTATCACCGCCCGGTCGAAACCCCCTCTGCGCCAGCACAAGTCTGGTTCGACCGCGGGCTGGTCTGGGCCTACGCGTTCAACCATGAGGAGGCCATCCGCTGCTTCGAGCGAGCCCTGGAGCTCGACTCGGATCTGGCGATCGCGCGGTGGGGGATCGCCTACGCGATCGGGCCCAACTACAACAAGGCGTGGGAGGCGTTCGACCCGGTGGACTTGGGCTCCTCGCTGGCCCGCGCCCGCAGCGAACTGCAGCTGGCCGCCCGCGGCCGGGCCAGCGCGGTCGAACGCGGTCTCATCGTCGCGCTGCAGGCACGCTTTCCCACCGACGATCCCGACGACAGCAGTGCCCTGCAGGCAGGCCTCGCCGGCTATGCCGACGCGATGACGGCGCTGGCCGCGGCCCATCCGCACGATGTCGACGTGCAAGCGCTGGCCGCCGACGCGCTGGTCAATGTGACGGCATGGGCGCTGTGGGACAACACCACCGGCCGGCCCGCCGCAGGCTCCCGGGTGCTGGAGGCCAAGCGGATCCTCGATGCAGCGCTCGCCGGGCCGGCGGGCCGCGAACATCCGGGGATCCTGCATCTGTACCTGCACACCATGGAGATGTCGGCGACTCCGGAGGTCGCACTACCGGCGGCGGACCTGCTGCGCGGCCTGGTGCCCGACGCCGGCCATCTGCAGCACATGCCCAGCCACATCGACGTGCTGTGTGGCGATTACCGCAGCTCGGTGGTCGCCAACCAGGCTGCGGTGCAAGCGGATCGGCACTTCCTCCGTCGCGAGGGGCCGTTGAACTTCTACTCGCTGTACCGTGCGCACGATCTACACTTCATCGTGTACTCGGCGATGTTCGAAGGACAATCGCAGATCGCCTTGCGGGCCGCAGACGAGCTCGCCGCTCAACTGACTCCCGAGCTGCTGTCCATCGGGTCTCCACCGATGGCCGACTGGCTCGAGGCCTTCGTGCCGCTGCGCACCCACGTGCTGGTGCGCTTCGGGCGGTGGGACGAGCTGATCGCGCAGCCCCTGCCGCGCGACCCGGAGTTGTACTGCAGCACCGCGGCGACCATGCACTACGGGCGAGCGGTGGCGTTGGCGGCCACCGGCCAACTCGAGCGGGCACATGCCGAACGCGCCGCATTTGCCGAATCCTACGAGCGCATCCCGCACTCGCGGTACCTGTTCAACAACACCAGTCGCGATATCCTCGCGGTGGCCGCCGCCATGATCGACGGCGAAATCGCTTATCGGGAAAGCCATTTCGACCAAGCTTTCGCGCATTTGAGGCGCGCCGTCGAGCTCGACGACGCACTGCCTTACGACGAGCCCTGGGGCTGGATGCAGCCCACCCGTCACGCCTACGGAGCGCTGTTGCTCGAACAGGGCCGCGTCGAGGAGGCGGCCGCGGTGTATGCCGCCGACTTGGGCCTGGACCCCACACTCGCCCGGTCTTGTCAGCACCCGGGAAATGTGTGGAGCCTGCACGGCTATCACGAATGTCTGCAGCGGCTCGGCCGTGCCGGCGAAGCCGCAATCATCGGCCAGCAACTGGCCTTGGCCGCCGCGCGCGCCGACGTGCCGATACGCGCGTCGTGTGCCTGCCGGCTGGCGGTCACGTCGTGCTGTGACGAGTGATCTCAACGTGCGACCACTTCTCGCGGTGGTAGTGGTTTGTGGTGCTGGGGCGCGGGAACACACTCGGGGTGTGCTTTTCCAGGACTGCTGATCTGGTGGTCGGTGCCGCACTGGTGCCGTTCGCCGTGGCGGCACTGCGAGAGGTGAGACACTCGCGCGAGCTACCTTTCGCGCTGCTGCCCGCGGTGTTCGCGGTCCACCAATTCATCGAGGCCGCGGTATGGCCGTCGGCGACCAGCGACGCCTTCGCCATTCACCTGGCGGTGCGGGCGTATCTCTTCATCGCTATGTCGCTGTTGCCCACCCTGGTGCCACTGTCGGTATTGCTGCTTGAACCCCATGGCCTGCGACTGCGGGTGGCACCGTTTGTGGTTCTCGGCGGGGTTGTATCGGCCTATCTGGGCTACGTCGTTCTCTGTCGGCCGGTCAAAGTCGTCGTGCATCCCCATGCGCTGGAATATCAGCACTCGGTGCAGTACGGCGTCGTGTGGGCGGTTCTGTACATCATCGCTGTCATCGGACCCGCCCTGCTGTCGGGCTATCCCTCCATCGTGGCCTTCGGAATACTGAATCTGGTTGGTCTCGTGGTGGTTGCCGTCGTCTACATCCATGCATTCGCATCACTGTGGTGCATCTATGCCGCTGCGGTATCGGTGCTCGTGGTGGTGCACATGATTCGCCGCCGGCGACTTCCCGATGCGCACCGCTCCCTGGGTGGGGCGCTGCATTCGGCGATACGCAGCATCTGACCGCTAGTGTCCGGCTCGTGCGACGGCGACGTAGGTCGAACTCGTCGTGGGTGTCTGCGACAGCGGGTCCACCGGTTCGGCGTCGACGAGCAGGTTGCGGTTCACCCCAACGGACTGTGGCGCAGATCCCTTGTGCGGGGCGAGGATTCGCGAGCCCCAGCCGTGCCTGGCCGCATCGTCGGGATGGATCAGCATGACATTGCCCTCGCCGCCGGGGTCCATCGAATGCCGGTTGCGACGGTTACCCAGCTGGAACGGGTAACCAGGGGAGCACCACGAGGTGGCGCGGCGAGCGATTCGGGGGCGCCGACGAGTTGGGGCGGCGCGACGTGCACCCGCTTGTCGGGGGTGAGCAACGCGGCCGCGAAGTGACCATGCTCCCGCTGCGGATTCTGCTTGTCGGCCACATCTTGCGCACCCGATTGGCTTCGACGCTGACCTCAATACCGCACGAGGCCAGGCAATACCGGCAGAAGGCGAACACCGCCTGTGCGCGATCGGTGCGTCCCATCGTCAGAGCGTGACACTTCGGCCAGTATTTGTAAACTAACTATCCTTGGTGAGGACATGGCGAGACACGCAAGATCGATGAGAAGGCGCTGACGGCGCCCATCCGCGCCGCGATAGCACTGAACACGTCCTAGGTAGTCCAGACCGGGAAAGGCGGCCGACAAGTGAACGAGTTGCGAGACATCCGGGAATTGTCCGGTGACGCCGACGCTTACCGGGACGAACTGTTCCGGCGCTGGACCGGTTTGCTGAGCTACCGCTATATCGGCCGCAAGCACTCGTCGATGGACCTCGGTGAAACCGATGACACCGTCACCATCCGCCGCGACATGCGCAACGCGGCCGGCGGCATAATGGTTGCGCCGCTGGCCATCTCATCACCAGAGGGATGCCAGACCGACCTCGTGGCAGTGCCCAACCCGGTCGTCGCATCGGTTCAGATCATCGATCCCGGCCACGACGTCAGCAGGATCCAGATCGTCGGTTCCGGTGTTGTGCACCAGGGACGGACGATGGGCTACGGGCGGTGCAAGATCGTCGACGCCGACAACCCCGACCGGGTCATCGCGTTCAACGAGGGGCAGGGCGCGATCATCGGCACGCCACCGGAAGGCCTTGACCGGATGGATGTTTCGGGCACGGAGCTGGTTATCGAAGACTCTGCGGACCTGCCGCCGCTGTGGCAGGCGTTCGGTGCGACCCGGCGCGACGACGGCCATTGGGTGCTGCCCGCGCTGAGCGCCGAATTCGCCTCGCCGGACGCCGCACTGCACATCGGACCTCAACATGTCGTCCTCGAGACCGCGGCGACCGAACTCGCCGCCGACATCGCCCAGACCAACATGGTCCAGGTCACCAGCTGGCATGTGATGTTCATGTCGCGCGGCAAGGTGGGCCCCTTCCGCGTGACGGGGCAGGCGTACGCGGGTGGCCCCGGGCGCATCGGTGTGCGCATGCTCCTGCACGACGAAGGAAACTCGGACAAGGCCATCACCTCGGCCGCGGCGGTGTTCGACGTCATGAATTGAAACGACATTCGGTGAAGGCGTCGCGACATTGATCTTCGCGGAATCGCGTTGGCGTAGGCCGGAATGTTCTAGGGTCTGTGATGCTGCGCGGCTCGATTGGCAACCAGTGATCACGCGGATCACGGCGAGCTTTCGTTGCAGAAGAGTTGACTATGGAATTTCCGGTTTTGCCGCCCGAATTGAACTCGGCCCGAATGTTTCTCGGTGCGGGGCCCGAGCCGATGTGGGCGGCGGCAGCGGCCTGGGAGGGGCTGGCCGCCGAGTTGGGCACTGCTGCCGACTCATTCCGCGCGGTGACCGCCGGACTGTTGGATGCGGCTTGGCAGGGGCGGGCCGCGGCGGCCATGAGGGCCGCCGCGTCGCCCTATGCGGGCTGGCTGGCCGTGGCGGCCGCCCAGGCCGAGACTGCCGCTGGATATGCCCGAGCGACGGCGACGGCGTTCGCGGCCGCGCGGGCGGCTACGGTGCATCCCGCTTGGGTGACGCTCAACCGGTCCCAGCTGGTGTCGTTGATACGGTCAAATGTATTGGGCCTCAACGCCCCTGCGATTGCGGCTGCTGAATCAGTGTATGAGCAGATGTGGGCACAGGATGTCACCGCGATGGTCAGCTACTACAGCCGCGCCTCGGCGGCGGCGGCGCAGTTGTCGCCATGGCAGTCGTTGCAGAACCTGCCCGCCATTCAGTTCGGGATCGGCAACAAGGGAAACCTCAACCTGGGCAACGGTAACAACGGACTGGCTAACTTCGGCAACGGAAACCTCGGGAACACAAACCTGGGCAGCGGAAACAACGGCAGTTCCAACGTCGGGAGCGGGAATAGTGGCAGCCATAACCTCGGCAGCGGAAACAACGGCAGTCAAAACGTCGGCATAGCGAACCAGGGCAACGGAAACTTCGGCCCCGCAAACCTGGGTAGTGCAAATTTCGGTATCGCCAACCTGGGCGCTGGCAACATCGGCGCTACAAACAGCGGCAAAGACAACATCGGGTTGGCAAACAGCGGCAGCGCCAACCGAGGCATCGCGAACAGCGGCAACAACAACTTCGGCTTGTGGAACACGGGCAATGGCAACATAGGCATCGGACTCACCGGAGACAACCAGATCGGCTTCGGGGGCCTGAATTCGGGGTCCGGGAATGCCGGCCTATTCAGCTCGGGCACCGGAAACGCGGGCTTCTTCAATTCCGGTGAAAATAACACCGGCATCCTGAACGCGGGTGCCAAGAACTGGGGACTATTCAACTCGGGCGGCGTCAACACCGGTTTCGGCAACTCAGGCGCATCGAGCACCGGATTTTTTAACTCAGCCACCGCGGACACCGGCTTCGGTAACTCCGGCGAAGGCAACACAGGCTCGTTTAATTCAGGTACCGGTAATACCGGTAGCTTCAACGCCGGCAGTCACAACTGGGGCAGTAACAACGCGGGCAACCTCAACAGCGGCTCCGGCAACTCAGGCGACACCAACACCGGGTTCTGGAACTCAGGAGATCTCAACACCACCGTCGGCAGCACCGGCACGGGGCCCGGTGTCAGCTCCGGGTTCTTCAACAGCGGTACGGGTAGTTCCGGCTTCTTCAATGCGGGCAACGACAGCTCGGGTTTCCAGAATGCGGGTGCCGACGCTTCCGGTGTGCGTAATTCGGCACCGTCCTCGGGTTACTTGAACGGAAGCGGGTCGAGTTCGGGCTTTTTGAACTCTGGGTTCCTGTTCAATTCGGGCTTCTTCACCGCCGGCTTCGGCAACTCGGGCGTATACAACTTGGGGACATTCCTGTCCGGCTTCGGACGCCGCAATTGAGCCTCCAATTGAGCCCCGATTGAGCCGCCGGCTAGACCGAAGTCAGTGATTGCTCCTCGGCCGGCACCTCACGTGGCTTCGGCCAGGGCGAGGCAACCGGGCGTTGCCGCACGCGTTGCGGCCACCAGAACCACTTGCCCAGCAGCGCGGCAATCGACGGCGTCATCAAAGACCGGACGATCAGGGTGTCGAACAGCAGCCCCAGGCCGATGGTGGTGCCCACCTGTCCGATCACGATGAGCTGGCTGACCGCCATCGTCATCATCGTGAAGGCGAACACGAGCCCCGCCGAGGTGACCACCGACCCGGTGCCGCCCATGGCCCGGATGATGCCGGTGTTCAGGCCGGCGTGGATCTCCTCTTTGAACCGGGACACCAGCAGCAGGTTGTAATCGGCACCGACGGCCAGCAGGATGATGACCGACATCGCCAGGACCATCCAGTGCAGTTCGATGCCGATCAGGTGTTGCCAGATGAGCACCGAAAGCCCGAAAGACGCACCCAGAGAAAGCAATACGGTTCCCACGATCACTGCCGAGGCCACCACGCTTCGGGTAAGGATCAGCATGATGATGAAGATCAGGCACATTGACGCGATCCCGGCGATCAACAGGTCGTAGTTGCTGCCGTCCTGCATGTCCTTGAAGGTGGCCGCGGTACCGCCGAGCAGGATCTTCGAGCCCTCCATGGGTGTGCCCTTGAGTGCCTCGTAGGTGGCCTTCTTGATCGCGTCGATATGCGAAATGCCTTCTGCGGACATCGGATCGCCGTCATGGCTGATGATGAAGCGCACCGCATGGCCGTCGGGGGAGATGAAGTTCTTCATCCCCTTCTTGAACTCGGGGTTGTCGAATGTCTCCGGCGGAAGGTAGAACGAGTCGTCGTTGCGGGACGCGTCGAATGCCTTGCCCATGGCAGACGAGTCGCGCTGCGCACGCTGTTGCTGTTCCAGCAGACCCTTCTGGGTCGAATACATGGTCAGCATCATCGTTTTCATGTTCTTCATGTTCTGGATCATCTCGGGCATCAGCGCGACCATCTTCGGCATGAGCGTGTCGATGTGATCCATGACGGGCAGCAGGCTCTGGATGTCGTCGGTCATGGTGTCGATGCCATCGAGGGCGTCGAACACCGACCGCAGCGACCAGCACACCGGGATGTCGAAGCAGTGCTTCTCCCAGTAGAAGTAGGACCGGATGGGCCGGAAGAAGTCTTCGAAATCGGCCATGTGATCGCGTAATTCGGCGACGTCAATCGTCATCGAGTGCATCTTGCCGACCATCACGTGCATGTCGTCGGCCATCTGCTGGGTGATGCTTTGCATCTGCACCATGCTGTCGATGGTTATCTGCATCTCGTCGGATTGTTTCAGCATGTCGGCGATCTGATCTTCTTGATACTTCTGCGTCATCTGCTGGGAGACGCCCTGCATGCTGATCTGGAACGGGATCGACGTGTGCTCGATGGGCTTGCCCTCGGGCCGGGTGATGGCCTGCACGCGACTGATTCCGGGCACCCGGAAGATCGCCTTGGCGATCTTGTCGATGACCAGGAAGTCCGCGGAATTCCGCAGATCATGGTCACTTTCGATCATGAGCAGCTCGGGATTCATCCGGGCCTTGGAGAAGTGCCGGTCCGCGGCCCCGTAGCCGGCGTTGGCAGGCAGATCGGCGGGCAGGTAGTTGCGGTCGTTGTAATTGGTCCGGTACCCCGGCAGCGTGAGTAGGCCGACCAGCGCGATGCCGATCGTCATGACCAGGATGGGTCCGGGCCACCGGACCACGGCGGCACCGATCTTGCGCCAGCCACGAATTCGCTGCGCGCGCTTGGGCTCGAGTGTCTGACGGAAGCGCGAGGCGACCGAAATGACCGCCGGACCAAGCGTGAGTGCCGCGAGCACCACCACGACCATGCCGATGGCCAGCGGGATGCCCAGCGTCTGGAAGTACGGCAGGTTGGTGAAGTGCAGACAGAACGTGGCGCCGGCGATGGTCATACCTGACCCGAGCACCACGTGGGCCGTGCCGTGGAACATGGTGTAGTAGGCGTCTTCTCGCGATTCGCCGACGGCTCTGGCTTCCTGATATCGCCCGATCAGGAAGATCGCGTAGTCGGTTGCGGCCGCGATGGCCAACGTGACCAATAGGTTCGTGGCGAACGTGGAGAGTCCGATGATCTGGTGGTAGCCGAGGAAGGCGACGAAGCCGCGGGCGGCGGCCAGTTCGAACACCACCATCGCCAGCGTGAGCAGCACCGTGACGATCGACCGGTAGACCATCAGCAGCATCGCGATGATCACGACGAAGGTCGCGCCCTCGATCATCTGCAGGCTACGGTCACCGGCGATGTGCTGATCGGCTTCCAGCGCCGACGGGCCGGTGACGTAGGCCTTGACCCCATTCGGCGGCGCGACGCTCTTGACCATCTGCTGGACGGCCTCGACCGAGTCGTTGGC
Organism: Mycobacterium angelicum; assembly: GCF_002086155.1. Classification (GTDB taxonomy): domain Bacteria; phylum Actinomycetota; class Actinomycetes; order Mycobacteriales; family Mycobacteriaceae; genus Mycobacterium; species Mycobacterium angelicum. The sequence continues at coordinate 41,421 of NZ_MVHE01000013.1, read as the reverse complement.
CTTTGCCTCGCCCATGTTTCCGACGAGATACACCTGGACGTAGGCGGCCTTGCCGTCGTTGCTCTGTGCGCCGGCCCCGGTAAGGGGGTCACTCCAGAAATCCTGAACGTGCTCGACGTGTTGGGTGTCGGCCTCGAGCTTCTTGACGATCTGGTCGTAGAAAGCGTGAGCGTCGGCGCCGAGCGGGTTTTGGCCCTCCAGCACGATCATCACTGAGCTGTTGGACTTGTACTCCTTGAACACCTCACCGACGCGCTTGGTCGCGATCACCGATTGCGCGTCGTCGGGGCTCATGGACACCGAGCGCATCTTCCCGACTTCGTCCAGCTGTGGGACGACGACGTTGAGCACCGCGATCAGCGCGATCCAGCCGATGATGACGGGAACGGCGAACTTGCGGAGGAAATGGGGAATCGCCGGGCGCGCTGCGTGTTTGGGGATGGGAGCGGTGGCGGAGCTGTCCGGGTTGTCCGGGCGCGTGTCTTCGATGGTCGTGCTCATGCTGATTTCACCAGGCAGGAGGTCAGGGCGTGCACGCCGTTGGCAATTTTCTCGTCCTTGATTTCGTTGTCGACGGTGATTCGGCAGCCGAGGTAGTCGCCGTCGCTTTGCGCCGAGATGTTCGGGAACACTGACGGTGCGGTTGTGCTGAGGACCAGCGTCCACGGCAGCGGCGCGTTGTCGAGGCGCCGCGGTTCGGCACTGAGATCCAGGTAGTTCACGTTGGCGTGGCTCGCCGAGCCGAAGATCTCGTACTTGACGACCTTGGGCTTGAACGGCTTGGAGTCGTCCACCTTCGGGCTGGTCAACGTGTCAGCGTTCTCGGCAGCGAAAAACGACTTGACCCGGTGCACGGTAAACCCCCCGATCGCCAGCACCGCCACGATCAACAGCGGCAACCAGGCATTACGCACCATCTTTGCCATCTGCACCTACGCGATTCCTTCCCGGCTGGGCAATCCCGTTATGGTCTGCTGGCTCGCGTTGCAGTGCGCCACAACATGTTCGAACGCCAGGTACGCAGACAGTTCCCTATGCGGAAAACGGCCCGGCGTGCCGGGTGCGAACGTCTCGCGTAACCGAGGCGTAGCCGAGTGCCGCCGCCGGACCATGGATACATGATCTGCATACTTTGCAGATTATGCAACTTTATGTGTGGCCGGTCACCGCATCTTTGGTGAAGATGCTGTTGACCAGGGCCGCAGCTCGTTCGACGTAGGGCATGGGCGTGTCGTCGGCGTCTTCTGGCTCGCAGCTGGTCCAGCGCTCGATGCCAGAGCGCACTGCGGTCAGCGCCAGCGCAGAGATCAAGGCGGGTATCTCGTCGTCGGACCGCATCCCTTGGCGACGGGCCACGATCTCGGCCAATTGAGTTTGGAACCGCTCCAGGTCCGCCAGGAATGCCGCCAGCACCGCCGGCGTCGTTTTGGCCAGTTCCAGCATGCATGCGGCCTGATCGCGTTCCGGCGGCACGTCCCGCAGATGGTGCGCGGCAAGGGTGATCAGCTCAGCGAGAACGACGGGGTAGGGGGCGGCCCCGGCTGCGACGAACTCCTCGGCAAGTTCGGCGGGAATGTCTGAAGGGCCGTAGGCGACAGCGGACTCTTTGTTCGGAAAGTAGTTGAAGAATGTCCGGGTCGAAACGCCGGCTTCCGAGCAGATCTCTTCGATCGTCACCTTGTCGAACCCGCGTTTCTGGATGAGGCGGATCGCCGCGCCGCGGATGTCGGCGCTGGTCTGACGCCGGCGCCGCTCGCGCAGACCCATCTCATTCGCCATGACCCCATCGTTGCATGGGATGCACGTTTTGCGTCCAATCGGCTAAAAGCGGTGTTCACGAGGTTGCAGCGGATACGCTATTCATTCGGTCGCCACGTTGATCACATGCGAATAGTAGTGTAGGTAACAGTTGTGTAGTGCAATAGTACGCATGAGTGTGGCCCGGGTAGTCGGCGCGGCATGGTAACGCGGCAGGCCTATCATCGCGGCTATCTGACTGCCATGGTCATCGACACCACAGGCAGCGGTGTGTGGATTCCGTTCTCGCTGCTCTTCTTCACCTACGCACGCGGCATGAAGCTGGCCGATGCCGGCGCCGCGCTGACCCTGGGCAGCCTCGTCGCGCTGCTGGGCGGCGGCTTGTTGACCGGAGCCATCGTCGACCGTATCGGGCCGTTTCGCGCGGCGACCCTGAGCTCCGTGATCCGGATGATTGCCTTCCCGTTCTACCTGGCCGACAACACGCTTGCTTCGCTATCGATGATCGTGGTGGCGCTGAGCTTTGCCGGCCGGCTGTTCTGGGTGGCGCACCCGGGGATGGTAAGCGCGTTGGCGCCGTCGGAAGATGCTCGTGTCGGCCTGTTTTCGATGATCAACGCCTCGCGCAGTGTCGGTCTGGGGCTGGGTGGGCTGATCGGCTCGCTCGGGGTCTGGGCCGAGCGCGGCAGTGGGTTGTTCTGGACCTTCATCGTGCTGGCGAACGCGGTCAGCTTCGCGGTTTGCGGGTTGCTGTTCTGGCGGCTGCGCGGCTTCGATCAACAGGCCAAGCAGCGTGACGACAATGGTGTGGGCCGCTACCGCGACGTGCTGACTCAACGCCGCTTCCTGGTGTTCGTGGCTGCGATCTTCGTGGTCGCCCTGGCGAACATCGGGTTCGACTCGATACTGCCGGTGTATCTGCTCGCGCTGGGCTTCCCGATTTGGGCTCCGCCGATCACCTATCTGGTGGTCAGCATCCTGGTTGCGGCCTTCGCGCCGCTGGCAACCAAGTGGGGCCGTCGTCGGTCCGGGCTGCGGCTGTTGGCGCTGGCGGCCGGGCTACTCGCAATCACATTCGCGGCGCTCACCATGATGGTGACGGTCGACATGGGCAGGACGGCGCTGCTGGGCGTGGCCGCGATTCTCTTCAGCTTGGCCTCCGCCACTTTCGGCGCCACCGGGTTGAAAGTCATGTTGAGTTTCGCGCCGCCGGGGAGGACGGGTCGCCACTCCGCGGTCTACTCGTGGTCGTGGGGCATAGCCATTGCTGTGGGCCCTGGAATGTTTTCCTCGTTGTTCACCGTCGGTCGCGTGCTGCCGTGGGTGTTCCTCGCGGTGGTGCTGGTTTTCTCGGTCGCCGCATTCCTGGCGTCGTCGCGCACCGCCGCACAACGGGTTGGCGCATCCGAGGCGAGCGCCTCATGACCTGAGCTAGTCAATCCCATTGCGCGACAGCGGTTTGAGCGCTGTTGTCGAATGCAAGCCGCCGGGCTTCGGCTAATACCTGCTTTGCCGGTTGCCCGAGCGCTTGCGCGGCGGCCACCACGTCTCGCCACTCCGGGTTGACGTTGACGGTTTCTCCGTCGAGCCGGGCGGTCTTGATCCGGATCGGTTGTCCGCCAACGTGAACCAGACTCTCCGTTCTGGCCAGCTTGTGGTGCTTGGCCACCGTCGTTTCGCGCAATCCGATCGAGCTGGTCTCCCGAAAAACGATGGCGCGCAGGTCCGCGGCCCGCTGGCTGGGGGCCAGCACCGATAGGGTGTGTGCGGGGCGTCCCTTCTTCATGATGATCGGGGTGAGCCAGGCGTCGTAGGCTCCGGCGGCGAGCAGGCGTTCGATGACGTAAGGCCACACCCGCGGGTCGAGGTCGTCCACGTTGGTTTCGAGCTGCACGCTGCCGGCCGGTTGTTCCACCGGGTCGCCGACGACTATGCGCAGCACGCTGGCCAGTTCGGGTGGATTGTGCTGGCCCGCACCGTATCCCACGTGACGCATGACGAGTGGGGGCATTTCGCCCCATTCCGCCACCAGCGTCGCGAGCACCGCCGCGGCCATAGTTGTGGGGCATTCCGTGGCGGCTGGGCCGGCGGCTACCGGCACGCCCTTGAGCAGTTCCAGCACCGCCGGGGCTGGCATCGCTGTTCTGCTGCCAAGGCTGACCGGCGAACAGTGCAGCGCTTCAAGGCCCAACTGACAGAATCCGGTAGCTGCGCCCACCGCGTAAGCGAGGGTGTGGCGGACGTGGTGAAACGTAATGTCTTCCAGAGAAATTCGCCTTACGCGCGACTCGGCTTCGGCCAGTCGGCGAAGGATGGTGCCGGCCGTCGTGCGGACTGGCTCTTCGACTCGGTCGAGTGTTTGCCGAATGTCGAGCAGGGGTGGGTCCTGGTCGCCACCAACCTCGATCTTGGTGGCGCCGACGCCGCCCCGTTGGCATGTCGTCGACGTCAGCGTGACGCCGAGGCCAAGTTGGTCGATCGCCGTCTGCAAAAGCTCCAACGGCACCCCCGCGTCGACGAGAGCGCCGAGCAGCATGTCTGCGCTCACCCCGGCTCGGGCGTCGATCCAGCCGATCATTTCCGATTCAGCGCCAACAGAATTCGGTTCGCCGCACACGCCGCACCGAACCCATTGTCGATGTTGGTGACGGCGATGCCCTGCGCGCAGCTGGTCAGCATCGAGTGAAGCGCGGATTCCCCGTCGGCGGTCACGCCGTAACCGGTCGAGGTAGGTACGGCGATAATGGGCTGGCCGGTGAGCCCGCCCATGACCGAGGCGAGCGCGGCGTCCATCCCGGCCACCACGATCACGACGTCGTAGGCGGTGATCTCATCGACTCTTTCCAGCAGGCGCCAGAGACCGGCAACACCGACGTCGGCGATGAGATTAGCCGTGAAACCGAGGAACTCAAGTGTCCGACAGGCCTCCGTTGCGACGGTGAGGTCCGACGTGCCGGCGGTGACAACAGCCACCTTGCCCTCTCGCGCCGCCAGGCAACCATGCATGATCGCGGTTGCCGACTCCGCGTCGTATTCCATCGAGGGCCCGGCTAGGTCCCGAACATCTTGGTACTGGGCGTCGCTCATTCGGGTGAACAGAACCGGGTTGTCGGGCCGCTCGACCAACTCGGTCACGATGGCGCGCAGCTGCCGCGTCGTCTTGTTCAGACAGAACGTTGCCTCCGGCATCCCGACGCGCGCAAGCCGGGCGTAGTCGTAGCGTAGGGTCACGCCAGCAACTTCAGTGCGCGACCGGGACGATATGGCTTGTCGTCCAAGATGACTCGGTCCAGCGATGGTTCCACTTTCCGCATGGCCGCGGCCACCCGGTCGATGATCTCATCGGTGACCAGTGCGTGGTCTTCCGCGGTGACCTCAATCAACACGACCTCCTCGCGCAGCCGGCACCGGACGACCTCGATTCCCGTCAGCATCTTCAACAGGTCTTCACCGATTTCTATCGATCGAAGCCGCGACGGCGTTACTGCGGTGTCCGTGTACAGGCGGCTGGCCAGACATGGCGATGCCGGCAGCTCCGCGAAGTCCAGCCCCAGCTCCCGGGCGATGGACCGGATGTCTTCCTTGCCCAGACCCGCTTCGATGTAGGGGTGTCGGACGTCGTTCTCCTCGGCGGCGATCAGACCGGGCCGGTACTCGCCGAGATCGTCAATGTTGGCGCCGCTCAACATTGTTGCGCCGGCACGGCTTGGCAATTCGCCTATCGCGGCGTACAGGTGGCTTTTGCAGAAGTAGCAGCGGTTGCGCGGATTGGCGAGATAGCGCTCGTCGTCGAACTCCGTGGAACGGACCAACTCAAGCGTCCAGTTCCCGGCCTCGGCCTGCGCGATCACCCGCGCTGTGGCCGCCGCGGGAACGGCCGGCGTGACGGCATGGGCCACCACGGTGGTGTGCGGCGCCGCCCCGTGGGCGACGGTAGCCAAGAGCAGACTGTCCACGCCGCCGCTGCATGCCACGATGCGGGTGGGCGTCGCCGCCAGGGCTTGCTGCAACCGAGTTAATGTCATTGACCGGACTCTCCGAAATCCATTGTCTCCCTTAATTTATGGCGCGGTGCGGCAATATAACCGCATCAATATGCGCCTTTGATTTCTGCGGGGTTCGAGTGAGCTACTCGGTGCGCAACAAGTATGCATAAAAACTATTGCATTACGCAACCATTTCTTATAAGTCCTATCTGCGTTCCCGTCGCTACTCGTCGCCTTTGTCGGCAAAGCGCTTGCGCAACTGTAGTCAAGTGACTACAGTTGTGGAAATCCGATGTAGTCATCTGACTACATCGCGCCTTTAGCCGCTCGTTCGGTGTTGTGCGAGCCGCAATACAGAACAAGGAGAACCAGAATGGGAACAATGAAAATCGCAGCAAGCCGGCCCCGCGCAGGAATGGTCGCGGCTGCAGGTCTCGTCGCTTTCGCGGGCCTGATGACTGCCGGAGTGGGTAATGCCAACGCCGCCACGATTCAGACCGAGGGCACTTACCCCAGTCACGCCGCATGTATGGCCGCGGGCCCCGGCGTTCAGGCCACGACAGATGGTGGCTGGACTAACTATTGGTGCGTTCCAGACCGCACATCCGCGGGTACCTGGCGCTTGGTTTTGAGCAACTGAGGCCTGCTGGCTCAGCGGCTGAGTATCACGTTGAGTAGCTGAGTAAGCCAGGCGCGTGCGGCGGCCTGGTCGCTGTCGAGCAGTAGCTGGATGCTGACGCCGTCGTATGCGGCAACGATGGCGCGGGCGGTGAGGGTGACGGTTTTGAGGGACGGGTGAAACTCGAGGCCGCTGGCAATCAGCCGTTCTTCGATGACCTTGCGCAATTGAGCGCGGTGCACTTCCCAGCGGTGGGCGAGGTCGGGGTTGCGGGCCGCATGAAGCAGAAAATCGATCTTTATGAGCAGCCAATCGCGTTCGAACAGCAGGGTGTCCACGATGCGTTCGACCGCTTCCGGCACGTCGGCGACGGGTTCACTGCCCTGCATAGCGGCGCGAACCTGGTCGGCCGTGCGCTGGGCCCACTGGTCGTAGAGCAGAAAGAACAGTTCCTCGAGGGTGTCGAATTGGGAATAGAACGCGCCGCGGGTGTAGCCGGCGGCCTCGCACACGTCCTCGATGGTCACATGGCCGTATCCCTTGTCGGCGAACACTCGAAACGCGGCGTCGATGAGCCGGGCGCGGGTTTCGGCTCGGCGCTTGGTGACCCGCACGGGCTTGTCGGTGGTGGTCGTAGCCGGCATCAGTACTTCACCTCCGATTTCGCGACGTAGCCGATACATTGCCACATCGGATACGGCCGAACCACTTCGGCTCCATGAGGGTCGCCGCCCCCAGGTTGAGGCGCCTACCTGGTGATGTGGAAGGGTCCGATGCCGATCAGGTTGTCGCCGGTGAGGAAGGCGCCCAGGTTGTGGTTGCCGACGTTGAAGAAGCCCTGGTTGAAGGTGCCGTGGTTGCCTGCGCCCAATAGTGCCAAGGGGCCCAGGGGTAGGCCGCTGTTGTTGGATCCGACGTTGGCGATGCCGACGTTGTTGATGCCGTTGTTGAGCAGGCCCAGGCTGCCGAATTGGGTGATGGGGTTGGTGGGGGTGAAGTGCGGGCTGGTGTTGCCGAAGCCGATGTTGACGCTGCCGCTGTTCCATCCGCCGACGTTTTCGAGACCGTTGTTGGCGATGCCCACGCCGCCGAACAGGGTGATCGGGTCGGTGGGGGTGAAGTTGGGGCTGGTATTGGAGATGCCGAAGTTCAGCGTGCCGTCGTTGAAGAACCCGATGTTGCCCTGGCCGACGTTGCCGTAGCCGTAGTTGGGCAACTCGCCGGCGCCGGGCAGCAGTCCGGACAGGGCGCTGCTGTTGATGTGGAAGGGCCCGACGCCGATCAGGTTGTCGCCGGTGAGGAAGGCGCCCAGGTTGTGGTTGCCGACGTTGAAGAAGCCCTGGTTGAAGGTGCCGTGGTTGCCTACGCCCAATAGTGCCAAGGGGCCCAGGGGTAGGCCACTGTTGTTGGATCCGACGTTGGCGATGCCGACGTTGTTGATGCCGTTGTTGAGCAGGCCCAGGCTGCCGAATTGGGTGATGGGGTTGGTGGGGGTGAAGTGCGGACTGGTGTTGCCGAAGCCGATGTTGACGCTGCCGGTATTCCATCCGCCGACGTTGAAGACGCCATTGTTGGCGATGCCCACGCCACCGAACAGGGTGATCGGGTCGGTGGGGGTGAAGTTGGGGCTGATGTTGTTGATGCCGAAGTTCAGCGTGCCGTTATTGAAGAAGCCCACGTTGCCCTGGCCGACGTTGCCGTAGCCGTAGTTGGGCAACTCACCCGCGGCGGACGACACCAGCCCGGACATCGTGTTGCCGAACGCCTGGGCCGGCGCAAGTAACTGTGCGGCCGCGGCCGAGGCTCCGGCGTGGTAGCCGACCATCGCGGCCACGTCCTGGGCCCACATCTCTTCGTAGATGCTTTCGGCGGCCGCGATCGCGGGGGCGTTCTGTCCGAACAGATTCGACAGCACCAGGGACACGAAGTTGGAACGATTGGCCGCTATCAGCCCGGGGTGCACCGTGGCCGCCAGTGCGGATTCGAAAGCACCGGCGACGGCCTGAGCCTGAGCGGACGTACCGGACGCTTGCGTTGCTGCGTTGCTCAGCCAGCCGGCATACGGCGCGGCCGCAGCCAGCATCGCCTGAGACGCGGCACCCTGCCATGCCTGGCCGGCCAACCCGGAGGTCGTCGAGGTGAACGACTCCGCCGCCGAATCGAGTTCGGAGGCCAACGCGTTCCAGGCGGCCGCGGCCTCCAACATCGGAGCCGAGCCGGCGCCGGAAAACATCCGCAGGGAATTGATTTCTGGTGGCAGCACCAGGAAGTTCATCAGCCACTACCTTTCTAACCCGATATAGCCCGATACGGCCGTAGTCTGAAGCGTCGTGTCACACACGATACATATTCATATCCGATCCGATGGGTTATTCAATACATTCTCAGATAGGTTCCGCAGAGCTATACCGTGTGATAGCGTGACGACCTTTTCTCGCCCGAACACCGCATGAGCGATGCCAGGAGCCAGGCGCTCACCAAGGTGCCCGCGGTCACTCTGGGCTTTTGGGTGATCAAGATCTTGGCGACGACATTGGGGGAGACGGGCGGCGACACCGTCACCATGACCCTGAATTGGGGTTATGTGGCCGGGGTAGCGCTATTCGGTGCCGCGCTGGTGGTGCTAGTGGCCGCGCAGATCTACGCGAAGCATTTCCATGCGAGTCTGTACTGGGCGACGATCGTGGCATCGACGACGTTCGGCACCACCCTGGCCGATTTCGCCGATCGGTCGCTGGGGATCGGCTACACGGGCGGATCACTACTGCTTCTTGCTTGCCTCTTGACGACCTTGGCGTGTTGGCGTTGGTCGCAGGGAACCGTCTCGGTCAGCAGCGTTTCGACGCCGAAGGTAGAGGCGTTCTACTGGGCGACCATCACGTTTTCCCAAACGCTGGGCACTGCGCTGGGGGACTGGCTCGCCGACACTCGCGGATTTGGTTACGAACGTGGCGCTTTGGTCTTCACCGCGGCCCTTGTCGTGGTCGTGGCCCTCTATTTCTGGACCGGTATCTCACGTGTCGTCTTGTTCTGGGTCGCATTCATTCTGACCCGGCCACTGGGCGCGACGGTTGGTGATTTCGTTGACAAGCCGGTGGCCGAGGGCGGCCTAGCGTTGAGTCGTCCGCTGGCCTCAGCGGTTATCGCTGCGATAATCGTCGTGCTGATCGTTGTTCTGCCGCAACGTCCCGGGCAGCACCCCGGGCAGATCGAAAAGGCCTGAGAGGCAAGTCGTCTCACCGAAATCGCGCAGCGGTGCCGAGCGGGTAGTGAACGCGGCAGCCCGAATGCCGACTGATCGACCCGACCGCCACGGACGCGGGCTACGTGCTGACCGCCGCCAGCCTGCAGACCCCGACCCTTCAGTGACATTCGGCCTCACACGGCAGGTACTTGGCCCCTCACTGGAACCGGGTTGCCGATGTTTACATAGCGTCATGTCGAAGAAGAACGCTCAACGGGCTAGGCTCGGCAAGGTTTTTCCCGGAGTTCGCGCCTGCGACGGCGCGGCGTGATTATCTGAGCCGGTGAACATTGTGGACCGGTCAGTAGCCGCGCCGCAGCGAGTGAATCTGGTGTTGGCCACGTGGGTGTCGATGGTGTGCTTTTGGGCGTGGAATGCGATCGGACCAATGTCGACCACCTACGCCAAGGAGATGCACCTGAGCAGTGCCGCGGCATCGTTGCTGGTTGCCACGCCGATTCTGGTGGGGTCGCTGGGCCGCATCGTTACCGGACCGCTGACGGACCGCTTCGGTGGGCGGGTCATGCTGATCGCGGTGTCGTTGGTGGCGATCGGTCCGGTCCTCGGTGTAGGAGCGGCCGCGGCGGCGAAGTCGTTTCCACTGCTGCTGGTGTTCGGATTTCTCCTCGGTCTGCCGGGCACCATATTTGCGGTCGGCATCCCGTTCGCCAACAACTGGTATGAGCCGGCTCGTCGTGGTTTCGCCACGGGCGTGTTCGGGATGGGCATGGTCGGCACGGCGGTGTCGGCGTTTTTCACGCCGCGCTTCGTGCGCTGGTTCGGGCTGTTCACCACCCACGTCATCATTGCGGTGTTGTTGGCACTGACCGCGTTGGTGGGTATCGCGGTGCTGCGCAACGCTCCATATTTCGTGCCTAACACCGATCCGGTACTGCCAAAACTCAAGGCCGCCGCGCGGCTGCGGGTCACCTGGGAGATGGCGTTGCTCTACGCGGTGGTGTTCGGTGGATTCGTCGCGTTCAGCACCTATCTGCCCACCTACATCAAAACCATCTACGGGTTCTCCCCGGTCGATGCCGGAGCGCGCACCGCGGGGTTCGCGTTAGCCGCGGTGCTGGCCCGCCCGGTGGGTGGGGCGCTGGCCGACCGCATCGCCCCCAAATACGTTGTGCTGGCCTCGTTGGCCGGCGTGGCGGTGATGGCGCTGGTCGCGGTGTTTCAACCGCCGCCGGACAAATGGTCGGCGGTCACGTTCATCACGCTGGCAGTGTTCTTGGGCATCGGTACCGGCGGAGTGTTCGCCTGGGTGGCCCGTCGGGCACCAGCGTCATCGGTAGGCTCGGTCACCGGAATAGTCGCTGCCGCGGGAGGATTGGGCGGCTACTTCCCGCCGCTGGTAATGGGTGCCACCTACGATCCGGTACACAACAACTACACGATCGGGCTGCTGCTGTTGGTGATCACCGCGGTGCTGGCGTTCGGCTACACAGCCCTGCGGCTGAAATCTCATGAGCGCGTGGGTGAGCCGGACAAGGCGCCCGCATGAGGCCCCGCACTGGTGGAGTTCTCGAGGAGCTGCTCGAGCTCAGCGGCCGCTTCTTCACACCGGGCGAGTTCTCCGACGATCTGCGGACGGTGACACGCCAGGGTGGCCGCGAGGGCGATGTGTTCTACCGCGACCGCTGGAGTCACGACAAGGTCGTCCGCTCCACGCATGGGGTCAACTGCACCGGATCGTGCTCGTGGAAGATCTATGTCAAGGACGGCATCATCACCTGGGAGACCCAGGAAACCGACTATCCCTCGGTCGGCCCGGACCGCCCCGAATATGAACCGCGCGGTTGCCCGCGCGGTGCGGCGTTCTCTTGGTACACCTACTCGCCGACCCGGGTGCGCCACCCGTACGCGCGTGGCGTATTGGTCGAAATGTATCGAGAAGCCAAGGCACGGTTGGGCGATCCGGTGCTGGCATGGGCCGATATCCAGGCCGATCCGCAGCGGCGGCGCCGCTACCAGAATGCCCGCGGCAAGGGTGGATTGGTGCGTGTGACGTGGACCGAAGCGTCCGAGATGATCGCGGCCGCACATGTGCACACGATCAAGACGTACGGCCCGGACCGGGTAGCGGGTTTCTCGCCGATACCCGCGATGTCGATGGTCAGCCACGCGGCCGGATCGCGATTCGTCGAGCTGATCGGCGGCGTGATGACGTCATTCTACGATTGGTACGCCGACCTGCCGGTGGCCTCGCCGCAGGTGTTCGGGGATCAAACCGACGTCCCGGAGTCCGGAGACTGGTGGGACGCAAACTATTTGGTGATGTGGGGCTCCAACGTTCCGGTTACCCGCACCCCCGATGCGCATTGGATGGCCGAGGTGCGCTATCGCGGCACCAAGGTCGTCACGGTCAGCCCTGACTATGCTGACAACACCAAATTCGCCGACGAGTGGATGCCGTGCGCGGCAGGCACCGACGGTTCACTGGCGATGGCGATGGGTCACGTGATCCTGTCGGAATGCTTTGTGCACAAACGGGTTCCGTTCTTCGTCGACTACGTACGCCAGTACACCGACCTGCCCTTCCTGGTGAAACTCGAGCGCCGCGGCGATACCTTGGTGCCCGGAAAGTTCCTCACCGCCGCCGATCTCGGTACCGACGCGGGAGCCGTAGAGAACTCTGCGTTCAAACCCGCACTGCTGGACGGTGCCACCGACACGGTGGCGGTGCCGCACGGCTCCCTGGGCTTCCGGTTCGGCGCTGACGGCGTAGGCAAGTGGAATCTGGATCTGGGCGATTTGGTGCCAGCGCTCACGGTCGCCCACCACGACAGCAGCGAGACCGCCGTCATCGAACTGCCGTGTTTCGCCACGACCGACGGGCACGGCACGACGCTGAGTCGCGGGGTGCCGGTGCGGCAGGTGGGTGAACACCTGGTGTGCACCGTGTTCGACCTGATGCTTGCCCAGTACGGGGTGGCTCGACCGGGACTGCCCGGCGAGTGGCCATCCGGTTACGACGACGCGGCGACTCCCTACACGCCGGCCTGGCAAGAGGCCATCACGGGGGTGTCGGCAGCGCAGGCGATTCGGGTTGCACGCGAATTCGCCCGCAACGCGGAGGAATCGGGTGGCCGGTCGATGATCATCATGGGCGCAGGAATCTGCCAATGGTTCCACGGCGACGCGACCTACCGTGCCGTATTGTCGCTGCTGCTGCTCACCGGATCGATGGGCCGCAACGGTGGCGGCTGGGCGCATTATGTCGGTCAGGAGAAGTGCCGGCCGGTGACGGGCTGGGCGACGATGGCGATGGCCACCGACTGGTCGCGCCCGCCGCGGCAGATGGCCGGCACGTCGTACTGGTACGTCCACACCGACCAGTGGCGGTATGACGGCTATCGTGCCGACGCGTTGGCCAGCCCGGTCGGCCGCGGCCGGTTCACCGGGAAACACACGATGGACGTGATGGCGTCGGCGGTCGCCATGGGCTGGACGCCGTTCTACCCGCAGTTCGATCGCTCCAGCCTGGATGTTGCCGACCAAGCACGCGCGGCGGGCCAAGACATCGGCGGCTATGTCGCCGACCAACTCGCGTCGGGGGAACTGCGGCTTGCCGTCACCGACCCGGACAACCCGGCGAACTGGCCGCGGGTGCTCAACGTATGGCGGGCCAACCTGATGGGCTCGTCGAGCAAGGGCAACGAATACTTCCTGCGTCACCTACTCGGTACCACGGCCAACCTCCAAGCCGAGCCCGCTCCGAAAGCGTTGTGGCCCAACGACATCGCCTGCGGTGCTGACATACCGGAGGGCAAACTCGATCTGCTGATGTCGATCGACTTCCGGATGACGTCGACCACCCTGCTCTCAGATGTCGTGCTGCCGGCGGCCACCTGGTACGAAAAGGCCGACCTGTCCAGCACCGACATGCACCCGTTCGTGCACGCGTTCAGCCCGGCGATCGACCCGCCGTGGGAGACACGTTCGGACTACGAGGCATTCGGCGCGATCGCTCGATCGTTTTCGGCGCTGGCACGTGACCATCTGGGTACCCGCACTGACGTCGTCCTCGGCGCACTGCAACACGACACCCCGGCTGCGATGGCCTATCCCTCGGGAACCCAACATGATTGGCGGTCGGCCGGGGAGGTCCCGGTGCCGGGTAAGACGATGGGCCCGGTGGTTGTGGTGGAGCGCGACTACACCGCGATCGCCGACAAGTGGGCCGCGCTGGGCCCCCTGGTGGACACGCTGGGACTGACCACCAAGGGGCTGACCACGCATCCCACCAAAGAAGTCGACGAGCTGGCCGCCCGGTTCGGTGTAATGGATTCCGGTGCGGCCGAAGGCCGGCCGGCGATCACGACGGCGGCGCATATGGCCGACGTCATCCTGGCTCTGTCGGGTACGACTAACGGCAGGCTCGCGGTCGAGGGATTCCGCGAACTGGAGGAGCGCACCGGGCGGTCGCTGGTGCACTTGGCCGAAGGCAGTGAGGAACGCCGAATCACCTACGCCGATACCCAGGCTCGTCCGATGCCGGTGATCACCAGCCCGGAGTGGTCGGGCAGCGAAACCGGTGGGCGCCGGTATGCGCCATTCACCGTGAACATCGAGGAGCTCAAGCCATTTCACACGTTGACCGGGCGGATGCACTTCTACCTCGACCACGATTGGCTCGAGGAACTGGGCGAACAACTGCCCGTCTATCGGCCGCCGCTGGACATGTCGCGGCTGTTCGGCGATCAGCACGTCGACGACGGGGTCGCACTGACCGTGCGCTATCTGACTCCCCACTCCAAATGGTCGATTCACTCCGAATACCAAGACAACCTGTTGATGCTGTCGCTGTCGCGGGGCGGGCCCACCATGTGGATGAGTCTGCCCGATGCCGCGAAAATCGGTGTGTCCGACAATGATTGGGTAGAGGCCGTCAACCGGAACGGTGTCTTGGTGTGCCGGGCCATCGTGACCCACCGGATGCCCGACGGCGTCGTCTACGTTTACCACGCTCAGGAACGCACCATTGACACCCCGCTGTCAGAGACGACGGGTAACCGTGGCGGGATCCACAATTCGCTGACGCGGCTACTCATCAAGCCCAGTCACCTGGCCGGCGGTTATGCGCAGACGTCGTTCGCGTTCAACTACCTTGGCCCAACCGGCAACCAACGTGATGAAATCACCGTCGTGCGTCGCCGGTCGCAGGAGGTGCAGTACTGATGAAAGTCATGGCACAGATGGCGATGGTGATGAACCTCGACAAATGCATCGGCTGCCACACCTGTTCGGTCACCTGCAAGCAGGCCTGGACAAACCGGCCAGGAACCGAGTACGTCTGGTTCAACAACGTCGAAACCCGTCCGGGACAAGGGTATCCGCGTACCTACGAAGACCAGGACCGCTGGCGCGGCGGCTGGAAGCGCGACCGGCGCGGCCGGCTGCGGCTGCGCGACGGCGGGCGCGTCGCCAAGCTGCTGCGCATCTTCGCCAATCCGAAGATGCCGGCCATCACCGACTATTACGAGCCGTGGACGTACGACTACGAAAACCTCATCAACGCTCCTTTGGGGGAGCAAATGCCGGTCGCGCCGCCGCGCAGCCTGATCAGCGGCAAGCCGATGAAGGTGTCCTGGTCGGCCAATTGGGACGACAACCTCGCCGGCTCGGCTGAGATCCTGCCCGACGACCCGGTGCTGAAAAACGTTAGCGCACAGGTCAAGTTGCAGCTCGAGCAGACATTCATGTTTTACCTGCCCCGGATCTGCGAGCACTGCCTCAACCCGTCTTGCGTGGCGTCCTGTCCTTCCGGGGCGATGTACAAACGCACCGAGGACGGGATCGTGCTGGTCGACCAGGACCGGTGCCGGGGCTGGCGGATGTGCGTATCGGGCTGTCCCTACAAGAAGGTGTACTTCAACCACAAGACCGGCAAGGCCGAAAAGTGCACGCTGTGTTACCCGCGACTCGAGGTGGGGCTGCCAACGGTCTGCTCGGAAACGTGCGTGGGCCGGCTGCGCTACCTCGGTCTGGTCCTCTATGACGTTGACGCCGTATCGGCGGCTGCCTCGGTGGAAAACGACCAGGAGCTGTACGAGGCACAGCGACGAATTTTGCTGGACCCCAACGATCCTCACGTCATCGCCGCCGCCCGGTCCGAAGGTATCTCCGACGAATGGATCGAGGCCGCGCAGCGTTCACCGGTGTACGCGCTGATCAACACGTATCGGGTGGCGCTGCCGCTGCATCCGGAGTTCCGCACGATGCCCATGGTGTGGTACATCCCGCCGCTGTCACCGGTGGTCGACGCGATCAGTCGCGACGGGCACGACGGCGAGGAGCTGGGAAACCTGTTCGGAGCGATTGAGGCGCTGCGCATTCCAATCGAGTATCTGGCTGGGCTGTTCACCGCCGGCGATACTGCCGTCGTCGAGTCGGTGTTGCGGCGGCTGGCCGCGATGCGCTCCTACATGCGCGACATCAGCCTCGGCCGCCAGACCCAGCCGCACATCCCGCAATCGGTGGGGATGACCGAGGAACAGATCTACGAGATGTACCGCCTGCTGGCGCTCGCCAAATACGAAGAGCGCTACGTCATTCCAACCGCATACCCGGTGGAGGGGGAGAGCGTCGAGGAGCCCGGCTGCGCTCTGTCGTTCGACGGCGGGCCGGGGATGTACGAATCAGGGCCGTTCGGAGAGGCTAGTGGGGGACCGGTGCCGGTCGCGGTCGAGACCTTCCACGCATTGCGGCACCGGCAGACGACTGAGGGTATGGCCGCCAACGCCGCACGGCCGTCGCGGGTCAACCTGCTCAACTGGGACGGCCGTGGCGTACCGGTGGGCATGTTCCCGGGTGAGGGTTCGCAGCAATGAGGAAACCCGCGATGCAGGACAGGTTGGTGTGGCAGTGCGCGTCGCTGCTGCTCGGGTATCCCGACCCCAAGCGTCTCGCCGACGCCGAAGGGTTGTTAGTCCACATCAAAGGTGCCCAGGCGGAACGTCTTCGGCGCACAGCACGGGCGTTAGGTTGCGCCGGTCCGATCACACAGGCCACCGATTACGTCGACACGTTCGACCTGCATCGTCGCACCACGATGTACCTGACCTATTGGACTGCGGGCGACACCCGCAACCGCGGCACCGCGATGCTGCAATTCACGGCTGCCTATCGCGAGGCCGGCGTCGCACCGCCCAACGACGAGGCGCCCGACTACCTGCCCGTCGTGCTCGAGTTCGCCGCGAGCGTAGACCCCAGTGCTGGACGGCGGTTGCTGATCGAGCACCGACTGGCCATCGACGTCCTGCATCAAGCGCTCGTCGACGCCGACTCGCCATATCAGCACGCCGTCGCCGCCGTGCTGACCACACTGCCGGCCACGACCGATACCGAGGCGCGACGGGCCCGTCGGCTCGCCGAGGCTGGTCCGCCCATGGAAGCCGTTGGCTTGCAGCCATTCACGTTGACCGTGCCGCCCAGACGCCCGGAAGGAGCCCGCCGGAGTGCTCGGTGAAATCTTTTGGGACGTCGCGCCCTATTTGACCCTCGCGATCGCCGTAGTTGGCAGCGTGTGGCGTTACCGCTACGACAAGTTCGGCTGGACCACGCGATCCTCCCAGCTTTACGAGGTCCGGTTGCTGCGCATCGCCAGTCCGCTGTTCCACTTCGGCATCCTCGTGGTAGTGGCCGGGCATGTGATCGGTCTAGTGATTCCCGAGTCATGGACCCGCGCGGTCGGCATGAGCGAACACACCTATCACCTGCAGGCCATCGCGCTGGGCACCATCGCCGGAATAGCAACGCTCGTCGGCGCGGCATTGCTGATCGCCCGGCGACGTACCACCGGCCCGGTGTTCACGGCGACGACAGCCAACGACAAGGTGATGTACGTCGTGCTGGTGGCGGCGATCGGTGCGGGCCTATACGCCACAGCTTTGGGCTCCGGTGTGTTCGGTCAGGCGTACAACTACCGCGAATCGATATCGGTTTGGTTCCGCTCGATCTGGATGTTGCAGCCCCGCGGCGACCTGATGGCCGAGGCGCCGTTGTACTACCAACTACACGTGCTCATCGGTCTCGCGCTGTTCGCGTTGTGGCCCTTCACCCGCCTAGTGCACGCGTTCAGCGCACCCGTCGGATACCTCTTCCGGCCGTACATCATTTACCGCAGCCGAGGCGCCAGGCATCATCGCGACGTCATCGCGACGCGTGCGCGCCAGCGCGGATGGTGACTGAATAGTCTCTGTGGTTCGATCAAAGCCCTTGTGCGACAAGACAATACGTCACAGTGACGTATTGGCGGAAGTGGGGTTGCGCGCCCCGGACAAGGAGGTGACGGGTTGGGGAGATGCGGCCGCGGCTCAGGACGCACATCGGACACTTTCTGGAACACCCGGAAAACCGGACTTCCAATTCGGTGGGCGTGGCGTACAGAATCTTGATGGGAATCCGCTCGCGCTTATGAGGTCAGATGGGACGATCGAGGCACACCATACCGCCAGCGCATCACGACGGTAAATCGATGACTTTCCGACCGCGGGTGGCGCGGTCAACGCAGTAGCTGGAAAGCCCCACGGGCCCAATGTAATTCGTCACAGTGACGTATTGCCGGCCTGCGCCGGGACGGCAATGTAGCGGGTGCTTCAGAGGTGCGAGTTGCCCGAGCTGGGCGGTCGTAGCGACCGCCCCACGTCAGCCCGCTCGGGTTATACCGGGTTATACTACCTGTATGAAAACAGCTATCTCTCTCCCTGATGAGACGTTCGATCGTGTCTCCCAGCGTGCGAGGGACCTTGGCATGAGTCGATCCGAGTTCTTTACCCGAGCTGTGCAGCGCTACCTGGACGAGTTGGACGCCCAATCGCTGACTGGACAGATCGACAGTGCTCTAGGGCGCCTCCATGGCACCGACGAGGCGGAGACCGCCGCCGTTGCCATCGGGCGTCGCGTGTTGGACGCCGTGGACGATGAGTGGTGATGAACCGCGCTGATATCTACTGGGCTGACCTTGGACCGCCGTCCGGAAGCCGCCCCGCCAAGCGCCGCCCGGTGCTGGTAGTCCAATCCGATCCGTACAACGCCAGTCGCCTTGCGACTGTGCTCGCCGCGGTAATTACCTCAAACACCACGCTGGCGACGATGCCTGGCAACGTGTTCTTGCCCGCAACCGCAACAGGGCTCCCACGCGATTCGGTTGTCAACGTCACGGCGCTTGTCACGCTGAACAAGACTGACCTCACCGATCGAGTTGGGGATGTACCGCCCAGCCTGATGCACGAGGTCGACCGCGGGCTTCGTCGTGTGCTGGACCTCTAACCGCCCGCTAATGCAACTCGCAACAGTCATTTGCCGATAAGCGACATTATGTCAAGTTAACTACGTCGTATTCGATTATCTGCCTGTCCACCCAAGATGTTTGGGCGGCATGCCACGAATTGTCATCTCGATGGGCTCCGGCCCGGTCGGACTATTAGAGCTGCATTGCGGAGTGGCTTATACAGCAGCTAATCCCTGCGGGACGAGGGACCAATTCGCCGCGCTTGGCGGCCACGGCTACGGCCGCTCTACGACGGCGTCGTCATCGTCCAACCACTCCGGCTCGCCCCGGTTGAGGCCGGCGGCGATGGCGGTCGCGGTCTCCTTCCACGAGGTCAGTTCCGCGAGCACGAGATGAGGCTGGTCAGTGGAGAACGACGCCCGTGCGGCTTCGACGAGGTCCTGGGCGCAGGTGGCCCGGTCGTCGGGTGACAGTGCGAGCATCCACGGAAAGGCTCTGGACATCCGCTCGGCGAGCGGACCGTTGTCGTCCACCGCCACGCCGATGAGCTGCGCGGCGAATTGGAGCATGCGGTTGCGGCTTTCCGCCTCGCGCTGCGACATGAGCACGAGCGCCTCGCCGTCACGACGAGTCACCGTGACTGGGTGGTCCTCCGCCTCGGCGAACACCTCTGCGGAGTGCTTGCTCAGGTCCGAGGAGCGGCGCGTGGTGGCGCGGAGGGCTGCTGTGGTCATATCGACATGATATTCGGAACGTGTTCGGAAGTCCAATGTGCGGCGGACCAGATCAACTTCCCGTTGATCGAGGTGCAAGGACTGTCGCTCCGCTAGCAAACAATCGACTCCCCTGGACCTCAACCTCGGCGGGCCCTATGCGTGCCGCCGTACTGGAAGGTCAACTATGTGGTCACCAACCGTTCCCACGTGGCCCCCGACCGACACCACAACGCAGGAATACGGCGGAATCGAATATGGCGTGCTACCAGTAGTAAGTTGGTTATTCGCATGTAATGCGAATACGTCTGCTTGTGGTTGTCCCGTCTCGGCACATCTGGCGGAGATCGCATTCAATCTGACGGTCGTCAGATTGCAAGGGGCGTCTCACTCAAGATGGCGGGTGCTTAGCACGTGGCGTCGCGGAAACCTCCTCTGCAAAGAATTCTCACAATTTTTGAAAACGACACGTGGTCTAACAGCGGCGTCATATCGTCTGTCAAGTCGGGTAGGGCGCCGTCACACAAGACGGGGTTACTGGAGGTCAGCGCGGTGAACTTTTCGGTTCTTCCTCCAGAGATCAACTCTCTGCGGATGTACCTCGGCGCTGGGTCAGCGCCCCTGCTCGAGGCCTCAGCGGCCTGGTCGGGTCTTGCCGATGAATTGGGTACGGCCGCGGACTCGTTTTCCTCGGTGACCTCGAACCTGGCCGGGCAAGCCTGGCAGGGTCCGGCTTCCCAGGCCATGGCCAGGGCGGCGCGTCCGTACGCCGAATTCCTGCGGGCCGCTTCCCTGCGCGCCACCACTACGTCATCTGGCGCACGAACGGTGGCCAGCATATTCGAGGCGGCCAAGGCCGCCACCGTTCACCCCGAAATCATCGCGGCCAATCGGCAAGCCTTCGTGCAGGCCGTGCGCACCAACATCTTCGGCTTCAACGCGCCCTTCATCGCCGCCGCCGAGGCGGCCTATGAGGAGTTCTGGGCCACCGATGTCGCCGCGTTGGTCGGCTATCACGGTGGAGCCTCAGCGGTGGCCGCGCAATTGTCGTCCTGGCAGCAGACACTGCAGCACCTGCCGGGCATCGGGCAACTCTTGGGCGGCGCACCTTCCGGGGCCGCTACGGCCGCCCCTACCGACCCCAACATCGGTGTAGGCAACAAGGGCGGTGGCAACATCGGTAGCGGCAATAACAGCGGCACCGGTGCGGGCAACGTCGGCAACGGCAACAAGGGCAGCGGCAACTTCGGTAGCGGTAACCGCGGCAACGGCAACATCGGCTTCGGGAACAGGAGCCCCCGCACCACCGGCGTGCGAGGCAACGTCGGTTTGGGCAACTTCGGTGCGGGCAACTTCGGTGCGGGCAACTTCGGAAACAACAACGTCGGCTTCGGCAACGGCGCAGGCCCTGTCCCCGGCCTCGCCAACAGCAACTTCGGGCTGGGCAACTCCGGTAGCTTCAATCAGGGCGGCGGCAACACCGGCATCGGAAACATCGGAGCGGGCAACACCGGCACCAACAACATCGGCTTCGGTAACACCGGCAACAACAACCTCGGGATCGGGCTGACCGGCAACAACCAGGTGGGCATCAACCTGGCCGGGCTGCTGAACTCGGGCAACGGCAACATCGGGCTCTTCAACTCCGGCACCAACAACATCGGATTCTTCAACTCAGGGGACGGCAACGTCGGCATCTTCAACTCGGGCCGCAACCTCACTGCTGCCACCCTGGGCGACATCCAGAGCATCGGCATCGGCAACTCCGGCTTCGGCCACCTCGGCGCCGGCAACTCCGGCCGAGCATCATTCGGCTTCGGCAACTCGGGCTTTTTGGACACCGGCATCGGCAACTCGGGCGCCTACTCTACCGGGTTCGGGAATTCGGGAGTAGTAAACACCGGCTTCGGCAATTCCGGACAATTCAACACCGGCTTCGGCAATTCAGGCAGTGTCAACACGGGTGCCTGGAACTCCGGGAACTTCAACACCACCGTCGGCTCCACCACCGATGTCAGCGCCACGACATCGGGCTTCGGCAACACCGGTACCAACGTCTCAGGCTTCAACAACTCCGGCTCCGGCGGAGGGGTGAACGGCAATATCTCGGGCTTCTTCAATAGCGCCAGCGGCGGATCGGCTCAAAACGGGAATCTTTCTGGCTTGTTCAACGCTGGTGTGTCGGTTGCCCACCTGCCCTTCTTCACAGACCCTGGCGTCGTCAGCGGCTTCGGCTCCGGGGTGCTCAACACGGGCACCGGCTTCATCGGCCTGCTCAACATCGCTCAACTGCTCAAGCAACTGGGGTAGCCTCGGGTACCTCTGCAATGGAGAGGCAGAGGATGTTCCTCGGTGCGGGCTGGGCGCCCATGATGAATGCGGCCCCGGCCTGCAATGGGCTGGTCGGCGACATCAGCACGGCTGCAGCACCTTTCACATCGGTGACCTCCGGTCTGACAGCACCGGCGAGGATGTCCCGAGTTCCGTGGAACTTCCGGGTGAGCATCAGGCTGCGCTCACCTCGTCATTGTGCACGACGGGTCCGACAGATTCAGCGAAATCGAATATGGCTGTGATAATAACTGCCCGCTGTGGAGGGACTTGCGTTGCGTCACAGGCTGATTCGCCTCGACGCGGGTGCGGTTGCTCCGCCGAGATAGATCGGCGCCGGCTGGGCTCTGTAGCGATGTCTGGGTGACGCTGACCTGCGTTTTCGACGCGTCGGATTGCCCCCTATAGAGGGTTTTGTCAGGGTTGACGATCCACGCAACTCAAGCCATGTTCCCGGCACAATAAATGTTAAGGTAGTTACAACCACGTCATTTCCAGTCCCGTCAATTACTACAACTGCGCAGCTTTGGCGGATAAACCCATGGCCACTTCCACCAGTTCCTATAGGAGTTGGTCTCCCTGGCGAGGCTTTCAATGCAACCGAGTGCGAGGCATTTTCGAGCACAATCTGCGTCCCAGGCCAATATTACGGCACAGGTATTGGTGTGATTATAGCTCCGCCAGGATATATTCCGCCGGTTACCGGTGCCGCGAATACGGGCAATACCCGTCAGATTTTCTGTTGACATGAACGCCGCCTATCAGTGGGTAGTAGACGCCATCCCGGAATTTAAGTATGACGTGGGTTCCCCGATACCCCCAGTTTTTGAATCGTATGCCCGGTTGTTCCATCCCGCGTATCGTGGCGGACAAACGCCAACCGATCATGGTAGTACCACTGTTTCATGGCACGCGGTGGCAGAGACTAATGGTCGAGTCGCACACCCAGCCATGGAATGGGGATCAATCGTTGGCTCATGGAGTGCCCGGAGTCAAACAGGGCTATGGGATCGTCCGCCAGATCATGGTCGGCTTCCCGCCGAGGCCACTGAGGAGCTCAGTCGCCTATTACAGCAATGCTCTGGCGTCAAAAGTGTGATGTACGCGCTATGGAGAGGGTACGCCGGGATTGAAATAGACAGTGCTGAGCTATTTGAACTCCCGCTTCGTCCGATGGCCGTGATAAATGGGTCAATCGACGATGCCACGGAGCCATTCGGGATACCGGGTCGTACCGCGAATCTTTGGTGGGCAACCGATCATCAATGGTGTGTAGCCACGGACATCGACTTGTTGACGACATATGTCGGTGGCAGCGCGCAATGCATGGAAGCTATAGCAGCTAGCAGTGCCTTGGAAGCCGTAGTGGTCACGAGCAGTCAGCGGATAACCTGGGATGCGGACACACTTAATCCCCTCCCCGATCCTCCTGGTGGCGTGCGGAATCCAGTGTAAATCGGGCGGTACAGGTTCTGGCTTCGGAGAGACAGTCCAGCTCCGGCCGCCTAGGTGTCGAGGAATTGGACGCATCTTGACCGCCGATATCCAGTGAAGTACGCCGTATTACCCTGTGGTACATCGGTTTTCGATACCGGCCGTACTGACAACATCTATTGGCTATCGAGGCTGTCCGGCGCTCATAGATCGAGGACGATGCGCAGTGCCGCATCAACGCGCCGCATCTCATCGAAGCTTAGGAACCCGACGCTCGTGCCGAGTCGGCCCGGGTCGACTGCGGCGGCCTGTTCGGCAAGCACGCGGGTGTTCACGCCGCCGATTTCAACTTCGGGACGAAAGCTGGCGGCACGAGCCGACGTGGATGTTGGTGCAACCAGCCACGTCGACAGGGGCAGTTGATGTGACTGGACTACTACGGCGTAGCGGGAACCGGACTGCTCGTGACCGCGACTCCCCCGCGGGGCACGCAACTGAAAGACCTCACCACGCACGCAACGTCTCCATGTCGCGTAGTACCTGCATGGCCTCAGCGCGGTCGGACTCGTCTTCAGCAAGCCTTTCCGCCTCGGCACGGATCGCCGCGCCGGCCTTCCGTCGTGCAGCATCGATAAGAGCAGATCGAACGGCTACGGACACGGCGGTTCCGTCTTTGGTCAAGACCTCCAGCGCCTTCGATGTGTCT
This sequence comes from Mycobacterium angelicum, assembly GCF_002086155.1. Lineage (GTDB taxonomy): Bacteria > Actinomycetota > Actinomycetes > Mycobacteriales > Mycobacteriaceae > Mycobacterium > Mycobacterium angelicum. The sequence goes on along the minus strand of NZ_MVHE01000013.1, from coordinate 17,392 downwards.
TCGTCGGGCCTGAAGGTGATCGTGTCAGCCATTGCAACAGTGTACGACGTTTTGTAAGACGACCGCTGGATCCGCATGAGCGTTCTTCATCCAGCAGCGGCAACCCCAGCAGCGCGTATCCACCGAATACCGGTGTGGCCGGTAGCAAACAGGACATGCGCGTCTGGATCGTCTCGGCCATTGCTCTCAGTGGCACCCGGGCCACTATAAAGATCAGGGGCTCCAGTCCTGCCCAGCGCTCGCGTCGGCGCTCGATTCAGGTGGAATACGACGGAATCGTATATGGCGGGTTACCAGTAAACTACTCGGTTTTCATCACGATCCGACACTATCTGCACCGGCACGATTTCGGTCCGCGCGATCGCTTGCTCGCGGTCGGCGGCCAGTGCGATACGGCGCGGATCAGACATGTAACGGTCCATCGCCTCGATGATCGTATTCGCCGCGATCAACTCCGGCTTCACCCAAATGCTTGGCCGGCTACGCCGGACCTAAATGTGGTGCGGCGAGGTAAATCCCCTGAGCGGGAAGCGTTTTGGGCCACTCGCCGAAGTGCAGAACCTGCTTGACTTGTGGATTGTGGGTGTGGCAGAACAAGCCGCACACGGGGCTGCGCCATCCCGCGATGACCAAGAAGGATCTGACTCCCAACGAGGCCTATGCCGCGCTGGCTGCCGCCAACCCAGCTGCGACGGGAGTCCCTCCCGCATGAACTCCGCGCCTCCTCAACACGCAGCGTCACAGTAGACTTCTGCGAGTTATTTTGCATCACAACAGTTATCAGCGCGACTGGCGACGTGGAAGACAGCGCGTTGGATGCGCCAGTGCGGCGGCGGTGTTATGTGCGGCGCGCTGCCTCCTGCGCGAGCTGTAGGCGCGAGGTCAGGTCCAGTTTGGTGTAGATGTGGGTCAGGTGGGCCTGCACTGTGCGGGGGGAGATGAACAACCGCGCAGCCACCTCCTTGTTGCCCAGGCCTTCACTCACGAGCCTCACGACGTCGAGTTCGGCGCGGGTGAGCGACGCCCAGCCGCTGCTGGCGCGCTTACGCTCACCGCGACCGCGCAGTGCGTAGGCGGTCGCGTCCTCGATCGTTAGCGCCGCCCCCTCGGCCCATGCTGCGTCGAAGTCGTTCTCGCCCAGAGCATGCCGAAGCGCCGCGGTCGTTGCCTCGTCGCCCTCATCGAAAATCTTGAAGCGGACCATGCCCATCTGCTGACGGGCTGCATCCGCCGCCCCGAAAAGACGAGCCGCGAGAACATGGTTGTCGTTTTGCGCCGCGACGGTCGCCAGGCAGTCGAGGTCGAATGGCACAAGGAGGTCACCGCCGAGGCGGGCGGTCAACTCGAGCGCGTCGTAGGCGTCGCGTTCGGCGGCGTCGAGCTCGCGCCGTGCGATGCCAACGCGAGCGCGTGACGTCAATGCTGCAGCGAGACTCCAGGCTCTGGTAGCCGACACCACATCGTCTGCCCAGCGGCCGGCCGCCGAAAGATCACCGCAAGCCATGGGGGCCAGGGCCGCAAAGATTTGCAGCGGAACCATCTGGCCGTGCATTCCGGTGATCTCGCGCACCGCTTCAAATGCCTCCCACGCTGCGGCAGCGTTGCCAGCGGCCAGGTGTACATAGCCGAAGGCCGAGTGGACCGCCGCAAGGTGGGCATGAAACGAGTCGGACGAGCGTTCAAGGGCCACTTCGGCTGCTTCTCTAGCCCGTTCAGTGTGCCCTTGGTAGGCCAGCGCCATCGCCTGGCACGCTGATACATGGACCCAGAACAACCCGTCACGCGCTTCGGTTAGTTCCTCGTCCATCTCGCGAAGCTGGGTGAGAGCGCCATTCAGGTCACCGCGCAGGATCCGCGTCCAGCCCGCGACGTAACTGAATTGGCGCGACAAGGATCCGGCGCCGATGTTCTGTGCGATCCGATTTCCCTCCTCGGCAGCCGCCTCCCCCACGATGAGTTCGCCGAACAGGACCGCGAACGTCGCCTCCAAGAAGAGTGTCTGCCCCAACCACCATGAATCGCCGATGCCCCGGGCGAGGTCAGCCGCCTCGGCGAAGTACGCGCCACCCTTCTCGAGGTCGTCGTTGGCGAAGCAACCACAGGCTGTCAGTGCCCGCGCCACGAGCGCCGGATCGCCGAGCTCGCGTGCCGATACCAGAAGCTGCTCGGTGTCAAGACCGACCGCGATACCTGTGAACCCCAGCAAGGCGGCTCTAGCCACCGATGCCCGCACACGAGCCGCCGATTCCTCGGCGCTCTCGGAGTCTTCGTCAGCGAGGGCGGCGTCGAGCCAGTCCAGTCCTTCCTGCATGCGGCGCCGTGTCACCCAAAGCGGTAACAACGCCGCCGCGAGCGTCTGCGCCAGGTCGGGCCGCGCCCCTTCTCTACTCCACGCGAAGGCAGCGCGCAGATTGTCGATTTCGGTTTCGGCGTGTTCGATGCGCTGTTCGTGGCCGGAGCTCGCCGGTGCATCGAGAAGCCTGACCTGTGAGGTGTAGTGGTCGCGGTGGCGCGCGCGTACCTCGTCGCCTTCGCGGGACTCATGCAGCTTCTCCTGGGCGTACTGGCGCACCGTTTCCAGCAGCCGATACCGCGTTCCATGTCGGGTGTCTTCCGCGACCACAAGCGACTTGTCGACAAGCAGCGTCAACTGGTCGAGCACTTGGTAGCGCTCCGCGTCGGCGCCGCCGGCGACAGCCTGCGCGGCGTCGACATCGAACCCGCCGAAAAACACCGCCAGCCGTCGGAACAACACCTGTTCAGACTCGCTCAACAAAGCGTGCGACCAGTCCACCGATGCGCGCAATGTCTGTTGGCGGCGCACCGCAGTGCGTGCGCCGCCGGTCAGAAGCCGGAAGGTATCGCGCAGGCTGTCGAGGATCTCTGTCGGTGACAACGCGCGAACGCGGGCAGCGGCGAGTTCGATGGCCAGTGGCAAGCCGTCAAGCCGTCGACAGATCTCGGTCACCGTGTCGGCGTTATCGTGGGTGACTCGGAATTCGGGCTTGGTTCGACGGGCACGATCGCCGAACAGCTCAACCGCTTCGTTGGTGAGCGATAGCGAAGGCACCCGCCAGGTCACCTCACCGGCCACGCCGATCGGCTCGCGACTGGTGGTCAGCAGCGTCAACGCCGAGCACAATTGCAACAGGTCGGTGATCAAGTCGGCGCTGGCGTCGAGCAAGTGCTCACAGTTGTCGATCAGCACCAGCATCTGCCGGTCGCGAATGAATCGACGTATCACGTCGATCGTTTGCCGGCCGGGATGATCGGGCAGGCCCAGCGCGCGTGCCACGGTCACAGTCACGACGTCCGGATCGGTGATCGGTGCCAAGTCGACATACCAGACCCCGTCCGCGAACTCAGTGGCGATGTTCGCCGCGACCTGCACCGCCAACCGCGTCTTACCCGCACCGCCCGCGCCGGTCAGCGTGACGAGCCGGTGTCGGGCAAGCGCGTCACGGATGCCGCTTATCTCCGCCTCGCGCCCGATGAAACTCGTCAACTGAATCGGAAGATGCTCGGCTGCAAGCACATTGGCCGTGCGCACAGGCGGAAAATCGTTGTGCAGATCGGGGTGACACACTTGCACGACTCTCTCGGGCCGGGGTAGGTCACGCAGCGGGTAGGTGCCGAGGTCCGTCAACGTGACGTCCGGCGGAAGTTGGTCGAGGACAAGCGGTTCGGTAGCACCCGACAGCACCGTCTGCCCGCCGTGGGCCAGGTCGCGCAGCCGGGCGGCGCGATTGATCGTCGGGCCGATGTAGTTCCCCTCGTCGCGAAGGTTCACATCGCCGGTGTGCACGCCGATACGCAGCTTGATCGGCGCGAGCGGTGCCCGCTGCAATTCGAGCGCGCATGCCACTGCGTCGGCGGCTCGAGGGAATGCGATGACGAAGCTGTCGCCCTCGCCCTGTTCGACTGGGCGAACCCCGCCATGGGCCGTTACCGTCTCGGACAGCGTCAGGTCGAGGCGCTCGACGGCGGCTCTCATGGCCTCAGGCTGGGTCTCCCACAACCGCGTCGAACCTTCGACGTCGGCTAGTAGCAGCGTGACCGTTCCAGTCGGAAGCTCGCTCATGTCCAGGTTCTTCCAGCTAGTTTCGCTCATGCTAGACAGCATGCGGTGATGTCGATTGCCGAAACATCAGCGAAATCGCCAATTGTTGCGGCGTGGGCATGCGTAGATACGCGCCCGGCCACCGCGGATTTAGGCGCATTGGCCGATGGAGGCTTGTCGGCGCCACTGGATAGTCGACGCCATGGCCAACATCATGTCGGGATATGACTTCATCGTGGTTGGTGCCGGTTCAGCGGGTTGCGCTGTAGCCGGACGATTGGCCACCGAGTCGGCGGCAAGCGTGCTGTTGATCGAAGCCGGGGGCTCCGATCGACGCCTGATGATCCGGGCGCCGCTGTTCGCGCCCATGCAGTACGGAACGTCCTTGGACTGGGCATACGAGACTGAACCCGAGTCCGGCTGCGCCGATCGGTGCATCCCGCAACCGCGCGGGCGTGTGCTTGGCGGCTGCAGTGCGATGAACAGCATGTTCTGGGTCAAGGGCAGCAATCTGGACTACGACCGCTGGGAGCTACCCGGGTGGGGCTGGAATGACGTGGCGCCGGTGTTCGCTCGGATCGAGGAGGGTCCGATGCACATCACCCGCTCGCCATACCCCGACGACTTGTCTCACCGCTTCGTCGCCTCAGCGCGGGCGGCAGGCATCGCTGCCAACGACGACGTCAGCGGACCCGACCTCGACGGAGCGGCAATCACTCCGGTCAACATTCACAAGGGTCAACGCTGGAGCGCAGCGCGCGGCTACCTCCGGCACCAGAGCAATCTGACCGTCATCACGAAGGCTTTGGTCGACCGCGTGATCATCCGAAACGGTCGAGCTGTCGGCATCCAATATCGCCGTCGCGGACACATGCACCAGGCGTTCGCCAACCATGAGATCGTCCTCAGCGCTGGCGCCTTCGGCACGCCGCAGCTGCTGCAGATGTCTGGAATTGGGCCGGCGGATCACCTTCGTCGGGTTGGAGTCACCACACTGGTCGACAGCCCACGGGTCGGTCAAGGCCTCACGGACCACCCCCTCACCTGGGCGGTATGGTCCCTCGCCCCCGGCTACGTCGGCCTTGCTGACGTCGCGAACCCAAAATGGCTGCTGCAGTGGCTGTTACGCCGCACCGGGAAGCTCACCAGTAACGGCGGCGAGGCGCTGGCTCATATCCGGTCGACGGCCGACCTCACGGCATGCGACGTTCAGCTGATCTTCACACCCGCCGACGCCAGAGCCGAACCCCGCGGGGGAAGATTTGCTCCCGCGTTGTCGGTCGGACACTCATACTGGACACCCAAGAGCCGCGGGAGCGTCCTAATTCGTTCATCGAATCCCGCTGTACCACCGGCGATCCGCATGAACCAATTCACCGAGCGCGAGGACGTCGAGGCACTCGTTCGCGCAGTCGAGCGCACACGCGAAATCATCGCCACCGAGCCGATCGCGTCAACCGTTGAGCGCGAGCTCGTTCCAGGCCGGAGTGGGGATATCGAGACCTACATCAGGAACACCGCGAAAACAACCGCCCACCCGGCATGCAGCGTCGCGATGGGCGGCGACCCCGATAGCCCCCTCGACGCGGAGCTGCGGGTCCGCGGTGTGGACAACCTGCGCGTCGCCGACGCCTCGGCACTACCTCAGATACCCCGTGCCAACACCAACGCACCATCGATCATGATCGGAGAACGCTGCGCCGATTTCCTACTCGCAGATACTGGTCGTACGCAGTCAACTAGCAAGGTGCCACCGACGAAGGCTTCGCAGGCACCGGCGGGGTCGTCTGCGGCGTCGGCCTCATCGATCGAATGATTCGCGCGGATACGCCGATCACGCAAATCGTACGGACGTGTCATGTTGAACTGGACGGGTTGCCGCTAGTTTGTCCGAATAATGTTGGCAAACGATAAATGTCGCGCATGACAGCCGTGAGCGCTGGCCCCAGGTCCAATCGAGAATGATGAAGGCCGGGTCGATGTCCACAAATATGCAGCGATCAAATATGCAGGGTTACCAGTACAAACCACTGCATATTGCATTGGATGAATCACCACTTGTTCTCGTCCCGATCACTTCTCGGCTCATTCCGATGCCGTCTGCGCTGTCAATCGCATCGCCCTGACCGGCCCCTGAACCGCCGCTTCTAAATACTCGCCTGGGCGTAGACGTTCTTGTGGATCGTTTCGCAGATGTCCTCGATGGGGAGGTCGTTCGCATCATGCCCGAAGGGGCCTTCGATCTCGACACCGATTTCCTCGATGCCGAAGAGGGTGTAAGCGATGATAAGGACGTCGACAATGGTCGTCCAGCCGAAGGTCTCGACCATGGAGAAGGGAAGGGTGAAGCAATAAAGTACAAGCGAGCGGCGCAGGTGAACGGCATAGGCGAAGGGCATCGGGGTCTTGCGAATTCGTTCGCAGCTGCCGAGGTAGTCGACCAGTAGCTGAATGTTCTGGTCCATCGACGTGAGCATGATGTCAGAGATCAGGCCGCGCTCGCGCGCCTCCCCGAGGCAATCGGACATCTTGCCGGCGACAGCGAGAGCGGGATGCTGGGCGTCGATCACCTCCTGCGCCTCGGCGGGCGGAAGTTCGGTGATTTGTGGGCCGAGGCCTTCGGTACCGCGCAGGCTGTGCATGGCCGCCCAGGGAAAGGCGGCTGTCCATCGGGTGAGTCGGGCGACCAGCGCCGGATCCCCCTTGATGTATACGCTGGCGCTCCGGACGAGGTTCCGCGTTTCATTCACGATCCCTCCCCATAGTTTGCGTCCCTCCCAGAAACGGTCGTAGCTGGAGCTGGTGCGGAAAACCAGAAGGAGACCGAGGGCGAGGCCCATCAGTGTGTGTAGCTGGATCGGCATGCCGACCGGAACGACATATTTATGAAAGGCGACAACCGCCGCCGACCAAGCAACGCATAGGGAGACTCGACCGCTGATCTCCCGGACCAGCGAGCCGCGGATGGCAAAAAAGTGGTCCAGCCATTTGTGCGAATCGTATTGGATCATGATCAATTTCGCGTAGTTGGGATAGGCAGTCTCAGCAGGCGTGGGCGCTGGTTCTTCGTGAGGGCCTCCATGGCGACGGCTATGGCACGCTCCCCGCCGCCGTATCCGCTGCTAACCCATCGTCAAGATCGCGCCCGCGGCGAGGCCGATCAGCGCCATGAGGGATACCGAAATCACTATGATCGCCGCGCGCACGACCTCTTCTTCGGTTAGTCGCCAGCGCGGCTTGAATTCGGCGAGAACGGTGTCCCCTCGGCAGCCAAACGCGTTGATGCTTGCAACCGCCGAGATGAAATCGTCATGCTCATAGGCCGCGTATTTCTCGACTGGGTCGTGCGCGCCGATTGCGGTGGTCATATCACAGCCCCCAAGGCTTGCCTACGCCAATAGGCGTTAATTGCTAGGCGTTCTCGTGTCTCCAAAGATACGAGCGCGAAATCGCGATTGCGGCAACGATCGCTAACGGTCAAAGCACAGAGTCGTGCTCTGCGCCAACCATGCTCGTGACTAAGTCCGGATAACCGGCCGTGGCGTGCTGGACCTCGGAGCAACCGTCACTTGGTCATCGGATGAATACCTGCGCCCGAGTCGGTCGTAAGTCGCCATCGCGCCATAAGCGCTGCCGCTCCGGTACGCTCCGGCGGTGGACATCGAGACCCCGCAGACCGGCCCGTCCGACCTGCTGCGCACGCACGAGCCGCCACCTCCCCAGCTGGTGCTCGATGGTCGCTACCGGTTCGGCACCTATAACGGCCCGATCGCGCGGATCAACCCACTCGACGTTGTCATCGCCACCGGAGTTCGTGGTCGCCTGCAACGCGCTGCGCGCAACGCCCGGCTCAAGGAGTGGGAGGCGTTCCAGCTCGGCGACGACGCGGTGTTCGTGCTCGGCGCTGTGTACGACACAAAGTCGATCTCGCTGCTGCAAGTGCTGGTCGTTGACAAGCAGGCGGCCACAATCGGTCGGTGGGAGCAGAAGGTGCCGACCTCGATGGTGCATGTCGCTCGCGGCCTGAACCACACCCGGTCTCACGGTCATGTTGGACGCTTCTCGCTGCAGCTGACCAACGAGATGGACTCAGGCTTGGTCGCGGTGGACGCCAGTCACCCTGGGCGCGCCGGGCTACCGCCGCTGGAGTTGCACGGCGCCGGGCGCTGCGGCCCCGGAGAGGCGGGACATCTAGTGATCTGTCACCCCTTCGCCGACGATCGCGCGCTGTACTCGCACAAGACGATGATGCCGTTCGCCGGCACGCTCCGCGCCGGCGCCGAGCTCACCGTGTTCGACCCCGACCGTTCGTTCATGATCCTCGACGACCACCACGGGGACTACCCCTCGCCGATGCGGTACGACTGGGTGACCGCAGTGCGCCGCAGCGATAGTGGCCGGGTCGAGGGCTTCAACCTGACCGACAACCAAGTGCGTGACCCGCAGCGCTACAACGAGAACGCCGTATGGCTCGGCGACCGGGTCCACCGCCTGCCCGCCGTCCACGTGGAACGGCCCGACGGGCCCTGGGGTTCCTGGATCGTGCGCGATGCCGACGGGTCGGGCCAGGTCGAGGTGCGGTTCACGCCGACTGTCCGTTCCGAGATGCACGTCGGCCCGCGCCGATCGCTCGCGGAGTATTACGCCCCCTTCGGCTGGTACGAAGGCCGGATCCACACCGACGATGTCGACCTTTCGGTCGATGGCATGTTCGGCATGGGCGAACAGAAGTTCATCCGCGTCTGAACCAGCGGACCGCGGGACACGAATTACGTTGCGACACAATAACATCTAGCCGCATAGGCCTATATGGCGCCGCCCTGCGTCCGGCCGCCGAGTAATAAAATCGCCCCTGTACCCGAGGCCAGAACGGGGGCAAGATTGGGCATATTGAATCGGCGGACAGCTATCGGATAGTCCGTTGAGAAAGCGAGTACCTGATGCCGCTGCCCTACCGGCCCGGATCGAACGGACCAGAGATCACGTACTGGCAGGGCTGGTTCAAGCGGTGGTACCCCACCTCGGCGCCGCCGGTCGACGGCTATTTCGGCAACGACGAAGTCCGCTCGGTCAAAGAACTGCAGTCTCACCTGGGGCTGCCGCAGACCGGTGAATTCGATGTGGTGACCGCGGCTCGGGCCGGTTACACCGCCCCCGCCGGCACACCGCCGCCCGCGGCCCGGGCGGTAGCTCCACGTCATTTGGCGGTGGTGCATCGCGGAACCGGCGGCATCATCGGCGAGGACTATGTCAGTCGGGTCTGTCAGGCCGTATCTGATCTGGTCGAAGAGCAGAACCCAACGTGGGCGGCAACGATGGGCGGATTGCCGGTCGGTACCGCCGGTAACCCCGCAGACCCGTCGATGAACGCGGCGGTCGCAGAAGCACTTCCCGCCGCACAAAACATGATCACCAGTGCGCTGCAAGCCAACCCCAAGCGGAAAGTCATCCTCGGCGGCTATTCGGCCGGCGCCGAGGTCACCGCACGGCTACGCAAGTGGATGGCCGAAACCCATCCCGACAACTACTTGTGCAGCTTTTCGCTGGGCGATCCGACGCGTCCCCCGGGCGGATGTTTCTACCCTTTCGACGGGTGGGATCCCGGCGGCCAGGGCATCGCCTCGTGGCAGTACGGCGACGTACGTGATGCGCGGCACTGCTGGCTCACCAACATCAGTGCGCCCGGCGACATGTACGGCCGCGTGCCACGGGGCAAGACCGGCGAAATCATGCAGGACGCCTACGATATGGTGACTAACTTCAGCTTCACCGATCCCGTCACCGCCGCGCAGGCGATCGTGCGCGCCATTCCCGAGATCGCCGAGGATTCCGGCATCGAGGTGCCCGCAGCCCTCAAAGCGGTCGCCGGCGGCGTCGGCGGCATCGCCCAGTACATGATCCCGCTGCTGCTGGGCGGCTTGGCTGGCTTGATCGGTTTTGGCAATCCCGACACCTTGACCGGTACCGCGGCCGCAGCTGCGGCGGCACGAATTGGCTTGACATTCTTGGCTGCCGGCACCGGCCCGCATATCCGCTACCACATTGACGAGGTCTGGCCGGGCCAGACCTACCTCGGACTTGCAATTCAGCACGTGCGCGACTGGGCTACCCGGTTCGCCCCCGTCGCAGCTTAAACACCGTTGCTGACGACGACGACGTCATCGACACCTCGATGCGGACCGAGGGTGCCGACTTCGATGTTCGATAACTGGTTATCGGCGGCCGCCACGGCGAATAGAGATGCCGCGGAATAGAATGCGTCTTCGGTCATGAGGCCGCGCCGGGCCATTTCGATGCGATCCACCGGTCTACCCCATCGACCGCTGAAAAGCCGCTTGAGTTGGACGGGATCCGGCCGGTTCATATTGAGATGTGGTTTCTGGCAGGCCAATTCGTCACGCCTAGCCAATGCGCAGGCCACCGCGTTCCGCCATTCGGGCAGTCTCGGATCGTTGCGCAGAAGGTCGAGGAAATGCTGCACAGCCGGCAGTGACCGGGTGAAAAGCAGTGTGCGCGTGGTTATTCGTGCCGCGACCGCAATCTGGTCCTTCCCCAAGGCTTCATATTCCTCTGCGGTGAGCCACTGTTCACTCACCGATTTGGGGAACCCGGTCTCGTCAACGATGCCGGTGGCCAAAGCATGGCGGTGTGCCACAGCCTCCAGCGCGCGTTGGTAGGTGCCGTACGTGACTTTCGGTCCTACTTCGGCGATAGCCTTGGCGGCGCGATCACGTACGCTACCGAGATCCTCGGGGTGTCTCAATGTCCAGTGCCATGCAGCGACTTGTTCCAATGCGGGCAGATACGCCCAGCGGTCTGTCGCGCACACGCACAACAGGGACAGCACGTCCACATCGAGGACGTCGACGACGGCCTTGCCGGTCGCGTCCGGTACGGTCACCGGCACCGGTGGTGCCCATCGCTGCTGCCACCGCTTAGACCAGATCGTCGGGTGCGGCCCCGGCCGAACCTCGTAATCCCCTGCCCCGCGCCCTATTTGATTGAGTGCGAGCACCGCATCGGCATGCTTTATGTCGACCCGCATCGACCTCAGCTGCCTTGACAACTTTGGGCAGTCTGGGGCTCCCACAGCATCGAGCAGCTGATCCCAGGTGCGCATGGTGAAAGGTGTGTTGCGAGCCGTGTCGATGAGCTGGGTAGCTAGCGATTTGGTCATAGCGCCGGATTCGACTGCCACAGCAACGGTTTGACGGATATTGACCAGCGCATCGACAAAGACGGGGTAACCGTCTTCGGGATCTCCGTGCACCATTCCCACCTCGTCGTCCGCCTCCAACAGCCCGCTTCGATAACTCTCGAAGACCCAGCCATAGCCCTCCATGCCGAAGGGATGCAGCTCGGCAGCGCGCAGCGCCCCCATGCTGGAAGATCCAACAACCCGGATCCCGTCGGCGATCAGAGTCAGGAGTTCCTTGTGCCGAACCGACGGGTGCTGAAAGAACAGTCCGTCGATGATCAGCAGCGTGTCGCCCGGCCGCAACCCGTACCCGAAAGCCTGGCCGAACGAGATTGGCGGCCTCACTTCGGCATCGGGCACCACCGCGTGGATATCTTCGACGCCTATGGTGGGTCCGGCGGTGACCACGATCCGTTGGCTGGTTGTCATGCGCTCTCCTGCAATGGGATTCGGATTGGTGAGGCAATCGACGCCCTTAACCCGGGAGCTATCACCTTCACTACCGGAACGCAGGCTTCGGCGAAATTGCACACCACTGCCAATGGCTCGTATCCGGCTGCGGCCGCCACAGCTGTTGCCGCCGAGGACACCAACCTCTCAAGCGCGCTGGTGCCGGAGACGTTCCACAATATTGGGCCGGCGCTAGGGAGTCGCCGCGCCGTTCGCTGCATCGGTGCGTAGGTGTGCACCCTGGCGAAGCGGTTGTAAATGGCGGCGGGCAGATCCTCACGGGCACCGCTGATGGCCGTTAGGCGCGATTGCGCGGCTTCGGTAATCGCCCGTGATAAAGCAACATTGGGGTCGTGATGCAGTCCGTAACCACTGAATGGCAATTCGGCCATCGCTGACCTCAAATCAGCGCTGAAACAGTAAAAGCCGTCCCAAGTGTGAATCTGGGCGACCTGCAACTGACTTCCGGCTCGGTGGATCTTCTCGACCAAATCGGCGCAGTCTGAGCCCGCAACAGCGTCGAGAGGCACCTCGGACATGGTCAGCGCCGGTTCAGCGGTAGCTAGGGCGTGTCGTTCCATGATCTCGTACAACCCATGCAGACACGCTTCGTGAAAACTATTGCCCGACGCCAACCCCGTAGTGTCCATTGAGAATATCGGCGGATCCCAACTATCGGCGACCGCGACGTTGACAACAACGGCCAACCAGGGCACCCAGGTCCGGCGGCCACTCAACAACGTGGTAGCGATCATCCAATCAAGGCTGGCCCCGCGATGGTAGAGGCTGCCGGGTGGACGACGCAATTGCGCCGGATCGTAGGTCAGAGCGGACAGTAAACCCGTTGCGGCCGTGGCTAACAGGTCGGGTATGACATTCTCGGCATGCCAATTCTCCAGGGATTCCATGACGGCGGAGACTTGCGCCGCGCGGTGCGTGGCGGCCTTTCCCTGACTGACCGACAGCGTCAACGACGCCGGGCGTACCGCCTGCACGGTCGGGATTCCGAGATCATCCAGCCAGGTCAGATCGGCAACCCGCGTGATGCCGGCCCGCTCATACACAGGCTGAAGAGCCAGCCATGTCTCTTCGGGAGAGATGGTCCGGTGAGTGCCCGCACGATGCCCGATAGTCGTCGGGTCGGCGTGACCCAACACCATTTGCGGCCAATGAGACCAATCCGGACCCAACATATTGCCCACGTCAAAATCACCCCACGTCGCCACGCCCACAATGCTTCTTGCCAGGGGTCGGCGGGCCTCACACCGAGCGTCATAAGGCCCCGCCGAACACCTTGCATCACTGGTCGAAATTGTCTGAACTGAACAAGGCGGGCATATAGGCCGAGTAGGAAGCCTCCTGCTCAGTGAAGAGAAGTTCGTGTGACATGAGATCACCTCCTTTCGTCACGTACGCGGTGCATCTGGACAGCAGGTGAAGCGCGCGCCGCTCAAGCAGCGGTTATCACTATCGAGTGAAAGCCTTTGATGACAAGCGAAATTAAGGCAAGCGCGACACTTCTAAACCAGCCATCAGCGGCGGCCCGGCCTGAACGTCATAGCCGTCATATGCCGCGGATCTCGCGGAAAGCCCAAAAAGACCTTGCGTGCAAGGGATTGCGATACGACTGATCCGTCATGGCGGCTACTCTAACGATCTATTACCCTGTGATACACAACATTTCGCACCATCTTTGTGTGTAATCTGCACTATCGCGATGTCGGAGTAATGTGCCGTGGACACCTGCCATCGGCCGCTCCCCTGGTTGGCGTCCTCCCCCAGCCTTAGGACATGAGCAGCAGCGCAGAAGTGATGACCATGACGACGGCGGTGCCGCCATGTACTCCCCAGGCGATGGACTTCGAGCCGCCGTTGCCGAGCACAATGGCCGCGTCGGCGAGCGGGACGATCGTGGCGGCCAACATCACCCAGCCGACGAGGTGGGTCGCGCCGGCAACCATCAGGACGATGACACACAACCCCATTGCGATGTCGCGGACGCCCTTGATGCCCATGTAGGCGCCCACGGACAGCTGGTTCAGATCTGGAAGCACCCCATAGCCGGCGGCGGCGACGCGCGGCGCGATGAGGAAGCGTGCGCCGACGAAGATGATGCCCGCGGCGAGAAGTCCGGCGAGCGTGTAGCCGATGATGGTGACGGTCATGCCGAGGACTCCTGTGGTCTAGCTAATCGGTGAAAACGATGTTGGCTCAAGCACTATCGACTGAACATCGACGATCTCGGCGGTATCGAAGCCGGCCATGTCGGCAGCGAATTCCGGGCTGGCCATGACCTGCCGCGTCACTTGCTCCGGGTCGGCGCTCGGTAGGTAGTTGATCAGCGCGACGAGTCGATTTGCGCCGCCGCTTCGCTCGATCCACACGGCGTGGGTGGTGACGCCGAACGTCGGGAACGTTTCGATGTGCCGGGCCCAGTGCACCGTCGCGTACTGCCGCAGAGCTTCGGGCGATCGCAGCGTGTAGATCCTGAGCTGAAGCATAAGTCGTTCTCCCTCAACGCGATTCGGGGGTATGGATCTGTGGCGGGCGTATCAGATCATCAGCACCACGCATAGGGCAGCCACTGCCAGACCTTGCAGCACCGCGCGAGCGCCAATCATCGAGTCCCACTTCGCCTGTAGCGCACGTCCGTTTGGGAGCGTCTGGCCTGCCTCGGCCGCGCCCGTCAGTTGCCGATTGATGGGCGCGCTCGCCCGTGTATAGAGCGCAAGCCAGATCAACAGCAGGGCCAGCGCGGCGCCCGCCGCTAACGCCTGCACCTGGTGCGTGGCCACCGTGGCTAGCACCGCGCTTGCCGCGGTAGCGACCAGCCCGAGGACCCCGGGCACCGGCATCCGCCGGTCTCCGTAGCGGTGCACGCGTCCGGTGACCCGCACCAGGGCGCCGTCGTCCACCAACGCCAAGGCCGGCCGCAGCACGATCGCGCAAAAAACATCGGTGCCATAGACAACGGCGGTTCCCAGCACCGCGATCAGTGCGGTGGCGCGAGTGATGAGGTCCAAGCCCATGTCGTAACTCCTCCTGGTGGCAACTGCTAGCAATGCTAACCTCCGACCGTTGGTGCGTCAATAGCAGTGCTAGAGCTTGTATCGGTGCTACCATGCGCTATGGCAATCGAGGATCGACGAGAGCGTGAGCGGTCCGCCCGGCGGCGGCTGATAGTCACGACGGCCCGCAAGCTGGCCGAAACCGAAGGCTGGGATGCCGTCACCACCCGTCGGCTGTCCACTGAGATCGAATACAGCCAGCCTGTGTTGTACAAGCACTTCGCCGGTATGGAACAAATCGCCGACGCAGTCGCGATCGACGGGTTCGACGAGCTTGCCGAGGTGATTCGGTCCGCCGGCTGCGACGCTGACGCGCCGAGCGACGCTCTTTCTCGGATTGGCCACGCATATTTGGCCTATGCCCGCGACAACCCGGCTGTTTACGACGCGATGTTCAGCCGCGCGACCAGCTTGCGCTTCGGCGCCCAAGACACACCGGCTGAGCTTTCCGCGGCCTTTGCCGAGCTACGCCAGGCGGTCCGTCTCGTCGTTGACGAACAAGACGCTGACACGCTGACCGAAGTTTTCTGGGCCGCGCTGCACGGACTGGTCGTCCTCAGTGGTACCGGACGACTACGTCCTCCCTATGCGGAGGACCGTCTCCAGCTGCTGGTCAAGCAATTCACGAGCCGGCAGGTCAGGCAATGAAGTCGGACCACCAGCCCGGAAGCTAGCCCGCCTTGCCGTCGGCTCCGCCGACACCGTCGATGCCTGCGGTGCCGTCGTTGCCCGAGACCTGGGATCCGGTGCCAGGTGAGGGGACCGTGCCGCCGGCCCCGGCGCCCCCGCCGGTGCCTAAGGCGCCGCCGGTGCCGCCCGCGGCACCGGTTCCTGCGGAGCCGTTGATGCCCGGCCCGCCCAGCAGTTGACCGCCGGCGCCGCCCACGCCTCCCACGCCGGCAACACCACCATCGCCGCCCGTGCCGCCCGAGCCGCCCATGCCACCGGAACCGCCGCTACCGCCGTACAGCACGTTCGGTCCGGGGTCCCAGGCGACGGCGCGGCCGCCATTGCCGCCGTCACCCCCCGTGCCGCCGCCACCGGCTGCACCGCCCAGGCCGCCGTCACCGCCGACGCCGCCGCTGCCGCCGGTACCGAACCATCGCGAGGCGGCACCGCCGGCGCCACCCGCGCCACCTGCCCCGCCTTGTCCGCCAGACCCGCCGTCGCCACCGGCACCGCCCTGTCCGCCCGGGGCGCCCACGCTCACGTCGGTTCCTTGCGCACTGACTGTGCCCGGCGCATAGCCTCCGCCGGCCCCGCCGCTACCACCCAACCCACCGATGCCGCCGACCCCGCCGCTGCCACCGGCTCCGCCTGCGCCGCCGTTGCCGACGAGTATCCCGCCGGCTCCGCCGTTGCCCCCGGCGCCGCCCGCGCCGCCGGCGCCGCCGGCGCTGCCGGCGGCACCATTGCCGCCGTCCCCACCGGCGCCGCCGCTGGCCACTCTGCCCAGCGCATACCCGCCGGCCCCGCCGTCACCGCCTGCACCGCCGGGCACGCCCGCGTCCGCTCCGGCGCCTCCGGCGCCGCCGGTGGCGTTGTTCAGGTAGCTGACCGCGAACCCGCCGGTGCCCCCGTCGCCGCCCGTCCCTCCCGGGCCGCCGTCGCCACCGTGGCCACCGCTGGCATCGCCAGTGCCCGACGGTGTTGTCCCCCCGTTGCCTCCCTTGCCGCCCGTGCCACCCGTGCCGGTAGGCCCACCGTTGGCGCCCGGGGAGCCGTTTTGTCCGACGGCGTTGGCCGCACCAGTGCCGTCTTGAATGTTGCCGTCGGCGCCGGGGGCGGCTGTCTGACCGGGTGTCGGGTTGACGGCGTCGGGACCGCTGCGGCCGGCGCCGCCGTGGCCGCCGGCGCCACCGTCGCCGACGAGTCCGACGGCGTTGCCGCCGTTTCCGCCCATTCCGGCCAGGCCGCCGTTGATCCCGGCAACCGCACCACCACCGGTGCCGCCCGCGCCGCCGTTGCCGTACAGCCAGCCGCCCGATCCGCCGTTGCCGCCCGCCGAGCCGGCGCCACCCGTTCCGCCTGCGCCGCCATTACCCCAGAAGCCGGCTGCGCCGCCGGCTCCGCCGGCCACCCCGGGCGCGGTGCTGTCGCCGCCGCGGCCGCCGTCGCCGAACAAGATGCCGCCGGCCCCGCCTGGCTGGCCCACACCGTTGACGGTTTGCCCATTGGCGCCGCTACCGACCAGCGGGCGCCCCAGTAGCAGTTGGGTGGGTGCGTTGATCACACCGAACAGTTGCTGCTCGAGGATCTGCAGCGGTGCGGCGTTGAGCGATTCGGCCGCGGCGTATGCACCGCCGCCGGCCGTCAGCGCCTGTACGAATCGGCTGTGAAAGGCCGCGGCCTCGACGCTGAGCGATTGATAGGCCTGGGAATGCGCGCTGAACAAGGCCGCGATGCGCTCGGAGACTTCGTCGGCGGCGGCGGCGGTCAGCTCGATTGTCGGCGCCACCGCCGCGGCGTTGGCCGCATTGATCATCGAACCGACCGTGGTCAGATCCGAAACCGCTCTCGTTAAGGATTCCGCCGACACAACAACGAAGGACATCGCCGCCGGTTGCGTCCAGCAGAGTGGTGTACGAGTCGGACCTGATCAGCGGTACCGGCGTG
>NZ_MVHE01000139.1 GCF_002086155.1 Mycobacterium angelicum | reverse complement strand
GCCCGCCATTGCCGCCTGTGACGCCGCCGGCCCCACCCGTTCCGCCGGTTCCGCCACCCCCGCCGGTGGTCCCGGCCGCGCCGGATGCACCGACGAAACCGGCCCCGCCGGTCCCTCCCATGCCACCGCTGCCGCCGTCGCCCACGTCGCCGCCGTTGCCCCCGACGCCGCCTGTACCACCGGCGCCGCCGGTGAAGACGCTGCCGCCCGAGGCGCCGCCGGTACCACCGGCACCGCCGACGCCGCCGGTGCCGCCGGTGGTGGCGGTGGTGGCGCCGCCGGCCCCACCGGTACCACCATTTCCGGGGGCATTGCTGGGGTCACCGGCGGCACCGGCGCCGCCTGCACCGCCGGTGCCGCCGTGTTGGCCGACGCCACCGGCACCGCCGGTGCCGCCGTTGCCGGCAGGTCCGGCGGGCAGACCGCCGGAAACTCCGCCGCTGCCGCCAGCGCCGCCGGTACCGCCATTGCCTGCGGCGCCGCCGGCCCCGCCGACGCCACCGGTGCCGCCGTGGCCGGCCGCGACACTTTGGAAGCCCGCTCCGCCGGTACCGCCGGCGCCTCCGGTGCCGCCGTCGCCGTACTGCCCGCCGACGCCGCCCGTGCCGCCGGTGCCGCCGGCGCCACCAACCTGCGTGAACCCGGCGCGGCCGCCGGTACCGCCGGCACCGCCGGTGCCGCCGTTGCCCAGCAGCCCGCCGTTGCCGCCGGTCCCGCCATTGGCGCCGGCGAGGCTCAAGCCACTGGCGGCGGCGCCGTCGCCGCCAGTGCCGCCGTTGCCGCCGCCGACGGCGGCGCTTCCGGTTGCGCCGGTGGCGCCGTATAGGCCGCCGCCGCTGCTGCCGCCGGCCGCGCCTAGGCCACCGCTGCCGGGGTCGCCGCCGTTTCCGCCGGTACCGCCGACACCGTTGTTGATGCTCGATATGCCCTGAGCGCCGGTGCCGCCGTCGCCGCCGAGGCCGGCGACACCGCCGTTCCCGCCGGCTCCGCCGACGCCGTGTCCGCCCGCCTGCCCCCCAAACATGCCGTGGCCGCCGCCCAGGCCACCGTCGCCGCCATTGCCACCGCCGCCGCCGTTTCCGCCATTTCCCCCGCCACCAGCGGCGAGGGCCGGCGAGGTGCCAGCCAGACCAACAGCTCCCGCGCCACCATGTCCGCCCGCGCCCCCGGCACCACCAGCGCCGCCCTCGCCGCCGTTGCCGTACACCAGGCCGCCGCTCCCGCCGGCTCCGCCGGCGCCGCCGGTGCTTCCGTGTCCGCCGTCACCGCCTGTGGGCGCGCTACCGACATACGATCCGACAGCACCGTTTACGCCGCTGGCACCGGCTCCGCCGGTGCCGCCGGCGCCGCCGGTGCCGAACAATCCGGCGTTGCCCCCGTTCCCGCCGACCCCACCAACCGCGGCAGCGGCAGTTCCACCAGTCCCACCGGCACCGCCGTTGCCCCACAACCAGCCGCCGTTGCCACCCGAACCGCCGGGAGAGTTCACCCCGCCGGTACCGCCGGCGCCGCCGTTGCCGATCAGCCCGCCAGCCCCACCGTTACCGCCGACGCCCCCGATATCGGCCGCGGAAAAGCCGTTTCCGCCGTTGCCGTACAGCAAGCCCCCGGCGCCGCCGTTCCGGTTGAGTGCCGTCCCGTCGGCGCCGTTGCCGATCAGCGGCCGGCCCAACAATGCCTGGGTGGGCGCATTGATCACCCCGAGCACCCCCTGCTCGAGCATCTGCAGCGGCGACGCGTTAGCCGCCTCGGCGGCCGCATACGATCCGCCGGCGGCGCCCAGGGCCTGCACGAACTGGTCGTGAAACGTCGCCGCCTGCGAACTGAGCGCCTGGAAATCCTGAGCATGGGTGGAGAACAACTGCGCGATCGCCGCGGAAATCTCGTCGCCGGCCGCCGAGGCCACCTCAATCGTTGATGCCGCGGCCGCGGCCCTGGCGCCGGTGATCGCCGACCCGATATTCGCCAAATCTTGCACTGCTGCTGTGAAGGATTGCGGCACAGCTGTCACGAACGACATGGGCATCTCACGCTCCGACCCGGTCTCAATTGATGCCCCGACTGTCTCGCGCACGTACTGAATAAAGACTGAACAGAAATGGAATGCGCCGCGTGCGCGCCGTTATGGCACCAGAAAGGACCCGAAAGGCCGTGTCTCGATCGCGCCAAGGATTTATAGAGAATCCGTCAAGGCGCCCGGCTGACTCTTTGGTTAACGCAATCCAGCGTCCACCACCAGTTCATAGCAGCACCGGAGACACCAATGCTCACTCGCCGTTTCACCGTCAACATGGCCCGCACCACCCTGACCGCAGCCGCCCTCGGCTTGGCCGCGCTCGGCTTCGCCGGCACCGCCGGAGCAAGCTCAGCCGACGACGCATTCCTGGCCCAGCTGCAGACGGACGGGATCACCCCGCCGAGCGCCGCCCGCGCCATCAGCGAGGCGCACACCGTCTGCAAGAGCCTCGACCAGGGGCAGTCGAGCACCGAGGTCATCAACGGAGTCGCCAAGCGCACCGGCCTGAGCGCCAAGGGCGCCAAGACCTTCGCCATCGACGCCGCCGAGGCCTACTGCCCGCAGTACGTCACCTCTGCCTAAACGCGTAACAGAACCAAACCGCGGAATGCGGGGACCCATTCGGGTCCCCGCATTCGTCGTTGCGCCGGAAAGCCCACGAGCTGCCGTCGCGGTCGCAATACTGACTGGGCACCTTCACTTCTCCGGATCGTCGAGTCGCCAGGCGGGAGCACCACGATGTCGTATGTGATCGCAGCACCAGACCTATTCACCGCGGCTGTAGCAGATATCGAGAGCATCGGCTCGTCGCTGAGCGCCGCCAATATCGCCGCGGCAATCCCGACCACCGGCTTGCTGGCCGCTGCCGGCGACGAAGTGTCAACCGCGATCGCGTCGCTGTTCTCCTCGCACGGCCTGGACTTTCAATCGCTCAATGCACAGGCGGCGGCATTTCATGCCCAGTTCGCGCAGACGCTGTCCAGGGCCGGGGCCTCGTACGCGGCCGCGGACGCGGCAAGCGTGTCGCCGTTGCAGACCCTCGAGCAGGACGTGCTGGCGCTGATCAATGCGCCGACAAATCTGCTGTTGGGGCGTCCGCTGATCGGCAATGGCACCGACGGGGCACCCGGCAGCGGGCAAAACGGCGGGGCGGGCGGGATCCTGTGGGGCAATGGCGGCAACGGCGGATCCGGCGCGGCCGGTAAGGCCGGCGGCGCCGGTGGGGCGGCAGGACTGCTCGGCGCCGGCGGTGCCGGCGGTACCGGTGGCGTCGGCGGCGGGGCCGGCGGTGCCGGCGGCACCGGCGGGTGGTTATGGGGCAACGGCGGAGCCGGCGGCGCGGGAGGCCTCGGAGGCGCCGGCGTGACCGGCGGCAGTGGCGGGGCCGGCGGTAGCGCACTGTTGTACGGCAACGGTGGTGCCGGCGGCGTGGGCGGGGCGGGTGCGCCCGGCGCGGTCGGCTCCGCGGGCGCCCCGGGCACCTCGCCGACGGCGCTCGGCGTCGGCGGCACCGGCGGGAATGGCGGCGACGGCGGCAACGCCGGCAATGGTGGCGTCGGCGGCAACGGCGGGCTGTTCTACGGCTCCGGCGGGGCCGGCGGTCAGGGCGGAGTTGGCGGAGCCGGCGGAACCGGTGGGACCGGCGGCGCCGGCTGGGACGCCACCGCCATCGCCGGGGCCGGCGGAACCGGCGGCAACAGCGGCACCGGCGGCCACGGCGGTGACGGCGGCGCCGGTGGGGCCGGCGGCCACGGATCGGCGTTGCTGGGCCAGGCGGGCGCTAACGGCAATGGCGGGGCCGGCGGTGCCGGCGGAAACGCCGGGGCACCCGGAAACGGTGGCACGGGCGGTGCCGGCGACAGCAGCAGCCCTGTCGGCGGCACCGGCGGCAACGGAGGTGATCCCGGCGGCTTCGGCGTCGGTGGGATCGGCGGCGCGGCCGGTGGCCCGGGTGCCGTCGCCGGCGCGGCAGGTGCCATCGGCACCATAATCCCCGGCAACGGGGGTAACGGCGGCACCGGCGGCCACGGGTACGACCCAGGTGGCAGCCCGGTGGCGGCCCCCGGCGCGTCCGGCGGGGCCGGCGGAACCGGCGGCGATGGCGGTTCCTACGGCAATGGCGGCACCGGCGGCGCCGGTGGCAGCGCCGCCGTGATCGGCGACGGGACCGGCGGTAACGGCGGGACCGGCGGCAAGAGCGGCACGATCGCCGGTACCGGCGGCACCGGCGGGGCCGGCGGCAACGGCTCCCACACCGGCGCGGGCGGCGACGGCGGGACTGGGGGCGCGAGCTCCAACCTGGGGCCGGGGAG
>NZ_MVHE01000138.1 GCF_002086155.1 Mycobacterium angelicum | reverse complement strand
GGCAATCGGCGGCGACGGGGGCTCCGGGGCGGCAGGCGGTGCCGGTGGCGAGGCCGGCGCGGTCGGGATTGGGTTCTCCAACGGCAGTACTGGGAGCGATGGCGGTCTCGGTGCAACGGGCACCGACGGTCACTCCGGCGACTCGGCCTGAAGCCGACTAAAGCGCTTTGGCGAACCCGCGTAACGACTCGATCTGCACCGGATCCAGCGACGGCCGCACGGTTTCCCGGGCAGCCGCCAGATCGGCGGCGGTGACGTCGGCCGCATCGATGGAACGGCGCATGGCCGTCAGCGCGGCCTCACGCAGCAGCGCCACGCAGTCGGCGGCGCTGTAGCCGTCCAGCCCGGCGGCTACCTCGTCCAGGTCGACGTCGGCACTCAGCGGAATCGAACGGCCCGCGGTGCGCAAAATTTCGCGCCGGGCCGCAGCATCGGGCGGCTCGATGAACACCAGCCGTTCCAGCCGGCCCGGCCGCAATAAAGCCGGGTCGATCAGGTCGGGCCGGTTGGTGGCGCCCAACACGACGACGTCACGCAGTGGATCGATGCCGTCCAGTTCGGTCAGCAGCGCGGCCACCACCCGGTCGGTCACGCCCGAATCGAAGCTCTGACCGCGCCGCGGCGCCAGCGCATCCACCTCGTCGAGAAACACCAGCGACGGCGCGGAATCCCTGGCCCGGCGGAACAATTCGCGGACCGCCTTCTCCGACGACCCCACCCATTTGTCCATCAGCTCAGAGCCCTTGACCGCGTGCACACTGAGCTGCCCGGTACTGGCCAGCGCGCGCACCACGAACGTCTTGCCACACCCCGGCGGGCCGTACAGCAGTACCCCGCGCGGCGGGTCCACACCCAGCCGGGCAAACGTGTCGGGGTGCTGCAACGGCCACAGCACCGCTTCGGTCAACGCCTGCTTGGCCTCGGCCATATCGCCGACGTCGGCGAGCGTGACATTGCCGACGCTCACCTCCTCGCCCGCCGAGCGCGACAGCGGCCGGATGACCGTCAGCGCGCCGAGCAAATCCCCCTGGCTCAGCTTCGGCGGTTGCCCGTCGGCGCTGGCCCGCGACGCCGCCCGCAGCGCCGCCTCACGCAGCAGCGCGGCCAGGTCGGCAACCACGAAACCCGGTGTCCGCCCGGCGATCTCGTCGAGATCGAGGTCGCCGGTGGGCACCGGTTTCAGCAGCGCCTCCAGCAGCGCCCGGCGGGTTCCGGCGTCGGGCAGCGGCAAACCCAGCTCGCGATCGCATAACTCCGGGGCGCGCAACCGGGCATCGATCTGGTCGGGCCGCGCGCTGGTGGCGATCAAGGCCACGCCGTCGGTGGCCACCGCCGTGCGCAGCTCGCTGAGAATCAGCGCGGCCACCGGCTCCGGGGTCGCCGGCAGCAGCGCGTCGACGTCGGTGATCAGCAGCACCCCGCCGCCGTCGCGCACGGCGGCAACAGCAGCCGCCACCGCCTTGAGCCGGTCGTCGGCGGCCAGCGCGCCAACCTCCGGACCGTCCAGCCGCACCAGCCGGCGGCCGGCGCACACGGCGCGCACCAGCGTCACCTTGCCCACGCCGGCCGGACCGGACACCAGCACCCCCAGGTTGGTGCTCGCGCCCAGACTCTTGAGCAGGTGGGGCTCGTCGAGAGCAAGCTTGAGCCATTCCGTCAGCTTGGCGGCCTGCGGCTGGGAGCCTTTGAGCTCCTCGACTTGCATCTCGGGCGTGGCGACATCAACCGGCGACGGAGCCGTGGAACTCAACGGGACGCTGACGCCCCAGGTCACCATCGAGTTGGGCTGCACGCTGACCGGTCCCTCGGGGTCCACGCCGGTGACCGTCAGCAGTTCCGACGTCCAGCTGATACCGACCGACGAGGCCAGCGCGCGGGTGGCCGCTGACGTCGAGGTGCCCGGCCCCAGGTCACGGGGCAGCAGCGACACCGCGTCGCCGACCGTCATCACTTTGCCCAGCAGCGCCTGGCGCAGCGTGACCGGCGACAGCGATTGGGTGGCCAGCGTCGAGCCGCTCAGCGTCACCGATCGTGCTCCGTAAACGGTGACCGAACTGACGATCACCGCGGTCCCCTCGCGCAGCCCGGCGTTGGACAGCGTCACGTCGTCGAGCAACACGGTCCCGATCGGGGTGTCCCCGCCGGCCATGCCGGCCACCGCGGCGGTGGTGCGCGACCCGGTCAGCGACACCGCGTCCCACTCGCGGATGCCCAGCGCAACGATGGCGCTCGGGTGCAGGCGGATGACACCGCGGCGCGAGTCGACAGCCGAGGTGTTCAGCCGCGCGATGAGGGTGAGCTGCTGAGCCAAGTCACAGCCGCCTGCCCGGCTTGCGCAGCCCCAGCCGCGCCATCGAGCGGCGCTGCGGCTGTGCCCGGCGGTGCGCCCGCCGCACGGCACGGCGTTGCTTGGGTTTGTCGTCCCAAACCTCGGGATGCCGGGCCAGCCAGCGTTTGCTGCGCACCGCGAACGGGATGTGGCAGACGTAGGAGATGATGATGATCCAGATCAGCAGATAGGGCTCCAACACCGCGGCGGCCGCGGCGATCGCCAGCACCGCCAGCAACGGTGCCGCCCAGTTCGGCGGCACCGCTAGCGTGTGAAACTTCTTCATCGGGATCGCACTCACCATCAGCAGCGACGTCCCGGTGATCCAGAAAGCCAGGAAGCCCACCGAGCTCCACCAGCCCTCGCCGAACTGCAGTTTGAGGCCGATGAGGCCGATCATCGACACCGCACCCGCCGGCGCCGGCATCCCGACGAAGAATTCCTTCGCGTAGGGGGGCAGGGTCCCGTCGTCCTGCTGCGCGTTGTATCTGGCCAGCCGCAGCACCACGCACACCGCGTAGAGCAGCACCACCATCCAGCCGACGGGCCATTTCGACAACAGCGTCACGTAGACCACCAGGGCCGGTGTTACGCCGAAGTTCACCGCGTCGGCCAGCGAGTCGATTTCGGCGCCCATCCGCGATTGGGCGTCCAGGATGCGGGCCACCCGGCCGTCCAGCGCGTCGAGGATGGCCGCCACCGCGATCAGCGCCATCGCGGGGATCGGCTTGTGATCCAGGGCGAACTTGATCGCGGTCAGTCCCGCGCAGATCGACAGCACGGTCATCGCGCTGGGCAGCAGATGCAGGTTGACCGTTCGCCTGACCCGAGGCCTGACCCGTGGCTTGTCGATCATGGCAGTTCAGCCAGCACGGTCTCGCCGCCGACCGCGCGCTGCCCGATCCTGACGACAGGTTCGGCGCCCGCGGGCAGGTAGGTGTCGAGCCGGGAACCGAAGCGGATCAGGCCGTACGTCTCACCGATCGCGAGTTTGTCCCCGACGTGCGCATCGCACACGATGCGGCGCGCCACCAGCCCCGCGATCTGCACCGCGACCACCTCGGCGCCGTTGGCCGCCCGAATCCGCACACTGGTGCGCTCGTTGTCGATGCTGGCCTCGGCCAGATCGGCCGACGCGAAGCGGCCCGGCCGGTGCTGCACGGCGATCACCTCGCCACTGACCGGCGCGCGCTGCACGTGCACGTCGAACACCGACAAGAAGATGCTGATCCTGGGCAGCGGCGCGTCGCCCATGCTCAGTTCGGCGGGCGGGGCCGCGGTGTCGATCACGCAGACCACCCCGTCGGCGGGCGCGACGACGGCACCCGGCCGGGTGGGTGGCACCCGGGGCGGGTGGCGGAAGAATCCCGCGCTGACGCCGGCGGCCAACACGCCGGTCCGGCGCAGCCACCGGTGGCGGTAGCCCACCGCGGCAACGGCTAGTCCAGCGGAGACGAACGGCCGCCCGGCCGGGTGAATCGGCGGAACAGTGGACCGCACCAACTCAAGCAGGTGTTGGGGTCCTTCAGGGCGGGGGCGTCGTGCCACGCGGTCATCTTAGGTGAAGGCGCCGCCACCGCTTCCCGTGCTATCCGAACAGTGACCCGCCGGTGCCGGGAGCTCCGAGCGACCCCTGCGGGGTGCCGCGCCCTCGATTGCCCCCGTTCCCGCCGGTACCGATCAGCTGGGCGTTACCGCCGTTGCCGCCGCTGCCGCCGGTACCGCCGGCCTGGTTGGCGCCGCCCTCACCGCCGTTACCGCCGTCGCCGATCAAGGCGGCCCTGCCGCCCGTCCCGCCGTTGGCCGTGGGGCCAGCAAAGGTCTGGCCGGCGTCGCCGCCGCCACCGCCATTGCCGAAGAGGCCGGGGGCGTTACCGCCGTCGCCGCCCGCGCCGGCGCCGCCCGCACCGGCGCCGGTGCCGCCCGCGCCACCGGACCCGCCGGAGCCGGAGAACCCGCCGCCGGCGCCGCCGCGGCCGCCGGACCCGCCGCCAACCTGTCCAGTACCACCCATCCCGCCGACCCCACCGTTGCCGGCGAACATGGCGGCGTTGCCGCCGGCTCCGCCGACTCCGCCGTTGGCGTTGGTGCCGCCGCCGCCTGCGCCTCCGGCGCCGCCGTCGCCGTAGAACATGCCGGCGTTACCGCCTGCCCCACCGGCGGCGCCGCCTCCGGCGCCGATTCCTACTGCGCCGGCTCCGCCGGCCCCGCCGGTGCCAAACAGCGTGCCGGCGTTGCCGCCGG
>NZ_MVHE01000137.1 GCF_002086155.1 Mycobacterium angelicum | reverse complement strand
GCCACAAACCGCGAGGCGGTCAACCCCGCCCGACCCCAATACCCATGCCCCAGTCCCCCACCAGCCACATACAACTCACCGGCCACGCCAACCGGAACCCGACGCAACCACCCATCCAGCACAAACATCCCTGCATTGGCCAATGGCACCCCGATCGGGCTCACGCTGCTGGCGGTGTCGTGCTCAGCAATTTCACGGAAGGTCGCATGCACCGTGGTCTCGGTAATGCCATACATATTGACCAGCCGGGGCGATCCCCGATGATGACCGAGCCACGGCGCGATCCGTTGCGGCTCAAGAGCTTCCCCGCCAAAGACGACCGTATCCAGGCTCAGCCGCCCATCCACCTCACGCTGTGCGGCATCAGCGCTTTGCAGCGCATAAAACGCCGACGGAGTCTGACTCAGGACGTTGACGCGGTGAGCAACCAGCAACGCATGCAGCTCTGCAGGGGAGCGCACCACCGAGTCCGGCACCACCACCAGGCACCCGCCATGCAACAGCGCACCCCAGATCTCCCACACCGAGACATCGAACGCATAGGAATGACACTGACTCCACGCCTGCCCCTCGGTCGGCAGCAGCTCGCCCGGCAGCGACGCAAACAGCCCAGTCACATTGCGATGGGCAATCCCCACCCCCTTGGGCACACCCGTCGTGCCCGAGGTGTACAAGATGTAGGCCAGATCATCACCGGCCGGATACGGCAACGCCCGACCCGAATCGCACTGCCCCCCAACAGCATCGACAACCACCACCGGCAGCTCATACCCCGCCAGCCGTCCAGCCAGATCCGCCGTCGTCACCGCGGCCACCGGCGCAGCATCCTCGAGCACGAACTCCATCCGGGCATCAGAATGAGCCGCATCAATCGACACATATGCCGCCCCGGTCTTCAGAACCGCCAACATTGCCACCACACCGGCAACCGAGCGCTGCGCCAACAGCGCCACCACATCCCCGGGCCCCACCCCACCATCGGCCAATTCCCGCGCGAAATACGCTGCTGCACAATCCAACTCGCGGTAAGTCAGCCGCCGACCCGCACACACCACCGCAATCGCCTCGGGACTGCGCCGCACCGCAGCGTCGAACAGTTCCGGGATCGACGCAGACCTCGATCCCGCACCACTCAGCGCCGCACGATTGCCGACCACATCCAACTGAACACGCTCAGCCTCATCAACCACCTCAACCGAGGACAACCGCCGCTGCGGATCCCCAACCATCGCCACCAACACCCGCTCTAGCCGGTCGACAAGAGTGCAGATGCGGGCCTCATCGAAAACATCGGTCGCGAATTCGACCCGAAACCCGAGTTCCCGGCCCGGCAGGGCCTGCAGGACGAGGGGGTAGTGGGTGGATTCGCGGCTGGTCATTTCGGTGATAGTCAGGTCATGGCCCTCGAGCAGCGCAGCGGCGTCGATCGGATAGTTCTCGTAAACGAACAAGGTGTCGAAAAGCCTGTCGTGACCGGTGATGCGGTGGACGTCGGTCAGCGAGAGGTGTTGGTGTTCCAGCGTGTCGTGGTAGTTCTCTTGCAGTTGGGCCAACAGTTGCGCAGTAGTGGTGGTCGCGGTGAGGGTGGCCCGTACCGGCACTGTGTTAATGAATAGGCCGACCATCGACTCCACCCCGGCCAACTCCGCTGGTCGCCCGGCCACCGTCATCCCGAACACGACATCGTGCTGGCCGGTCAACCAATTCAGCAGGCACGCCCAGCCCGCCTGCAGGACAGTGCTCACGGTGGTGTTGTGCTCACGCGCCATTCGGGTCAGCGCGTCGGTGGTCGCTTCGGGCAAGCAGAAGGACTTGATGCCTTTGCTGGTCAGATCTAATGGACCTAGCGGGCCCACCAGAGTGGGCGCGGTCAAGCCTGACAGCAGCCTGCCCCACACCGTCCGCGCGCGGTCGTGGTCTCGAGCGGCAAGCCAGCACACGAAGCTGCGGTAGGCAGCCGGGGCGGGCAATGGGTGCATGTCGTAGCTCGTCAAGATCTCGCCCAATACGATCGGCAGCGACCAACCATCCAGCACGATGTGGTGATTGGTCACCACCAGCCGATACTGATCCGGCGCTGTGCGGATCAGAGCCGCGCGAAACGGCGATTCGTGGGCCAGATCCATCACGGCGGCGCGTTCATCGGCGCATATTTGCTGGATATGTTCGTCCTGTCCCTCTTTGCCGGCCAGGTCGACATACCGCCACCCCACAATGGGATCAGCCAGAATGATCTGCAATGGCTGTGGGAACCGATCGATGACGAACCGGGCTCCCACGTTGGGGTGACGGTTGATCACCGTTTGTACGGCCTCCCGCAAACGCTCGCGATTAATTCCGCCGGTTAGACCGATACTGATTTGCGGTAGGTACGGATCAGTGCCGTCCTGCCTCGACTCATCGCTGCGCTGCGCATGGAACAGTAAGCCCTGCTGCAGCGGAGTCAGCGGCAAGATATCGGCGATTTGGTATTGCTGTTCGAGCTCATCGATCTGTTGTTGGTTCAGCCCAGTAAGAGCGACATCGCTAGGGGTCAGGCCGTGTCCACCACTGTGTACATGAGCACAAATACCCGATAGGGCTTCGAACCAGAGTTGGTTAATCCGGGCGATGTCGGCGCGATCGAGCTTGGCGGGCGCCCATGTCCAATTGGCTTGTAGTTGCGGGCCCACCTTCGTCTCGACCGTGACCGCGTTGAGTGCGACGGTATGCGCCAGCGCCATAGGTATCGCCGCGCGAGCCGGATCGCTGAATGCCGGCCCCTCACCGGCGATCTGCCACATGTCCTCGGGCAGCGTCGAATCGGTGGCTACGCCCAGACGACCCAGGTAGTTGAAGCCGATCGACGGATCAGGCCCGGCCAGCTCGACCTCGGTGTTCAGATAGCGCAGCAAACCATATGTCAGACCGTCAGGAACGGCTCGGAGCTGTTCTTTGACATCTTTGATCACCGCGCCAAGCGCCGTCGCTCCATTGTGGACCTGCCGCCAGTCCACTCGATTCACCACAAGCGAGGTGGGGTATTTGCTGGTGAACCACCCCACCGTAGCGGACAGATCAATATCTGGGCCCAGGTCCTCGTCGCGTCCATGGCCTTCGACGTCAATGCCGATCGGAACACCGGCGCAACTAAGAAATTCCGTCCACGCCAACCCAAAAGCGATCAACAAGATGTCGTGCACACCGGCATGGAACGCCGCGGGCACTTCACCTAGCAGCGATCGCGTGGTGTCGACGTCCAACGACACCGACATCTGCGCGGCACTGACAAACGTATCCACCGATGGATCCACCGCCACCAGCGCCGGTTCGGTGGCTTGTATGCGTTGCCACGCTGGTAGCTGATCGAGCACCACCGGGGAGAGCGCATACTCACCCAGCATTGCGGCCCAGGAGCGAAACGACGTTCCCGCGATCGGCAAGGTTATCGGCTGTCCAGCACGGCGCTGGCCCCACGCCAGATTCAGGTCATCAAGCAAAATCCGCCAGGACACCCCATCGACAGCCAAATGATGAATAACCAAGATGAGCTCGGCCGTCGAGCACACCCAAACCGCACTCAGCATCACCCCGGCGGCCGGATTGAGCCGGTGACGGGCGGCCACCAACACGTCGTCGGACAACGCCGCTACAGACTGCACGCAGTCGTTCGCGTTTACCGATCCCGGTTCAGACACAGCCAACGTTTCGCCTTGGGCCCGCAGCCGCAGCATGGCGTGGCGGTCCAATAATGCCTGCACCAGCTCCACCACATCGGCATGGCTTACTCCCGCAGGCGCACGCAACACCATCGTCTGGTTGAACTGCTCAACCGAACCATCTACGGTGGCCAGCCAGCGCATGATCGGTGTCGGCAAAACCTCTCCGACACCCTCGTCGATCACGGTGTCGCCGCCGCCGGCCATAACGGCAACGCGGGCCACACCCGCCACGGACCGCTCGGCGAAAATATCGCGTGGCCGGCAGATCACACCCGCAGCGCGGGCCCGCGCCACCACCTGCATCGAGGAGATGCTGTCCCCGCCCAGGTCAAAGAAGGAGTCGTCGACTCCGACGCGGTCGATTCCCAAGACCTGGGCAAAGATGCCGGCCAGGATTTCCTCAGTCAAAGTCGTTGGGGCACGATAACTTTCGGTGCTGACGTACTCAGGAGCCGGCAATGCTTTGGTGTCGAGTTTGCCGTTGAGCGTCAACGGCAACTGCGCCAACATCACCACCGCCGCCGGAACCATATACGGGGGCAGCTGGGCGGCCAGCTGGGCGCGCACACTCACCGGATCAGCCGTGCCGGTGGCATACCCCACCAACCGTTTCTCACCAGGACGGTCCTCGCGCGCGATCACCACCGCTTGATCGACACCCTCCACACCCGCCAACACCGCGCTGACCCCAGCCGGCTCAACCCGATGCCCCCGGATCTTGACCTGCTCATCGGCCCGCCCCAAAAACTCCAACTGCCCACCAGCACCCCAACGCACCACATCCCCCGTGCGATACATGCGTTGTCCAACCGCAAACGGACACGCCACAAACCGCGAACCCGTCAACCCGGCCCGACCCCAATACCCATACCCCAAACCCCCACCGGCCACATAC
>NZ_MVHE01000136.1 GCF_002086155.1 Mycobacterium angelicum | reverse complement strand
TCGACTCCCTGACCGCCCTGGAACTACGCAACGCCCTGGCCCAGCACACCGGCCTGACGTTGCCGCCGACGCTGATCTTCGATCACCCCACGCCCACGGCGATCGCCCAGTACCTGATTGCGCAACTCATCTCCGTGGCGGTGGATGCGCCGGTGCGGATCATTGCCGCCGCGGGCGCCGACGAGCCCATCGCGGTGGTGGGCATGGCCTGCCGGTTCCCCGGCGGGGTGGATTCCCCGGCAGCTTTATGGGAGCTGGTCAGCGGCGGCATCGACGCGATGGGGGCTTTCCCGACGGATCGGGGCTGGAACCTCGCCGAGTTGTTCGATCCCGACCCCGATGCGGTCGGCAAGACCTACACCCGCTACGGCGCGTTCCTGTCCGGCGCGGCGGACTTCGATGCGGAGTTCTTCGGCATCTCCGCGCGCGAAGCCCAGGCCATCGATCCTCAGCAGCGGCTGTTGGTGGAGGTGTGCTGGGAAGCCCTGGAAAGCGCCGGCATCGACCCGGCCGGGCTGGCCGGCTCGGACACCGGAGTATTCGCCGGAACCTGGGCGCAGCCCTACGGCGACGGGGGGCCGGAAAGTGAAACCTATGCCATCGGCACATTGACGAGTGTTGCCTCCGGACGCGTCGCCTATTCGCTGGGGTTGCAGGGGCCGGCGATCACCGTGGACACCGCGTGCTCGTCGTCGCTGGTGGCCGCGCATTTGGCGTGTCAGTCGCTGCGCAACGGCGAATCGGGTCTGGCGCTGGCCGGTGGCGTGACGATCATGACCACACCCGCCATCTTCACCGAGTTCGCTCGGCAGCGCGGGCTGGCCGGAGATGGACGCTGCAAGGCATTCGCCGCGGCTGCCGACGGCACGGGTTGGGGCGAGGGCGCCGCGGTGGTGGTACTCGAGCGTCTCAGTGACGCGCGCCGCAACAACCATCCGGTGCTGGCCGTCATCGCCGGCTCGGCGGTCAATCAGGACGGCGCCTCCAACGGGTTGACCGCCCCCAACGGCCCGGCACAGGAACGCGTTATCGCCCAGGCCGCGGCCAGTGCGGGAATCGGTCTGGGTGAGGTCGACGTGGTCGAGGCGCATGGGACCGGCACCAGTTTGGGTGATCCGATCGAAGCCGGCGCGCTGATTGCCACGTATGGCGCGCATCGCGACCGAGAGCATCCGGTGTGGCTGGGTTCGATCAAGTCGAATCTCGGCCACACCCAGGCCGCGGCCGGGGTGGCCGGGCTGATCAAGATGATCACCGTCCTCAACCACGACGTGTTGCCGCCGACCCTGCATGTGGACGAGCCCAGCCCGCATGTGGACTGGTCGGCCGGCACGCTACGGCTGCTCACCGAGGCCACCCCCTGGCCGGTCACCGACCACCCCCGCACCGCCGCGGTGTCGTCGTTCGGAATCAGCGGCACTAATGCGCATCTGATCGTCCGGGAGGCTCCGGCTCCGGTAGCCACGCCGGTTCCGTTGCCTGCCAGCACTCTCCCGCTGCCGGTGTGGCCGCTGTCGGCGCGCACGCCGGCGGCGTTGGCGGCCCAGGCCGACCGGCTTTACCATCACCTGACTCAGCATCCGGACCTCGACCCGACGGACGTCGCCTACAGCCTCGCCGTCACCCGAACCCACCACCCCTACCGGGTGGCCATCACCACCCCGGCCACGGCCGACGACGTCCGGGCAGAGCTGCTGGCCGGCCTCGACGCGGTGCGCAGCGAGCGATCCCACCCGCAGGTCAGCCGGCACCACTTGGCCCGTCCGGGCGCCAAAGTCGTGTTCGTTCTGCCCGGCCAAGGCGCTCAATACCCCACGATGGGTGGGCAACTATATGCCCAGCACGACGCCTTCGCCGACACTCTCGATCAGGTCTGTGCCGCCTTCGACTCCCACCTCGACGTACCGCTGCGCGAGATCATGTTCGCCGACCCTGACAGCGCCTCGGCGCAGTTGCTGACGCAGACCGCTTATGCCCAACCCGCTCTGTTCGCCTACGGGGTGGCCATGCACGCGGTCTTGATCGATGCCGGTATCTCCCCCGACATCGTGCTGGGACATTCCATCGGCGAACTGACCGCGGTCTATCTCGCCGGGGTGCTATCGCTCGAGGATGCCGCGACCCTAGTCAGCGCGCGTGGCCGGCTCATGCAGGCCTGCGCGCCGGGCGCCATGCTGGCCGTCCAGGCCAGCGCCGAGGACGTCAGCGGCCTGCTCGGCGGCTATCCCGGGACTGCGTTGGCCGCCGTCAACAGCCCTACTGCGGTGGTGGTGGCGGGGCCCTTCGATCAAATCGACCGCCTGCGCGAGCTGTGCGGGACGCGTCAGTACAAGAGCACGCCGCTGGCGGTCAGCCACGCTTTCCACTCCCCGGCCATGGACCCCGCGCTCGCCGAATTCGAGGCCGTCGCCACCGGCCTGACCTTCCACCCGCCGTCGATGGCGGTGGTGTCCAACCTGACCGGGCAGCCCGCCGACGCCGAGCAGCTGAGCTCCCCGAAGTACTGGAGCGAGCACCTGCGCCGCACCGTGCGCTTCGCCGACAGCGTGGCCGCACTGGCTGCCGACGGTGCGCACACCTTCGTCGAGTTGTCCCCGCACCCGGTGCTGGCCCCAGCCATCGGCGACACCCTGGCCCACGCCGGCGTCCGGTCTTCGGCGGTGGTCACCACCGCCCACCGCGACCGGTCCAATCTGGACACGCTGACCAGCGCGTTAGCCCAACTGCACACCCACGGTCATAGCCCCGCCTGGACCACCCTGCTGCCGCACGCTCGTATCACGGCGCTACCCACCTATGCGTTCCAGCATCGCGCCTACTGGCTGACTCCCGCCGCCAGCGCCGACGTCGGAGCCGCCGGTCTGCATCGACCCGAGCATCCACTGCTCGGAGCGATCACAACACTGGCCGACCAAGACCAAACGCTGATCAGCGGGCGGCTGTCCACCAACACCCACACCTGGCTGGCCGGTCACCGGGTCGGCGAGGCTGTGGTGTTTCCGGCTACCGGGTTCGTCGACCTCTTGTTGTATGCCGGTGGTAAAACCGGTTGCCCCACCGTTGACGAGCTGGTTTTGCACACGCCGCTGGTGCTGTCCGATCACGACTCCGCCGACCTGCAGATCACCATCCATCCCGGCGACGACGCGGGGCGGCGACCCGTCACAGTGCACACCCGGGCTAGCGGTGATCACCACGACGGCGCGTGGGTCCTGCACGCCAGTGCGGTGATCAGCGCGGAACAGGGCCGGGCGCCTGCTGTGGTGGTGCCGTCGGTGGTTGAGGGTGTTGATGTTGGGGGTTTCTATGCGGGGTTGGCGGCGCAGGGGTTGGGGTATGCGGGGCCGTTTCAGGCGGTGGTGGGTATCGCCGCAGATCCCGCCGATCCCGACACCGTGCAGGCCGAGATCGTTTTGCCCGCCGATACCGACGTCAGCGGCTATGGCATCCATCCGGCCCTGCTCGATGCCGCCTTGCACCCGCTGAGCACGTTGAGCAGCCCCGACCCCGCCGGGGCCCGGCTACCGTTTGCGTTGACCGGCATCACCTTGTACGCCACCGCAGCCACTCATCTGTATGTGCGCCTGAGGCGTACCAGCACCGACACCTACACCCTGCACGCCAGCGATCCCACCGGCGCCCCGGTCATCACGGTGGCCACGGTGATGCTGCGCGCCCTGTCCAAGACCCCGACCCCACAGCCCACGCCGGCTCGCGATGCCCTGTTCCAGCTGCACTGGCCCGCCCTGCCCGCCGACGCCTTCGCCCCGACCCAGCCCGCACCCAGCTGGGCGCTGATCGCCCCCGACACCACCCAGCTGCCCGCCGAACTGCACCACCTGCCCAGCTACCCCGACCTGTCCCACCCCGAGCTGGCCAGCGCCGAGCTGGTCATCTGGACCCTGCCCATCCCCAGCCCCGACACCGACCCTCTCGCCCAGGTCCACCAGCTCACCACCGACACCCTTGCCCAACTCCAACACTGGCTGAACCGATCCGACACCCTGCACACCCACCTGGCCATCCTGACCCACCACGCCATCACCACCGATCCCCACGACGCCACCCCCAACCTCGCCCACGCCGCCGCCTGGGCCCTGATCCACACCACTCAAAACGAACACCCCGCCCGCATCACCGCCCTGGACACCGACCACACCCCCACCCCACTGCTGACCCACATCCTGGCCGCGCTGCCTCACGCCGAACCCCAACTCGCCCTGCGCCACCACCACGCCCACACCCCCCGCCTCACCCCGGTCACCGACACAGCGGCCCCCGGCCGGGGCTGGGACCCCGAGGGCACCGTGCTGATCACCGGGGGCACCGGCATGCTGGGTGCGCTGTTCGCCGAGCACCTCATCACCCGGTACGGCATGCGCCACCTGCTGCTGGTGTCGCGGCGCGGCCCGGATGCTCCGGGCGCCGGGGAGCTGGTGCAGCGGTTGAGCGCGCTGGGTGCTGAGGTCGCCATCGCGGCCTGCGATACCGGCAGTCGGGCGGAGCTGGCCGCGGTGCTCGACGCGATTCCTGACCAGCACCGGCTGACCGCGGTCATCCACGCCGCCGGCGTACTCGATGACGCCGTGGTGACCGAACTGACCCAAAGCCAACTCGACACCGTGCTGAGCGCCAAAGCCGACGCCGCCTGGCATCTGCA
>NZ_MVHE01000135.1 GCF_002086155.1 Mycobacterium angelicum | reverse complement strand
CCGCCGGTCGCGCCCGACCCGCCGGTGCCGCCGGTTCCGCCGGAGCCGATCAGTCCGGCGGCGCCACCGTTACCGCCGGCGATTCCGGCCAGCGTGCTGTCGCCGCCCCGGCCGCCATTGCCCCACAGGATGCCGCCGTCGCCGCCGGGCCGTCCCACGCCGGCGACCGTTGCGCCGTTGGCGCCGTCGCCGATCAGTGGACGGCCCAGCAGCGTCTGGGTCGGTCCGTTGATCAGGTTCAGTAGCGTCTGCTGCACGTTGGCGGCTTCGGCGCCGGCATAGGCGGCCCCGCTTGCCGACAGCGCTTGCACGATCTGCTCGTGGAACGCCGACATCTGGGTGCTGACCGTTTGATAAGCCTGACCATGCGATCCGAATAACGCCGCCACCGCGGCGGATACCTGGTCGGCCGCGGCGGCCTGCACCGCGGTCGTTTGCACTGCCGCGGCGGCGTTGGCCTCGCTGAGTGTCGAACTGAGACCGGCCAGATTCGCGGCCGCGGCGCTGATCGCCTCGGTCCCCGCAACCACGAACGACATACCCGGCACCTCCACAACGTCAGGAACGCTTGCTCCAAGTGAGCAGGAGCGGAGCTTAACGCAATTCGATCAAGATCGTTATGGGGTCCCGTGCTTGCCCGGGCGACCGAACAGCGTTCCGCCGCTACCGCCGGCGGCTCCGGTTCCACCGTCGGTGCCGTCGCCGCCGTCGCCGCCGTTGCCGATCAGCTGGCTGCTTCCGCCGACGCCGCCGGAACCGCCCGCGCCCGGGGTGGCGGCGGCGCCCCCGTTCCCACCGCCGCCGCCGTCTCCGAGCAGCTCACCGGCAGTTCCGCCGGCGCCGCCGCCACCACCTGCGCCGCCGCCGATACCGGCGCCGCCTGCGCCCCCGTGCCCGCCGTTGCCGATGAAGTAGGTGTTGCCGCCGTAGCCGCCCAGCCCGCCCGCCGGGTTGCCGGCCACACCGGCGCCGCCGGCACCGCCGGCGCCGCCGCTGCCGTAGAAGATGCCGCCCAAGCCGCCGTAGCCGCCGGGGCCGCCACCCAACCCGCCGTTGCCGCCGGCACCGCCGTTACCGAAGAATCCAGCGGGGCCGCCGCTGTTACCGGGGCCGCCGACGAAGGGGCCGTTGATGCCGTTGCCGCCGTTGCCGCCGTTGCCGCCGCCCCCGAAGATCCCGCCCGGGCCGCCGAAGCCGCCGCCACCACCTGCTCCGAAATCGGCGCCGACCGGAACGGCGTTGCCGCCGTCGCCACCCACACCGCCGTATCCGTAGATGAACCCGGCTTTCCCGCCGTCACCGCCCGGGCCGGCGGAGAAATAACCCGTGCCGCCGTGACCGCCGGCCCCGCCATTGCCGTGCAGGAGCGCGCCGTTGCCGCCTATGCCGCCGGCGCCGCCCACCCCGGAAACATTCGTGTCGTTTCCGCCGTGGCCACCGGCCCCGCCGTCGCCGGACAACCCGAAATTGAGCACCCCGACGCTGCCGCCGCGACCGCCGACACCACCGATGCCGCCGCTGCTGCCGCCGAGGCCGCCGTCACCGCCGGCCCCGCCGTTACCGATCAGCCCGGTGTTCCCGCCGAGTCCGCCGGCGCCGCCGGCGAAGCTGAGGCCGTTGCCGCCAATGCCACCGGCGCCACCCGCGCCGCCGTTGCCGAAGATCCAGCCGCCCTGGCCACCGGCCCCGCCGGCGCCCCCATTCGCCGTGACGCTGTTGCCGCCCAGGCCCCCGGCGCCGCCGTTGCCGATCAGCCCGGCGTTACCGCCGGCGCCGCCGGCAACTCCGGGGTTGGTGCTGTCGCCGCCCCGGCCGCCGTTGCCCCACAGGATGCCGCCGTCGCCGCCGGGCTGGCCGACTCCATTGACGGTTCCGCCGTTGGCGCCGTCGCCGATTATCGAACGCCCCAACAGTGCCTGAGCCGGCGCATTGATCGCGCTGAGCAGCCCCTGCTGCGCGGTGGCCTCGGCGCTGGCATACGCTGCGGCGCCGCCCGCCAGGTTCTGCACGATCTGGTCGTGGACGGCCGCCATCTGGGCGCCGATCTTCTGATAGTTCTGCGCGTAAGACCCCAACAGCTCGGCGACCAAAGTGGATACCTGGTCAGCTGCGGCCGCCTGCATGCCGGTGGTCTGGGCGGCCGCGAGCGCATTGGCCTCGGCGATGGCTGTATTGATGCCGGCCAAATCGGTCGCGCGTGCCAGGATCGCTTCCGGCCCCACGACGACATACGACACCGGCACTCCCAATTAGATGAACGACCAACAATCGTATTGCGATCTGTACGACAGGTTGGCGTTTCCCGTAAAGAATTGCCGCAGATGCTCAATTCATGGCACGGCGCCGCCGGGCGCGACCGGTTAGCGGCGGTTCTACCGTTGCTGATCTGCCTTGCGCTGCTGTTCGGTGGCCTTGCCGGCGGCGTTGTCCTGGGCGGTGTGATGCCGCTGCCATACGGGCCCGCGGCTCAGGTTCTGGCCTACGTGCGTGCCGAACCGGTCGCGGTGCAGGTGATCGCCACCTGCGTGTTCGCCTCGTCGGTGCCGCTGGCGGTCTATGCGGCGGTGACAGCAGCCCGGTTGCGCCGGCTCGATGTGGCCCCGGTTGCGGCAACTGTCGCGCTGGTCGGGGGGACGCTCGCCGCGGGTGCGCTCGGTCTGACCGGCCTGCTCGGGTGGACGTTGTCGCGACCCGAAGTCGGTGCGGACCCAGCGCTGGTCCGGGCGATTTATTTCCTGGTGTTT
Source organism: Mycobacterium angelicum (assembly GCF_002086155.1). Classification (GTDB taxonomy): domain Bacteria; phylum Actinomycetota; class Actinomycetes; order Mycobacteriales; family Mycobacteriaceae; genus Mycobacterium; species Mycobacterium angelicum. Next base: position 1,923 of record NZ_MVHE01000135.1, on the reverse strand, counting down.
CTGATCGGCGGCCCGGGACACATCGCGGCGCTGGGAGTGCAGATCGCCGCAATCGCGATGCCGGGCTTGGCTATGCGGCTGTTGTCGCGACCGCTGGCCTGGCTCGGCCTTTCGATCGCGGCACTCGCCGAGCTGACCACGCTGGTGTTGGCCTGGCCGGAGCTCGGCGTGATCCTGCCGATTGCCCGGGTGGCGGGGTTGCTGTGGTTGCTGGCGGCGGGCGCGCTATTGCCGCGGGTGCACTTCGACGCGGTGTAGGTCGTCGCCGAGTTCAATCCGGCCGCTGAATTCAGACGCGGCCAGCGCGCGCCACTGCTCCTCTTGCCCTGGCGCGATGGCCGGTACGTAGTGCGTCAGGATCAGCGTGGCCACCCCCGCGCGGGCTGCGGTGGCCGCCGCTTCCTGCACCGAGGAGTGGTAGTCGCAGACGTCCTGCACACGTTGCTGGGGGACGTGAGCCAGGATGTCCTTGCGGATCGCGGTGTGTACCAAGGCGTCTGCGCCGGCGGCCAGCTCGTCGAGGGTCTCGCACGGCACGGTGTCACCGGCCAGCACTACTGACGTTCCGGCGGATTCGACGCGGAACCCGATCGTCGGCGCGACGGGGCGGTGATCGGTGGGGGCCACCCGGATCGTCACCCCGTCGCGGTCCCACACCTGGCCGTCGGTGTATTCGTGGACCTCAATCGGTGGCGGGGCATTGAGATCGTCGTGGTGCGCGATCCGGTATTCGATGTCGTGGCCGAATGCCTTGAGCGTCGCCGCTACCGTCTCCGCGGTGCCGGGCGGTCCGATGACCTGCAGCGGCGGGGGATCGGGCGCGAAGTTGGTGATCCAACTCGTGATGAGCAGGTCGCCGAGTTCGGCGATGTGGTCGCTGTGCAGGTGAGTGAGCAACAGCGCCGACAATCCGGCGGCACCCACACCCACGGCCGCTGCGCGTTGCAGCGCGCCGCGTCCGCAATCCACCAAAAACACCTGCCCGCCCGCCCGCACCAGCGTCGAGGGGCCCGCCCGGTTCGGGTCGGGAATGGGGCTACCGGTTCCGAGCAAAGTGATCTCGATCATGGCCCTAATGCATACCGGGTTTGTTGCATCGCCATGCGTTCGGGTGTTGGCTTTCCCGTTGCGTGAACTAGCCGTAGCCTGATGTGAGGCAGCTCACGACCGACGGGAGGGCTTGTTAATGCGGATCGCGGACGTCTTGCGAAACAAGGGGGCGGCGGTGGTGACGATCAACCCTGACGCGACGGTCCGGGAACTGCTTGCCGGCCTGGCTGAGCAGAACATCGGCGCCATGGTGGTGGTGGGCGACGAGGGTGTGGTCGGCATCGTCTCGGAACGCGACGTCGTGCGCCAGCTACACACGCATGGCGCCAGCGTGCTGTCTCGCCCTATCTCGAAGATCATGACCAGTGCCGTCGCCACCTGCACAAAATCCGACACCGTGGACGCCATCAGTGTGCTGATGACGCAGAACCGGGTGCGTCATGTGCCAGTGCTCGACGGCAAGAAGCTGATCGGGATCGTCAGCATCGGTGACGTGGTGAAGACCCGGATGGGGGAGCTCGAGGCCGAGCAGCAGCAGCTGCAGTCCTACATCACGCAGGGGTAATCGCCCGAGTTTCCGTCGAGTGTGCGTTCTGGCGTTGAGTGTGCGTTGTGGGCGGGAAAGCCGAAGAGATCCCGCCGTATGTTCACTTTCGATGCCGTGAACACACACTCGATCGCGACGGCCACACCCTCGCGATGCCGTGACTGCTAGATCGCGACGGCCACACACCCGCGACGCCGTGACTGCACACTGTGGCCTGGGTTTTGCGTCGTGTGTACTCAGGGCGCTGTGTGTGCGTTCTGGGCGGAAAAGTCGAAGAGATCCCGCCGTATGTTCACTTTCGATGCCGTGAACACACACTCGATCGC
>NZ_MVHE01000134.1 GCF_002086155.1 Mycobacterium angelicum | reverse complement strand
GCCCCGCCGCCACCGCCGACCCCGGTCGATGAGGCGCCGCCGGCGCCGCCGGCGCCGCCGTTGCCGAACAGGATTCCACCGGCCCCGCCGTTGCCGCCGGCTAGACCGGGTCCACCGGATCCGCCGGCCCCGCCGTTACCGAACAAAAGCCCGCCGTCTCCGCCGTTTATCCCCGTCCCCGGGCCCCCGTTGGCGCCGTTGCCGATCAGCGGGCGCCCTAACAGCGCCTGGGTGGGTGCATTGACGAGGTCGAGCAGCGGCTGCAGTGGGGACGCGGCGGCGGCCTCCGCACTGGCATAGGCGTTCGCGCCAGCGGTCAAGGCGGCCTCGAACTTGGTTTGGAACGCGGCGGCCTGGGCGCTCAACACTTGATACGCCTGGCCATGCGCTTGAAATAGGGCCGCGATGGCCGCCGACACCTCGTCGGCGCCCGCCGCCAGCACCCCCATTGTCGGGGCCGCTGCGGCGGCATTGGCCGCGCTGAGTGTCGAACCAACGTTCGCCAGATCTGTTGCCGCTGCGGCCACCATCTCCGGTGCCACCACCACGTACGTCATCGCTGCACTCCCACCGGCTCATCATCGACTCAGGGATTAGAGCGTCGCGCAGCAATGCTTTGAGCAGCTAGGGCATTTCGCCTCTACTCGGATGCGCCTTAAGACAGGTTCCGGCAGTCGCGCAGGCTAGAGACCGGGCTGTCCGGGCTCGCCCAACAGTAGTCCGCCCCCGCCCGGGTTACCTGGATTACCGAACAGGGCGTCGCCGGCATTGCCGCCGTTGCCGCCGTTTCCGATCAACTGTGCGTCGCCGCCGTTACCGCCGGTGCCGGAGCCGATGCCGTTCGGGCCGGGCATCCCGACGCTGCCACCGCTACCACCGTTGCCGATCAGACCGGCCTTGCCGCCATTGCCGCCATTGCCGCCCTCGCCGGTGGCACCCGCGGCCACGAAACCGGCCCCGCCGGTGCCGCCGATCCCACCGTTACCGATCAGAGCGCCACCGGCCCCGCCGGCGCCGCCGGTACCGCCCGTGGCGATGGCACCCAGGGTGTCGGCGTAGCCGACCCCACCGGTGCCGCCCGCCCCGCCGAGGCCGAATAGGCCGGCAGCGCCGCCATTGCCGCCGGCGCCCCCGGTGGCAGTGTCGATATTGGTAAGAACGTTGGCTTCACCGCCGGTGCCACCGGCACCGCCGGAGCCGGAGATAAGGCCGCCGCGGCCGCCGTCGCCGCCAGCTCCGCCTTGACTGACGGAGCTGGTCCCGCCAGTGCCGCCCGCGCCGCCAGTGCCGAACAGCCCGGCCTGGCCGCCGTTGCCACCAGCTCCCGCGGCGTCGCCCAATGAATCTCCGCCTGCGCCGCCCGCGCCGGCAGTGCCGCCGAATAACCCGGCGTTGCCGCCGTCACCGCCGGCCCCACCGACCAGCACACCGCCGAGTCCGCCGGCGCCGCCGGCGCCACCGTTGCCGAAGAGGACGCCGCCGGCGCCGCCTTGTCCGCCGTTACCGCCGCCGACGAGCAGCCCGGCGTTCCCCAGACCGCCGGCGCCACCGGCGCCGCCATTGCCCACCAGCCCGGCATGGCCTCCGCTGCCGCCATTGCCGCCGTTCGCGAAGCCTGCCCCACCGGCGCCTCCGGCCCCTCCGGCGCCATACAGCAGCCCACCGGTCCCGCCGCTGCCGCCGTTTGCGCCGTTGTTGAGTCCATTGCTTCCGCCCGCGCCGCCCGCGCCCCCAGTGCCGAACAGTCCCGCGGCCCCGCCGTTACCGCCCTGTTGGGCGAGCCCTCCGGATCCGCCGTTACCGCCGTCGCCGATCAGCCAGCCGCCCGGCCCGCCCGCTAAGCCCGAGCCAGGCAAGCCGTTCGCGCCGTTTCCGATCAAGGGACGTCCGGTCAGCAATACGCTGAGGCTGTTCAGGGGGTCCAGGACAATGCTTTGCGCGGTGGCCGCTTCTGCGCTCGCATATAAGCCGGCGTTACCGCTCAACGCCTGCACAAACTGTGCGTGGAATGCCTCGGCCCGAGCGCTGAGCGCCTGGTAGGACTGGCCATGGAGACCGAACAGTGCGGCAATTGCCGCCGACACCTCGTCGGTACCGGCCGCAAGTACCGCCGTTGTCTGGGTCGCCGCGGCGGAGTTGGCCGCACTGAACATCGACCCAACTTGGGCGAGGTCGGACGCGGCCGCTGCCACTACGTCTGGTGCAACGAGAAGAAACGACATGTAACCCTCCCGACGGGTCATGGCGAATGCGTGGCGCCGACGCGGATCGGCGTTTATCTGACTAGCGCGGATCGTATGGTGAACCCGGCCGGTTTCGGTCGGCTTTGGCGAAACTGAGCGCTTTTGTTACGTCTATTGCCGATAGCTGACCAGGAAGTTGCCCAGCCGTTCGATGGCGGCTGCGAGATCGCGGGCCCACGGCAACGTGACCAGGCGCAGGTGATCCGGTGCCGGCCAATTGAATCCGGTGCCCTGGGTAACCAAGATCTTCTCCTGCAGCAGTAGATCGAGGACGAGTTGTTCGTCGTCGGCGATGTCGTAGATCTCGGGATCCAACCGCGGAAACGCGTACAGCGCGCCTTCGGGCTTCACGCAGGACACGCCGGGAATCTCGTTGAGCTTCGTCCACGCGACGTCACGCTGCTCGAGCAGCCTGCCGCCGGGAAGCACCAAGTCCTCGATGCTCTGGTGGCCGCCGAGTGCGACCTGAATTGCGTGCTGCGCCGGGACATTTGGGCACAGGCGCATGTTGGCGAGCAGGTTGATTCCCTCGATGAAGCTGCCGGCGTGGTCCTTGGGTCCGGTGATCGCCAGCCATCCGGCTCGGTAACCGGCGACGCGGTAGGCCTTCGATAGCCCATTGAACGTGAGACACAACATATCTGGGGCCAGCGATGCCACGTTGATGTGCTCGGCGTCGTCGTAGAGGATCTTGTCGTAGATCTCGTCGGCGAGCAGCAGGAGTTGATGCTCGCGAGCCAAATCGACCATCTGGCTTAGTATTTCGCGGCTGTACACCGCACCGGTCGGGTTGTTCGGATTGATTACGACCAGCGCCTTGGTGCGCTCGGTGATCTTGGATTCCAGGTCGGCGATATCGGGCTGCCAGCCCTGCGTCTCGTCACACAGATAGTGCACGGGGGTTCCGCCGGCCAGCGAGGTCGATGCCGTCCACAACGGGTAATCCGGCGCGGGGATCAAGACTTGATCGCCGTTGTCCAGCAGCGCTTGCAGGGTCATGGTGATCAGTTCGGAGACGCCGTTGCCCAGATAGACGTCGTCGACATCGAAACGCGGGAAGCTGGGCACCAGTTCATAGCGGGTGACCACCGCACGACGGGCCGGCAGAATTCCCTGCGAATCCGAGTAGCCCTGCGCGTAGGGGAGCGCCTGGATCATGTCGCGCATGATCACGTCCGGAGCCTCGAAGCCGAACGGCGCCGGGTTACCGATATTCAGCTTGAGGATGCGGTGTCCCTCGGCCTCCAACCGCGCGGCGTGCTGGTGCACCGGGCCGCGGATTTCATACAGGACGTCCTGAAGCTTGGACGACTGCGCGAAGGTCCGCTGCCGGTGATGGCCGGAGGCATGCACGGGCACCTGGTGAGTAGTCACGCCCACTATGGTGCCATCGCTGTCCACCGAAATTTGCTGGCAGGTGTTAAATCGAGACGTCGACTAGGGCGTCAGCCCGTTCTTTCCGCGTACGCCGGCCACGCTCCCGCCGTTGCCGCCGTCGCCCGGGGTTCCGTTGCCGTTCTGGCTCACGCCGGCGTTGCCGCCATTGCCACCGTTGCCGATCAGCCGCGCGTCGCCGCCGTCACCGCCGTTACCGCCCAAGCCGACGTGCGCGCCCGGCTCTAGGGACCCGCCGGCGCCGCCGGTGCCACCGGCCCCCCCGTTGCCGAGGAGCAAGCCACCGTCGCCGCCGTTTCCGCCGTTACCGCCGTCATATCCCGTCGACTGGCCGGCACCGCCGGCCCCGCCGTTCCCGAAGAGCAAGGCGGCATTACCGCCGTTACCGCCGTTGCCGCCGTTGTTGAAGTTGAGGCCGCCGCCGGCGCCGCCGGCCCCGCCATTGCCGGAGAACAGGCCGCCACTGCCGCCAGCCCCGCCGTTACCACCCGCCGCGCCGGCGGAACCGCCGTTACCACCCGCGCCGCCGTTGCCGGAGAACAGGCCGCCGCTGCCGCCGGCCCCGCCGTCACCGCCGACGGTGAAGGGGGGGAATAGGCCCGGCCCGGTGGAAGCGGCCGCGCCGCCGGCGCCGCCAGCGCCGCCGGCGCCGTACAGTCCACCCCAGCCGCCTTGGCCGCCGGCCCCGGCATGAACGCTGGACGCCGTTCCGTTCCCGGCGGCGTACCCACCGGCCCCACCGGCACCGCCGGTGGGGCCGAACAGGCCGGTGCCACCGGTCCCGCCATTGCCGCCGGGCCCGGTACCCTGCGCGTTGCCGCCTGCGCCAGCCGCACCGCCGTCGAACAGCCCAAAGCCTCCGGCCCCACCGGTACCGCCGGCGCCGGCGCCGCCCGCGTTTCCGCCCAGACCGCCGACACCGCCGTTGATCAGCCCAAAGCCACCGGCTCCGCCGTTGCCGCCGGACCCGCCGAACCCGCCGGCACCGCCGGCGCCACCGACGAGTGACAGACCACTGAACCCGCCCGCACCGCCGTTGCCACCTTGTGTCCCGCCGGCCGCGCCGTTTCCGCCGGCGCCGCCGCCGCCGAATGACCCGCCAGGCCCGAGGCCGCCGAGCAACCCGCCGCCCCCGCCGGCACCGCCGTTGCCGCCGACCCCAGCGGGGGCGTAACCGCCGGCCCCGCCGGCTCCGCCGACGCCCCATAGCCCCGCGGCTCCGCCGTGGCCGCCGTTGCCGCCGTCGCCGCTCGTGGTGGATCCGGCGATCCCGCCGGCACCGCCGTCGCCGATCAGGCCGCCGCTGCCGCCGGCGCCACCGTCCCCGCTGTTGGTAGTGCCCGTCCCGCCTGCTCCACCGATTCCGCCGGTGCCGAATATCCCGCCGGTCCCGCCGTGGCCGCCGGCGCCGCCGGCCCCGCTGGAGCCGTCGCCGCCGATGCCGCCGGCACCGCCGGCGTTGAGGTTGATCCCGGTTGTGCCGCCCAAGGCGAACAACTCGGCGTTGCCGCCGCTGCCGCCGGCTCCGCCGATGGCGCCCGCCCCGCCCTGTCCGCCGGCGCCGCCGGCAACGAACAGTCCAGGGCCGCCGGCCCCGCCGGCCCCGCCGACGCCGGAGCTGCCGCCGCCGTCTCCGCCGATGCCCGCGGTGTTGAACAGCCCGGCGGCTC
>NZ_MVHE01000133.1 GCF_002086155.1 Mycobacterium angelicum | reverse complement strand
ACCCCACATTCCAACTCCCCACATTCCCCAACCCCACATTGTCCATGCCCACTCCGGCGAAGCCGAAGTTGCCCACTCCAACATTCGCGAAACCCACATTGAAAATGCCGTTGCGGCCCACCGCGTCGAATGCGGCGGCCGGGTTCTGTGCGAGCCGGATGAACGGAGTCAGCGCGGACGCGACCGCAGATGCCCCGGCGTGATAGCCGAACATCGCGGCCACGTCTTGTGCCCACATTCGCTCGTACTCGGCCTCCACGGCAGCGATCGCCGGGGCGTTGAAGCCCAGCAGGTTAGAGGTCACCAGCGATAGCAACTGACCGCGGTTGGTGAGCACCGCCGCCGGGTGGACCGTCGCGGCCAGAGCCGCCTCGAAGGCGGCGGCGGTAAGCCGGGCCTGACCGGCCGCATCGGCGGCCTGCACACCTGTGGAGGTCAGCCAGCCCAAATAGGCTCCGGCAACCTCAGCCATCGCGGTCGACGCCGCGCCTTGCCACGACGAACTCGTCACCGCTGAAGTCAGTGCCGAAAATGCCGACGCCGCCGACCCCAATTCGCCGGCCAAATCCTCCCAAGCGGCCGCGGCCGCCAGCATCGGGCCGGTGCCGGCGCCGCTGAATATGCGGGCCGAATTTATCTCCGGCGGCGACACCGAAAAATTCATCGCGGCAGCCTCTCTCAGGCGGCCTAGTCGCAGGTAGCCGCCTGCCGATCACAGCCCACGACAACCCGACGGCCGCCGGGATTCACCGGCTGATAACGCAACAGCATACGGTGGTCGCGGTAGGAACTTGGGCACTTTATCAAAAAGTATGACCAGTGGTCACACTGAAAATTCAAATCATTCTCAATGTAAAGTTTCTATACAGCGGTCAGTTCTACTTACGAAGCGCACGCATTTTTAAAGCGAGCAATCAATTAGTTACCGCCACTATCGGCTGTTATCGCCACAACCGCGGTCGCACACCCAACACCCTGGCCCGGATCCACCACACCGCCTCGATCACCGCCGCACCCAGCGCCCCGATGCCCAGCGCGATCGAGGTCGTGACCAGATTCGACGGGTCCAGCATGAATTTCTCCCGAGCCAGCGGCAGGCTGAAGATCGCCACATAGGCAAGCCCGGAGGCAACTACGAGGCCCACCCGCCACCATTGGTAAGGCCGGGCGACCACCGCGAGCACCCAGAGCGCGGTCACCAGCAGCGTGATCAGCGCCGCGGTCGAGGCTTGGTCCTGGTCGTGCCAGGAGGCGTTGCGGCCCTGGTATGCGACCAAGTAGGAGGCGAACGTCGCGACGCCGACCACCAGTCCGCACGGCAGCGCCGACGTCAGGACCCGCCGGACGAAGCCGGGATAGGCGCGTTCGTTGTTGGGCGCCAAGGACAGGATGAACGACGGGATTCCGATGGTGAACCAGGCCGCGATGGTGACGTGGATCGGCTGAAACGGGTAGAGCAACGGATCGTGCCCCATCGGTTTGGCAAGCAAACACTGAATGCCCACCAGCACCGCCAGCAGCACCGAGTACACCGTCTTGGTCAGGAAGAGGTTAGCGACGCGCTCGATGTTGCCGATCACCCGGCGGCCCTCCCCCACCACGTAGGGCAGCGTGGCAAACCTGTTGTCCAACAACACGATCTGGGCCACCGCGCGCGACGCGGGGCTGCCCGCGCCCATCGCGACGCCGATGTCCGCATCCTTGAGGGCCAATACGTCGTTGACGCCGTCGCCGGTCATCGCGACGGTGTGCCCGTGTGATTGCAGGGCGTGAACGATGGCCCGCTTCTGATCGGGCCGCACCCGGCCAAACGTGGTGCAGGAATCCAGCGCATCGGCCAGTTCGGCTGTGCCGGTGGGCAGTTGCCGCGCATCCATAGTCGCGCCGTGCAGGCCCAGCTTGTCGGCGACCGCAGCTACCGAAACGGCATTGTCGCCGGAGATCACTTTGACCGAAACATTCTGCGCGGCAAAGTAATCCATGGTCTCGGCGGCATCCGGCCTTACCTTTTGCTCCAGTACCACCAGAGCGACCGGGGTGATCCGGCCCGGCGCCTCCGGATCGTCGACCGCGACGTCGCCGGCTCCCAGCAGCAGCACCCGCAGTCCTTGGGCCCCCAGCTGTTCGGCCTGTTCGGCCGCCGGCGAAGCGGCGTCGAGCAGCACGTCGGGGGCTCCGATCACCCAGTTGCCACGGTCGCCATAGGACACCCCACTCCATTTGGTCGCCGACTTGAACGGCGCTGTGGCAGTGGCGGTCCAGCCGGGCGGCTGTTGATAGGCCTCGGCGATGGCCTGCATGCTGGCGTTGGGCCGGGCATCGGCGGCCGCCAAGGCGGCCAGCACGTCATCGAGGCGAATACCGGCTTCGAGTTGCACCACGTTGGAGACCCGCATGCCGCTCTCGGTCAAGGTGCCGGTCTTGTCCGCACAGACGACGTCGACTCGGGCCAACCCCTCGATGGCCGGCAATTCCTGTACCAGGCAACGGCGTTGGCCCAACCTGACGACGCCGACGGCGAACGCTATCGACGTCATCAACACCAGGCCTTCGGGGACCATCGGCACCAGGGCACCCACCGTCCGCAACAGCGACTCGCGCCATCCCGCCTCCGTGGTGAACAGCTGGGTGTAGATGGTCAACAGCCCGGCCGGCACCAGCAGGTAGGTGATGAATTGCAGTATCCGGTTAATCCCGTTGCGCAGTTCGGATTTCACCAAGGTGAACTTGCTGGCTTCGGCAGCCAGCTTTGCGGCGTAGGCTTCGTGCCCCACGCTGGTGGCGCGATAGGCGCCGGTGCCGGCGACGACGAAACTTCCCGACATCACCGGGTCGCCGGCATCTTTGGCGATCGGATCGGCCTCGCCGGTCAACAGCGATTCGTCGATTTCCAGGTTGTCCTCGTCGACCACTTCGCCGTCCACCACGATCTGGTCACCGGGACCGAGTTCGATGATGTCGTCGAGCACCACTTCCTCCGGCGCGCGGACGCGAGTCCCGGATTCCCTGCGCACCAAGGGTTTTGCTTGCCCGACGATCGCCAATTTGTCCAGGGTCTGCTTGGCCCGGATCTCCTGGACCATGCCGATGACGCTGTTGGCGATGATGAGCAGGCCGAACAGCCCGTTGATCACCGAACCTGTTGCCAGCACGAGGATTAACAGCACACCCAGGATCGCGTTGATCCGGGTGAAAACGTTGGCCCAGACGATCTGCGTGACGCTGCGGGTGGCCCGCTGCGGGATGTCGTTGGTTCTGCCGTCGGCTACCCGTTGCGCGACTTCGGCATCGGTCAGGCCGACGGCGGCATTCATCGCGTGAACGTTCCCAGCTTGTCGGAGTCGTAGTACTCGAGGTTCAGCGTGTTTCCGGCGAAGCTGGCCATCGATATCGATCCCGGCAGGGCGTTTTCGGTCGAAAGTGCGAAGGTGAACGTGTCGCCGTCCCAGTGGGTCAGATCGAACGTCTGCTTGGGCCCCAGCGCGAGCTGGAGTTGGCCGTTGTGATCGGTCACGGTGGCCGGGCCCCAGAAGTCGTTGGCGTAGACGCCGACGTAGTCGCTGAGCGGCCGGGCCGGCGCGGGGCTGACCGGAGGCTGTTTGCCGACCAGCGACCCGTCCGGGTTGTTGAACGCGGCGAGCTGTTGTTTGTACAGAGTCGGCCAGTCCTCGCGCACCTGGCCGTACTGCACCAGATCCATGAATTCCGCCGTCAGCGCCTCCGGGATTCCGTAGGGCGCGGCGTTGGTCAAGGCAATGATGGCGATGTCTTCTGACGGCAGCACCACGAAGTTGGTCGCGGCCCCCAGCCCGAAACCGCCGGAGTGGCTGTACTGGGTACGCCCCGACGACGTCACCGACACATTGAAGCCATGGCCGTAGAACCCGGCCCGCGCTTTCGGGTTTGCCGCCGGGCTCGACACGACCTGAGGGGTGTAGGCCGGCAGCAGGGCTTGCGGTGACGTGATCTGCTGGCCGTTGTAGGCGCCGTTGGCCAGCACCATGGTCAGCCAGTGCGTCATGTCGTTGAGCGACGAACTCACCCCGCCCGCGGGCGTTTGGGCATCGGCGTCGCGCTGGAAGCGCGGCTCCCATTTATCGCCCACCTTGATGTGGGTGACCGCGTGGTTGGGCCGGGCCAGATAATCGGCGAAGCGCGAGCTGGTCGACGTCATCCCCAGGGGCCGGTATAGCACCTCGTCGGACAGGTCCTCCCATGGCTTACCGGCTGCGGCCGCGACGGCCTCGGCGGCTGCGGTGAGGCCAAAGTTGGTGTAGGCGTAGCTGATTCGAAAGGGCGCCAGGGGCAGGAACTTGAGCCGCTCGAGCACCTGCTGACGGTCGTAACCCAGGTCTTCCAAGGCATCACCGGCGTGATCGGGCAGTCCGGAGCGATGCGAGTACAGGTCGGCGATGGTGACATGGCTGGTGACGTAGGGATCGCTGAGCGAAAACCACGGCAGCTGCGCTGTCACCGGGGTATCCCAGGCGACGGCGTTGGTGCTGACCTGATGGGCCACCACCGTCGCACCCACCGATTTCGATATCGACGCCAGCTGGAACACGGTGTCGGCGTCCACCTTGTTGTCCGCCCCGTCCCCCTTGCTTGCATCACGAACGCCGAAACCCTTGGCGTACAAGGTTTTTCCTTCGTGGACTACGGCCACCGCCATACCGGGAATGCCGGAGCTCTTCATCAGGTCGGCGACTAAGCCGTCGATCTTGAGAATCGCCTTTTCGATGCGGCCCGGTGGAATGTCCAGACCGGATACCTCATTGGGCGGTGCCTTCGACAACGCCGACGGCGGACTCGACAGCGGTTGGGCGGGTCCACATCCGACCAGCGCCAGCAATATCCCCGCGGCTGCGGCCAGGGCCGCGCGTTTGGTCATGGTCGCGACTCTAGCCGCGACGGCGACGATGGCCACGCTGGCCGCGCCGGCCGGCACACGCGTTGTTGGCTTGCCAAATAGTGGTGCTGACCAGGCTGTTCAACAACTGGCCAACGTTCACACATGGATGGCGCGTAACAGTGGGTCCGCCAGGTCGACACGCAACTGCCCCTGCTCAGAAGGGGCGGCGGCGGGAAGGAGCCTTCGATGTCCTTTGTGTTCGCCTCCCCGCAGATCATGGCGGCCACGGCCACAGAACTCGCCGGGATCGGCTCAGCGGTCGCGGTGGCCGCCGAGACGGCGTCGACGTCCACGACCCAGTTGCTGGCCGCGGCCGGCGACGAGGTGTCTGCGGGTATCGCCGCCCTGTTCAGCGCACACGGTCAGCAATTCCAGGCGCTCAACGCCCAGGCCGCAGCATTCCATGACCAGTTCCTGCGCACCCTGAACGCCGGCGCGAACTCCTATGCCTCGGCTGAGGCCGCCAACACGCTGCAACAACAGCTGCTCAACGTGATCAACACACCGACGCAGTTGCTGATGGGGCGCAATCTGATCGGTGACGGCGCTAACGCGACGACACCCGGTGGGCGCGGCGGCAACGGCGGGCTGCTGTGGGGCAACGGCGGCAGCGGCGCACCCGGGGCTGCTGGGCAGGCGGGTGGCGCCGGCGGATCGGCGGGGCTGTTCGGCAACGGCGGGGCCGGCGGTGTCGGCGGCGCGGGCGCGTCC
>NZ_MVHE01000132.1 GCF_002086155.1 Mycobacterium angelicum | reverse complement strand
ACCCCGGCACCGGCGATATACAACTCCCCGGCCACCCCCGGCGGCACCACACACAATCCGGCATCCAGCACGAACACCTGGCAGTTGGATTGCGGCACGCCGATCGGCACCGTCGCCCGCTGTCCGGGACTGGTGGGCCAATGGGTGACCGATACCGTCGCTTCGGTCGGGCCATATAGGTTGTGCAGCTTTGCGTCACAGATCGCGGCGAACGCGTCGACGGTCGCAGCGGGCAACGCTTCTCCGGCGACGAATACATCGCGCAATGACGCCAACTGCTCGCGCCCTGCGGCCGCACACAATACCGACAGCATCGACGGGACGAAGTCGGTCAGCGTGACCCCGTGCGTGCAGATCGTTTCCGCCACATACCGCGGATCCTTGTGTCCGTCCGGGCTGGCGAGCACCAAGCGCGCACCCGAAACCAAAGCCGCCAGATAGCCCCACAGCGCCACGTCGAAGGTGATCGCGGTCTTGTGCAGATACACATCCTGGGGACCGATGCGGTATTGGCTGCCCATCCACTGCACCTGGTTGACGATCGCGCTGTGGGCAACCGCCACGCCCTTGGGCCGGCCGGTGGATCCGGAGGTGAACATCACATAGGCCTGATGATCGGGGTCAAGCCGGGACCGACGTTCGGCATCGGTGATCGGCGCCGCCGAAAAGCTGGACAGGTCAAGCTCATCGAGGTGAACAACACTCACGCCGGCGGCCACAAATCCCGAATCAGAGGTGCTCAGCACACACACCGGGTCCGCGGTCTCAAGGACGTGGCTGTTGCGCTGCACGGGATGGGTCGGATCGATCGGCACGAATGCACCGCCGGCCGCCATGATCGCCTGCATCGCGACCACCAAATCGGTGCTGCGCGGCAGCGCCAGCCCCACCAGCGACTCGGGACCCACACCCTGGCCGATCAGGTAGCGAGCCAACCGATTCACCCTCGCCGAGAGTTCGGTGTAGGTCAGGCTGTGCCGGTCATCCCGTACCGCAGTGGCATTGGGGGTGCGTGCGGCCTGGGCTGCGAACAACTCCGGAATGGTCGCCGCGGCACCGGGATTGGCGGTGTCGTTGTAAGTGTCCAGCAACAGTTCGCGCTGAGCTGCGTCGACGATTTCGATGGAATCGATACCGCGGTCGGCCTGCGCGCTCACCACGTCCAGGACATGCAGGTAGTAGCGGGCGAATGTCTCGATCGTGTGCGCGTCGAACAAGTCGGCGGCGTACTCGATCAGACCCGGCAACCGCTGTGCCTGTCCGCCGACCGCAGGCAGGTCGAATAAGTGCATCGACAGGTCGAACTTCGCGGTGCGGGTGGACACCGGCATCGCCTCGACGCGCAGTCCGGGCAACTCGAAGCTCGGCACCGGATTGTTCTGCAGCGCAAAGGAAATCTGGAACAGCGGATGATGCGCGGTGGATCGGGCCGGGTTGAGCAATTCTACCAGCCGCTCGAACGGGGCGTCCTGATGCTCGTAGGCGGCCAGCGCCTTGCTACGCACCTGGGCCAGTAGCTCGGTGAAGCTGTGATTGCCCGAGGTATCCACCCGCAGGACCCAGGTGTTGACGAAGAACCCGATCAGGTCGGCCAATGCGGCATCGGTACGCCCGGCGATCGGCCCACCGATGCTGATGTCGTCACCGGCGCCGAGCTTGCGCAACAACACCGCCAGCGCGGCCTGCAACACCATGGACATCGTGGTGCCCGTCGTGCGGGCCAGCAACTCCACCCGCTCCCGCAGCTCCGCCTCGACAGCGAACGAGACCAGCTCGCCGCGGAAGGACTGGCGCGGTGGGCGGGGCCGATCACCGGCCAGGGTGATCTGTTCCGGAGCATCGGCCAATTCGGCCTGCCAGTAGGCGAATTGGCGAGACAGCACCGACTCGGGGTCGTCCTCATCGCCGAGCACCTGCTGTTGCCACAGGGTGTAGTCGGCGTACTGCACTTCCAGCGGCGCCCATTGCGGTTCGTGGCCGGCGCAGCGCGCGGTGTAGGCGATGGCCAGATCGTTGGCCAGCGGGGCCATCGAGGCGCCATCGGCGGCGATGTGGTGCACCACCAACAGCAAGGCGTGCTCGCTCTCCGACACCGCGATCAGCTGGGCCCGCAGCGGGATTTCGGTGGCCAGGTCAAAGTGATACGCGGCCGCCTGATTCACCGCCTCGGCCAACGGCTGCCCCTCGGCCAGGTCGGTGACGATCAGCGGGACCGTCTCGGCGGGCAGGATCTGCTGATAGGCGACGCCGTCCGTCTCGGCGAACACCGTCCGCAGACTTTCATGCCGGGCCACCACGTCGCCGAGCGCTGCCCGCAGCGCCGCAACGTCGACGCTTCCGGTAAGACGCAACGCCAACGGGATGTTATAGGTGGCCGACGGGCCCTCGTATCGGTGCAGGAACCACAACCGGCTTTGCGCGTACGACAACGGAATTCGCTGCGGCCGCGATTGGGCCGCCAACGCCGACCGCACCGCGTTTCCGCGGTGCCTGTCCAACCAGGCCGCCAGCTGCGCCACGGTCGGCGACGCGAACACCGCCCGGATCGGCACTTCGACATCCAGCTGCGCCCGAATCCGGGCCACCAGCCTGGTCACCGTCAGCGAGTGTCCACCGAGGTCGAAGAACCCGTCGTCGATACCGACCCGCGGCAGGTCCAGCACCTCAGCGAACAACGCCGCCAGCACTGACTCCCGGATATCGCGCGGGCCCCGGTACGTCGCGGCGCTGACGAACTCGGCCACCGGCAACGCCGCTCGGTCCACCTTGCCGTTGACCGTGAGCGGCAACGCATCCAGGACCATCAGGACCGCGGGCACCATGAACTCCGGCAACCGTTGTCCGACAAACGTTCGCACCCGTGCGGCGATGTCGGCATCCGCGGTTCCCGGCTGGAGCACCACATAGCCGACGAGTTGGTCACCATGTGCGGTGACGACCGCCTGGGCGACGGCAGGGTGGGCGGTCAGGGCCGCTTCGACTTCGCCGGGCTCGATGCGGAATCCGCGGATCTTGACCTGATCGTCGGCGCGGCCGACGAACTCCAAGTCACCCTGGGCATTCCAGCGCACCACGTCCCCGGTCCGGTACATCCTTTCCCCCGGCGCTGCGGCGGTTGCGAACGGGCACGCCACGAACCGCGACGCGGTCAGCCCGGCCTGTCCGCGGTACCCGCGCGCCAAACCCGCACCGGCGACATACAATTCGCCGGTGACCCCCGTCGGCACCACACGAAGTCCGGCGTCCAGCACATACAACCGCTCGTTACCGAGCGGACCGCCGATCACCGACGCCGCACGTGCGGCGTCGCTCGTGGTCAGCTTGCGACGGGTGGTATGCACGGTGCCTTCGGTGATTCCGTACATGTTGATCAGCGTCGGCAGCTGTGTCCGGTCGCCGGGGTACCACCCTTGCAGCCGCGACGTACGCAACCGCTCTCCGGCGAATACCACCAGACGCAGTGCGGAATCTGCTGCGCTGCAGGTGCTTTCACGCTCGGCGCGCATCAGTTCGTAGAAGGCCGACGGGGTCTGGCTGAGCACCGTGACACGCTCACGGATTATCAGCTCCCACAGCGCACGCGGCGAACGCACGGTGGTCCAGGGCACCGCCACCACGCGGGCACCGTGCAGCAGTGCGCCCCACATCTCCCACACCGAGACATCGAACGCCGGCGAATGACACCACGCCCACACATCCGTGGCAGCGAACTGGCACTCCTGCTTCAGTCCGGCGAACAGGGCCACCACGTTGCGTTGCGTGATGGCAACGGCTTTGGGTTTCCCGGTGGATCCGGACGTGTACATGATGTAGGCCAGATTGTCCGGGGCCGGCCGGATGGCCGGTTGATCGGGAGTCGCGTCGGCGCCGAGCTGATCGAGGATCAGCCGGGGGATGGTGGACTCCGGCAATCGCGGCGCAGTGGCCGAGTCCGTGATCAGCAGCTGCGGGGCGGCGTCGGTGAGCATGTAGGTGGTGCGTTGACTGGAGTAGTTCGCATCGATCGGCAAGTACGCCGCCCCGGTCTGGGTGATTGCCAGCAACGCGGTTACCAGTTCCGCCCCGCGGGGCAGCGCCACCGCGATGATCGTCTCCGGCTGTGCCCCAGCGGCTTTGAGCCGGGCGGCCAGTCGTTGCGCCCGGGCCGCCAGCTGCGCATAGGTCAGGCTCTGGCGATCATCCTGCACCGCGATCGCATTCGGGGTGCGGGCCGCCTGGGCGGCGAACAATTCCGGCAGCGGCGCCGACGGAATGGGGGTGGCGGTGTCGTTGTAGGTGTTCAGCAGCAGTTCGCGCTGGACGGCGTCGACGATTTCGATCGTATCGATACCCTGGCCCGGGTCGGCGGTGACCGTGTGCAGGATGTGCAGATACTGGGCCGCGAACGCTTGGATCGTGTGCTCGTCGAACAGGTCGGTGGCGTATTCGATTGCGCCCGGCATCTGTTGGGGCTGTCCGGCGGGAGCCGGGAAGTCGAACAGGTGTATCGACAGGTCGAACTTCGCGGTATTGGTCCATACCGGAATGGCCTTGATGGCCAGGCCTACCAGGTCCAGCGTGGGTGGCGGATTGTTCTGCAGCGCAAAGGAAACCTGGAACAGTGGATGGTGTGCGGTGGAGCGGGCCGGGTTGAGCAGTTCCACCAGCCGCTCGAACGGGGCGTCCTGGTTTTCGTAGGCCGCCAGCGCCTTGGTGCGCACCTGCTGCAGCAACTCGGTGAAGCTGCGGTTGCCCGTGGTGTCCACCCGCAGCACCCAGGTGTTGACGAAGAATCCGACCAGGTCGGCCAGGGCGGCATCGGTGCGTCCGGCGATCGGGCCGCCGATGCAGACGTCGTCGCCGGCACCCAGCTTGCGCAACAACACCGCCAGGGCGGCCTGCAGCACCATCGACATCGTGGTGCCGGTGCGGCGGGCCAGGCGTTCCACCTTCTCGCGCAGCGCCGCATCCACGGTGAGCGGGTGCACCCGTCCCTGGAAGGATTGCTTGGGCGGGCGGGGCCGGTCCAGCGGCAGCACGATCTGCTCGGGGGCGGCGGCCAATTCGGCTTGCCAGTAGGCGAATTGGTGGGCCAGCACCGACTCGGGGTCATCCTCTTCACCCAACACCTGCTGTTGCCACAACGTGTAATCGGCATACTGCACAGAAAGCGGCGCCCAGCCCGGTGCCCGCCCAGCACAACGGGCGGCATACGCGGCGGCCAGGTCCACCGCCAGCGGCACCAGCGAGGCGCCGTCGGCGGCGATGTGATGCACCACCACAATCAACGCGTGCTCAGCCTGCGACACCCTGATCAGCACGGCCCGCAACGGAACTTCGGCGCAAAGGTCAAACCGATACGCCGCGGCATCGTTGACGGCCTCGGCCAGCGGCTGCCCGTGCGCCAGGTCGGTGACGATCAGCGGCACCGCCGCTTCGGGCAGGATCTGCTGATAGGCCACGCCATCGACCTCGACGAACACCGTACGCAGACTCTCATGCCGGGCGGCCACATCATCGAGGGCCGCACCCAGCGCCGCCACATCCAATCGCCCGGTCAACCGCAGCGCCAACGGAATGTTGTAGGTGGCCGACGGCCCCTCATAGCGGTGTAAGAACCACAACCGCGACTGCGCATACGACA
>NZ_MVHE01000131.1 GCF_002086155.1 Mycobacterium angelicum | reverse complement strand
ACAAACCCAACGATTCAACAGTCCCCACCAGCCGACTTATGAATCAACTCTTAGGTAGATGTTATGAACTTGCCGACTCAACCGGCCGCATTGGGCAGCAGCGCGGGGCAGTTGCCCGCCTCGTCGGCGGCCAGTTCGAAGTGCCACACTTCGTTGGCGTAAATCCGGCACAGCCCGAAGCGGGCACCGTTCGCCATGAGCCACTGGTCTGCGCCGGCACCGCCGACATCGACCGCCTCGCCGATGACGTGCTTGGAAAGCGTTGGCGTCTGGACATATTGGCGCGCCACGGCCATGCTGCCGTAGGTGCGCACCGCGTTATCCAGCAGCTGCTGCTGAAACTCCGCCGACCGCCAGCCGGAGTTGATGGCGATGGTGATGCCGTCGGCAGCGGCCGCGGTGGCCGCCGCCTGGATGGCCCTCAGTAGCGCCGGGTCGAGCCGGCCGATCGCGGGGTCCTGGACGTCGAACGGCGTGAGCGTGTGTCCGTCGGGAAGGGAACCATCACCGGGGTCGAGCGCCGGATCCATGGCAACCGTGTGGTCGGCAAGCACGACCGGCAGGGCAGGCGGGTCGGACGGCGCAGCAAAGCCGAACGCCATGGCACTGGCGGCAACGGCCACCGCAACCAATCGCATGCCTTACCTCCTGGCTCTGACTCCGCGCCGTGACCCACCATAGTCAACTGCCGAGGACGGAGCCCTGGGAGCAGAAATTGTTGCGTGCTTGCGCGCGAGGCCTAACGGCGGCCCTGCTGGTGGTATTTGTGGCAGGTGTTGGCACGGCCGGCGTGGCAGCGGCCCAGAAATGGAATGTGGGCGCGCTCGGCAACCGGCACCCAATACGCGATGCAGCGGTAGGCACAGCGCAGCCCCGATCAGCCCCGCTGCCACCGAGGTGGCCGACAGCAGGACGGGCCCGCCGTGCGCCAGACAACTCGACGCCAGGAGCGGCGAGGCCACCGCGGCGGCACCGAACGAGGATCCCCACATTCCGTGGTAGCGCCCGCGTAGGGCGGACGGTGCAATGCGATGCACAATCCCGGGAGCCACGACGAACCAGGCGATTTCACCAGGGGCCGCCAGGGCCACCATCGCGCAGAAGGCCAGCACCGAATGCGCCAGCGCGGTCAGCGCCATCCACATCGTGACCCACCCCGTGGCCACGGCCAGGATGTCCAGCCGCGGGCGGTCGGCCACGCGCCGGCTCAGCCAGGGCGCCATCAACGGCGTCAGAGTAACGACGGCCAGGGCGCTAGCCATCGCCGTCCAGCCGTAGTCGCCGACGTCCAGACCCCGGTAGTGCATCAGCAGAGGCACCGTGGAAACCAGGCTGGCCGCCCCGGCCCAGGTGCTCACACTCGAAATCAGCAACAGCAGAAACCCTTTGTCGGACAACGCTTTACGGTAGCTTTGTGGCTTCGGCACGGCGGGGCGCCGGCCCGTAGCCGGAATGCGGCACACGACCAAACCGGCAAACGCCGCGTAGGCCAGGCCGTTGGCGATGAACAGAATCGGAGTGCCCACCCGGTCGGCCACCACGCCACCGATACCACCGGCGATCACCGCTCCTAGACTTGTGCAGCCGAACCGCCATGCGTCTACCCCTCCCCGCTTGCCGGGATCGGGAATGAGATCACACATCGTCGCGCTGAGCACCGGATGCGGCGCATCGTAGGTGAAGCCCACCACCGCGGCGCCGGCCAGCAACTCCGTCGGGGTGTTCGCCTTGGCCAGCAGGAATAGCACCGGAGCCCCGAGCACCATGACGAGGGTGATGGTCTTCCGCCGGCCCAGCCGGTCGGCCAGCCAACCGCACGCCAGCTGTCCCACCAGCGACCCGATGCCGAGACTCGCCAGCGCGGCGCCGACGACCGCGCTGCCGTGACTGCGCTCGACCACGTGATAACTCAAGAAGAGCGGCGCGAACCCGGCGGCCCGGGTGAGCACGAAGCCGCCCAGCAGTAGTCGGATAACCCTGGGGATGGCGGCACCGGTGATCACGGACCGAAGCGTCGCGTCTTGCGTCGCCCATCGAATCAGTGCAATCACCAGTCTTGCGCTACTCTCGTCGCCGCATGCCACACACTGTTGTGGTGAAGCTCAACGCACTGAACCTGGGCGTCCTCGAGATCGCGGTCCCGCGGTACGACCGCAGCCAAATCGGCATCGGCATCGTCCATTTCGGTGTCGGCGGCTTCCACCGCTCGCATCAGGCGATGTACGTCGACAATCTGCTCAACCAGGGGCTCGGGCGCGACTGGGGCATCTGCGGTGTCGGCGTGCTGCCGGGTGATCAGCGCATGCGCGACGCGCTGCGCAGCCAGGACTACCTGTACACGTTGATCCTCGAACACCCCGACGGCACCCGCGAGCCGCGCGTGATCGGCTCCATCGTCGACTTTCGTTACGCGCCCGACGATCCGGACGCGGTCATCGAACTGCTCGCCGACCCGGCCACCCGGATCATCTCACTCACCATCACCGAGGGCGGTTACAACCAGCCACTGAGCAGTGCCTTCGGCCTGGTGACCGAGGCGCTGAACCGCCGCCGCGAACGCGGCCTACCCTCGCCCACGATCGTGTCGTGCGACAACATCGTGGAAAACGGCCATGTGGCGCGACACGCGTTCACCTCACAGGCGGCATCCAATCCCGCACTCGCGCAATGGATTCAAGATAACACCAAGTTCCCCAGCTCGATGGTCGACCGGATCACGCCGGTCACCACGCCCGAGGTGATCGAGCGACTGGAGGCCGAATACGGGGTTCAGGACGCCTGGCCGGTGGCCGCCGAACCATTCGCCATGTGGGTTCTCGAGGACGACTTCGCCGACGGCCGGCCTCCGCTGGACAAGGCCGGTGTCCGGCTGGTCGACGACGTATCGCCGTATGAGGCGATGAAGCTGCGGCTGCTCAACGCCAGCCATCAGGGCCTGTGCTACTTCGCCTATCTGGCCGGCTATCGGCTGGTGCACGAGGCCGCCCAAGACCCGCTGATCGCCGAATTCCTTTCGCGCTACCTGGATTTGGAAGCGATGCCGACACTGCCCCATATCCCCGGGCGCGCCGAGTTCCGCGACGGCCTGCTGCCCCGCTTCGCCAATGCCTACGTCCGCGACACGGTCACCCGATTGTGCGCCGAATCCTCCGACCGTATCCCCAAGTGGCTGCTGCCGGTGGTTCGCGACAATCTGCGATCGGGCGGCCAGGTACGGCTCTCGGCGGCGATCGTCGCGAGCTGGGCGCGCTACGCCGAGGGCATCGACGAAGGCGGCCAGCCGATCGAGGTCGTCGACCGGCTCGCCGGCACGCTGGTGCCGCTGGCCCGCTCCCAGCGCGACCACGCCACCGCGTTCTTGGAAAACCGTGACCTGTTCGGCGACCTCGTCGACCAGCCGCGCTTCGCCGAGCCCTACCTATGGACGCTCAACTCCCTGCACCGCATTGGCGCCCGCGCAACGCTGCGGGCACTGCTCGAGGAGCAGCCGTGACCCTGGTTGCCGGGATCGACTCGTCCACCCAGTCGTGCAAGGTGCTGGTGTGTGATGCCGACACCGGCGAGGTGTTGCGCCAGGGCCGCGCCACGCACCCGCCGGGCACCGAAATCGATCCTGCTGCATGGGAATTCGCCGCCCGGCAGGCGATCCAAGCCGCGGGCGGCCTGGACGACGTCGACGCCGTGGCGGTGGGCGCCCAACAACACGGCATGGTGTGCCTCGACGAGACCGGTCAGGTGGTGCGGCCCGCACTGCTGTGGAACGACGTGCGCTCGGCCGATGCGGCACGCGCACTCGTTGCCGAACTGGGTGGCCCCGCCGCGTGGGCGCATGCCGTCGGCCTGGTGCCGCTGGCCGCGGTCACGGTGGCCAAGCTGCGCTGGCTCGCCGACAACGAGCCGCGGCACGCCGATCGCACTGCGGCGGTTTGCCTGCCGCACGACTGGTTGACCTGGCGGCTGCGCGGCGGCACAGACCTGGCCATGCTGAGCACCGATCGCAGCGACGCCAGCGGCACCGGATACTACGACGCCGCCACCGGCGCCTATCGTTTCGACCTGCTCGAGCTGGCCCTGCACGGCCGCCGCCCGCAGCTGCCCAGAGTCCTCGGCCCGTCGGCCCAAACCCTCAGCGATGCAACGGTATTCGGTGCCGGGCTGGGCGACAACGCCGCTGCCGCGCTAGGCCTCGGCGTCGAGCCCGGTGACGTGATCGTCTCGATCGGCACCTCGGGAGTGGTGGCCGCCGTCGCCGACCAACCGGTCCGCGACGAGGCCGGATTGGTCGCCGGATTCGCCGACGGCACCGGGCGCTACCTTCCACTGGTCTGCACGCTCAACGGCGCTCGGGTACTCGACGCGGCCGCGGCGATGCTGGACAAAGACCACGACGAGCTGTCCCGGCTTGCCCTCTCGGCGGCCCCAGGCAGCGACGGCCTGGTGCTGGTGCCCTACTTGCAGGGCGAGCGAACCCCCAACCGGCCCAACGCAACTGGCGCACTGCATGGCCTTCGAGTATCGAATGCCACGCCGGCCAACCTGGCCCGCGCCGCAGTGGAGGGGCTGCTGTGCGCGCTGGCCGAGGGCCTGGGGCAACTCACGGCGCACGGTCTGGCCGCGCGGCGGATACTACTGATCGGCGGCGGCGCCCGGTCGCAGGCACTGCGTGAGATCGCACCGCAGGTGTTCGGGGTACCGGTGCGCGCGCCGGCCCCCGCGGAATACGTCGCGCTGGGCGCGGCGCGACAGGCCGCATGGGCGTTGCGCGGATCGCCACAGCCGCCCGCCTGGACAGCGCCGCCAACCGACGAGTACACCGCTGCCGCGGTGCCGGCCGTGCTGGACCGCTACGCGCGAGTGCGTGATCTGACCGAGGAATAACTTGGCGTCAAAAAGCCGGTACGCCAAGCATTGATCGCGATACCATCTCTCAACTGCTCAGACACCCGCAGTGGGAGGTAGACAGTGTCGCTGGTAGTCGTCAGCCCGGAGTTGATGCAGGCTACGGCGGCCGAACTGGCGCGAATAGGGTCGACCCTGAACTCAGGCAATGCGGTGGCGGCCGGCGCGACGACGGCACTGGCGGCTGCCGGCGCCGATGATGTCTCGGCGGCGATCGCGTCGCTGTTCTCCGGCTACGCGCGCGACTACCAATCCCTCAGCCTGCAGGCCGCCCAACTCCATGATCGGTTCGTGCAGGTGCTGGGTAGCGGCGCGCTCTGGTACGCCAGTGCCGAGGCCGCGAACGTTTCGCCGCTGCAAGAGGTAGAACGCGGCGTGTTGAGTGTGATCAACGCGCCCACCCAGTCGCTGTTAGGGCGACCGCTGATCGGCAACGGCGCCGACGCGACAGCTCCCGGCGGCAATGGTGGCGATGGCGGGCTGCTGTTTGGAAACGGCGGGGCCGGCGCGCCCGGATTGGCGGGTCAGCCGGGCGGCAAAGGCGGCAACGCCGGGTTTTTCGGCAATGGCGGCGTTGGTGGCGTCGGTGGTGCCGGCGGTGGAACCGGCGGCGCCGGCGGCAATGCCGGATTTATCGGCAGGGGTGGAGCCGGGGGCATCGGTGGAACGGGTACGGCGGGCGCAACAGGAATCGCTCCCGGCGGTCCGGGTGCCGATGGCCTTCCCGGCGTCAATGGCGGCAGTGGTGGGGTGGGGG
>NZ_MVHE01000130.1 GCF_002086155.1 Mycobacterium angelicum | reverse complement strand
ACTACGGGCGGCGCCGGCGCGTCAGGCGGCACGGGCGGCAACGGCGGCGACGGTGGTATCGCGCCGGTCGGTACCAACGCCGGCGGGCAGGGCGGCGCCGGCGGCAACGGTGGATTCCTGGGTGTCGGCGGGTTCGGCGGCTTCGGCGGCGAAGGGCTCCTCGGCGGCCATGGCGGAGCCGGCGGTAACGCGGGCCAGTTCGGCTTCGGCGGGGCCGGCGGGGCCGGCGGATTGGGCGTCCTCACCGCCGGCGGCGACGGTGGAAATGGCGGCCGAGGCGGCGCGGTATGGGGCAACGGCGGCGCCGGAGGCGAAGGCGGCCAAGCCGCATCCTTCCCCCCTACAGATAGCGGCACCGGCGGCCGTGGCGGCGTCGGCGGCGGCACCGGCCAGATCGGCACCGGCGGCAACGGTGGCAACGGCGGGCTGGGCGGCAGCACCGGCACCCCCGGCGCCGGCGAGGACGGTGGCGCCGGCGGACAGTTCTGGGGCGCGCACGGCTTGCCTGGAAAGCCGCTCTAAACCCCAAGCGCTACAAGCCTATTGACACCGATACCGGTAGCGCCTCAGGCGCGGGTGCGCCGATTGCCTGCGCCAACTGCTGAGGCAGGTAGATCAGCAAGCCCGGGATGATGCCACCGGTGGGTGTACCGCCGAGTGAAACTGCGGTCTGGGGAATGACCGCTGGGCTGGTGACGGGCCCGACGTACGCGGTTACCGTCGACAGCGGCGTGAGAATTCCGCCCAGCGGGATACCCGCCGTGACCGGGACGGCGAGTGGCACGCCGAGCAGACTCACCGACGGCAGCGGGACTCCGAACGACACTTGACCGTTGAGGAAGCCGTTGGTGACCACGGCCGGAGCGGTGAGGACCGCCACCGCAGCGCCCACCACGTCCCCGCTTTGGGCCGCGCTCATGAACGCCGCCACGCTGGAACCCAGTGCGCTCGCCGTGGTGATCGGGGAACCTATCGCGTCGATGGCCAGTGCCAGCGGCAGTCCGAAGAAGGCGGGGCCGAGGTTCAGCGGGTTGGTCTGCACCGCGATGTTGAACGAGACGTCCGTCAGCGTCCGGAACACGTTCATCGCGTTTTGCCCGATCTTGCCGGGGATGGTCGTGATGGGCAGCAGGTCTTGCAGAGCGGCGGGCATACCTGCCATCCCGGTGCCCAAGTCCTGGGCGGCCTTTCCGAAGGACTCACTGATTATTTGCCCGTAGCCGACCTGATTGTTGATGAATTGGTGCAAGAACGGCGCCGGATTCGCCAGCCAGGCATTGCCGAGGTTTTGCAGATTGGCGAAGGTATTCGAGAAAAGTGTTTGATACGGGCCGGTGATAGCGGCAAAAGTATTGCCGCCAGAACCGGTTACGGTCAGACCGGGCAATGCGCCCAGGCCCGGTAATCCCGGCAGGCTCGGTAATCCCAGCAGGCTCGGTAGCGCGGGCAGGCTCGGTAGCCCTGGCAGGCTCGGTAGGCCCGGCAGGCCGGGCAGCCCGGGTAGCCCGGGTAGCCCCACCAGGCTGGGTACGCCCGGCGCCGGCAGTCCGCCGCCGACAATGTCGGTGAGCGCCAATCCGGCGGCCCCGCTCGCAGCGCTGCGAGCCGACACCGAGTTGGCCGTCTCGGTGCCCAAATACGCCTGCGCACTTGCGTCCAGCACCTTGACGAACGCCGCATGAAACGCCTGAGCCTGCGCGCTGACGGCTTGATATTGCTGACCCAGGTTTCCGAACATGGCCGCAAGGGCGCCCGATACCTCGTCGGCGCCGGCCGGCAACACCGAGACGGTGGGTGCCGCAGCAGAGGTCGCGGCTTCGCTGAGCGCCGCGCGAATGGCCGTTAGTTCTTGCGCCGCGGACTGCATCCATTCCGGTGTCGTGACGACAAATGACATGGCCATCTCCTCCGGGCTATTGAACTTGCGCCCAACAGGAAATGCACTAAAGTGACCGATTTAAACATGCAGATGACGGAATAATTTTCTACCGCTAATTTCTTCGGTTATCGGACAATTCACACGAATTGCGAAACCGGGCAAGGCATCAGCCGACCTTGGTCAGCGTGAAGTGGTCATGTCGGTCACCGAGACCGCAGGGCGCCGGGCTGTCCAAGAAGTCCACCTCGCCGGCCAGCGTCAGCGGATCCCACCATTGAGTGACGGTGACCGGATGCGCGCCGCCGTCGAACCAGGAACCGTTGTCCCCGACGGTGTATGACGGGCATACGGCACCCTCGGGAACAGTCCGGGTAACGGTGTAGCGGCCGTCGACGAGTGCGGCGTCAAAACCGCGGCCGGGCCCGGTCGTCACATGAGCGATGCAGCCCGGCGTGCAGGCCGTCCGGATAATCCACGTCGCTGTGACGCCGTCTTCGTCCGCGTAGGTGTAGACACCGTCCATTGCCGCTGGAACTTCCGCCTTTACCACCGGTCCGGTCGCGCACAGTCCCGCGCCAGCAAATACAGCTGTCGCTGCCATGATCCTGCTGATCTTCATTATTTCCGCCCTTAGCCCGTGTTTTCCGGCTTTGGGCGCCCGCAGATAAAGGTATCAGCAAATTTGTGCGCGGAATCGCAACGTGCGGGGCGTTCATAGGCAACTCATGGACGGCACCAACTCGAAATGCACCGTGCGGCCATACTTGGACCGGCCGAGTCGGTGTGCGGCCGGAACGAACAGCCCATGCAGCAAGGGGTACTTGCGCCGCAGGAGTCGCGCCGCCTGCCGGGATTCGGCGCCGTCAAGCAACCGCACTCGGCCGGGCTGCATGGCGCCGGTCGCGTTGCCCGACATCGTCGCCGGGCCGAATTCGACGTTTGGGTTGCGTCGGACCCGGCGGACTTTGACGGCCCGCTCGAAACTGCGGAAATACGCGCGATCGCCGTCCACCGCGATGCTGACCGGGCTTGTCCCGGGCGAGCCGTCCTTGCGAAATGTGGTGAGCCTGATGGTTTTCTGACGGACGAACCGGGCCAGCGCCGGATCGGTCGCGCAGCCGGCAGTGCCCGAGAGGTTGCCTGAGACCCCGCCCGAGATGTAGCCCAACACGTAGCCGAGCTGACGCAGCCGCAGTACCAAAGCGAAGGCAAGCGCGGCGGACGTCGCTCCCAGCAACCAGGCTTGGGCGGGCGAACCGCCAAGGTTCAGGTCCAGCACATGGTTGACGGTGTGGATCGTGTTGGCCAGCAGGAATCCAGTGATCGACGTGGCTAACGCATCCGACCAGATCAGCGCGAGCAGCAGCGTTGCACCCAGACCGACCTGAAATGCGCCGACGTCATGCAGGAAGTGCTCGTGCTCGCCGAATCCGACGAATTGCGCGAAGGAGCCGGGATCAATCAGGCACCAAACTCCGATGCCGATGGTCAGCAGTCCGATCAGGGTCGTGACCGTGATCAGGTACCGGCGCCCCGCGCGTCCGATGGGATTCATGATGGCCGTCCTTTGCACTCAGCTTCTCGTCTTCACATGTCAGACGAGACTGCGTGCAGAGGTGTGACGACCGGTATGAACCTAGGCGCCGATTGCCTTCGCGAGCTGTTCGGGCGCATAGCTCAGTAGTGCGGGAACTATGCCACCGGCAGGCGTGCCGCCGAGCGTCAGATGTTGCGTCCCAATCGGTGGCGGCGCCATAATCGTCGCCGTTAGGGGCCGCAGCGGCGACAGGATGCCTCCGACTGGAATGTTGACGGTCACCGGAATTCCACCCGTGGTCGACGTCGGCAGTGCCAGTGGGATCGTGCCCTCGCCGTTGAGGAAGCCGTTGACGATGTTGGCCGGAGCGTCGACCAGGGCCGTCGCTGCGCCCACCAGGTTTCCGGCCTGCACGTCGTGGATGAATGTTGTGGTGCTGTCCGCGAATGCCATCGCCGTGGTGACCGGCGAACCCACCGCGTTGAGCGTCATCGCCAGCGGCAAGCCAATATTCATCGCCCCGCCCGGAGGGTCAAGCGTGATCGTGAAGGCGAGGTTTGTGCTCGTGAGCGTCGTGATCACATTGGTCACGTTTTGCGATGTGAGTCCGGGGATGCTCAGGATTGGGAACAGGTCGCCTACGGGTCCGAGCAGCAGGATGTTCGACAAGTCGCTCGCGTTGAGACCGCTGACGAAGACCTTCACCACCGCGCCCAGCACGTCGCTCACCGCGCCGCTGACGTTGCCCGCGGCGAGGGCTTGCAGTGCCGATTGCAGGCTCGGCGGTATGCCCGCCAGTCCGATGGCGAAGTCCCTAGTGGCATTCGTGAGGGCCGTCAGGGTCAGTTGGCCGTAGCCGAACTGGTTGGCGAGGAATTGCTCCAGGAAGGGCGCCGGGTTGGCAAGCACGCCGTTGCCGATGTTCTGCAAATTGGTGATGGTGTTGGTGATCAGGTCCTGATAGGGCCCGGCGGCGGAAATGCTGTCAGCCAGGCTGGGGAAGCCCACCGCGGCCGCGCCAGGTGGGCCGACGGTGCCGCCTTTACCGAACACGCCGCCGGTGCCACCATTGCCGCCGATTCCATTGGCCCCGGGCGTGGGACCGGTGCCGCCGGCACCGCCGGCGCCGCCGTTTCCGCCGTTTCCGAAGATGGTGGCGTTGCCGCCGGTACCGCCGTTGGCACCGGCCCCGCCTTTGCCGGTAAGGGCCGCGCTGGTGGCCCCGCCGGCTCCGCCGGCCCCGCCGGCCCCGCCGTTGCCATAGAACACTCCGGCGTTGCCGCCGTTTCCGGCAGCACCGCCGGCGCCGGCGTCGCCGGTTAGTGCCACGGTTGATGCCCCGCCGGTGCCCCCGGCCCCACCGGTGCCACCGTTACCGATGAATTGGGCGCTACCGCCGTTTCCGCCGGCGCCGCCGGTACCGGCGGGCAGGTCAGCGCTCTTGCCGCCGATGCCACCGGCCCCACCGTCTCCGCCGTTGCCGTACAGCGCACCGCCGGCACCACCGTGTCCGCCGGCACCGCCCGTACCAGCGTTACCCGCGAGCAGGGAGAGGGTGCTGGTTCCACCGTTGCCGCCGGCACCGCCGGCGCCACCGTGGCCAATGAAGGACGCGTTGGCGCCGTTTCCGCCGGCACCGCCGATACCGGCGTTACCTGCGCCCGCCGCAGAACCGCCGTTGCCGCCGGCCCCGCCGGATCCGCCGTCGCCGTACCACAGCCCGGAGGTACCGCCAGCCCCGCCGGTCCCGCCGGCCCCGCCGGCGTTGGCGAGGGTGCCGGCGGCACCACCAGCACCGCCGGCTCCGCCGGCACCACCGTTACCGATCAAGCTGGCATTGCCGCCGGCACCTCCGCTACCGCCGGCGCCGGCGCTGATTGCGACAAACGATGTGTCGCCACCTTTGCCACCTACTCCGCCGGCCCCACCGCCGCCGTACAGCAGACCACCGTTGCCGCCGCGGCCACCGCTGCCGGCGTCCATGCCGACGGTGGCAACCGTCGTGCCGTCATGGCCGGCACCGCCGGCACCGCCGAAGCCCCACAGTCCAACGTTGCCACCGGCTCCGCCGGCAGAGCCGGCGCCGATGAAGTTGACGCCGCCGGCGCCACCGGCGCCACCGTTGCCGACCAAGGTATTTCCGCCGGCCCCGCCGGACGTGCTCGTCAGGACGTCCGTTATTCCGGCCACGCCGGCGTCGCCGCCGGCACCGCCGTTGCCGAAGAAGGCATTTCCGCCGGCGCCGCCGGCCTTCGTGGCGCTGGAACCACCGGCGCCTCCGTTGCCGAACAGTCCGCCGTCCGCGCCGGCCAGGCCGGACCCGGCTCCTGCGCTGCCGCCATTGCCGACAACCAGCCCGGCGTGGCCGGCGGTACCGCCGGTGGGCCCGCTGCCCCCGCTTCCGCCGTTGCCGAAGAACACGGCGTTGCCGCCGGCTCCGCCGGCCCCGGCGCCATTTCCATTGCCACCGGCTCCGCCATTGCCGTACAGGAAGCCGCCGCCACCACCGGCGCCGCC
>NZ_MVHE01000012.1 GCF_002086155.1 Mycobacterium angelicum | reverse complement strand
GCCGTACCGAATAACAGTCCGGCAGCCCCGCCCCGGCCACCCGCCCCGCCGGTGGGGCCGACAGCACCGGATCCGCCGTTGCCGCCGTTGCCGATCAGGATTCCGCCGTCCCCGCCGTTGGCGCCGGTCCCCGCGGCGCCATTCGCGCCGTTGCCGATCAGCGGTCGTCCCAGCAGCGCTTGGGTGGGTGCGTTCAATGCGTCGAGGACGGGCTGCAACGGCGACGCGGCTGCGGCCTCGGCGCTCGCATAGGCGCTCGCGCCGCCGGTCATGGCCCGAACGAATTGGTCATGCAATGCCGCTGCCTGTGCGCTGGCCGTCTGGAAAGCCTGACCGTGCGCGCCGAACAGGGCGGCGATCTGCGCCGAAATCTCATCGGCGGCGGCGGCCACAACCGAGGTTGTCGGGGCCGCCGCGGTGGCGCCCGCCTGGCTCAGCGAGGAGCCGATGCCAGCCAAATCCCTTGCGGCCAAAGTCAATAGTTCCGGTGTCACTACCACGTAAGACATTTGCATTCCTCACATTTAATTAGGACCGCGGATAAGGTGAATGGATCATATGAAGACCCCATTAGTCCGCTGCTAATTGTGGGGTAATGTTATCCAATCGTGATATTCAATGTGCTAAATATACAGCCATTTGACAATGACGACAGAAATGCGAATTAATTCCCCGAATGTAAAGGTTATGGTCATTCGGAGCACAGAGTATGTTCGTTAGCGGGCTCGTTTGAGAGGTGTAAAGAATTTCGACGCGTAGACACGGTGGCAATTGTTCGGTGACGCAGCTGCGCCGCGCGAAGATGGGTGTCACCGCGGCATTCATCGCCCACGCCGTGGTGTTCTCGTCCTGGGCCGCCCACATACCCAATGTCAAGGCCCAGCTGGGCCTGTCCGACGCGGCGTTGGGAACGGCGCTGTTCGGCGCGCCGCTGGGCTCGGTCCTGGCCACCGTGCTCAGCCACTGGGCGCTGCCGCGGTGGGGCAGCCACCGACTGGTTCCGGTCACGCTCGCCGGCTACACCGCGGCCGGTGCGACGGTAGGGCTAGCCCGCTCCGGGGCGTGGCTGTTCGCGGTGTTGGCGCTGTGGGGCTTTTTCCAAGGCGCGATGGACGTCGCGATGAACACCCAGGCTGCGACGGTCGAGCGGCTGGCGCGCGCCCCCATCATGGCGCGCTTTCACGGCATGTGGAGCGTCGGCGCGCTGCTGGGCGCCGTGATCGGCGCGGCGTGCGTGAGCGCGGGCATTGGCCTTACCCCACAACTAGCGGTCGTCGGCCTTATCGTGCTGGTTGTCGTGGAGGTGTTGACCCGCCACCTCGTTCCCGACCAGGCGCCCGCTCCCGACACGAGCCAGCCCAAGCGGGCATGGCTGACCAGAACCGTGGCGATCCTGGCGGCGGTCTCGTTCGCGTCCTTCCTGTGCGAGGGCGCGGCCACCGACTGGTCGGCCAACTACCTGCACAGCGTCGTCGGCGCCGGTGCGGGCGTCTCGGCGCTGAGCTATGCGGCCTACACCCTGACGATGGTCGTGACCCGGTTGGGCGCGATACAGCTCCATGCGCGAGTTTCCAGCCGCCGGCTGCTGCCCGCTCTTGCCCTGCTGGCTGTGGTGGGCATGAGCGTGATGTTGGCGACCGCCAACCCGGTGGTCAGCGTGATCGGATTCGCCTGCCTGGGAGCCGGTGTGGCCCTGCTGGTGCCTACCGCGTTCAGCGCGGCATATTCGGCGAGCGGCGCGGGCTCCGCGATCGCCATCGTCGCCGCAACGGGTTGGGTGGGTTATCTGCTGGGACCGCCGCTGATCGGCCAGCTGTCGGGATACTTCGGATTGCCCGCGGCGCTGGTCACCATCCCGGTAACCATCTCCATCGCCGCGATCGCCATCCGGTGCACCACCGCCTTCGATGCGGCCGACGAATTCCACCGCGAGGTCGCCACCTCTTAGGTCAGGTCCCACACCTGCAGCTCGGTTCCGGCGGCCACTTCCGCGACGTCCTCGGGGATGTCCAGCAGCGCGTTAGCCGACGCCAGCCAGCGCAGATGATGCGACGCGGGCGGGCCGAAACTGATCACCGTGCCGCTGTCGTGATCGAGAACCGCGCGCCGGAACTGCCGCTTGCCCCGCGGCGACGTCAAGGCCTCGGTGAGCACCGCCGTCTGGTGCGGCCGGTGCGGATCAGGCAGGCACATGGCCAGGCGCAGCGCGGGCCGGATGAAGACCTCGAAGGAGACCAGTGCGCTGACGGGATTACCGGGCAGGGTGATGATCGGCGTGCCCGCCACCCGTCCGATGCCCTGCGGCATGCCGGGCTGCATCGCCACCTTGACGAACTCCACGCCTTGATCGCCGCTGCGCCCGAAGGCGTCCTTGACAACCTCGTAAGCGCCGGCGCTCACTCCGCCGCTGGTGATGATCAGGTCCGCCTCGGCCGCATACCGGTCGAGGACCGAGCTGAACTGTGCGACGTCGTCGCCGGCGGTCGCGGTGGCGACCACCACTGCCCCGGCCTCGCGCACGGCGGCGGCCAGCATGATCGAGTTGGACTCATAGATCTGCCCGGGCAGCAGTGGGCTGCCCGGTGCTACCAATTCCGATCCGGTGGAGATGACCAGCACTCGCTGGCGGGGGATCACGGTCAGCTCCGCCAATCCCAGCGCCGACGCGAGCCCGAGAACCGCCGGCGTCACCAGCTGGCCCTTGCGCAGCACGGTGGTACCGGCGCCGACGTCTTCGCCCGCGCGGCGGATGTGCTGGCCGGGGTTGGAGGGCTGGCGGATCGTCACGGACTGCTCGCCGCCGTCGGTGGCTTCGACCGGTACGACGGCCGTCGCCCCGCCCGGCAGCGGCGCCCCGGTCATGATGCGGTGCGCGGTGCCGGGTTGCAGTTTCAACACATCGGTGCGGCCGGCCGGAATGTCCTCGGCCACCGGCAGCAGCACCGGGTGTTCGGTCGTTGCGCCCGCCACGTCTGCGGCGCACACCGCGTAGCCGTCCATCGCGGAGTTGTCGAAAACCGGCAGCGACAGCGGCGCCACCACGTCGTCGGCCAGGGCCAGCCCCTGTGCCTGCGTCAGCGGGAGCGCAACCGGCGGGCGGGCGCTGATCATCTCCCTAACGGCACGCTGGTGTTCGTCGACTGACCGCAAGACTGATTGCACCTGGCCATTATCGCTACGCCGGTTCAATCCCCGGGTGGCCGCCATGTGGCCCCCGGTAAATGCAGCAGCTCGTGCACGTCTCACGGACGGTCACCGCCGTCAGCATCGGCAGGGAGTGCTCGAGTTCGCACCAAATCCATTCGGCGAGCCGCTCGCTGGTGGGGTTCTCCAGTCCCGGGATGTCGTTGAGGTAGTAGTGGTCCAGGCGGGCAAGCACGGGTTTGCAGGCGTCCTTGAGCACCGCGAAATCCGTCACCCAACCGTTCGCCGCGTCCACCGGACCGCTGACGTGTACCGAAAAGCGGTATGAGTGACCGTGTAGTCGCGAACATTTGTGATCACCGGGCAGGTTCGGCAGCCGGTGAGCGGCTTCGAAGGTGAACTCCCGGAAGATCTCGGCTGTCGCGGTCACGGAATCTCCAAATACTTGTGCGTTTGCAGGCTTAGTCGCCACCGCGGGCGCTTCAGACAGAATTCGACTGCGGCGGCGGTGTTTTCGCGCAGTGCGGGTCCGTCCATCGGAGACAAGCGAAACGATCCGAAATCCAGATGCTCGAACTGCTCGGGGTCTCCGCCGTCTTGGGGGTAAACCAATTTCAGTTCATCGCCCGACGTCACGGGCAGCGCTGCGCCCATCTTCGGGCTGACGCAGATCCAGTCAATGCCGGGCGGTGGCAACCGTGTCCCATTGGTTTCGACTGCGATGTAAAAGCCTTCGGCGTGCAGCGCGGCCGTCAAGGCCGTATCGACTTGGAGTAGCGGCTCGCCACCCGTGCACACCACCATCCGGTGCTCGTGTCCCGTCTCCGGCCAGGCCCGGGCAATGGCCGACGCGAGCTTTTCAGCACTTGCGAAACGTCCGCCGCCGGGCCCGTCGGTGCCGACGAAGTCGGTGTCGCAGAACTTGCAGATCGCGCGCTTGCGGTCCGATTCCCGGCCGGTCCACAGGTTGCAGCTGGCGAACCTGCAGAAGACGGCGGGCCGGCCGGTGTGAAAGCCCTCGCCCTGCAGTGTGTAGAAGATTTCCTTGACCGTGTAGCCCATGTCATGCCACACGATCCAGCAGCGGATCCGCGGCGCCGGCGTCGGCGAAGCCCTTAGCCCGCAACAGGCAGGAATCGCAGTGTCTGCAGGGTATTCCGGCGTCGTCGGGGTCGTAGCACGACGACGTGCAACCGTAGTCGACCGCCAGCTTCAGCCCGGTACGGATGATCTCGGCTTTGGTCATATCGATCAGTGGCGTGTGGATCGTCAGGGCAGCGCCTGTTATCGCGGCTTTGGTGGCCAGCCGCGCCATGTCCTGGAATGCGGCGATGTATTCGGGACGGCAATCGGGATATCCCGAATAGTCCAACGCGTTGACGCCGAGGAAGACGTCGTGCGCGCCGACAGTCTCGGCGTAGGCGAGCACGAACGACAAAAAGATGGTGTTGCGGGCCGGCACGTAGGTCGACGGGATGTCAGCGGTCAACTCCTCGACACTGGCGTGCTTGGGCACATCGAGGTCGGCGGTCAAGGCCGATCCGCCGAACACGCGCAGATCTATCTCGGCAACGACGTGGCGCGCGACGCCCTGCGCTTGTGCGACGCGCCGTGCGGCGTCCAGCTCGACCGCATGGCGCTGGCCATAGCGAAACGAAAGCGCGTACGGCGTGTATCCCTCGTGCTTGGCGATGGCCAGCACCGTTGTTGAGTCCAGACCTCCGCTGAGCAGGATGACCGCCGGTTTGTCCATGTATTCAGGGTTGCGGGATAGGCGGTTCTTCGAATCAGTGAAGTCGCCAGCCGCGACGCTTATGGTGAACCGATGGACCAGATGGGTGCGGTGAGCGACGGGCCGCCGCCTGTCACGAGCCTCGGGCAGACCGTCGACCCAGACGCCCCGGTGCGCCTCGAATTCTTCCCGGTGCCCAAGCCCGTGCGGGTCACTTTCCACACGGCCGAATTGCAGGCGTTGTGCCCGGCGGTTGCCGGTATTCAGCCCGATATCTACCAGGCCGAGATTTCCTATACCGCTTTAACCCATGCGATCGAGTCGAAATCACTCAAGCTGTGGTTGGTGGCATTCCGGGATCGGCGGATCTTCGCCGAGCACCTGGCCATCGAGCTGCACGACGGCGTGGCGGCGCACGCGCCGGCGGTCGGCGACGTGCGGGTACGCCTGACCCAGAACGTGCGGGGCGGCATCGTCACGGTTATAGAGCATCCAGCGGCCGCTAGCTCCCCGTCGGGGAGTTGCGCAACCAGCCGATGATCGTCGGCACCACCTCGGTGGCCTTGCTCGTCGCGCGGTGCCCGGATTAATTCTCGGCGCACGGAAGATTTAGGTCACCCAGTAGTTGTCGTGACGGACGAACCACTCGCGTCGTTCGTCGTCGGTCATGTCCGCCAACTCGGTGAAGCCTTCGAAATAGGACTCGCGCGGTGCGCCAGGAGCGAACAGCATCAAAATCGACGCCGGCTCGTCGGCCTCGTTGCGGAAACCGTGGATGCCGCCGGGCGGCACATAGAGGAAGTCGCCCTGCTGCCCGTCGACCCATTCCGTACCGTTGTAAAGCTTCATCGACCCGGACAACACGAAAAACGCCTCAGACATGGCGCGGTGAAAGTGCGGTCCCGGTCCACCTCCGGCCGGTGCGATGTCGACGCGGTACAGGCCGTAGTCACCGTCGGTGGCCTGCTGATTGGCCAGGTAGTGGTACTTGTTCGCGGAGGTCTGGTAATCCGGTGCCTCGTCGGCACGCTTGAGCCAGGCGCTGACTTCGGGTTCGGCTTGGGTGTAGCGCGTTTTCGGATAGGGCGGTACGACGAGGGACATCACTCCAGTCTGCCGAAGTTGGCCGAGTGTGCACGCTGGGCTTTCACGGTGCGTCGACGGCGGTAATCCGTCGACTTTGCCGCCCTGGCCGCTCACTCGAAGCCGCAAGTGCACAGTCGATGACGCCTAGAGCCGGGCGTTCTTGCACTCGGCATAGGCGAGTGCTAAGAATGACGTTGGCACTCGCCGCAGGCGAGTGCTAGGTCGGGACGGTGAGGCCCAGCCCAAAAAGCTGTGCCGTCCGTCGCGGGCACTGCGCCCGGCCAGCGTAAGTAACGGGGTGGCCCTGACCCGGTGACCCGTTTCATTCCCAATCCGGAGGAATCACTTCGCAATGGCCAAGACAATTGCGTACGACGAAGAGGCCCGTCGCGGCCTCGAGCGGGGGCTGAACGCCCTCGCCGACGCGGTAAAGGTGACGTTGGGTCCCAAGGGCCGCAACGTCGTCCTGGAGAAGAAGTGGGGCGCCCCCACGATCACCAACGATGGTGTGTCCATCGCCAAGGAGATCGAGCTGGAGGACCCATACGAGAAGATCGGCGCCGAGCTGGTCAAGGAAGTCGCCAAGAAAACCGACGACGTCGCCGGCGACGGCACGACGACGGCCACGGTGCTCGCCCAGGCGCTGGTGCGTGAGGGCCTGCGCAACGTAGCGGCCGGCGCCAACCCGCTGGGTCTCAAGCGCGGCATCGAGAAGGCCGTCGAGAAGATCACCGAGACGCTGCTCAAGTCGGCCAAAGAGGTCGAGACCAAGGAGCAGATCGCGGCCACCGCAGCGATTTCGGCGGGCGACCAGTCGATCGGCGACCTGATCGCCGAGGCGATGGACAAGGTCGGCAACGAGGGCGTCATCACCGTCGAGGAGTCCAACACCTTCGGCCTGCAGCTCGAGCTCACCGAGGGTATGCGGTTCGACAAGGGTTACATCTCGGGCTACTTCGTCACCGACGCCGAGCGTCAGGAAGCCGTCCTCGAGGACCCCTACATCCTGCTGGTCTCCAGCAAGGTGTCGACCGTCAAGGACCTGCTGCCGCTGCTGGAGAAGGTCATTCAGGGCGGCAAGCCGCTGCTGATCATCGCCGAGGACGTCGAGGGCGAGGCGTTGAGCACCCTGGTCGTCAACAAGATCCGCGGCACCTTCAAGTCGGTCGCCGTCAAGGCTCCCGGCTTCGGTGACCGCCGCAAGGCGATGCTGCAGGACATGGCCATCCTCACCGGTGGTCAGGTCATCAGCGAAGAGGTCGGCCTGTCCCTGGAGACCGCCGACATCTCGCTGCTCGGCAAGGCCCGCAAGGTGGTCATCACCAAGGACGAGACCACCATCGTCGAGGGTGCCGGTGACTCCGACGCCATCGCCGGCCGGGTGAGCCAGATCCGCGCCGAGATCGAGAACAGCGACTCCGACTACGACCGCGAGAAGCTGCAGGAGCGCCTGGCCAAGCTGGCCGGCGGTGTTGCGGTGATCAAGGCCGGCGCTGCCACCGAGGTGGAGCTCAAGGAGCGCAAGCACCGCATCGAGGACGCAGTCCGCAACGCCAAGGCAGCCGTCGAGGAGGGCATCGTCGCCGGTGGTGGCGTGGCCCTGCTGCACTCGGTGCCGGCCCTGGAGGAGCTCACGCTCACCGGTGACGAGGCCACCGGCGCCAACATCGTGCGGGTGGCGCTCGAGGCTCCGCTGAAGCAGATCGCCCTCAACTCCGGGCTGGAGCCCGGCGTGGTGGCCGAGAAGGTCCGCAACTCGCCCGCCGGTACCGGCCTGAACGCCGCCACCGGTGAGTACGAGGACCTGCTCAAGGCCGGCGTTGCCGACCCGGTCAAGGTGACTCGTTCTGCGCTGCAGAACGCGGCGTCCATCGCGGGTCTGTTCCTCACGACCGAGGCCGTCGTTGCCGACAAGCCGGAGAAGGTGGCCGCTCCCGCGGGCGACCCCACCGGCGGCATGGGCGGTATGGACTTCTAAGTCCTGGAACGAAAAAGCCCGGCCTGCGAACGCAGGCCGGGCTTTTTCGTATCGCCGAGACTGCGCACACCGCCACCGACCGACCCGGGAGCACGCGCTCAGTGCAGGCTCGGCGTCAGCACCGCAGCCTCGACGCGCAGCCAGCTAGGCCGGTAGCGAAAACACCACACAGTCATGCAGACAGCCCTTGGCAGCTGAGGGAGAGTCCGCCTCGCGGTGCAGCAGCGCGCGGGTCGGCGCCACCGCCAACCGGGCTGTCTCAGCGCCGGCGTCAACCAGCTCCGCAGTGCCGTCGACGATGAGCGAGTAGCCGCCGGGCTCGCGCGGGGGCCACACCAGTGTCACGTCGCTGCGGTCGGCGAGATTGTTGCGGGTGCGCCCGCCGATAAGGCCCACGTCGACCATCGCTGCCCGCATCACGGGTTCGACGGTCACAGTGTGGGCGTGGTAGCTGTCATCGACAGTGATCAGATAGGCGAATGGGAAGTCCGGCATTACGGCGGCCAAGCGTTCGAGATCTACCTTCTTGGCCCTTTTGACACCCATGGTTCGAGGATAGGCGGACGAATCAGTCCGACTGGATCGGCAGCGGGATGCCGTCCTCGGTCTCGGTGATCTCACGTTCGCTCGACGGGAAGAAGTTCGACTTCGGGATGCTGGCGCCGGTGCCGGCAGTGCCGCCAGTGCCGGCGGGCGCGATTCCCACCTCACGCGGTGCGGCGGTGCTGCGCAAACCCGAGTCGCCGCTGCCCGAGTTGTAGAAACCGCTGTAGCCGCTGGTGCTGGTGCGCAGGCCCGAGTTGGCAGCCGAGCCGGTTGCACTGGCGGGGGCAGCGGCGCCGCTGGCGTGCGATGACTCGAGACCGCTCACCGGCGCAGCGGCCGGCGCTGCGGCCGGGGCCGCGGCAGCGCTGGTCATACCGGAGTTCAATGCGGTGGCCACGCCGGGGTGCAGGCTGCCCGTATTGGCCAGCGCCGAGTTGAGAAGGCCCGAGCTCAGCGCCGCCGTCCCCAGGCCGCCCGTGGCGTTGGCCAGGCCCGCATCCGGGCTGATACTGCTGCCGTCGGCTCCGGAATGCACAGGGGTCATGCTGCTGGCACTGCTCACGCCCGCGCCGATGGACGTGGAGTTTCCCAGACCATTGTTGAGCGAGCCGGAATTGCCGATACCGGTGTTGCCGCTGCCGGAATTGAAAAGGCCGGTATTGCCGGTCCCCGAATTGCCGAAGCCGACATTGCCGCTGCCTGAGTTGAAGCCGCCGAAGCCGACCGCGTGGTCGCCGGTGAGCCCGAACCCAAGGGCCCAGCTGCCGGTATTGCCGAAGCCGACGTTGCCGCTACCCAGGTTGCCCATGCCCAGGTTGAAGTTGCCGGTGTTGCCGCTGCCCATATTGCGGTTACCGGTGTTGCCGCTGCCCCAGTTGTTGTTACCGATGTTGTTGTTGCCGATGTTTCCGCTGCCGGTGTTGTTGAAGCCCAAGTTGAAGCCGTTTTTGCTGATGTCGATGCCGAGGTTGCGCAGCACCTGCTGCCAGGGCGCCAGTTGTGCCGCCGCCGACGA
Organism: Mycobacterium angelicum; assembly: GCF_002086155.1. GTDB lineage: Bacteria > Actinomycetota > Actinomycetes > Mycobacteriales > Mycobacteriaceae > Mycobacterium > Mycobacterium angelicum. The sequence continues at coordinate 123,146 of NZ_MVHE01000012.1, read as the reverse complement.
TGCATCGAAGTGATAAGCCGCCATCGCCGCGACATCCAGCGCCCACATCTGCTCGTATGCGGCCTCGATGTCCATGATTGCGGGAGTGTTGAAGCCCAGCCAGTTCGTGGCCGCCAACACCTGCATCAACCCGCGGTTGGCCGCGACAACCGCCGGCTGCACGGTGGCCATCAGCGCCGCTTCGAACGCGGAGGCGATGGCCGTCGCCTGTGCAGCCGCTTGTTCCGCTTGTGCTGCCGCCGCACTCAGCCACGTCATGTACTGCGTCGCGACGGCCATCATTGCCTGCGACGCAGGACCCAGCCACGACCCGCTGGTCATGTCTGCCGTCACGGAGCCGAACGACTCCACTGACGACAGCAAATCCGCGGCGAGGCCGTTCCAAGCCTCGGCCGCGGCAAGCAGCGGTCCCGACCCGGGACCGGCGAACATCAGTGCCGAATTGATCTCTGGCGGCAACCACGCGAAATGCGGGTTTGTCACCTACTCAAACTACCTGGCAGCGATCATTGCCGTGGGCATATCGGGATAATCGCGAGAGGGCGTTCAGCAACTCCCCAGTATCAGGTGCAAACGGGGGCAGACTGGCGACCGCGTACCAGTTTGCCAGGGCGAGCCTCAGTAGGAACACCGTTCTCAGCTATCACTTCACCCGACACCACGGTCGCGACGTAACCCTCGGCTGTCTGGTCCAGCCGGCGCCCGCCGGCGGGCAGGTCGTAGGTGATCACCGGCTTGTGCAGGCGCAGCGCGGCGTGGTCGATGACGTTGAGGTCGGCCTTATAGCCGACGGCGATGCGTCCCCGGTCGCCCAGGCCGGCGACGCGCGCCGGCACCGACGTCAGTTCGCGGACCGCCTCGCTGACGGTGAACCGTCCCGATGCACGATCGCGGGCCCAGTGCGCCAGGAAGTACGTGGAGTAGCTGGCGTCGCAGATCATGCCGTAGTGGGCGCCGCCGTCGCCGAGCCCGAGCACCACATCGTCGCGATGCAGCAATTTGCCGACGGTGTCCAGCGAGTTGTTCTCCAGGTTGCTCGTCGCCACCAACAGCATCGCGCGGCCGTCGTCGTCGAGTAGCCGGTCGTAGGCCTCCTCCATCGGGTTCACCCCGCGCGCGCGAGCCCGTGCTCCGATGCTGTCGGAGGGATTGGGTTCGTAGTCGGGGTTGTCGCCCAGCGGGAAAATCCAGTCCCACATCTGCGCCACGTACAGGATCGGGTGGCCCTGCCCGGGCTTGTCGGCCAGAATGCGGGCACGGACTTCGGGCTTGCGCATTTCGGCGACGCGTTCGGACAGCGGCAGGTGCGCGATCTCGCGGTAGCTCGGATACAGCACGAACGGGTTGGCGGTGAGCTGCAGCCCGATGATCAGACCGATCGGACGCGGCAGCAGCTGTGCGCTGACGTCGCCGCCTGCGGCGTTCGCCTTTTCGATCATGGTGATGGCATCCGGCCACGTCGGGTCTCCGGCGTTGGCGACCACCAACGTGAAGGTGACGGGCAGCCCGACGTCCTCGGCGACGTCGAACACCGTCTGCAGCACCGGCTGGTAGCCGCCGGCCGGAATGTCGGGTACGAACTGCAGTAGCCCGCCGCCGCCGTCGACGACACCGCGGGCGATCTCCTCGATCTCTTCCCGCGCCGCGTCGTAGCTGGGGATCGGTGAACCGCTTTCGGTCTTGTGGATCGTCAGTCGCGACGATGCGAAGCCCAGCGCCCCGATCTCCATCGCTTCCTTGGCCAGCGCCCGCATCTTCGCCAGGTCCTCGGCGGTGGCCGGCTCGCGGTCGGCGCCGCGCTGACCCATCACGTACACCCGCAACGGAGAGTGCGGCAGATAGGCCGCCACATCGATATCGCGCCGGCCGGCTTCCAGGGCGTCCAGATACTCCGGGAACGTCTCCCACGTCCACGGCAGGCCGTCGGTCATGACGACACCGGGAATGTCCTCCACGCCGGCCATCACGTCGACGAGCACGTCGTGGTCCTCGGAGCGGCACGGCGCGAAGCCCACCCCGCAGTTGCCCATCACCACTGTCGTCACGCCGTGCGCCGACGACGGCGTCAGCCGGTCCGACCAGATGGCCTGGCCGTCGTAGTGGGTGTGCAGGTCGACGAAGCCCGGGGTGACCAGCAGGCCGCTGGCATCGATCTCACGCGAGGCGGTGGCACCGTTCACCGCCCCCACTGCGACTATGACGCCATCCTGTACCGCAACGTCACCCACATACGGCTCACCTCCCAGCCCGTCCACGATGGTGCCGTTGCGGATGAGGAGGTCGTAGCTCATCCAACTAATCTACGACCGTGATCGATCACCTAGGAATCAACTGCGCCGACTATCCGAAATCGCAAGAGTTCTACGACTCAGTGCTGGCCGTGCTGGGCTATTCGCGGCAAATGGATTTCGGAGTCGCGATCGGTTACGGCCACGACGGCAAGCCGTCATTCTGGATCGCCGAGGGCTCGACCATGGGCCCAAATCGAGAGACCCATATCGCATTTCAAGCCGCCGACGAGGCCGCGGTGCGCGCGTTCCACGAAGCGGCAGTGCGCGTGGGTGCCGAGTCGCTGCATGCACCACGGCTGTGGCCGGAATACCACCCGGGCTACTTCGGCGCATTTGTGCGCGACCCCGATGGCAACAACGTCGAAGCGGTCTGGCACGGCGGTCCGTAGTGTCGCTGGTATGGCTAGCACCGACCGCGCCGCGCAGGAACTGCTCCGGGACGCGTTCACCCGATTGATCGAACACGCCGAAGAACTGACCGACGGTCTTACCGACGACATCGCCGACTACCGGCCGACTCCGAGCGCCAACAGCATCGCGTGGTTGCTCTGGCACAGTGCCCGGGTCCAGGACATCCAGGTGGCCCATCTGGCCGGAGTCGAGGAGCTGTGGACCCGCGACGGCTGGGTCGATCGCTTCGGTCTGGACCTGCCACGCAACGACACCGGCTACGGCCACGGCGCCGAAGAGGTGGCTAAGGTGCGAGCCCCCGCCGATCTGCTGTCCGGCTACTACCACGCCGTGCACGGGCTCACCCTGGAATACGTGGGCACCGTGACCGCCGACGAACTGGCGCGCGTCGTGGACACCAACTGGGATCCGCCGGTCACCGCCAGCGCGCGACTGGTCAGCATCATCGACGACTGTGCGCAACACCTCGGCCAGGCGGCCTACCTGCGGGGGATAGCCCAGTAAGTTCTAAGCGTGCGATTCCTGCTTGCGGCGGTGTGCTGGCTGCTCGCCACGGCTGCGCTGGCGATCGCGATTCCTGCGCTGTGGGCGCAGCGCAACATCGTCGACGAGGACGGCTACGCCGCGCTGGCCCAGCGTGCGGCCGGCGACACCGCGCTGCAGTCGGCGATGGCCTCAGAACTCACCACCCGGGCCATGGCACTCATCGCCGAGCACGGCGGCGGGCGCTATGCCGTCGACGGTTCGGTGGTGCACGCCGCCGCGACTGCCTTCACCGCCAGCTCGTCGTTCCCGCCGCTGTTCGCCCAAGTGAACCGGGCGGCGCACCGGTGGCTGTTCAGCGATCCGCTGCCCAACGGTGAGCAATGGGCGGTCGACGTCGCCCCGATGCTCAAGGACAGCTCGTTTCGGCAAATCTTGAGCAGCCACAACGTGAAGGTGCCGGACACGCTGAAGGTCCCTCTGACGGTCACCGCGGTCTCCGGGGCGTCCGGGCCGCAATCGATTCGGCAAGGACAGCTGCACCGGCTCGCGGTGTGGGGGCCCTGGGTGAGTTTCGGGGCGGCCGCACTCAGCGGCGTCTTCGGGCTGCTGACCCTGCTCGCCGCACGCCGCCGCGGCAAGGCGATGACCAGCCTCGGGGTCGGCGCGCTACTGGTCGGTGCGGCCGGATGGGCCGTGATCGAGGCCGGCGGGGGCTATGTAAACGAGGCGCTGAATCGGACCACCGGTGACATCCGCCGGATCGCCGACGCGATGGTCGGCCATGCCGAGGGCAGCTTGCATCTGTGGCTGAACGTGACGCTGCTCGCCGGGGTGGCGCTGGTCGCACTGGGTGTGCTGCTCGCCGTACTGGGCGGCTTGTTCAAGCGGTCCTAGCGAGGCCGGTTATTTGAGCGGCAACTCGGCCAGTATCGGACTGGTCGGCTGCACCGATCCGGTCCCGGGTTCGACGGTGAACGCCAATGCCGTTGAGCCGCCGAGGTTGTCCAGCATCGCCTTGGTCGACGGCGTCACCGCCGCGGTGCCCATCGTGCCGGCCGACGTCGCGCCGTCGGCTCCGATCAACCACATCTGATAGACGGTGCCGGGTGAGGGTGGGGGCACATTGTTCATCACCAGCATTCCGGCATTGCGGTCACGGGAGAACATCACCGTGGCCGTGCCGCCGCCCAGCGGACGGGAGACCGTTTGCACATCCGGTGCCGCAAGGATCTGCTCGGCGACCGTCGGCGTTGGCGCCGGCCGGGTGAAGACCCCGACACCGAAGGCGGCCAGACCCACCACGATCGCCGCCGCTGCCGCGAAAAATGCGGTGCGCCAACGTGCTTGGCCTTGAGCGGCCGACTTGTCGGCCGCTGTGGCGGCCAGGATTTCGGCCCGCAGATGTTCTGGTGGTTCCGCGAGCGTTGCGGCCGAGAGCACGGCCATGGTCTCGCGGACGGCGCGAACTTCGTCGTTGAACGCAGCCGCGATCGGCGGCGAGGCGGCCGCCACCCGCCGGCCTATCTCGGCTCGTTCTTCATCCGATACGGCGTCCAGCGCATACGGGGCCGCCAGCTCGAGCAGTTCGAAGTCGGTCGGGTCGGTCATGACACGTCCAGACAGTTGCGCAGGCCACGCAGGCCATCGCGGATGCGTGACTTGATGGTCGAGAGGTTGGTGGCCAACCGCTGCGACACCTCGACATACGTCAGTCCGCCGTAGTAGGCCAGCTCGACGCACTCCCGTTGGGCATCGGTCAGGCCCTGCAGGCAATCAGCCACCCGGCGCCGCTCGTCACCGGCGATCGCCGACTCGGCGACGACATCACTGTCGGGTAGGACATTGGCCACGCCATAGCGCGATTCCCGCTGACTGCCGGCTTGCTCGCTGCGGACCCGGTCGACGGCGCGCCGGTGGGCCATGGTCAGCAGCCAGGCCAGCGCCGAGCCCTTGGTGGAGTCGAATTGCGACGCGCCTCGCCACACCTCGAGGTAGATCTCCTGGGTGGTCTCTTCGCTGTAGCCGGTATCACGTAACACCCTGGTCACCAGTCCGTATACCCGGGTTTTCGTCTGGTCGTAGAACACCGCGAATGCGGCAGCGTCGCCCCGGGCGACCCGGCGCAGCAAGGCGTCCAGGTCGCTGCTCAGCTGCGGCGGTCCGGTCATCGATCGGTAGCCTAGCGCCAGCCGGGGCCAAAACCGATAAGCCGGTATTCACCGTCGTGCCGATCGGGGTGGGCGCGGTATGAAATATGCTGTCCGATTTTGGTATTCGGAAAATCCGGGGCGGCCCTTCATGTACTTCTCGGTGAGCCGCGCCCCGCTCACATCCACCAGGAAATACGTCATCAACAACGGCGAGACGACCGTAATCAGCGGTACCCAGCCGTTGATGGTGATCAGCCAGAGCCCCCACCAGACACAGGCGTCGCCGAAGTAGTTGGGATGGCGCGTCCAGGCCCACAGCCCGCGGTCCATGATCACGCCGCGATTGGCGGGGTCGGCCTTGAATTTCCGCAGCTGCCGGTCGCCTACCGCTTCGAAGACGACGCCGATCAGCCACACGCACACCCCCACGCCCAGTACCGGCCACAACGGCTTGGGCGTCGGCCCGCCGACCGCGGACAGCTGCAGCGGGAAGGAGATGAACAGCGTCAAGAAGCCCTGCAACACGAACACCTTGCGCACCACCTGGCCCACCGAGGCGCCGCGCAGCAGGTCGACGTAACGCGGATCTTCACCCTTGCCCGCACTCTTGCGGTACATGTGCCAGCTCAGTCGGCAACCCCAAATGGTCACCAGCGCCAGCAACAGCCATCGGCGCGCCGGATCCCCATGCCCGATCACGGCGGCGACGGCGGCCACCGCGATAAACCCGATGCCCCAAGCGGTGTCGACGACGTTGTAGCGGCCGATCCTTCGGCCGATCAGGAAGGTGACCGAATGCACCACCGTCAGCGCCAGAGCCGAGGCGCCGGTTACCGCCAAGATGCCGGTCTCGGTCATGGTGTGCCGTCCCGTTCGAACGTCCACTGGTAGACGTCCAGATAACCCGACCGGAATCCGGCCTCCGAGTACGCCAGATACAGCTCCCACATGCGTCCGAACACCTCGTCGAAACCCAACTGCGCCAATCGATCTCGCCGCTGCAAGAATCGCTGCCGCCACAGCCGCAGGGTTTCGGCGTAATGCGGTCGCAGCGAGGCCGTGTCGACCGTGCGCAACCCGGTGTGGCGCTCAGTGATACCGACGATGGCCTCGGTGGACGGTAGCAGTCCGCCGGGGAAGATGTACTTCTGTATCCAGGTGTGGGTGTTGCGGGTGGCCAGCATCCGCTCGTGCGGCATGGTGATCGCCTGGATCGCGACCCGTCCACCGGGCCGCACGAGTTGTTCCAAGGCGGCGAAATACGTGGGCCACGAACGGTATCCGACCGCCTCCACCATTTCGACCGAGACCACGCAGTCGTAGCTGCCCCGCACATCGCGGTAGTCGCACAGCTCGATCTCAACCAGGTGAGACAGGTCCGCAAGAGCGACCCGCTGCTGCGCCAGCCGCTGCTGTTCGACCGACAAGGTCACCGAGCGGATGTGGGCCCCACGGGCGGCCGCCCGGATGCACAACTCGCCCCAGCCGGTGCCGATCTCGAGGACCCGGCTGCCGCGTTGCACCCCGGCCATGTCCAGCAGCCGGTCGATCTTGCGATGCTGGGCCGCCGCGAGGTCGGACCACGATGCCGGCAGTTGGGTGAACAGCGCACTGGAATAGGTCATGGTCTCGTCGAGGAACTCGGCGAATAACTCATTCGACAGGTCGTAGTGCTCGGCGACGTTGCGGCGGGCCTGATCCCGGCTGGGGTCTCGCCACGTCGGCTGAAAGGCCGGCGCGAGCGGGCGCAGCCAGTGCAGCCCGCGCGGAACCAGGTCGGCCACCGATTCGGCCAGCACGGTCAGCACCGCGGTGAGTTCGGTCGACGACCATTCGCCGGCCATGTAGGACTCGCCGAAGCCGATCAGGCCGTGGCGTCCGATCCGCCGGGCCATCGCGTCGGGCTGATGAATCCTCAGGGTGGGCAGGGTCGGGTCGGCGGCACCGACCACCATGCCATCGGGGTAGACCAGCCGCAGCGGCAGGCGGGCGGCCGCGCGGCGCAGCAGCCGGTCGACAATGCCCGCCGACAGCGTCGCCACAGGCCCGGAGGGCACCTGCGCGACCGCCGGCCAGCGCTGGTAATCAATTGCGGTGCAAGTAGTTTGGACACTCATCGCGGTACCACCGGAACTCCACGCAGCCATAATCTGATCCCCTGTATCCGAATGCGAGTGGCCACCAGCAACGGCTCCAGCGGCGCAATGATCTGCATCAGCACAACGTGTTTCACGCTCGCCGGTCGCCGCGTCCCGCGCAGGGTCGCTGTGAAGGCCAGTCGCTGCTCGCGGTGCAGCGACACCGCAATGTCGACGTCGTGGTCGGGTTGCGGTGCCAACACCAGGTAATGGCCGTCCACCGGATTGAAGGGCGAGACGTAGAACTCCTTGTTGACCGATACGGGCGCATCGGCCGGCGGCAGCAGGTAAGCATGGCGCTCGCCGTAGGTGTTGTGCACCTCGGCTATCACGTGGCGCACGCTGCCGTCGCGGTCGTGGCACCAGAACACGCTGATCGGGTTGAACACGTAGCCCAAGACGCGGGCCTGCAACAGCGCGGTGATGCGCCCGTTGGGCACGGCCACACCGCGATCGGCGAAGAACGCTTCCAGCCGGTCGCGCAGCGAGCCGTGTGAGCCCGGCGCGAAGTGGTCGTCGGCGTGGAACCGCGCGAACGCTCGCAGCCACCAGGGCAGCCGCGGCAGCTCGTCGACGTCGACATACCAGCTGTAGCCGCGGTACTCGAACGCGTGGTGCACCGGGACCTGACGGGCATGGCTGATGGTGGTGCGATAGATCGCCGGAGTGCGAGCTTGGGTCAGCACGGGACCACCACCTTTTGCCGGCTCGCAACAGGCCAGTCCGCGCCGAGGCGGCGGGCCGCGCGCAGTCCGGACGCCGCGCCGTCCTCGTGAAAGCCCCAGCCGTGGTAGGCGCCGGCGAACACCACCCGGTCGTCGTCGAGTGACGGCAGCATCTGTTGAGCCGCAACGGATTCCGGTGTGTACAAGGGGTGGCTGTAGGTCATCTCGGCCAGCACCGAGTCAGGGTCCACCAGGTCATGGCCGCCCAGGGTCACCAGAAACCGGCGGCTGCCACCGATACGCATCAGCCTGCTGACGTCATAGCTGACCACCACGTGGTCCTGCTCGGGTGTCACCAGGTAGTTCCACGATGCGCGTGCGCCGCGGTGGCGGGGCAGCACCGACTCGTCGGTGTGCAGCTGGGCGCGATTGGTCGAGTAGGAGATCGCGCCCAGAACGGCACGCTCCCGCGTTGTCGGCTCGTCCAGTAGCAGCAGCGCCTGGTCGGGGTGGACGGCGACAACGGCGGCGTCGAACAACCGCGGCGGGTTGTTCCCGGCTCCCACCAGCACCCCGTCGGGCACCCGTCGCAGCGAATGCACCGGTGTCCCAACCAATACCTCGTCGAGCCGATCTGCGATGGCCCGCACGTAGGTGACCGAGCCCGACGTCACCGTGCGCCACGTCGGTGAGCCGAAAACCGTGAGCATGCCGTGGTGTTCGAGGAACACGAACAGGTACCGGGCCGGATACCGCAGCGCGTCCGCACTCGCACACGACCACACCGCGGCCACCAACGGCGTCATGAAGTAGTCGACGAAATACGACGAGAAGCGGTGCCGGTTGAGGAAGCTTTCCAGCGTCTCCTGATCGCTGTCGGCGCCCCCATCGGCCGCGCGCAGCAGCGCCGACGCGGCACGATGGAACCGCAGGATCTCACCGAGCATCAGCAGGTAGCGCGGCCGCAGCGACTGCCGGCAGGCGAACAGCCCACGGGCGCCCAGCGCGCCGGCGTATTCCAGGCCGATGTCGTCGGCCCGCACCGACATCGACATATCCGAGTCCTGGGTTGGCACACCGAGTTCGGCGAACAATCGGCACAACGTGGGGTAGGTCCGGTCGTTGTGCACCAAGAACGCCGAGTCGACGGCTACGACGTCGCCGTCACCGTTGTCCACCTGGTGCGTGTGGGCATGCCCGCCCAGCCGATGGTCCGCCTCATACAGGGTGACCTGGTCCTGTCCGGCCAGCAGGTAGGCGGCGGTAAGGCCGGCCACGCCGCTGCCGATTACCGCTACTGAGCGCTGCGGCCGGCCCGATGGATGTATCTGCTGCACATCCGGTATTCGAAGCCGACGGCCAGGCGGATGGGGTCCGGTTCAGCCCACGTCAGTCGCTGTAGGCCAGCGTGCGATCCTCGGGTTGGGGTTCCTTCGGGGCTGCCGGAGTTCTAAGCGGCCGGCTGCGCACCCGCATCGGCCACCAGAACCAGCGGCCCAGCAACGCGGCGATGGACGGCGTCATGAAGGAGCGCACGATCAACGTGTCGAACAGCAGGCCCAGCCCGATCGTGGTACCGACCTGACCGATGACCCGCAGGTCGCTGACCGCCATGGACGCCATGGTGAAGGCGAATACGAGGCCCGCGTTCGTCACCACCTTGCCCGTCCCGCCCATCGACCGGATGATGCCGGTATTCAATCCCGCGCCTATCTCCTGTTTGAACCGGGAGACCAACAGCAGGTTGTAGTCAGATCCCACGGCCAGCAACACGATCACCGACATCGCCAGCACCAGCCAGTGCAGCCGGAATTCCAGGATGTGTTGCCACAGCAGCACCGAGAGCCCGAACGACGCACCGAGCGAAAGCGCTACCGTGCCCACGATCACCGCGGCGGCGATAAAGGCTCGCGTGATGATCAGCATGATGACGAAAATGAGGCAGAGTGACGAGATGCCCGCGATCAGCAGGTCCCACTGCGCGCCCTGTGAAATGTCATGGAAGACCGCGGCCGTGCCGGCCAGATAAATCTTGGAGTCTTCCAGCGGAGTTCCCTTGAGCGCCTCCTCGGCGGCCGTGCGTATCTGGTCGATGCTGTTGATGCCCTCGGTCGATTGCGGATCGCCGCGGTGCAGGATGATGAAGCGGGCCGCATGTCCGTCGGATGACAAGAACGAATTCATAGCGCGCTGGAAGTCCTTGTTCTTGAAGACCTCCGGCGGCAGGTAGAACGAATCGTCGTTCTTGGCGGCGTCGAACGCGTGTCCCATGGCGGTCGCGTTGTCGCTCATCTCGTCCATTTGGTCGTAGATGCCCATCATGGTGCTGTGCATCGTCAGTATCTGGGTCCGCATTTCCGTCATGACTGCGATCTGCGGGGGGAGCTGCGCGACCATCTGCGGCACCAGCGCATCCATCACCCGCAGGTCGCCCAACAGCGCGGTTATCTTCTCCGCGATCTGGTCCACTCCGTCGAGCGCATCGAATATCGACCGCAACGACCAGCAGATCGGAATGTCGTAGCAGTGCTTTTCCCAGTAGAAGTAGCTACGGATCGGGCGCCAGAAATCCTCGAAATCCGCTATGTGGTCGCGTAATTCATCGGTGATTTCCTTCATCTGTTCGGTGTCGCCGACCATGCGGTGGGTGGTGTCGGCCATCTGCTGCATCAGCTCCTGCATGTGCTGCAGGATCGCGATGGTTTGACTCATCAAGTCGGCCTGTTTGAGCATGTCGTCCATGCGGTCGCGCTGGTAGCGCATGGTCTGCAGTTGACCCGCGTTCTGCATGCTCATCTGGAAGGGAATCGACGTGTGGTCCATCGTCGTTCCGTCCGGCCTGGTGATCGCCTGCACCCGTGAAATGCCGGGGACGCGGAAGATTCCTTTGGCCAGCCTGTCCAGGACCAGGAAATCCGCGGGATTTCGCATATCGTGATCGGATTCGATCATCAATATCTCGGGTTTCATGCGGGCCTGCGAGAAATGGCGATCTGCGGCCGCGTATCCCTCGTTGGAGGGGATGAACCCCGGGAGGTACGCCCGGTCGTTGTAGCTGACCTTGTATCCGGGCAGTGCGAGCAGGCCGATCAGGGCGACCGCGAGGGTGGCGGCCAGAATCGGCAGCGGCCAGCGAACCACCACGGTGCCGACGCGGCGCCAGCCCCGAGTCTTGAGCTGTCGCTTGGGATCGAAGAGCCCGATCCGGCTGCCCAGATGCAAAACCGCGGGTCCCAGCGTCATCGCGACGGCCACCGCGACCAGCATCCCAGCCGCGCAAGGAATGCCCAGGGTCTCGAAGTAGGGCATCCGGGCGAATCTGAGGCAGAAGGTGGCCCCGGCGATGGTCAAGCCAGAACCGACGATGACGTGCGCGGTCCCGCGGTACATGGTGTAGAAGGCCGCTTCTTTTTCCTCGCCTGCCTGGCGGGCCTCCTGGTAGCGGCCGATGAAAAATATCCCGTAGTCAGTTCCCGCTGCGATGGCCAGCGAAGTGAGCAGGCTGACCGCAAAGGTGGACAACCCGATCAGCCCGGTTTGGCCCAATAGCGCGACCACCCCCCGAGCTGCGGTCAGTTCAACCCCAACGGTTAGCAGCAGCAGAATCACCGTGATGATCGACCGGTAGACCAGCAGCAACATCACGAAGATCACGGCCACTGTCACCGCGGTGATCCTGATCATGGATTTGTCGCCGGCGGTGTGCATGTCGGCGGCCAGTGCTGCCGGCCCGGTGACATAAACGGTGATTCCGGGCGGCGCCGGCGTATCGGCGACGATCTTGCGCACCGCATCGACGGATTCACCGGCTAGCGCTTCACCCTGGTTGCCGCCGAGAGCCAATTGAACGTAGGCGGCCTTGCCGTCGTTGCTCTGCGCGCCCGCGGCGGTGAGGGGATCGCCCCAGAAATCCTGGACACTCTGTACGTGTTTGGGGTCGGCCCGCAATTTGCGGATCAGGGTGTCGTAGTACCTGTGGGCCTCCTCCCCGAGAGGTTCCTTGCCCTCGAGGATGAGCATCCCGATGCTGTCGCTGGTGCCTTCCTTGAACACCTTGCCGATGCGCTTCATGGCCTCGAACGAGGGAGCCTCCTTGGGGCTCAGCGACACCGAACGTGTTTGCCCCACCTGTTCCAGCGATGGGACGAACACGCTGAGGGCAACGCAAACCAGCAGCCAGAAAAGGATGATGGGTATCGAAAACGCGTGGATCAATCGCGCGACGCGGGGCCTCTCCGGGTGGCCGTTGGTTTCCACGTCGTTCGCGAATTTGGTACTCACGCGGATTTCACCAAGCAGAACGTATAGGCGTTTACCTCGTTGCTGATTCTTTCTGCTTTGACGACATCGTCCACCAAGATCCGGCAGCCGATGCTATTCGTATCGCCTTGCGCGACAAGGTTTCCCATCACCGCCGCCAAATTGGTCGTGATGTGGATCGACCATGGCAGCTGTGCATTATCGACTCGTTTCGGGTCGCCATTGACATCGAAATAGCTGATATCTGCGACCGTTCCGGGCGGCCCGAAGACCTCATAAACCAGCCGCTTGGGATTGAAAGGCTTAGTGCTTTCCAGGTTGCTGTCGGCATAGGACTCGCGCTTATCAGAGGCGAAGAAGCCGCGGACGCGGTATACGGTGAAGCCGCCGATGGTCACCACCACCACGATGACCAGTGGAATCCAAGTCCGCGAAAGCACCCTGAAAATCTTGGACCCCTCCTTACCGGTTGACGTGGTCGTTACGGGCGGACGATACCCGCTCTTACTGGGCTTGTTGGAAACAATTCAATTTCAGATCGCCCGGCCACGGGTGCCGCACCCCACCGGGGCCGCCCTGGACGGGTTGGGGAGGCTGCGCACTCCTTTCCATCGGGTTTCCATCGGGTCAAGATTGTAACGCATATCACGTGCGTAACCTTAAGTAAACTCTTACAAATCACGTGATGTGCGTTATCCTCGGGCAGTGGCGCAACTCACATTCCGGCGCGCCCGCACCGAAGAAAACAAGCGCCAACGTGCGGCGGCGCTCGTGGAGGCCGCCCGCTCGCTGGCACTGGAAACCGGTGTCGCATCGGTGACGTTGACCGCGGTCGCCGGCCGGGCCGGAATTCACTACTCCGCTGTGCGCCGCTACTTCACCTCTCATAAAGAGGTGCTGCTGCATCTTGCCGCCGAAGGTTGGGTGCGCTGGTCGGACACGGTGCGTGCGAGCCTGAGCGAGCCCGGTCCGATGTCGCAATCGCGGGTGGCCGAGGCGCTGGCCAACGGCCTTGCCGCCGACCCTTTGTTCTGCGACCTGCTGGCCAATCTCCATCTGCATCTCGAACACGAGGTGGATGTCGAGCGGGTCGTCGAGGTGAAGCGGACCAGTACCACTGCCGCGCTCGCGCTCGCCGACGCGATCGAGCAGGCGCTTCCCGAGCTCGGGCGCTCGGGAGCCTTCGACATCTTGCTGGCCGCATATTCGTTGGCGGCCACGCTGTGGCAGATCGCCAATCCTCCCGAGAAACTCACCGATGCCTACGCCGAGGAGCCGGAGGTGCTGCCCCCGGAGTGGAACCTGGACTTCGCATCCGCACTCACCCGCCTGCTCACCGCCACCTGCAGTGGCCTGATCTCGCAATCCCCATGAGCCGGAGAGAGGGATCTTGCCGATGGGTCTAAGATACTTAGCGCAACAAAGCATCCAACGGAATGGCTTCGGGGCCCGGCCTTTTCGAAACGGAAGGTGATTGGGTGGCCAAGTTCTCGGTTGCCGGCGTCGTGCGGCGAATGTGGATGGTGCTGGTCATCGCGCTCGTCGTCGTGGTAGCGGCGTTCTGCGTTTCGCGGCTGCGGACTTTCTTCGGCGTGCACGACAGGGGACCCATCACCAGCGGCATGGCCGACGAGATCAAGCCGTTCAACCCCAAGCACGTGGTCTATGAGGTGTGGGGCCCCGCCGGAGCCATTGCCAACATCAACTATCTCGACATCAACGCCCAGCCGCAGCGGGTAAGCAACGCGCCCTTGCCGTGGACGCTCTCGGTCACCACGACGCTGCCCTCGGTGAGCGTCAATGTGGTGGCGCAGGCCGACGCCGACCAGGTCGGCTGCCGAATCATCGTGAACGACGTAGTCAAGGATGAAAGGTCGGCGAGCGGAGTGAAAGCCCAAACCTTCTGCATAGTGAAATCCGCATGACCGCCAACCAGACCGCCCAGCTTCCCACCAGCCCGCGGTTCGCCCGAGCGGTGCACAAGCTCGCGGTCCCGATCGTCCTGGCCTGGGTGGGCCTGGTCGTCGTCCTCACCGTCTTCGTTCCCTCGCTGGACGTCGTGGGAAAAGAACACACCGTGTCGATGAGCCCCAACGACGCGGAGTCGATGCAGGCGATGAAGCGCGTCGGCAAGGTGTTCAACGAGTTCAACACCGACAGCGCGATCATGATCGTGCTGGAAAGCGATAAGCCGCTCGGCGACGACGCGCACCACTTCTACGACCAGCTGATCAAGAAGCTGGAACAAGACACCAAGCACGTACAGCACATTCAGGACTTCTGGGGGGATCCGCTGACGGCGGCCGGTTCGCAGAGTTCTGACGGCAAGGCCGCCTACGTCCAGTTGTATCTGGCCGGCAACCAGGGCGAGAGCCTGGCCAACGATTCGGTCGCGGCGGTACGCAAGATCGTTGACAGCACCCCGGCACCGCCGGGGGTCAAGGCCTATGTAACCGGGGCGGCAGCGCTGACGGCGGATCAGTCGGCCGCCGGTGAGAAGGGTGTCAAAAAGGTCACCGCGATCACTTTTCTGGTGATCATCGTGATGTTGCTATTCGTCTACCGGTCCATTGTCACGGTGATTCTCACCCTGGTAATGGTCATGATCGAGCTGATGGCGGCCCGGGGTGTTGTGGCTTTTCTGGCCTACAACAACATAATTGGTCTCTCGACGTTCGCGGTTAATCTACTGGTGCTGATGGCCATTGCGGCCGGCACGGACTACGCGATTTTCGTCCTCGGGCGATATCAGGAGGCCCGCGGGCTCGGCGAAGACCGGGAACAAGCGTTTTACACCATGTTCCACGGAACCGCGCATGTGGTGATTGGTTCGGGTCTGACCATTGCGGGCGCGATGTATTGCCTCAGCTTTACCCGGCTGCCCTATTTCCAGACGCTGGGGGTGCCGTGCGCAGTGGGAATGCTGGTCGCCGTGCTCGCCGCTATCACGTTGGGCCCGGCCGTTCTCACTATCGGTAGTTTCTTCAAATTGTTCGACCCCAAGCGCAAGATGCGGACCAGGGGCTGGCGCCGGGTGGGCACCGCGATCGTGCGCTGGCCGGGGCCGATTCTGGCGGTGGCGATCGCGATCGCACTCATCGGATTACTCGCGCTGCCGGGGTACAAGACCAATTACGACAGCCGCAAGTATCTGCCGCCGTGGACGCCGGCGAATGTCGGGTATGCGGCCGCCGACCGCCATTTCTCCAATGCGCGGATGAATCCCGAATTGTTGTTGGTCGAGACCGATCATGATCTGCGCAATCCGGCTGGCATGCTCGTTTTGGACCGAATTGCGCGGGGCGTCTTTCATATCCCGGGTGTCGCGCGGGTGCAGGCGATAACGCGGCCGTTGGGCACGCCAATCGAGCACACTTCAATACCGTTCCAGATCAGCATGCAGAACACGACGCAGGTCGAAAATCAGCAATATATGCACCAGCGCATGGACGACATGCTCAAACAGGCCGATGCCATGCAGGAATCAATCGACACGATGCAGCATATGTACGAAATCATGTCGCAAACAGTCGCCGTGACCCACAACATGGACCAGCTGACTCAGGAAATGGTCGGTATTACCAGCACTTTGCGGGACCACATCGCCGATTTCGACGACTTCTGGCGTCCCATCCGCAGTTTCTTCTACTGGGAAAAGCACTGCTACGACATTCCCGTCTGCTGGTCGCTGCGGTCCATTTTCGACGCTCTCGACGGCCTGGACCAGCTGACGGAGAAGCTGACGCAACTCTCCGGTCAATTGGACAAGCTGGATGTCTTGATGCCGCAGATGCTGGCGCAACTGCCGCCGCAGATCGCGACCATGAAGACGATGAAGACCATGATGCTGTCGATGCACAGCTCGATGTCCTCGCTGTACGACCAAATGGACGTGATGAGTCAGAATTCGACGGCGATGGGCCAGGCATTCGATGCCTCCAAGAATGACGACTCGTTCTACATTCCGCCGGAGGTGTTCGACAATCCGGACTTCAAGCGGGGCCTGAAGATGTTCGTGTCGCCGGACGGGCACGCCGCTCGGTTCATCATCTCCCACGAGGGCGATCCGGCTACGCCCGAAGGGATTTCGCACGTCGATCCGATCATGAAGGCCGCCAAGGAAGCCATCAAGGGTACCCCGTTGGAGGGTGCGCACATCTGGCTCGGTGGAACGGCCGCGGTGTACAAGGATATGCGTGACGGGTCCAAATACGACCTGATGATCGCCGGCATTGCCGCGGCCAGCCTCATTTTGATCATCATGCTTATCATCACCCGCAGTCTGGTTGCCGCGGTCACCATTGTGGGCACCGTGCTGTTGTCATTGGGTGCCTCGTTCGGCCTTTCCGTGCTGGTTTGGCAGGACATTCTCGGCTTTGAATTGCACTGGATGGTGCTCGCAATGTCGGTCATTCTGCTTTTGGCGGTGGGATCTGACTACAACCTGCTATTGGTATCTCGATTCAAAGAGGAAATCCATGCCGGCTTGAAGACCGGAATCATCCGGTCGATGGCCGGAACCGGAGCGGTGGTGACCAACGCGGGCCTCGTCTTCGCCGCCACCATGGCGTCGTTCATCTTCAGCGATCTGAAGGTCATAGGACAGGTCGGGACCACCATCGGCCTGGGTCTGTTGTTCGACACCTTGATCGTGCGGTCGTTCATGATGCCGTCCATCGCCGCCCTGATGGGCCGGTGGTTCTGGTGGCCGCAGCAGGTGAAGACCCGGCCGGCCAGCCAGCTACTGCGGCCCTACGGGCCGCGCCCGTTGGTCCGTGCTCTATTGCTGCCACGGGACGGCAAGTCCGGCGACTCGGTGGACGCGGCGAACACCGACCGGTTCCCGGTGAGCACGCCGCATTACTAGCGGAGTCAACTGCGCCGGTGCGCGTGCAGAATGGCGGCGGCGAAGGCTTCGGGGTTTTCCTGGGGGACGTTGTGCCCGGATGCCACGGAGACGACGTCGAGCAGTGCCGGAAACCGCCGTTCGCGCTCGCTTCGAGGCGGTGCGGAGCCGACGAGCGGATCATCCTGCGGGTCGATCACCACGGTCGGTACTGCGATGGGCGGTTGCGTGCTGATCGTGTCTTCTAAGTGCTGGTAGGCCGGATCCCCGGCGGCAAGCCCGTAGCGGTGCCGGTAGGAGTGCACCACTACGTCGACGAAGTCGGGGTTGTCGAAAGACGTGGCGGTGGTGGCGAATTCGTCGTCGGTGAATGACCAGCGCGGCGACCATTCCTGCCACAACAGCCGGGCGAACTCACGGCGGCGGACTTGCAGCCCGGCTCGGCCGCGCTCACCGTGCAGGTAGTACTGGTACCACAGCCGCCGTTCGGACTCCGGTGCCGCCGGACTGGCCATGGCCGAAATGTCTTGCAGGTTATAGCCCGACACGCTCACCAGGGCACGCACCAGCTGCGGCCACAGCGCCGCAGTAACGCAGGCCGCCCGCCCGCCCCAGTCGAATCCCGCCACCACCGGTGCCCTCAGGCCCAAAGCGCCGATCAGTTCGTAAAGGTCGGCGGCGAGTGCGGCTTGCTGTCCGGAGCGCATTACCGCCGGATCGATGAAACGCGTCGCCCCGTAGCCGCGCAAATAGGGCACCACCACGTACGCGCCGACCGCAACCAACCGGGGTGCAACCTGGTCGTAGCAGCGCACGTCGTAAGGAAATCCGTGTAGCAGGACTGCCGGCCAGCCGCCCGGGTCGCCGTACTGCTCCAGCGCCACCTTCAAGACCCCGGCCCGCACCATCGTCACGGCAGTCACCGCACCACCCTGCCCGTCGAGAATCGCCGCGGCAACAGCGGCAGCTGTCGGGGCAGGGCACTTTGCACAGGAAAGCGCCCTGGGAAATATGTCAACCATAGTTGCGCAATTTCTCGGATCCTGCCATCATTCACGGGTCATCAAGCCATGAACACACCGATGGGCGGTAGGGATTGACACCCAAGTCGTTAACTCACCACGCGGAACGGATCCGCCGGGAGATGCAAGCGCTGCTTGACGGTGTCCCCGTCGGATCCGTCCGTGATTGGCCGGAGTTCCTGCGCGAGTTAGGGATATCCGGACTGCACATGCCCGCCAGGTGGGGCGGGGTTCCCGACGGGACCCTGCGCCGTGCGATCGCCATCGAAGAGCTGTCGCGGCGCAGCCCCGCCGCGGGCGCCACCTTGTCCGCGGCGACGCTGGGCACTGGGCTGATTCTGCTCGGCGGGAATCGGGCACAGCAGGACCGCTGGCTTCCCGAGTTGGCGGCCAGCCGCGAGATAATGACGATCTGCATGACCGAGCCGGACTCCGGCTCGCACCTGTTGGGCATGCAGACAACCGCCGAGCGTGACGGCGACGGATGGATCCTCAACGGCCGCAAGTGTTTCATCGGCAACTCGCACATCGCCACGGCGCACGGGGTGATCGCCCGCACCAGTCGGGGGCAGCATCACGGGGCGCTATCGGCCTTCGTCGTACCTACCGACAGCGCGGGCTGCCGCGTCGGAGACCGGCACAGCTTCGGCGGGCTCGGCGAATTCTCCATCGGCGAGCTGGTCTTCGAGAACTGTCGAGTCGACGGGGCAAACCTCGTCGGTTCGGTGGGCATGGGGGTTGCCCTGGCTCATGCGGTGATCGCTCGGCATGGCAAACCCAACATCGGATCACTGGCACTGGGCTTGCAGGCGGCCGCGATCGATCGGCTGTTGACCTATACCGAACAGCGTCAGTTGTACAACGCCCCGCTCGCCGATCTGGGCAGTATCGAGTCGCGGGTGGCCGAGGCGTATCGACAGCTCTACTTGAGCAGGATCGCGATGTACGAAGCCGCCGCTGCCGCTGATCTGGGGCACACCAACGAGATTGGGTTCACTGTGGCGAAGCTGTCGGCCAGTCAATCGGCATCGGCCACGGCCCTGTCGGTTGCCGAGGCGATGGGCGCGCGGGGTTGCGACTCGACGATAGGAGTGCTCGACCTGCTGGCCGATGCCTTGATGACCTCGGCGCCCTCGGGCACTCACGACGTCAATCGCAAGCGAATCGCCGAATATGCCCGGCGCATGCATTCCGAGTCCGCGGACCAGCAACGCTGCCGGGTCCCGCAGCTGAATCTGGTTAATTGAGAGGCGTTCTGGATGAAAGACACGATCAAGGTCGGCGATGCTGCCACCTTCCGCTACGTCGTGGCGGTCAACAAGACGGTGCCGGATCTGTATCCGGAGTCCGACGATTACCAAATCATGCCCCGGGTATTCGCGACGGGCTTCATGGTGGGTCTGCTGGAGTGGACGGCGATCATCGCGCTGCGCCGGGTCCTCGACGAAGGCGAAGGCAGTCTGGGGACGCTGGTGGACATCAAACACAGTGCACCCACCCCGCCCGGAGCGGAACTGACCGTGACGGCGGTGTGCACCAAGGTCGAACCGCCGTATTACGAATGGGATGTCACGGCGATCGACGGCGACGGCGACGTCGCGGCCTCGGGTCGGCACGGGCGCAACATCATTCAAACTGAGCGGTTCTTGCGACGCGTCGCAGCGAAAGCCGAACGGCTCACCCAAACACCCGCCAGCGCGTGAGCACGGTGACGCTGTCCGCGCGAGGACTTCGGGCGATCGCATTGGCGGTGCTGTGGGCTGCGCTGTGGGCCGGCGCCTTCGTCGCGAACAAGATCGCGCTGGATTACGCCAACGCCGCCGTGGTCGTCGCCCTGCGCTGTGAGCTCGCCGGCGTGGTGATGCTGGCCTTCACCTGGCGACAGGTCCGCCGGCACACAGCCGGCGAACTGTGTCGCACGACGGTCATCGGATTACTCAACAACGCCGGCTATCTAGGCGTCATCGCCGTTGCCCTGCCACACATCTCGGCCGGTATGGCGGCCATCTTGTCGTCGTTGACGCCGTTGGCAGTGCTGAGCCTGAGCGCGCTGGCCGATCGGCGGATAGGGCTGGTGCAAGCGACCGGCGTTCTGATCGGACTGGCCGGCATTGTTCTTTCCGCGCTGGACCGCCTGCATTCCGGGCAGTTGAGTGGGTTTGCGATCAGCCTGGCGCTGTGCGCGGTCGCCTTCCTCACCGCGGCGACCTACCTCACCCCGCGCCTATTGCCGGCCGGCAATCCCTATTTCCTGACCGGCTGGCAAGCCGCCGTCGGCGGCCTGCCGGTCACCCTCATCGCGCTGGTGCGGCCGTCACATCCGGCCATCACCGGGACTTTCATCGCCGGCCTGGCCTACCTGGTGGTGGGTGCCGCCATCGTCGGGATGACGCTGTGGCTGACCCTGATCAAAGAAGTCGGACCGCAACGGGCCTCGGTAGCCCACTTCTTGCCGCCGGTGTTCGGCCTTGCCCTCGGGGCGATCGTGCTGCACGAGACGGTGACGGCGCTGGAGGTGTTGGCGGCCATTCCGGTTGCGCTGGGGGTGTTCCTGGCGACGCGGCCGGCGCGCGACAGGCCGGTCGCGATGGTCGATCCGGAACGGGTCGATGACCGTCCGGCGCGGGTACTGGTCGATGCGAGGCTATAGAGCGACGACGTCGCGCATGATGTCGCTGAGCTCGGAGACCGGTGCACCGCACGTCAAACAGGACGCACCGGAATGGCGACGTAGCCGGCCCACTTGCAGCAGGACTTCAGCCTCGGCGCGCCACAGGCAGGCGATGCAGAGAATCTCGACGGTATTCCCGAACGGATCCAGTTGCGGATGGTTGCATTCGTCAACCGCGTGCAGATGAACGATGAAATCCGCCCGATTGGTGCAACCGGCTCCGGATTGACAGGTGATATCACGCCAGTCGAGGGCCGCGAGCGTGTCAGGGATCTCGTTGCCAGTTGTTTGGCTCATGCCAGGACCTCCGACTTCCGGACCGCAGCCGCACCCGACACACGCATGCCCACTGCAAGATGATCAGCTGGCCGGGGCTTCATTATGGTTACCTTTGGCCTGCCGTGGCAAGAGTCGCGTTGGTATCGATAACGCTCACTATTCCGCGCGCGGGTGCGGGAATCAATCCTCCAAGCAGCCCAAAAGTAGGGGAACCGCCTTGTCCGCCGATCGGTGGACAAGTAGCGGGCGGTCATCGGAGGTGGTGAAGAAGGTTAGCCCCAGTTCCACACCGACATGTCGCCGGGCGGATAGTTGTTGCACACGTCGGTGGCCTTCGCGACGACGCCCTTGTTGTTGAAGAAGATCTTCATGTGATTGACCCAGGCGAAGGTCAGCGGATCGCCGTTGTAGAAGTGTTCGGAGTAATCCCGGCGCTGAGCTGGCGACAGCGAGTAGAACCAGTGCGCCTTGTCGATCGTCGCCTGCTGCAGGTTGGCGTGGTTGTTGAAGTCGATCATGTACCGCTCGTAATACACCGGGCTGGTGTCCCGGACGGCCGCCAAGTACTGCTCAGCGTCGCAGGTGGTCGCGATCTGCCGCCGGGGGACCGGGAAGTCTTCCGTGGAATCGGCCGCGGCGGTCGTCGGCAGCTGGATGACGGCGACGTCAAACAGGACGACGAAAGCGATCAGGAAAGCGAAAAAGGCGGCGACTGAGCGCAGGCTGAGATTCGGCCGAGACATATTGATTACCGTAGCACTTTCAACGATGTGGCGAACTGTCGGGAATGAAATCCCTAGCACACCTTACTAGCCGTCGTCACCAGGCACAATCACATGATTGGGGTCCGGCCGTAGCTCCGCGGGGGCCTGGCTGTAATCACCGAACGGACCGTCGCGGCGCTCGACGGCCGCTCGCACCCCCTGCGCTTCGGCGGTGCGGATGAATTCCAGCGCATCGGGGGTGTTGCGCATCAGGCCGTCCAGAATGCCGCCCAGCATCTGAGTGGACGCCAGGCCCATGTTCTCGTAGGCCTGATTCACGATCAGCTTCTGCGCCCGCAACTGCGACAGCGGGATCTGGCAGAGTTCGGCGGCGATCTCGGCGACGCGTGCTTCGAGCCGTTCGAAGGGCACTGCCTCGTTGATCAGCTCGACCTCGGCGGCCTGCACGCCGGTTAGCGGCCGGCCGGTCAGCGAGTGCCATTTCACCTTGGACAGGCTCAGCCGGTAGAGCCACATTCCGGTCAGATACGCCCCCCACATGCGGCTGTACGGTGTGCCGATTACGGCATCGTTGCTGGCGATGACGATGTCGGCGCACAGTGCGTAGTCGCTGGCCCCGCCGACGCACCAGCCGTGCACCTGCGCGATCACCGGCTTGGAGGCTCGCCAGATGGCCATGAATTTCTGGGTGGGGCCGGTCTCGTGCGCGGTAACCATGGCGAAGTCTTTACCGGGGTCCCACTTTCCGTCGGTCATCATGGCTTCACCCCACTGTTGGAAGCCGCCGCCGAAGTTGTAGCCGCCGGAAAATGCGCGGCCGGCCCCCCGCAACACGATCACCTTGATTTCGGAATCCCGTTCGGCCAGTCCGACGGCGGCCTCGATCTCGTCGGGCATGGGCGGCACGATCGTGTTGAGCTCTTCCGGGCGGTTCAGCGTGATGGTGGCCACCGGTCCGGCGGTGCGGTACAGCAGCGTCTCGAATTCGGGAACCGACTTGGAAAACGACTTGGAAAACGGCATAGCCGCAGCGAAGTCGCCGGCGCACTCAGGTGTCAAGCACCGGTGTTTTCCGGCGTGCCGCACGCCAGCTCCTCGTCGTCCTGGTCGTCCTGGTCGTCCTGGTTGGAGCCTCGTTTGAGTGCCCCGCCAACGATCACCGCGAGCAGTGCCGCGCCCAACGCCATCAGCACGTACTTCTGGTAGTCGCGAAGTTTGTCGTAGATCGCACCGATGTGATCACCGGCCAGGTATCCCAGCAATACCCACAGGCCCACCCATACCGCGGCTCCCAGTGCGTTGTAGGTCAGAAAACGCCACCAGCCCAGCTGGGCCATCCCGGCGACGATCCCGTTGGCCTGGCGTAACCCGTCGATGAAACGCGCGACCGGCACGACGATGCTGCCGTGTCTGGCGAAGAAGCGCTCGGTCGAGGCGACCCGCTGCTCGGTGAGCAATACATAGCGGCCGAAGCGCCGAAGCAGTGGCCGGCCGCCGCGCCGGCCGATGGCATAGCCGATATTGTCGCCCCCGACCGCCGCTACAAAGCCCAGCACCAGCAGCGCCGCGAGATTGAGCTGGCCGGTTCCTGCGTAGACCCCGGCCGCGATCAGGATGATTTGGCCGGGAGCGGGAATTCCGAAGCCCTCGACCGCGATGATGCCCATCACCGCCGCGTAGCCGTAGTGGTCCAGCACGGGCGCAAGCGATTGCAGGACCCCCGGCAGCTGCGAGGACACATAGAACCTTGTAGCCAAGAGCCTTTTCATAAACATGCATGCCTTCGTGGCGGCCGAAGGAGAGTGCGCGTCCGGTTACATCCAGCGTGCCTTCAGGGTCGTGGAATCGCGATTTTCCCACCCCGGCTACACAATCAAAGCTCTAGCCGCACAGTCGATTCGCGACTGCGCCCAGCGACCGCCGCAGAACAACGGCTACCGTCGGCCGCCCAGGATCTGCCACAAGAAGCTGAAGCTCAATGCTGACTTGAACGCGAGCTGCTCGTTGTCGGCCGCACCGCCGTGTCCGCCTTCGATGTTTTCGTAGTACCACACCGGGTGGCCCGCAGCCGCTAAGGCGGCCGTCATCTTGCGGGCGTGGCCGGGATGTACCCGGTCGTCGCGGGTAGATGTAGTCATCAGGATCGGCGGGTATTGCGCGTCCACCGAAATGTTCTGGTACGGCGAGTATTCGGAGATGAACGCCCAGTCGTCCGGATTATCGGGATCGCCGTATTCGGCGACCCATGAGGCACCGGCCAGCAGCAGGTGGTATCGCTTCATGTCCAGCAGCGGCACGCTGCAGACCAGCGCGCCGAATTTCTGCGGGTACTTGGTCAGCATGATGCCCATCAGCAGCCCGCCGTTGCTGCCGCCCTGCGCGCCGAGCTGGGCGACCGTGGTGATGCCGCGGTTCACCAAATCGTCTGCTACGGCGACGAAGTCTTCAGCCACTTTGTGCCGGCCTTCGCGCATCGCCTGGGTATGCCAGCGGGGTCCGTACTCGCCGCCACCGCGGATGTTGGCCAGCACATAGGTACCGCCGCGGGCCAGCCAGAGCCTGCCCAATACGCCGCTGTAACTGGGCGTGTTCGACGTTTCGAATCCGCCATAGCCGTAGAGCAAGGTGGGTCCCGGACCGCCGGGGGCATCGGCGCCGATTGGCCGTACCACGAAGTACGGGATCGACGTGCCGTCGGCTGACGTAGCGAAATGCTGTGCCACGCTGATGTTTTCGGCGTCAAAGAAGGCGGGGGCGGACTTGATGGGGGCTAGTTCTCCGGTAGTGGTCCCGCGCATCAGGCGCGACGGTGCGGTGAATCCACTGGAATCCAGGAAGTACTCGTCGCCCTTGTCGTCGGCGGCCACCACCACGGTGCTGGTTGCGGGGGCGATGCCGGACAATGGGTCGCGCCGCCAGGAGCCCGGTGTGACGGTTTCCACCCGGCTGGCCACATCGGCCAGCGTGACGAGCAGTAAGCGATCGTAAGTCCACGAGTATTGGTGCAGGGCGGTGTGCGCATCGGGCTCGAATATCACCCTCAGTTCTGCTGTGCCGGAGAGGAATTCGTTGTAGTCGGAGGCCAGTAGCGAGCCCGCGCAGTAGGTGGTGGCGGCGCGGGTCCAATCGGTGCGTAGTTCGATCAGCAGCCAGTCGCGGTGAATCGACACGGTCGCGTCGGTTGGCACATCGATCCGGATTAGTTCCGAGCCGCGCAGCTCGTACACCTCGTCGTTCCAGAAGTCCAGGGCACGCAGCAGCAGGGTGCGCTCGTAGCCGGGCGTGCGGTCCACCGAAGCCGCGACGCGCACATCGGCGCGGGTGCCCTCGAACACCGTCTCCGCTTCCGACAGCGCTGTGCCCCGCCGCCAACGCTTGATGATGCGCGGGTAACCGGATTCGGTCAGTGAATCGGTGCCGAAGTCGGTGCCCACCAGCACGGTGTCGAGGTCTTCCCAGGCCATCTGCGATTTCGCTTCCGGCAGCTGAAACCCGTCGGCTACGAATTCGCGCGTCAGCATGTCGAATTCGCGGATGACGGAGGCATCCGAGCCGCCCGGGGACAGGGCGACCAGCGCGCGGGTGTAGCCGGGTTCGATGACGCCGGCGCCGGCCCACACCCACTTCTCGTCGTCGATCCGCCCCAGCTCGTCGATGTCGAGCAGCACATCCCAGGCGGGGGAGTCGGTGCGATAGCTGTCCAGCGTGGTGCGCCGCCACAGGCCGCGCGGGTTGGCCGCGTCGCGCCAGAAGTTGTAGAGGTACTCGCCGCGCCGGACCACGTAGGGGATTCGGGTGTCGGTGTCGAGCACTTCGAGCGCCTCGGTGCGCAGCTGCTCGAAATCGCCCGCGCAGAACTGCGCCTTGGTCGGTTCGTTGCGCGCGCGGACCCAGTCGAGAGCCTCCTCGCCGGTCACGTCTTCGAGCCATAAGTACGGGTCTTCGGAAGCCTCGGCCGCCTCGGGAGTCATGGAAGCCATGGAATCCCATTGTGGTCCCAGCGGTAGTGTGAGCTGTATTACATGACCTAACGAGGAGCCGAGCAAATGCCTGTCTTTGCACGTCCGGGTGCTACCGGGGCGCTGATGTCGTATGAAAGCCGATACGACAACTTCATCGGGGGTGAGTGGGTCGCGCCGGCGGCGGGCCGTTACTTCGAGAACCCGACCCCGGTTACCGGGCAGCCGTTCTGTGAGGTGGCGCGCTCTGAGGCGGCCGATGTCGAGAAGGCGCTCGACGCCGCACACGCGGCGGCACCGGCGTGGGGCAAGACTCCCCCGGCCGAACGGGCGGCGATTCTGAACAAGATCGCCGACCGGATCGATGCGAACACCGCCGCGCTGGCGGTGGCCGAGGTGTGGGACAACGGCAAACCGATCCGGGAGGCGATTTCGGCCGATATCCCGCTGGCGGCCGACCATTTCCGGTACTTCGCCGCCGCGATTCGCGCCCAGGAGGGTTCGCTGTCGCAGATCGACGAGCACACTGTCGCCTATCACTTCCACGAGCCACTCGGAGTGGTGGGGCAGATCATCCCGTGGAATTTCCCGATTTTGATGGGGGCCTGGAAACTGGCGCCTGCCCTGGCGGCCGGGAACACCGTCGTGCTCAAGCCCGCCGAGCAGACGCCCGCGTCTGTGCTCTATCTCATGTCGCTGATCGGTGACCTGTTGCCGCCCGGGGTGGTCAACATCGTCAGCGGGTTCGGTGTCGAGGCCGGCAAGCCGCTGGCATCCAGCGACCGGATCGCCAAAGTCGCATTCACCGGGGAGACCACCACCGGGCGGCTGATCATGCAGTACGCGTCGCAGAACCTGATTCCGGTCACCCTGGAACTCGGCGGCAAGAGCCCCAACATCTTCTTCTCAGACGTAATGGCGGCGAACGACGACTTCCAGGACAAGGCGCTGGAGGGCTTCACCATGTTCGCCCTCAACCAGGGCGAGGTGTGCACCTGCCCGTCGCGCAGCCTTATCCAGTCGGGCATCCATGACGAGTTCCTGGAACTGGCCGCGATCCGCACCAAGGCGGTCCGGCAGGGCGACCCCCTGGACACCGAGACGATGCTGGGATCTCAAGCCTCCAACGACCAACTGGAAAAGGTGTTGTCCTACATCGAAATCGGGAAGGAAGAGGGGGCCAAGATCATCACCGGCGGCGAACGCGCCGAGCTCGGCGGCGACCTGTCCGGCGGCTACTACGTCCAGCCGACGATCTTCGCCGGCAACAACAAGATGCGGATCTTCCAGGAGGAAATCTTCGGGCCCGTGGTGGCCGTCACGCCCTTCACCGACTACGACGACGCGATGGGCATCGCCAACGACACCCTCTACGGGTTGGGCGCCGGGGTGTGGAGCCGCGACGGCAACACCGCCTACCGCGCTGGACGTGACATCAAGGCCGGACGCGTGTGGGTCAACTGCTACCACGTGTACCCGCCGCATGCGGCCTTCGGTGGCTACAAGCAGTCCGGGTTCGGCAGGGAAGGCCACAAGATGGCCCTCGACCACTACCAGCAGACCAAGAACCTGATGGTGTCTTACTCCGACAAGGCGCTGGGATTCTTCTGATGAACTCGCCGCCCGGGGCGCTCATCACCGCCTCGGCCGCCGAGCTGCTGGGCCGGCTGCAGGAGCGCCACGGTCCGGTCATGTTCCATCAGTCCGGCGGCTGCTGTGATGGCTCCTCGCCGATGTGCTACCCGCGGGCGGATTTTCTCGTCGGCGATCGCGACGTCCTGCTGGGTGTGCTGGACGTGGGGCGCGAGGGCGTGCCGGTGTGGATCTCGGGTCCGCAGTACCAGACCTGGCGACATACCCAGCTGGTCATCGACGTGGTGCCGGGGAGGGGTGGCGGCTTCAGTCTGGAAGCCCCGGAAGGCGTGCGATTTCTCAGCCGCGGGCGGGTATTCACCGACGCCGAGAAGGCGCTGTTGCAACAGGTTCCGGTGATTACCGGCGCTGCGTATGAGCGCGGCGAGCGGCCGTCGGTGCGCGGTGAAGTGGTGGCCGACAACGCGCCGGGAGCATGCCAGCCAACCCGGCCGTAACCGAAGTAAGGTCGTACACCGTGATTCCCCTTCCACGTGCGTGGCTGCTGACCGGCGCCATGCTCGTTGGTAGCGCAGTCGGACAACTCGTCGGGGTCGCGTCCAACGTGCTGGTGCACGAACGCATTCGCCCGGACGTCGTCATCGCGCTGGTCGTCGGGATTCCGAGCGTTATCGGGCTGCTGGTGATCCTGTTCTCCGGTCGCCGGTGGGTGACCATGCTTGGGGCGTTCATTCTGGCGTTGGCGCCGGGCTGGCTGTTCGTACTCGTCGCGCAGCAGGTGATGTCCGGTGGCTGACGCGGATGCGGACAAAGATCGAGAGTCCAACCCAGGGACCGAGCCGTTCGTGCCCGACTTTGCGGATATTGAAGACACGGGCGAGCAGTCGGTGCCGTTCGTGCCGAATTGGGACGACACGGGTTCACAGCCCATAGAGTCGGCGGCGCTCCAGGGGCTCCCGGGGCTCGCGGGGCCAGCGCAAAAGCCGGACGACGAACCTGCTTCCGAGACCGAGACAGCTGCGGCGCCGGTACAGGTACCCGGCCGGTACCAATACCTCAAGTGGTGGAAGTTCGTTCTGGTGCTGCTCGGCGTGTGGTTCTTTGCGGGGCAGATCGGGCTCAGCTTGTACTACTGGTGGTACCACACGATCGACAAGACAGCGCCGGTGTTCGTGGTGCTGGTCTACGTCGTCGCATGCACCGTGGGCGGCTTACTGATTTCGATGGTGCAGGGCAGGCCGACCATTACGGCAATGTCGATTGCCGTAATGACCGGACCGTTCGCCTCCGTCGCGGCTGCGGCTCCGCTCTACGGTTACTTCTATTGCGAGCGGGCGACCCGCTGCCTCATCGGCGTACTTCCCTACTAGTCGGCTAGCGGTTCAGGCCGGGCACCCGACCCGTTGCCGGTTTCCCGTCGCCAGCGTGTCGAGCCTGATCGCCAGGCAAGCCGTAAACTGGTTCTCCGGTTCCCGGATGTCCAGACCGATCGCGCGCGAGATCCGGTCGAGTTTGGTCAACAGCGTGTTGCGGTGGACGTTGAGGGCGCGCGCGGCCTCGGTGACATTGCCGCCC
This sequence comes from Mycobacterium angelicum, assembly GCF_002086155.1. Taxonomy (GTDB): domain Bacteria; phylum Actinomycetota; class Actinomycetes; order Mycobacteriales; family Mycobacteriaceae; genus Mycobacterium; species Mycobacterium angelicum. The sequence goes on along the minus strand of NZ_MVHE01000012.1, from coordinate 94,075 downwards.
TGAGCCAGGTAACTGGTCAGTGTCCCAAGGAGATTGGGGCCGGACCGCAACGGCTCGACGAACTGCTCAATCAGCTGGCGGCTGCTCTCGGTGTCGGAGATTCCGGCGAGCATCGTGAAGCTGCGCATCTCCTGATAAGAGGTGGCGCAGGTACGGCCGAGCTGATTGGCGACGTCCAAAGCGATTTTGGCTTCGTGGTACCGGTCGGAGACTTCCGTAGCGTCCTGCGCCGGGTGTCCGTAGGCAACGGCCACCGCCGTACCGCAGCGCAGCTCGAGCGCATTGGACATCGTTTGGGCAAACACCGCCATTTCCCGGCTCAGCGTCGGCTCGTCGGCAGCAGGCAGCGGGCGTATCACCACCAGGAGATCGCCGATGACGGTCGCATCGGCCGGTACCGCCTGGTCGGTGGCGACGCCGGCGGCGTAGCGGGCCAAGCGGAGCATTCTGGTCGCCCGATTTCCTCCTGCCTGCCCTGATAGGCCGCGGGCAACGAACACGCCGAAGGGCGAATCCGGGTCGATTTCGTGGTGCTCGGCGCGGGCCCGCAGTTCGTGGTCACTGAAGAAGGCGCCATGGAGCAGCGCCTGGATGAAGTCATCGCGGGCCCGCTCTTCGGCCTCCTCGACACTGCGCTGGCGCAGCAGCTCCAACCCGACAACGGCAGCCGCCTGCTCGGTGAGGACGCGGTGCCGGTCGAGGTCCTGGACGTTCAAGATGGCGAATGGGGCAAGGACTATCACCCAGCCCCCAGAGGCCTTGCCGAGTTTGATCTCGTGGGCAATCGACGTCCAGGCTCCACCATTGGCGCCAGCGACCCGGTCTACCCGGCTGCTCTGTGTCGTCGAACGTCGTGCAGTCCTGCCACCGGTTGCCAGCACGCGGCGAACCGAGTCGGTGATCGCGTCGAGTTCGTTGGCGTTCAGTCCGACATGGGCAAGGACCCGACCACGGTCGTCGAGGACCATCGCCGGGTTGCGGCCCAGATTGCACACCTCACGAATGAGGATCTCCAGGCCGGCCCCGCGGTGGAACAGCTTGGCCAGCATGGCCTGCACGTGCATCGAGTACCGCATCTGCTGCAGTTCCTCGTCGAGGGTCAGCTTCGCGAAAAGGCGGCTCAGCGCGGCAAACCCGACACGCGAGGGCAACTCGACGACGACTAACCCGGCGGGTAGCCCCGAGTGCAGAAGTTCTGCCGGTATCGGTCCGTCCACCAGCACCACGCCCAATCCTCGGGACACCAGCGCGGCAAGCAGGATGCCGCTGTCGGCCAACGCCTCGACGCGGGCATACACAGCCACGGCGTCCAGTCGATTCGGCAACGACGGCGCTTCGGTCAGCGGCAGGATCGAGGTCACCTCGCGGTCGAGCTGGTCAGCACCGCTCACGACACGGGCACCGGCCATCAGCACTTCGTCGAGCAGCCTTCGGATCGTCACCTCGCTGGCATTGATCGACGGCTCGGGAAAGGGGGTGATTGGGGCGGCCATGAGTACCCTCCTGATGCTGGTAAATGAGGCTCGACGGCGGTGTCGGTCAGCTTGGGTGGAGTCGCCGTGATCACGACGCTCTTGATTAGTTGACAGTTGTCATCATAATGGATGGGTGGCATGTGTCAACTATTTCCATCGATGTCAATACGGCACCTTCACGGGCTCGCCCACGGCGCGAATAACCTAGACAGGTGGCCCGCCCAAAGCTCATCGAGGAGGTGGAGCTTTTGGACCGCCTGCTCGATGCTTTCGCCGACCTGGGTTATGAGGGCACGAGCCTGCGTGAGCTGTGCCGCCACCTGGGGATGAGCCATAACCTGATCCATCGGCGCTACCAATCCAAGGACGCCGCCTGGCACGCCGCGGTCGACCACGGATTCGCGGATTTGTCTGCGGCGCTGCACGTGGCCCCCGAGGACGTGCCGCGCGACCTTTTCGCGGCACTGCGGCTGGTGATGATCAAGTACTCCGAAGCGACGCTGCGGCGGCCGGCCCTGGCGCGGATCATCCAGCATGAAGCGGCGATATCTGGTCCGCGGTTTGCTTACATGTTCAAGAACTACATCGGGCCCACCCGCCAGGCCACCGCCGCCATTCTGCAGCGACTGCAAGCCGACGGCGTGGTCCGCGAGGGTGCGGTCGAGGCGGTCTACTTCTTCCTGACCACGTGGGGAATCGGCGGGCTGGCCAGTGCTTCAGACGAGCTGCGGGGAACCGGCGAGCCCGGGTATTCGCGCGTGGAGCTGGCGCGACTGGCCGTCGACGTGGTGGTGGATGGGCTGCGTGCCCGCGGCTGACTAGCCGCGCATCTTGGTCCAGGGCAGGTGGGGGTATGTGCGCCGCGCATACAGGAATGCGAGCGCCTCGAAGTCGACAAGGCGCACCACCAGACTTTCGAAAGGCGAGAGCGATATCGCCACCATTTGATCTGCTGCCGCGTCGATGTGCGGGGTCGCCAAGAGAACCACACCGCGCAATTTCTCAAGCGACAAAGAGGGCGCAACGAATGGCGAGACCATACCCGTCAGCAGTCCCAGCTCGGATTCCGGCGAATAGTCGACCGGATTGATTCGGCAGGCCTTCACAGTTCGCCGGGGGAGGTGCCAGCGATCGGCTATTTGACGCAAGAGCTGACGGCTGACGGTGAAATCGCCGGCGCCGGTGAGTAGGAAATGCGCCCTGTCGAGCCGTACCGTCACTGTCTTGTTGACTAGCAACGTTGCACCGTTGAGGCGTCCAGCGATCAGGTCTTGCTTTGCGCCGGCTTTGACCGATGGTGGATGCCGGATAATGACGTGATAAACGTTCAGGTCGCTGATGATTTGATGCAGTGATTCGAATGCGCAGCCGGAAAGGCTAGCGACACCGAGTAATCTTTCGCGTTGCTTCAGCTCAGCTACGGCAGCCATATTGGGCAGCGCCGCCCAAATGCTTTCGATCGGCGGAAGCGTCTTGATAAGTCGTTCGACCGCCGTGAATGACCGGGGCGGCGATGCGTCGACGGCGGACTCGTTGGCCATGGCGATCACTGGGTGCACTCCTTCACTTGCAGTGATTCAGAGTGCTGCCGCGCGCCCGCTGTCGAATCAGTGAAGTCGCCAGTCCTTTTCGACGTCGCTGCCGTTAGGGTAGGGGCCGTGACTCACTATGACGTCGTCGTTCTCGGGGCTGGCCCTGGTGGATATGTCGCGGCCATTCGTGCCGCACAGCTCGGCCTCAACACCGCAATCATCGAGCCGAAATACTGGGGCGGCGTCTGCCTCAACGTCGGCTGCATCCCGTCCAAGGCCCTCTTGCGCAACGCCGAACTCGCCTACATCTTCACCAAGGAAGCCAAGGCCTTTGGTATCAGTGGCGAGGCCACCTTCGATTACGGAATCGCATTCGACCGCAGCCGCAAGGTGGCCGAGGGTCGCGTCGCCGGTGTGCACTACCTGATGAAGAAAAACAAGATCACCGAGATTCACGGCTACGGCAAATTCACCGACGCCAACACGCTGTCGGTCGACCTCAACGAAGGTGGCACGGAAACTGTCACGTTCGACAACGTCATCATCGCCACCGGCAGCAGCACGAGGTTGGTGCCCGGCACGTCACTGTCGGACAACGTGGTGACCTACGAAGAACAGATACTGACCCGGGAACTGCCGAAATCGATCGTCATCGCCGGCGCGGGTGCGATCGGCATGGAGTTCGGCTACGTGCTGAAGAACTACGGCGTCGACGTGACCATCGTGGAATTCCTGCCGCGCGCGCTGCCCAACGAGGACGCCGAGGTATCCAAGGAGATCGAGAAGCAGTTCAAGAAGCTGGGTGTCAAAATTCTCACCAGCACCAAGGTCGACTCCATCTCCGACAACGGTTCCGAAGTCACCGTGGCCATCAGCAAAGACGGCCAGGCGCAAGAACTCAAGGCCGATAAAGTGTTGCAGGCCATCGGGTTTGCGCCCAACGTCGAGGGCTATGGACTCGATGTCGCCGGCGTCGCACTGACCGACCGCAAGGCGATCGGCATCAACGACTACATGCGCACCAATGTCAGCCACATCTACGCGATCGGCGACGTCACCGGTAAGCTGATGCTGGCCCACGTCGCGGAGGCGATGGGTGTGGTTGCGGCCGAAACCATCGCCGGCGCAGAGACTTTGGCGCTCGGCGACTACCGCATGCTGCCGCGCGCAACGTTCTGCCAGCCCAACGTCGCCAGCTTCGGGCTAACCGAGCAGCAGGCCCGCGACGAGGGTTACGACGTCGTGGTCGCCAAGTTCCCGTTCACGGCCAATGCCAAGGCGCACGGCGTCGGCGACCCCAGTGGCTTCGTGAAACTGGTGGCCGACGGCAAGTACGGCGAGCTGCTGGGCGGGCACCTGATCGGTCACGATGTTTCCGAGCTGCTGCCCGAGCTCACGCTGGCGCAGAAATGGGATCTGACGGCAACCGAGTTGGCGCGCAACGTGCACACCCATCCGACGATGTCCGAGGCGCTGCAGGAGTGCTTCCACGGCTTGGTCGGCCACATGATCAACTTCTGAGTCATGCGCAAGGAGACTGTGCTGGGTGGCCTCGCCGGATTGTTCGCCGGCTACATTCTGTGGCTGGTGGCGATTTCGGTCGGCGACGACCTCACTACCGTGAGTAAGTGGAGCCTGGCGGTCTTGCTACTTTCCGGTGCGCTGGCGGTCGGCGCGGTCATCGGGGGCATGCTGATGCGGCTGCGCCGCAAGCAAGTATGGGCGGCCTTTGCGTTCGGTCTGCCGGTTTTGCCGTTGGTGCTGACGCTCGCCGTGCTGGCTGATATCTACTTCTAGCGTTACCGCGGGTGGTCCAAGGGGATCTCGAGTGCGGTAATAGTTGCCGCCAGCCCGTCGTAATGTGTTGCCAGCATGCAGAATTCGATCAACCGATGCCGGTTGAGGTGAGTGGCCAGCTGTTGCCAGGTGTCCGTGGTGATCGACCGCTGCGTGATCAACTCATCCGTCGCATTCAGCAGCGCTTGCTGGCGCGCACTGAGAACCCTTCGGGGACCACCGGTTTCGGGAACGTCGGGCCACGCGAAAATCGTGGCCTGCGTCTGCGCGTCGAGCCCGGCGGCACGCGCCATGCGGCGGTGGTGCTGCAGTTCGTACTCACAGGACCGCAAATGCCCGACGCGCAGAATCACCAATTCGGTATCGATCCGGGGCAGCCGCCCGCGCAGTACCCGGCCGCCGTAGACGAGCCAGGCCCAAAACAACGACTGGCGATGCCCCAGCGTGGTGAACAGATGCATCTCCGGGGCCCGAACAGCGCGGGCACCCAATTTCGCCAGCACCCAGTTGACCGGCCCCAGCTGGCGCAATCTGCCCGATGGGATGCGCGTGACCTGGCCGTCCGAAGGGCCGCTCATGGTTGCTTCACCAGGTACGGGGACACGGTGCTGCGATGTTCGTCGATATCCAGGGCGCGCCCCAGCGCGGGAAAGGCCCGTTGCGGGCAGTTGTCCCGTTCACAGACACGGCAGCCCGCGCCGATCGGCGTCGCAGTGATGTTCGGGTCCCCCGACAAGTCGAGTCCTTCCGAGTAGACGAGCCGGTGCGCATGCCGAAGTTCGCAGCCGAGCCCGATCGCGAAGGTTTTACCGGGCTGACCATACCGGGCGGCGCGCCGTTCCACGGTGCGGGCTACCCACATGTAGTTGCGGCCATCTGGCATCTGAGCGATCTGCACCAGCATCTTGCCCGGGTTGGCGAACGTCTCGTAGACGTTCCACAGCGGGCAGGTGCCTCCGCTGGAGGAGAAGTGAAAACCGGTGGCGGACTGCCGCTTTGACATGTTCCCGGCACGGTCGACCCGGACGAAGGAGAACGGTACGCCGCGCATCGATGGCCGCTGCAGCGTGGAAAGGCGGTGCGCGATGGTCTCGTAACTCACCGAGTAGAACGCGGACAGCCGCTCGACGTCGTAGCGGAAGTTCTCGGCTACGTCGTGAAACTGGCGGTAGGGCAACACGGCTGCCGCGGCGAAGTAATTGGCCAGCCCCAGCCGGGCCAGGGTGTGGGACTCGTCGCTGGTGAACTTGCCTTCTTCGACCATGCTGTCGATCAGGTCGCCGAACTCGAGGTAGGCCAATTCGGCCGCCATCTTGAACACCTGCTGGCCCGACGAGAGGTGGTTGCTGATTTCCAGCGTCTTGGTCTTGGGGTCGAAGCGGTGCAGGACGGTATCGCCGAGATCGATCCTCCTGTTGATGCGCACCCCGTGCATCTCGGTGAGCCGGCGGGTCAACTCGCGGATCAGGTCTCCGTGATGCATCCGCATCTGGATCGTCAGGTCTTCGGCGGCGGTGTCCAGCTCGTGCAGGTAGTTCTGGCGTTGGTAGAAGTAGTCGCGCACCTCTTCGTGCGGCATCGTGATCGAGCCGCTGCCGCTGCCGTCGGAATAGCGCTCCTCGGTGGCGGCGGCCAGTTGAGCGGTCGTTATCCGGTAGCGGCGGTGCAGATTGACCACGGCGCGCGCGAACGCCGGATGAGCACCGACCAATTCGGCGACCTCGGGCGCGTCGATGTCGATATCCAGGTCGCGGTCCAGGGTCACCTCTCGCAGCTCGGCAACCAGCCGGGTGTCGTCCTGGGAGGCGAAGAACGTAGCGTCCACACCGAATACCTCGGTGATCCGGAGCAGCACGGCCACGGTCAGCGGCCGGACGTCATGTTCGATCTGGTTCAGATAGCTCGGTGAGATATCCAGCATCTGGGCCAGCGCAGCCTGGCTGAACCCGCGCTCATTTCGCAGCTGGCGAACCCGTGAGCCCACGAACGTCTTGGACACTCGGTTCAGCGTACCCGGAGTTGCGAAGGGATGGTTAGCAGACTTTGCACGGACTGTCTGGCGGGTGTCCGGTTGGAATTTCGGCGACGTCGTTGGCATGATTCGCATCGACGTGCTCAGGTTAGACCTGAGGTTCAGAGGAGGAAATGGGGAGTAGCGCCGTGAGCCTGGACAAAATATTGATGCCGGTGCCCGACGGTCACCCCGACGTATTCGACCGCGAATGGCCACTTCGAGTCGGCGACATCGACCGCACCGGGCGGCTGCGGTTGGATGCGGCTTGCCGGCACATCCAGGACATCGGGCAGGACCAGCTGCGCGAAATGGGTTTCGAGGAGACCCATCCGCTGTGGATTGTCCGGCGCACCATGGTCGACCTGATCCGGCCGATCGAATTCCAGGACATGCTGCGCTGCCGGCGGTGGTGTTCGGGCACCTCGAACCGGTGGTGTGAGATGCGGGTGCGGGTCGACGGCCGCAAGGGTGGCCTTATCGAGTCCGAGGCGTTCTGGATCCACGTGAACAAGGAAACCGAGATGCCGGCCCGCATCGCCGACGACTTCCTGGCCGGCCTGCACAAGACCACCTCGGTGGAGCGGCTGCGGTGGAAGGGCTACCTGAAGCCGGGCAGCCGGGACGACGCGACGGAGATCCACGAGTTCCCGGTCCGCGTCACCGACATCGACCTGTTCGACCATATGAACAACTCCGTGTATTGGAGCGTGATCGAGGACTACCTGGCCTCCCACGGCGAACTGCTCGCGGGACCGCTGCGGGTGACCATCGAGCACGAGGCGCCGGTGGCGCTGGGCAACAAGCTGGAGATCATCTCCCACGTGCATCCGGCTGGTTCGACTGAACAATTCGGTCCCGGCCTGGCCGACCGCACTGTTACAACGCTCACATATGCGGTCGGAGACGAAACGAAAGCCGTCGCTGCGCTGTTCAAACTTTAACCGGACAAGCGTCCCGGTAAATTAGCTGCTGACCTGCGGATTCGGGCCACCGGCCGGTATTTTCTGAAACGGTTCAGTAAATGCGAGGCTTCGCAAGCTTCGCAAAATGACCGCAAGTCATAGCGGAGATTCGCAAGTGAAATGGGTGGACCAGCGGGAATTGGGTATGTCATTGTCGGGTTAGCACACCAGTGAAGTTGAGTCGCAGCGCTGCTGGTTGGTGCGGCTTTTCGAACCTAGCCATGATCGTTAAGGAGTATCGATGTCTGTCGTTGGCACGCCCAAGAGCCCCGAGCAGATCCAGCAGGACTGGGACACTAACCCGCGGTGGAAGGGCATCACTCGCACCTACACCCCTGCCGACGTCGTCGCCCTGCAGGGCAGCGTCGTCGAGGAGAGCACGCTGGCCCGTCGTGGCGCCGAGGTGCTGTGGAAGCAGCTGCACGAGCTCGAATTCGTCAACGCGCTGGGCGCCCTGACCGGCAACATGGCCGTCCAGCAGGTGCGTGCCGGCCTCAAGGCCATCTACCTGTCCGGTTGGCAGGTCGCCGGTGACGCGAACCTGTCCGGCCACACCTACCCCGACCAGAGCCTGTACCCGGCCAACTCGGTGCCGCAGGTGGTCCGGCGGATCAACAACGCGTTGTTGCGTGCCGACCAGATCGCCAAGGTCGAGGGCGACACCTCCGTGGAGAACTGGCTTGCCCCGATCGTCGCCGACGGTGAGGCCGGCTTCGGCGGTGCGCTGAACGTCTACGAGCTGCAGAAGGCGATGATCGCCGCGGGTGTTGCGGGGTCGCACTGGGAGGACCAGCTCGCGTCGGAGAAGAAGTGCGGCCACCTCGGTGGCAAGGTGCTGATCCCGACCCAGCAGCACATCCGCACGCTGACCTCGGCACGCCTGGCGGCCGACGTCGCCGACGTCCCGACCGTCGTGATCGCGCGCACCGACGCCGAGGCAGCCACCCTGATCACCTCTGACGTCGACGAGCGCGACCAGCCGTTCATCACCGGTGAGCGGACCAAGGAAGGGTTCTACCGGGTCAAGAACGGCCTCGAGCCCTGCATCGCCCGGGCCAAGGCCTACGCGCCCTACTCGGACCTGATCTGGATGGAGACCGGTACGCCGGACCTCGAGCTGGCCGCCAAGTTCGCCGAGGGTGTCAAGGCCGAGTTCCCCGACCAGATGCTGGCCTACAACTGCTCGCCGTCGTTCAACTGGAAGAAGCACCTCGACGACGCCACCATCGCGAAGTTCCAAAAGGAGCTTGGCGCAATGGGATTCAAGTTCCAGTTCATCACGCTGGCCGGCTTCCACGCACTCAACTACTCGATGTTCGATCTGGCCTACGGCTACGCCCGCAACCAGATGAGCGCCTACGTCGAGCTGCAGGAGCGCGAGTTCGACGCCGAGGAGCGCGGCTACACCGCGACCAAGCACCAGCGCGAGGTCGGTGCCGGTTACTTCGACCGGATCGCCACCACGGTTGACCCCAACTCGTCGACCACCGCGCTGGCGGGCTCGACCGAAGAGGGTCAGTTTCACTGAGCTGCGGTCACGCCGAGCGTGCAGCTATAGCGAATATTCGGCCGAATTTTCGCACTGACTACACGCTCGGCGCACCGAGTAGAAGTTGACAGCGTAGGCCCCGCCCAGCCAACCTGGGCGGGGCCTATTGCGGTGCAAGACAATACGACTCGCCAGAAAGAGAACGAACAGTGAGCGATGCAGCCATCCAGCGGGTAGGGGTCATCGGAGCCGGGCAGATGGGCTCGGGAATCGCCGAGGTGTCGGTGCGCGCCGGCGTTGAGGTGACCGTGTTCGAGACGACCGAGGCGCTGATCACCGCGGGGCGCAACCGCATCGTGAAGTCGCTGGAGCGCGGCGTCAGTGCGGGCAAGGTGACCGAGCGCGAACGCGACCGTGCGCTTAGCCAATTGACCTTCACCACCGACCTCAGCGACTTGGCCGACCGGCAGCTGGTCATCGAAGCCATCGTTGAGGACGAGTCGGTCAAGGCCGAGATCTTCGCGAAACTCGATCAGGTCGTCACCGACCCCGAAGCGGTGCTGGCGTCCAACACTTCCAGCATCCCGATCATGAAGATCGCCGCCGCCACCAAGAACCCACAGCGGGTGCTGGGGCTGCACTTCTTCAATCCGGTCCCCGTGCTTCCCCTGGTCGAACTGGTCAGCACACTGGTCACCGACCCCGCCGCTGCGGCTCGTACCGAGGAGTTTGCCAGCGCAGTGCTAGGCAAACAGGTCGTGCGGTGTTCGGACCGGTCGGGCTTTGTGGTGAACGCGCTGCTGGTGCCGTATCTGCTGTCGGCGATCCGGATGGTCGAGGCCGGCTTCGCCACCATCGAAGACGTCGACAAGGCCGTCGTCGCCGGGCTGTCGCATCCGATGGGCCCGCTGCGGCTCTCGGATCTCGTCGGTCTGGACACGCTCAAGCTGATCGCGGACAAGCTCTACGAAGAGTTCAAGGAACCGCACTACGGACCGCCGCCGTTGTTGTTGCGGATGGTGGAGGCCGGCCAGCTGGGCAAGAAATCCGGCCGGGGTTTCTACCAGTACTGAGCCGGCTGGCTACTTCTCCAATGTGAATTGGTCGATGTCGGTGTAGCCCTGGCGGAACAGCTTGGCGCAGCCGGTCAGGTACTTCATGTAGCGGTCGTAAACCTTCTCCGACTGGATTGCGATCGCCTGTTCCCGGTTTTCTTCCAGCGCGGCCGCCCAGATCTCCAGGGTCCGCGCGTAGTGCAGCTGCAGCGACTGGATCCGAGTCACCTTGAAACCAGCTGCCGTCGAGTGCTCTTCGACCGACGGGATGGTCGGCAGCCAACCGCCCGGAAAGATCTCAGCCAGGATGAACTGGCTGAAGTGGACGACCTCGTGGGTCAGCGGCAGCCCCTTGGCCCTGGCCTCTTTGAAGGTGGGGCGGGCGATGGTGTGCAGCAGCATGATGCCGTCGCTCGGCAACGCCTCGTAGGCCATCTTGAAGAAGCGCGGGTAACGCTGGCGGCCGAAGTGCTCGAACGCACCGATCGACACGATCCGGTCGACGGGGTCGTGGAACTTCTCCCAGCCCTCCAGCAAGACCTGCCGGCTGCGGCTGGTGTCCATCTCGTCGAACATCTTCTGCACATGGGCGGCCTGGTTCTCCGACAGCGTCAAACCGATCACGTTGACGTCGTACTTCTCGATGGCACGCCGCATGGTGCCGCCCCAGCCGCAACCGATGTCCAGCAGCGTCATCCCGGGCTCGAGCTTCAGCTTTCCCAGCGCCAAGTCGACCTTGGCGAGCTGCGCCTCTTCCAGCGTCATGTTGTCGCGCTCGAAGTAGGCGCAGCTGTAGGTCTGCGTCGGGTCGAGGAACAACCGGAAGAAGTCGTCGGAGAGGTCATAATGAGCTTGCACGTTCTCGAAATGCGGCTTGAGCTGCACGGCCATTACGATGTGAGCCTTTCTGTATCTCGGAGGCGTTCAGGCAACTGATCCGATAAATGCCAAATACGCAACCTGGGCTGCCCCCGAATGCATCCCATGCATGCTAGCCGTTGAAACGGTGAAAGCCGCATTCCGCTTACGAATCCGCGCAACCGGCGAAGTCATCACATTGGCAGCGCGGAGCTGATGGCCGGGCCGCGATCGACAGGGCGCCGGCTTGGCGCCGGGGCAGCCGAGCCAGCTTCGTGTGCCACAACGGCCACACCGGAAATCCGGCCGGCGGCTGGTCAGGGCGCTGACGGGAAATTGAGCCCACGCTTTCGCCACCCGGGGCAGCGCCAGGACGACCGGCGGCGCGCGGCACGGCATCGCCGTCGGCGCGACGGCACTGGCGACCAGTGCGTACCAGCACGTAGCAGCCGGCCATCATGGCCAAGGTCACAGCACACGAGCGCGCTGCGCCGGTCAGGACCGGCTGGGTAGCGACCTAGTCCGGGCTGGACGGGTCGCGTCGGGACACGATCGGCGACGGATGCGGCCGGGCGCGGAACTCGTCCAGCGACCCGCCGACCTCGACGATGCCGCACAGCGCGTTCCAGCTGAGCATGGTCAGGTAGTCGATGAGCTGGTCGCGGCTCATCCGCGGATCCGACATCCACGAGTGGGTGGCCAATTGCACGCCACCGACGATCAGGTAGGCCCACGGTTCGACTCCGCCGGTGTCCATCCCGACTTGCTGCATGCGCCGGCGCAGCAACACCGCGATCATGCGGGCGATGATCCGCTCGGAGTCGGCGATCACCTTGCTCTTGCTGGCCGAGCTGTTGGCCATCACGAACCGGTACGGCTCGGGTTCGTCGGCCACGGTGTCGACGTAGACCCGGATGATCTCGCGGGTCAGATCGAAACCGTCCAGGTTCGACGTCAGGGCGGCGGCCATATTGGGAATCAGGGTCGTCTGGGTGAACCGCATCATCACCGCGGTCGTGAGGTCGTTCTTGTCGACGAAGTAGCGGTACAGCACCGTCTTGGAGACCCCGATCTCCGCCGCGATCTCGTCCATGCTCAGATACCGGCCGTGCCGGCGAATGGCCACAATCGTGCCATCCACCAACTCATTGCGGCGCTCTACCTTGTGCTGATGCCAGCGCCTCTTCCGGCCATCCGTTTTCACTGTCACGGCTGGGATACGCTCCGCCACTTTCGCCTATTTCCGTCGACTAGACGCCTTGCATACTACGGCTTACGGCTTCGCGTTTGGCGGATGCGCCGGACCGCGTGAGCCTTTTGACCAGTGTGGGTAACACTAATCGGTGGTCGAGATGGCGGATGATGGTGTCGTGGCACATAGGGCTTTGCCGACGCGGGGGCCGACGCGGGGGCCGACGGGGGGGCCGACGGGCGGCGCGCCGCGTACGCAAGCCCGTACTTCATTCGCGGAATCGTTCGCCGGAGCCGACCCCCAGGCCGACGCCGAGCGGCGGACGGCGCTGCGCCGGATGAAAGTGGTGGCGCTGGGCTTCCTGGTCGGCGCCACGGTCGTCTTCCTGGTTTGTCGCTGGGTGCAGGCGCATGGTGCCGCGCCGGTGTGGGTCGGTTTCGTCGGGGCTGCCGCGGAAGCCGGCATGGTGGGCGCTCTGGCGGACTGGTTCGCCGTGACGGCACTGTTCAAGCATCCGCTGGGCATTCCAATCCCGCACACCGCCATCATCAAGCGCAAGAAGGATCAGCTCGGCGAGGGCCTGGGCACCTTTGTCCGGGAAAACTTCCTGTCCGCGCCGGTCGTGGAGACCAAGCTGCTGGACGCCCAGGTGCCCAGCCGCTTGGGAAAGTGGCTGTCTGAGCCGGCACACGCCGAGCGGGTGGCGTCCGAGGCGGCGACGGTGCTCAGGGTGCTGGTGGAGTTGCTGCGTGACGAGGACGTCCAGCAGGTGATCGACAAGATGATCGTGCGCCGCATCGCCGAACCGCAATGGGGCCCGCCGGTGGGCCGGGTCCTGCAGACTCTGCTGGCCGAGAACCGGCAGGAGGCGTTGCTGCAATTGCTGGCCGATCGGGCGTTTCAGTGGTCGCTGAACGCCGGGGTGGTCATCCAGCGGGTGGTCGAGCGCGATTCGCCGACCTGGTCGCCGCGGTTCGTCGACCACCTCGTAGGTGACCGGATTCACCGCGAGTTGATGGACTTCACCGACAAGGTGCGCCGCAACCCCGACCACGAGCTGCGCCGTTCGGCGACCCGGTTCCTGTTCGAATTCGCCGATGACCTGCAGAACGACCCGGACACCATTGCCCGCGCCGACGCCGTCAAAGAGCAGCTGATGGCCCGCGACGAGATCGCCAACGCCGCGGCCACAGCTTGGAAAACGCTCAAGCGGCTGGTCCTCGAGGGTGTCGACGATCCGTCGAGTGCGCTGCGTACCCGCATTGCCGACGCCGTGATCCAAATCGGCGAATCGCTGCGCGACGACGCCGAACTGCGGGACAAGGTCGACAACTGGATGGTGCGCGCCGCACAGCATCTGGTCTCGCAATATGGGGTGGAGATCACCGCGATCATCACCGAAACGATCGAACGCTGGGATGCCCAGGAAGCCAGCCGGCGTATCGAACTTCACGTCGGTCGCGACTTGCAGTTCATTCGGATCAACGGAACCGTGGTAGGAGCGCTGGCCGGGCTGACCATTTACGCCGTCGCGCAGTTCCTGTTCTGAGAGGGTGCTAACAAAGCGCTTGCAAAAGCAAGCACCTGTACGTACCCTGGGGGCCGTAAACGACGAAGCTGTTACCAGCTGATACGAGGAGTAACCGATGTCTCCGGAGGAGAACTTGGGCGCGAAAGTGTCCACTAAAGCCTCCGACATCGGTAGCTTCATCCGAACCCAGCGCGAGACAGCGCAGGTTTCGATGCGGCAGCTCGCCGAACGGTCCGGAGTCAGCAACCCGTATCTGAGCCAGGTGGAGCGTGGACTGCGCAAGCCGTCCGCCGATGTTCTGGCCCAGATCGCCAAGGCGCTGCGGGTTTCCGCCGAGGTTCTCTACGTTCGAGCCGGGATTCTCGAACCCAGAGAAACCAGTCAGGTGCGTGACGCCATCATCACCGACACGGCGATCACCGAGCGTCAGAAGCAGATTCTGCTGGACATCTACGCGTCGTTTACCCAGCAAAACGATGCGGCCCGCGAAGAGTGTTTGAGCGATCAGGCACCAGGCGGGTGCGCCGGCGAGGTCTAGACCGCCGACAGTCGGGTTACCCGACAGAGGGGATGAGTTAGTGGCTGCACATATGAGGGCAAACCGCCCGGCGTCGTAGGCGCCTTCCAAATAAGAAGCTGTCACCAGAGAACTCGACAACAACCGACCCGACCAATCAGGAGGTTTTCCAGCAAGCCGCGTGCCACGTCAATCCACGGGTCTTGATTCTCCTTCCCAGAGGAGGCGCCGCTTGCCACCAACTCCGCAGACTTAATTGCAATAACGCCCAATAACGCCGATAACGAAAACAATCCATGAAAGGAATCACCATGGCTGAAAACACGAACATCGACGACCTGAAGGCTCCGTTGCTTGCCGCGCTTGGTGCCGCCGACTTGGCCCTGGCCACCGTCAACGACCTGATCGCCAACCTGCGTGAGCGTGCCGAGGAGACCCGCACGGACACCCGCAGCCGGGTCGAGGAGAGCCGCGCTCGCCTGACCAAGCTGCAGGAGGAGCTGCCCGAGCAGGTCGCCGAGCTGCGTGAGCGCTTCACCACCGACGAGCTGCGCAAGGCCGCCGAGGGTTACCTGGAGGCCGCCACCAGCCGCTACAACGAGCTGGTCGAGCGCGGCGAGGCCGCTCTGGAGCGGCTGCGCAGCCAGTCGGCCTTCGAGGACGCCTCGGCGCGCGCCGAGGGCTACGTCGACCAGGCTGTGGAGCTGACCCAGGAAGCGCTGGGTACCGTCGCCACGCAGACGCGGGCCGTGGGTGAGCGTGCCGCCAAGCTGGTCGGTATCGAGCTGCCGAAGAAGGCGGAAGCCAAGAAGGCCCCGGCCAAGAAGGCTGCTCCGGCCAAGAAGGCCGCTCCGGCCAAGAAGGCTCCGGCCAAGAAGGCTCCGGCCAAGAAGGTCACCCAGAAGTAAGTTCTGGCTCGCCTTTTAAGGAAACATCATCGACTCCGAGTCACCCACTTGGGTGACTCGGACCAGAAGGATCATCGACTCCGAGTCGCCTGTGGGGCGGCTCGGACCAGAAGGATCATCGACTCCGAGTCGCCTGTGGGGCGGCTCGGACCAGAAGGATCATCGACTCCGAGTCGCCTGTGGGCGACTCGGAGTCGACGTTTTTGGCGCAACCCGCATAGTCTTATTGCGTGAGCCACCTCGTAGGTACCGTCATGTTCGTCTTGCAGGTCGCCGTCCTGGTGATGACGGTGTATGCGTTTGTGCACGCAGCGCTGCAGCGGCCGGACGCCTATACCGCTGCCGACAAACTGACCAAGCCGGTCTGGCTGGTGATCCTCGGCGCCGCTGTTGCACTGACCTCCATCCTCGGTTTCGTGTTCGGCGTGCTGGGGATCGCGATAGCGGCCTGCGCGGCCGGTGTTTACCTGGTTGACGTGCGTCCCAAGCTTCTCGACATTCAGGGCAAGTCGCGCTAGGGGATGAAGTCAGTAGTTGCCGCATCGGCGACGGCGCTGGTCGCCGTGCTCGGTGCCGCTCCCGTCGCCGCTGATTCCGGGGCCGCTGCATCGGGCCCGACGCCGCCGCCGCCTTATGTCGACCACACCCAATGGGCGGCTTACGGGACTGGTACCAGCCTGCGGGTCTATCCGACGTCCGCGGGACGCCTGGCTTCCCGGCAGACCGGCACGACGGGCGCCGACGAAGCCTGGGTTGAGGTGCTCGCGCTGTCACCCGAGGCCAATACGCCCGGCATGCGCGCGCAGTTCGACTGTCACTGGCAGCTGGCCGAAATCGCCGAGCCCGGCAAGACCAGCTGGAACTTGGAGCCATGGCGGCCGGTCGTCGACGACGCCGAGATGCTGGCGTCCGCTTGCAACCCGGGCGGCCCGGAAGAACCGTTTTAGTGCCGGGCCGGCCCACCCGGGAGGAGCTGGCGGCACTGGTCGACCACACCCTGCTCAAGCCCGAAGCGACCCCTGAAGACGTCGTCGCACTGGTTGCCGAAGCGGCCGAACTCGGCGTCTACGCGGTTTGCGTGTCGCCGTCGCTGGTGCCCGTCGCCGTGCACGCCGGTCAGATACGCGTCGCGACGGTCGCCGGATTCCCGTCGGGCAAACACCTCTCCGCGGTCAAGGCGCTGGAGGCCACTGAAGCGGTCGCGGCTGGGGCCGGCGAGGTCGACATGGTCATCGACGTCGGCGCCGCCCTCGCGGGCGATTTCGAAGCCGTCCGGTCGGACATCGCGGCGGTCCGCGCCGCCGCGGCCGAAAGGGTGCTCAAGGTGATCGTGGAGTCGGCGGTGCTGCTTATGCGGGGCAATGCAGCCACGCTGATCGACACGTGTCGCGCCGCTGAGGACGCCGGCGCGGATTTCGTCAAGACCTCCACGGGTTTTCATCCCGCGGGCGGGGCGACGGTGCAGGCCGTCGAATTGATGGCCAAGACGGTCGGCGGACGGCTCGGAATCAAGGCCAGCGGTGGCATCCGCACCGCGGCCGATGCCGTCGCGATGCTGGACGCCGGGGCGACCAGGCTGGGCTTGTCGGGCACCCGGGCCGTGCTGGACGGCCTCGGGCCGGCTTGAGCGCGTCAGATATTCGCGAAACAGGGGTTCTGGCCGCCGGTGGGGATCGTCGCGTTGCGGGTGGAGAAATGGCTCACCACACCGGTCGACGTGACTTGCACGCTGTCAGCGTGAATACCCAACGGATAGTTCTTGGTCAGGTTGCCCATGTATTCGTTCAGGGTGGATTGCACGGTTTCTTTCGGCAGTGAAAAGCCGAGCGTGTTGAAGCTGACGATCTGCAGGTCGATGCCGTTACCGGAGACCACCGGCTTGGCCACGATGTCGTTGAGCATGCCCTTCAGTTCGATCGTGCCGTCGCTGGGGTGAGTGGTCACGCTGCTGGTAACGAATTCACCCAGGATCGGTATCGCGTTCTGCACGGACTGCTTGATGCCGTCCGCCGTCCAGCTGATGGTGGCATCCAGCGCGCCGAGCGTGCCCGCGGAATTGGGGGTCTCTTTGAGCTGCACGTTCTGGATGGAGATTTGCAGCTTCATGCCCTTGGCGTCGCGTACCTGATTGCCTGCCGTCTCCACCGAGATGTTGGTGAAGTGGCGGGTCGCAAGCTGCCACAGCAGCAGCGGCGCCACCCCGAACGAAGCGGTGGCCTGGTCCTTGACCTCGCAGGCCACGGCCGCCGCGACCTTGCTGTTGGCTTGGTTGCGGGCGTAGAGCTCGGCGCCGATCAACCCGGCGAGCACGAGCGCGAACACGATGATCAGGACCAGGAAGATGGACAGCGGGTCGCGCCGGCGGCGCCGCTTTTTCTTCCCCTCCTCCGGCTCTTCCTCCGGCGTGGCCAGCGACGTCGTGCGGTCAGCGGGCGGGCTGGGCGGCGGCGCCGCGGCGGCCCGGTGGGCGTCGGCATTGGCCGCGGTCAGGGGCTGGGTCTCTTGTGGCACCTGGCTGGCCATCGTGGGGTCTTGACCGGGGGCGGGGCTGGGTGGCGGCTGGTTCTGATGCAGTCGGCCGCCGGGAGCTTCGCCGGGTGCGGGGGGCCGGCCCAGCGGCCCTTGATTGCCAGGACGCCCCCATGTCGACGGATCGTTCGGTGGTCCTTGCGGATTCGTCACTCTGGCGATTCTGCCCTATCAACCTGAGCAAAGCTTGTGTGGTTCCGCAGCACCGCGATGTTGTCACGAGCCGTGGAGACGTTGTTCACGTCGATGTCGGCGATCAGAAGTTGCGGCTCGCCCCCGGCCGACGCGATGACCTCGCCCAACGGCGAGGCGATCAGGCTGCCGCCCACGCCGGTCGGCGCTCCTGCGCTGGTCAACGCGCCGCCGGGGTCTGCCTGACCAGCCGCGGCGAGGTAGCTCATCGAGTCCAGCGCCCTGGCCCGGGCCAGCAGGGTCCATTGCTCGAGTTTGCCGGGACCGGAGGCCCAGGACGCGCAGACCACGATCAGCTGGGCGCCGCGCCGGGCCAGTTCGGTGTAGAGCGCCGGAAAACGGATGTCGTAGCAAACGGTTAGCCCGACCGCGACGCCGTCGACGGAGATCACTACCGGGTCATGACCGGGTGCGACCGTGCGCGACTCCTTGAAGCCGAACGCGTCGTACAGATGAATCTTGTGATAGTGGGCGTCGGGATCGTTGGGAGCGCCAGGCCCGGCTGCGATCAGCGTGTTCGTCACCCGTCCGTCGCCCGCGGGGGTGAACATGCCGGCGATCACCGTGATGCCGGCGTCGGTCGCGATCCGGCGAACACCCTCGGCCCAGGGGCCGTCGACGGGCTCCGCGATCGGTTCCAGCGGGACGCCGAACCGGCACATGGTCGCCTCCGGGAAGACCACCAGCTTCGCCCCCGCCGCGGCGGCCTGTTCGGCGTACTCGCGCACCTGCAGCAGATTCGCGGCCGGGTCGGTGCCGCTGAGAATCTGTGCCAACGCGATTCGCATGACCGCCAGCCTAGAAGGAACGCTCAGACGTTGTCCGCGATCCACAGCGTGGTGAAGCGCTGTTCGATGGCCACCAACTCGCGCAACTGGGTGCCGATCAGTCGCTCCAGCTTGCCGCCGATGATGGGAATCCGGACCTGAATGGTGAGCTGCGCCGACATCCGGGAGCCGCCGGTTTCCTCCTTCGGCGAAAGCACGCCGGTGCCCCACAGGTTCACCGGCGCACCGACTATCGATCCGGCAATGGACACCGTCGCAACGCCGTCGGTGATCGGCGTCCAGATCTCCTCGCGCCGCACGGACAGATCGCCCCGATGCAACTGGGTGACCAGGGCGGGCAGGTTGTGGCTGCACACCGTCTGCACGGTGGTCACCTCGATGCTGCCGTCGGCTCCGGAAGTGCCGCCCAACCGCATCGACTCGATGGTGGCGATGTCCACCGGGGTTTCGGCCAGCCGGGCAGTCCAGTAATCCGCTTCGTAGAAAGCCCGGTGAACTTCTTCGACGCTGCCTTCGTAATCGGCCGACATGTCGAATGAACGCGGCATAGCTGGTGAGGCTACCGTTACGGGCCATGAAACGGGGCGAGTCGGGTTTGCACTTTGCCGGTGCTCGCGCCAGCGAGTCGGTGCCGCTGGCCCCGTTGACCACGTTGCGGGTCGGACCGGTGGCGCGGCGCGTAATTACCTGCGACAGCACCGATCAGGTGATCGCCGTGTTGCGAGAGCTGGACGAGGGAGCCCGCGGCGGGGACGAAGGCCCGGTGTTGGTGTTTGCTGGCGGGTCCAATCTGGTGATCGGTGACGCCGTTGGCGAGCTGACCGTGGTGCGGCTGGCCAACAACGCGATCAGCTTCGACGGCAACCTGGTCCGCGCGGAGGCCGGCGCGGTGTGGGACGACGTGGTCGTCAGATCCATCGAGCGCGGCCTGGGCGGGCTGGAATGCCTGTCCGGGATCCCGGGGTCGGCGGGGGCCACGCCGGTACAGAACGTGGGGGCCTATGGCACCGAAGTGTCCGACACCATCACCCGGGTGCGGCTGTTGGATCGCGCCAGCGGAGCGGTGCGATGGGTGCCCGCGGCCGAGTTGCGGTTCGGCTATCGCACTAGCGTGCTGAAGCACGCTGACGGCCTCCACACGCCCGCTGTGGTCCTGGAAGTGGAGTTCGCGCTCGATCCGTCCGGGCGCAGTGCGCCGTTGCGCTACGGCGAGCTGACGGCCGCGTTGGGGGCGGCACCGGGCGACCGCGCCGACCCGCAGGCCGTGCGGGAGGCGGTGCTGACGCTGCGGGGGCGCAAGGGCATGGTGCTCGACGCGACCGATCACGACACCTGGAGCGTGGGTTCCTTCTTCACCAATCCGGTGGTCGCCCCGGAGGTCTACGAGCGGTTGGCGAGTCGCATGGACGGGCCGGTGCCGAACTATCCGGCGCCGGACGGGATCAAGCTCGCCGCCGGCTGGCTGGTCGAGCGGGCCGGCTTCGGCAAAGGGTATCCGGATGACGAGAACGCGCGCTGCCGGCTGTCCACTAAACACGCGCTGGCCTTGACCAATCGCGGCGGTGCCACCGCCGAGGACGTGCTGCAATTGGCGCGCACTGTTAGAGATGGGGTTTGTGATGTGTTTGGTATCACACTGCAACCCGAACCTGTCCTGGTCGGGTGTGTGTTGTAGCTGCTAGTTTCGTGCTCTAGAAACGTAGAAGAACCCCCGCCGCGCTGCTTCGCGGTGGGGGAGTGGGCTTTTCGCCCGGTATCTTTGACTCTCGTGAGCACCTCCAGCACCCCCAAAAGCCAAGGGCCGATCAATCGGCGCCTGGCGTTGACGGCCCTCGGGGTCGGGGTGCTGGCGCCCAACGTTTTGGCCGCTTGCGCCGGCAAAGTCATGAAGCAGGCCGAGAAGGCGCCGCCACCCGCGGCGCGCCTGACGTACCGGCCGAACAACGCCGCCGACGACGTGGTACCGATTTCGGCGATCAGCGTCGAGGTGACCGACGGCTGGTTCCAGCGGGTCGCGCTGACCAATACGTCCGGCAAGGTGGTGGCCGGCAGTTACAGCCAGGACCGCACCGTCTACACGATCACCGAGCCGCTGGGCTACGACTCGACCTATAGCTGGAGCGGTTCGGCCGTCGGCCACGACGGGAAGGCCATTCCCCTCGCGGGCAAGTTCACCACCGTGACGCCGAGGAAAAAGGTCGACGGCGGATTCCAGTTGGCCGACGGCCAGACCGTCGGCGTCGCGGCGCCGATCATCATCCAGTTCGACGCCCCGATCAGCGACAAGGCCGCCGTCGAGCGGGCGCTGACCGTGACCACCAACCCGCCCGTCGAGGGCAGCTGGGCCTGGCTGCCGGATGAGGCTGCCGGCGCTCGCATCCACTACCGCCCCCGCGAGTACTACCCGGCGGGTACCACGGTGGCCGTGGACGCCAAGTTGTACGGACTGCCCTTCGGCGATGGCGCGTACGGCCTGCAGGACATGTCGTTGAACATCCAGATCGGCCGTCGGCAGGTGGTCAAGGCCGAGGTTTCCTCGCACCGCATCCAGGTCGTCACCGACGCCGGCGTCATCATGGACTTCCCGTGCAGCTACGGCGAGGCCGACAAGGCGCGCAACGTCACCCGCAACGGCATCCACGTCGTCACCGAGAAATACGCCGACTTCTACATGTCCAACCCGGCCGCGGGCTACAGCAACGTGCACGAGCGCTGGGCGGTGCGGATCTCCAACAACGGCGAGTTCATCCACGCCAACCCGATGAGCGCCGGGGCACAGGGCAACAGCAACGTCACCAATGGCTGCATCAACCTGTCGACGGACAACGCCGAGGAGTACTTCCACACCGCCATGTACGGCGACCCCGTCGAGGTGACCGGCAGCTCGATCCAGCTGTCCTACTCCGACGGCGACATTTGGGACTGGGCCGTTGACTGGGACACCTGGGTGTCGATGTCGGCGCTGCCACGTCCGACCGGCCGGACGCCGGGAACTCAGATTCCCGTCACCGCGCCGGCCACACCGTCGACGGCTCCCACCTTGTCCGGTACGCCCACGACGGCACCGTCTAGGCCAGGTGGTTAGCCCTACGGGTAGCTGAGGCCTGGTCACGCGGCCGGATGATGATTTGATCCAGGTTGACGTGTGAAGGCCGGGAGGCCACGAACCCGATCACTTCCGCGACGTCGGCGGCAACCAGCGGTGTCATGCCGGCGTAGACGGCATCGGCACGTTGCTGATTCCCGTCAAAGCGAACCAGTGAAAACTCGGTCTCGACCGCGCCGGGGGCGATTTCGGTGAGCCGGACCGGCTTGCCCAGCAATTCCCCGCGCAGGGTGCGGTGCAGCGCGCCCTGGGCATGCTTGGCCGCCGTGTAGCCGGCGCCGCCGTCGTAGACCTCCAGCGCGGCGATCGAGGTGATGGTGACCACCAGCCCGTCTCCGGAAGCGATCAGCTTGGGCAGCAGCGCGCGGGTCACCCGCAGGGTGCCCAGCACGTTGGTCTCCCACATCCAGCGCCAGTGCTCGAGATCGGCGTCGATGACCGATTCCAGTCCGCGCGCACCACCGGCGTTGTTAACCAGCACATCCACCCGGCCCAATCCGTTGGCCAGCGCGTCGACCGCCGCGGCGTCAGTGACGTCGGTCACAACCGCCGTACCGCCGATCTCGTCGGCCAGCGCGGTGATCCGGTCTGCCCGGCGCGCCACGGCAACCACGTGAAACCCCTGGGCGGCAAGCATTTTAGCGGTCGCCTCGCCGATTCCGGAACTGGCGCCGGTGATTACCGCAACACGTTTGGACGCGTCGGCTGTTGTCATCGGAACAACTCTAATAAACGTGCTAAATTTTGCGTGTGCACCTCAGCGCCTTGTTCAACACCACCACCGCGTGTCTTTTCGCGGCGGGTGCGTGTTGTTGCCGCGCACTTTGCCGCGCCTGACCCCGAAAACGTCAGCAGGTGTGGCCAAGGACCGGCCAATGAACCAGGACTTAAGGACATCCGTGCACTCACCAACTCTCACCCCTCATTCCACTAACCGGCCGCCTAGTCGGCGGGGTACGCAACCGCGGTCCCATCGCCAAGTCGTACCGCCTTCGCTGCACTTGTCCGACTCCGCGGCGGCGGCGGTCTTCCGTGCCGTGCGGCTGCGCGGGCCGGTCGGCCGTGACGTCATCGCCAAAGTCACCTCGCTGAGCATCGCGACGGTGAACCGCCAAGTGATCGCGCTGCTGGAGGCGGGTCTGCTGCGCGAGCGAGCCGACCTGGCGGTTTCCGGTGCCATCGGGCGCCCCCGCGTTCCCGTGGAGGTCAACCACGAACCGTTCGTCACGCTGGGCATCCACATCGGTGCGCGGACGACGAGCATCGTGGCGACCGACTTGTTCGGCCGCACGCTCGACACGGTCGAAACGCCCACGCCGCTCAATGCCGCCGGGTCGGCCCTGACGTCGCTGGCCGACAGCGCCGGGCGTTACCTGCGGCGCTGGCATCGGCGCCGCCCGTTGTGGGTCGGCGTATCGATCGGTGGTGTGGTCGACGGCACCACCGGACATGTCGATCACCCGCGACTGGGCTGGCGCCAGGCGCCGGTGGGACCCGTGCTGGCCGACGTGCTGGGTCTGCCGGTGTCGGTGGCATCCCACGTCGACGCCATGGCCGGGGCGGAATTGCTGCTCGGCATGCGGCGGTTCGCGCCCACTTCGCCGACCAGCCTGTACGTCTACGCCCGCGAAACCGTGGGTTATGCGCTGGTGATCGGCGGCCGGGTGCACTGCCCGGCCAGCGGCCCGGGCACGATTGCCGCCTTGCCGGCCCAGTCCGAGCTGCTCGGGGATTCCGGGCAGCTCGAGTCCACGGTCAGCGACGAAGCGGTGCTGGCGGCTGCCCGCCGGCTGCGGATCCTGCCCGGGGTCGGACAGGGCACCCGGACCGGCGGCTCGGCCACCGCGATCACCGACCTGTTGCGCGTGGCGCGATCGGGCAACCAGCAGGCTAAGGAGCTGCTGGCCGAGCGGGCCCGGGTGCTCGGGGAGGCGGTGGCACTGCTGCGCGACCTGCTCAATCCCGACGAGCTGGTGGTCGGCGGTCAGGCGTTCACCGAGTATCCGGAAGGGATGGAGCGGGTCGAGGCGGCTTTCGCCGCGCGCTCGGTGCTGCCGCCGCGCGATGTGCGCGTCACCGTGTTCGGCAACCGGGTGCAGGAAGCCGGCGCGGGTCTGGTGTCGCTGGCCGGGCTCTACGCCGATCCGTTGGGCGCCATGCGCCGCTCGGGTGCGCTGGAGACCCGGCTACCCGATACCGAGGCTGTCGCCGAGTAGCGGTGGGCTGATTGCCGGCGTCCTGTAAACATGGAGTGTGCGGCACGATGACTTGTCAGTAGACGGCCCGCGCCGCATTGCCCTGTTAGCGGTGCACACCTCCCCACTGGCCCAGCCCGGCACCGGTGATGCCGGCGGCATGAACGTCTACGTGCTGCAGAGCGCGTTGCACCTGGCCCGCCGGGGCATTGAGGTGGAGATTTTCACCCGCGCCACCGCATCGGTGGATCCGCCGATCGTGCGGGTGGCGCCCGGCGTGCTGGTGCGCAATGTGGTGGCCGGGCCGTTCGAGGGCCTCGACAAGAACGACTTGCCCACCCAGCTGTGCGCCTTCGCGGCCGGGGTGCTGCGCGCCGAGGCTTCCCACGAGCCGGGCTACTACGACATCGTGCACTCGCACTACTGGCTGTCGGGTCAGATCGGGTGGCTGGCCCGCGACCGCTGGGCGGTGCCGCTGGTGCACACCGCGCACACGCTGGCCGCGGTGAAGAACGCGGCGCTGGCCGCCGGCGACACTCCGGAACCTCCGCTGCGCACCGTCGGCGAACAGCAGGTGGTCGACGAGGCGGATCGGCTCATCGTCAACACCGAAGACGAAGCACGGCAACTGGTTTCGATTCACCACGCCGATCCGGCGCGGATCGACGTGGTCCACCCGGGGGTCGATCTGGAGGTATTCCGTCCCGGAGACCGGCGGGTGGCCCGGGCGGCGCTGGGGCTGGCGCCCGACGAGCCGGTGGTGGCGTTCGTCGGACGCATCCAGCCGCTCAAGGCGCCCGACATCGTGCTGCGCGCCGCCGCGAAACTGCCGGGTGTGCGCGTCGTAGTCGCCGGCGGGCCGTCCGGTAGCGGACTGGCCGCACCCGACGGCCTGATACGGCTCGCCGACGAACTCGGCATCACCGCACGGGTCACGTTCCTGCCGCCGCAGTCGCGCACCAACCTCGCCACCTTGTTCCAGGCCGCCGATCTGGTTGCGGTGCCGAGTTATTCGGAGTCGTTCGGCCTGGTCGCCGTCGAAGCGCAGGCGTGTGGCACGCCGGTGGTGGCGGCCGCGGTGGGCGGGTTGCCGGTGGCGGTGCGCGACGGGATCACCGGCACCTTGGTGGCGGGGCATGGCGTCGATCAGTGGGCCGATGCCATCGACCGGCTGTTGCGGCTGCGCGAGGGCCCGCAAGGTCGGGCGATGCGGCACGCGGCGGCCGAGCATGCGGCCACCTTCTCCTGGGAGAACACCACCGACGCGCTGCTCGACAGCTACCGGCGGGCGATCACGGACTTCACTTCGTTGCGCCAGCGCAGGGTGCGCGACCGGGTGGCGGCGCGCAAGCCGCGCCGCTGGACGTCGCGCCGGGGTGTCGGCGCATGACGTCTCGGGTGGAACAAGTCATCGAGGCCGCGCTGCAGTCCAGCCAGCTGGAATACGCCAAACACGCCGGTGCGCATGGCGGGTTGCCCGGGGTTGTGGTGGCGTTGCCCGGCGAGCGCCGGCTCAAGACCAACACCATCCTGAGTATCGGCGAGCATTCGGTGCGGGTGGAGGCGTTCGTGTGCCGTAAGCCCGACGAGAACCAGGAGGGCGTCTACCGGTTTCTGCTGAAGCGCAACCGCCGGCTTTACGGCGTGGCCTACACGCTGGACAACGTCGGCGATATCTACCTGGTTGGCCGGATGTCGCTGGCCTCGGTCGACGCCGACGAAATCGACCGGGTGCTCGGGCAGGTGCTCGAGGCCGTCGATTCGGACTTCAACACGTTGCTGGAGTTGGGTTTTCGTTCGTCGATTCAAAAGGAATGGGACTGGCGGGGATCCCGGGGGGAATCGCTGAAGAACCTGGAGGCCTTCGCGCACTTAATCGACCAGGACGACGCGTGAGAGACTGACCGGCATGGGTGACACTGCCACGCTGGTACTGCTGCGCCACGGCGAGAGCGACTGGAATGCCCTCAACCTGTTCACCGGCTGGGTCGACGTCGGCCTGACCGAGAAGGGCCGGGCCGAGGCGGTGCGCAGCGGCGAATTGCTGGCCGAACAAGGTCTGCTCCCCGACGTGCTCTACACGTCGCTGCTGCGGCGCGCGATCACCACCGCGCATCTGGCCTTGGACAGCGCCGACCGGCTCTGGATCCCGGTGCACCGCAGCTGGCGGCTCAACGAACGCCACTACGGCGCGCTGCAGGGCCTGGACAAGGCCGAGACCAAGGCGCGCTATGGCGAAGAGCAGTTCATGGCCTGGCGGCGCAGCTACGACACCCCGCCGCCGCCGATCGAGAAGGGCAGCGAGTTCAGCCAGGACGCCGATCCCCGGTACGCCGACATCGGCGGCGGGCCGCTGACCGAGTGCCTGAAGGACGTGGTGACCCGCTTCCTGCCGTACTTCACCGACGTGATCGTGCCCGACCTGCGGACCGGTAAGACAGTGCTGATCGTCGCGCATGGCAACTCGCTGCGGGCGCTGGTCAAGCACCTGGACGGCATGTCCGACGAGGACGTCGTCGGGCTGAACATCCCCACCGGCATCCCGCTGCGGTACGACCTGGACGCCCAGCTGCGCCCGGTGGTGGAGGGCGGCACCTATCTCGACCCGGAGGCGGCCGCCGCCGGTGCCGCGGCGGTGGCCAGCCAGGGCGCGGCGAAAGCGTGATAGTTGGCGCCAATAGGCCCGTTTGACAAACATCACGTAAACAGCAGCCGAATACCTGGCGCGAAGTATGTGACTTGTCCGAATTTGGCCTTGCTTGGCTAGGGCGGCGTTCACCCAATTTGTAGGATTTGCCCTGTGACTGTGTTCTCGGCACTGTTGCTGGCCGGGGTCTTGTCCGTGCTGGGGCTGGCCGTAGGTATTGCGGCCGGGACCCGGCTGTCGTCCAGGATCATCGCACGCCGCCGGCGAGCGGCGACCGAGTCGACCGGAATCACGGTCGCGCAAATGCTGCAACGAATCGTCGCGCTGATGCCGCTGGGTGTGGCCGTGGTCGATGCCCATCGCGACGTCGTGTATCTCAACGACCGGGCTAAAGAGCTGGGTCTGGTGCGCGACCGCCAGCTGGACGACCAGGCCTGGCGAGCCGCCCAAGGGGCCCTGAGCGGTCAAGACGTCGAGTTTGATCTGCCGCCGGGCAAGCGTTCGTCCGGGCGCTCCGGGTTGTCGGTGCATGGGCAGGCCCGGCTACTGAGCGAATCGGATCGCAGGTTCGCCGTCGTTTTCGCCCACGACCAGTCCGATTACGCCCGCATGGAGGCGACCAGGCGTGACTTCGTGGCCAACGTCAGCCACGAGCTCAAGACGCCGGTGGGGGCCATGGCTTTGCTCGCCGAAGCTCTGCTGGCTTCGGCCGACGACTCCGAGACCGTTCGGCGGTTCGCGGAGAAGGTGCTCATCGAGGCCAACCGGCTGGGTGACATGGTTGCCGAGCTGATCGAGCTGTCCCGCCTGCAGGGCGCCGAGCGGTTGTCCAACGTCACCGACGTCGAGGTGGACACCGTTGTGTCCGAAGCGATTTCACGGCACAAGGTGGCCGCCGAAAACGCTCACATCGAAGTCCGCACCGACGCCCCCAGCGGCCTGCACGTGCTGGGCGATCAAACCCTGCTGGTTACCGCCCTCGCCAATCTGGTGTCCAACGCGATTGCCTATTCGCCGCGCGGGTCGCTGGTCTCGATCAGCCGTCGCCGCCGCGGCGACAACATCGAGATTGCCGTCACCGACCGGGGTATCGGGATCGCTTTGGAAGACCAGGAGCGGGTCTTCGAGCGGTTCTTCCGCGGGGACAAGGCCCGGTCGCGGGCCACCGGGGGAAGCGGGTTGGGGCTGGCCATCGTCAAACACGTCGCGGCCAACCACAACGGCAGCATCGGCGTGTGGAGCAAGCCGGGAACCGGATCGACGTTCACCCTGTCGATCCCCGCGGCAACGCCGTCGGACGAAGACGACGAAGACCAACCTGAGCAATCGCAACGGCGCGACGTGCGACCCAACAGGTCACAACGAGAGGAAGAGCTAAGTCGATGACCCGCGCTAACCATGAAGGGGAGTTGCGCAGATGACCGCCGCTAACGACGATGCGGTGGGGGTACCGCCCGCTTGCGGGGGACGCAGCGATGAGGTGGGGGCACCTCCCGCTTGCGGGGGAGAGTTGCGCAGATGACCGCCGTATTGATCGTCGAGGACGAGGAGTCATTGGCCGACCCGCTGGCGTTTCTGCTGCGCAAGGAGGGCTTTGAGGCCACCGTGGTGACCGACGGCCCGTCGGCGCTGGCCGAGTTCGACCGGGCCGGTGCCGACATCGTGCTGCTCGACCTGATGCTGCCCGGTATGTCGGGAACCGACGTGTGCAAGCAGCTGCGCGCCCGGTCCAGCGTGCCGGTGATCATGGTGACCGCCCGCGACAGCGAGATAGACAAGGTGGTCGGGCTGGAGCTGGGTGCCGACGACTACGTGACGAAGCCCTACTCCGCGCGCGAATTGATCGCCCGGATCCGCGCGGTGCTGCGCCGTGGCGGCGACGACGACTCCGAGATCAGCGACGGCGTGCTGGAGTCCGGTCCGGTGCGGATGGACGTCGAACGCCACGTCGTCTCGGTCAACGGCGACACCATCACGCTGCCGCTCAAGGAATTCGATCTGCTCGAGTATCTGATGCGCAACAGCGGGCGGGTGTTGACCCGCGGGCAGCTGATCGACCGGGTCTGGGGCGCCGACTACGTCGGCGACACCAAGACGCTCGATGTCCACGTCAAGCGGCTGCGGTCCAAGATCGAGGCCGACCCGGCCAACCCGGTGCACCTGGTGACGGTGCGCGGCCTGGGCTACAAGCTCGAGGGCTAACCCCGCGGCTCGACCATCTGGTCGGCGACGGCCAATGCCACCGCCATGATGGACAGCTGGGGGTTGACCTCTGGACAGCTGGGCAGGATCGACGCGTCGGCCACCCAGACGCCGTCGACACCGCGCAATCGGCCGGTCGCGTCGACGGGACAGAGCTGTTCGTCGGCGCCGGCCGCCGCTGTTCCGGTGGGGTGGAACGCGGCCAGGTGCAGACTGCGTGGGTTGGCACGCTGCAACACCTGCTGCAGCTCGGGGAATGACGTCACCGTGGTCGCACCGGGCAGGCCGGTGAGGATTTCCACCGCGCCGGCGGCGAACAGCAGCCGGCCGATGGCCTCCAATGCGACTCGCAGCTTGGCGAGGTCGGCTTGGGCGATGTCGTAGCGCACCAGCGTCTCGCCGCGCACCGATCGCACCGAGCCGACGCCTCGATCGGCCACCATCGCGCCAAATGTCGCGACCTGGGGTGCCCAGTCGAGCCAGCGCAGCAACTCCGCGCCATAGCCGGGAAAGAGCATCGAGCCCATGCCAGGCGGTGTGGACGTCGCTTCGATGAGCACGCCGTCGGACTCGTGAAACTCGTGCACCGCCGCGCTCTGCAGCACCCCCCGCCAGGCGTAGACGTCATCCTCGAACCGCCCGGCGAGCATCGTCGCCGGATGCAGCGCCAGATTGCGGCCCAGCCGCGGATGCCCGCCGAGGCCGCTGCGCCGCAGCAGCCCCGGCGTCTCCGTGGCACCGGCGGCGATGACGACGGTGTCGGCGATCACGTCGATCGCGGTGCCGTCAGGGCGGCGGGCGCGCACCCCGCGGGCGCGCCCGTTCCGATGCAAGACACGTTCGACGCGCGCCTGGGAGATGATCTGGGCGCCGGCCGCGCACGCCTGCGGCAAGGCGTTGAGGTGTACGCCGGACTTGGCGTTTTGCGGACATCCGATGGCGCACTGGCAACAGCCTTCGCAACCCGGCGCGTTGCGGGGAATGGGCGCCGCCTGCCAGCCCAGCGACTCGGCCGCATCGAGCAGCAGGTTGCCGTTGCGGCCCATGATGTTCAGCGGGACCGGCGCCACGCGCAGGGTGCGCTCCACCTCGTCGAGGCGAGGGGCGAACCGATCCGGATCGGTCAACGCGAATCCGAACTCGTCGCGCCAGCGCTGCTGCACCGCAACCGGCGGCCGGAAACAGGTGCCGGAGTTGACGACGGTAGTGCCGCCGACCGCCCGGCCCACCGGCAGCGCGACCGATGGACGGCCGAGCGCAATCGTGGCGGCGGCGCCGCGGTACAAGCCGGCGAAGCGGTCGATCGGGTGGGTGGTCCGGAATTCCTCGACCGTCCAGCGCCGTCCCTCTTCGAGCACGACGGCATCCAGGCCGGCCCGGGCCAACGTGCGTGCGGCCATCGCGCCACCGGCGCCTGAGCCGACGACTACGACGTCGCACGTGACGACCGACGAGCTTTCAGCCGACGGGGTGAGGTTCAGCGCCGCGTCCGGTCGTGCCGGGTCGTGTTCGGCGGCGCGGGACAGCAATTCCGGGGCATAGGTGTCGGCGCCGTTGACCAGCAGCACCATCGCCTTCATGACATCCACGGCCGCGCCGACGTCCGGGTTGAGCGCGGCGACTCGGCGCAGCACCTGTTCGCGTTCGCCGGGATCGAGCCGTGCCATCGACCGGCCGGTGGTGAGATAGCTGGCGGCGGCCAGGGAAGCCAGCCCGGCACGCACCGCCAGCCGCGAGGTGGCCGGCAGGCGCGCAACGTACCGATCGACGCGCTCGACCAGCTCGGCCGGTGCTGGGCCGCCGTATTCCTCGGGCAGCAGGGCGGTGCCGAAGGAAGCGGTCGCGCGATCGGCCAGACGGCTCATTTACCGCGTCCGAGCAGCCGGCCGAGTTTGAGGAAGAACGGATACGTGGCGAAGATGCCGCCGGCCGCGGCGTGCAGTGGCCACTCGGCTTGCTCGGTGTTCACGTTGAAAACGCCGCTGTTCCACATGAAGTCGCGGCCATTGCGGGACCGGAACGGGCGCCACAGGAACCCCAGGCCGGGCACGTTGTTGTAGAGCCCGAACGATCCGGCGAAGAACACCCCGAGGACGGCGGCCTCGATCAGGTCGCGACGCTTCTGGGGAATGCGGCGTTCGATCAGTAGCCCGGAGGCCAACAGCAGCGGCGGGTCGAGAGCGAAACTCATCGGGGTGTCCTTTCGTTGACGGCGGGCGCCTCGGCACCGCGCAGGCCGACTTCGGCATGCCCGGTGCCCAGCACCGACCAATGCCGGTCGTCGATGTCGATGTGAATGTCGGCCTGCTCGGTGTTGGTGCACACCACGGTGCCGCCGTCGGGATCGGTGTAGAGCAGGCTCACGCAGCGCTCCGGCGGCTGGTCGACGCGTATCAACACGTTGCGGCCGCCGATGCGCCCTTCCAGTTGCCAGTGCCGCACGCCTAGCGTCGTTCGCATCCGCAGCGATGGCAAAACGCTTGTGGGCCAGTCCTTTTCGTCGATGCGGCAGCGCACGAACGCCAGCGGCGCCAACCGGTTGAGCCCGGGTTTGTGGGAGACGGCCGCTACCGCTTCCACCACGTCGCCGTCGCCGAGATCGGCATGGATCCAGCCCCAGCGCTTGGCATTGCCGTGCCCGTAGATGTGGGCGACAGCGCCGCGCCAGCCGTCGACGGAATGATCGGTGCCGTCGACCGTCAGCGATCCGGCGAAATCGGCGGTGGGGGCCAGCACTACCTGGGCGCCGGGCAGCAGCTCGCGCTCCCATGCCACGCGGGGAAAGGTCCACAGCGGCGTCCCGGTGTCCTTCCAGGACAGGTCCCAGGCCAGTGATCCCGCGCGCCCGCTCAGCTCTTCGGGGCACGCTCGCGCGCCGGCGTGGTCGAACCAGGCTGCGCTGGACGCGGGCTGGGCCGGCACGGGTCCGAAGCGCTCGGTCAGCGGCGGACCGTCGGAGGGAAACCAGGTCGTCCAGCCGTGTGCATACGGAGCGCCGGAGGTGGGTGCGACGATTTCGTGGTGAATCCAGAGGCCGGCCCGGGTCAGCGGATCCGACAAGGTGGCGTACCAGACCTCCAGTCGCCCCGCCTTGCCCCGCCAGCGCGGGGCGACGGCCGATCGCTTTTCGTCGTCCACTGCTGTTCCTTCGGAGTTCAGGAGATGATGTGGCCAGTCTACAATATTGGTTGAGCCAATGAACCAGTTGACCCCCATACCCCCGCCGGACCGTCAGCGCGTGGACGAGCAGATCGCCACGTCCATCGCCGACGCGATCCTGGACGGCGTTTTCCCGCCCGGCTCGACGTTGCCGCCGGAGCGGGAACTTGCCGAGCAGCTCGGCGTCAACCGCACCTCGCTGCGGCAGGGCCTGGCGCGGCTGCAACAGATGGGTTTGATCGAGGTACGCCACGGCAGCGGCAGCGTGGTGTGTGACCCCGAAGGGCTCACTCATCCCGCCGTGGTCGAGGCGCTGGTGCGCAAGTTGGGCCCGGACTTCCTGGTCGAATTGTTCGAGATCCGGGCGGCGCTGGGTCCGTTGATCGGCCGCCTCGCGGCCGCCCGCAGCAAGCCTGAGGACACCGAGGCGCTACGCGCCGCGCTGGCCGCGGTGGGGGAGGCGGACACCGCCGCGGCGCGTCAGGCGGCCGACGTCGGCTACTTCCGGGTCCTCATCCACAGCACCCGCAACCGCGCCCTGGGGTTGCTGTACCGCTGGGTCGAGCACGCGTTCGGCGGTCGCGAGCATGAACTCACCGGGGCATATGACGACGCCCAGCCGGTGGTGGCCGATCTGCGGGCGATCACCGACGCGGTGCTGGCGCGCGACGCGGACGCGGCCGCCGCGACGGTCGAGGCTTACCTGAACGCCAGCGCGCTGCGCATGGTGATGGCCTACACGAACGCCCGTTAGCTACTCGGCTGCCCGCGTCGCGGGGTGTATGGCGATCAGGCCCAATTTGCCGCGGCGCCGGCACATCGCCGCCAATTCGCCGTAGGCCTTCTCGCCGAGCAGCTCGGTGAGCTCGTCGGCAAGGCTTTCCCACACCTGCTGGGCGCCGACGTGCGCCGCGGGATCGCCGGTGCAGTACCAATGCAGATCAGCGCCTCCGGAGCCCCAGCCGCGGCGATCGTATTCGGTGAGCGTGGTCTTGAGAATCTCGGTCCCGTCGGGACGGGTCACCCACTCCTGGCTGCGCCGGATCGGCAACTGCCAGCAGACGTCGGGCTTCATGGTCAGCGGCGGCACGCCCAACTTCAGGGCCTTGCTGTGCAGCGCGCACCCGACGCCACCGCGGAAACCCGGCCGGTTCAGGAAAATGCAGGCGTCCTTGTGTTTGCGGGTGCGGTACTGTGGCTGGTCGTCATGCTCGTCGAGTTCCAGATATCCCTTGCGGCCCAAGCCTTTTTCGCGGAATTGCCAGTCCTCGTCGGTCAGCTTCTGCACCGCGTCGTCCAACCGTGCGCGGTCGTCGTCGTCGGACAGAAACGCGCCGTGCGAGCAGCACCCGTCGTGCGGGCGCCCCGCGACGGTGCCCTGGCAGGCCGGCGTGCCGAACACACACGTCCAGTGCGACAGCAACCAGGTGAGGTCGGCCGCGATCAGATGCTCGGGATTGTCCGGGTCGTAGAACTCCACCCACTCGCGGGCGAAATCCAATTCCACTTCCTGGCCTGCCCCCTGGCGTGAATTTGCCACGGACTCAACGTTAGACCAAGATCCGGGCCTTGATCGGCGGGCGGCCGTGCGGGTCGTGCGACGCGAGCAACCTGTGCCGGGCTAGTTTGTGTTCGTGCGATTGGGTGTGCTGGACGTGGGGAGCAACACGGTTCATCTACTGGTGGTAGATGCGCACCGTGGCGGGCATCCGACCCCGATGAGCTCAACGAAGGCCACACTGCGGCTTGCCGAGGCCACCGACAGCTCCGGCAGGATCACCAAGCGCGGAGCCGACAAACTGGTCTCCACCATCGACGAGTTCGCCAAGATCGCGGTCAGCTCCGGTTGTGCGGAGCTGATGGCCTTCGCCACCTCGGCGGTTCGCGACGCCGAGAATTCCGACGACGTGCTGGCCCGGGTCCGTAAAGAGGCCGGCGTCGAGTTGCAGGTGCTGCGCGGGGTCGACGAGTCGCGGTTGACGTTTCTGGCGGTACGACGGTGGTTCGGGTGGAGTGCGGGCCGCATCATCAACCTCGACATCGGCGGCGGCTCGCTGGAGGTGTCCAGCGGTGTGGACGAGGAGCCAGAGGTCGCGTTGTCGCTGCCGCTGGGTGCGGGACGGTTGGCCCGTGAGTGGCTTCCGGACGATCCGCCCGGGCGGCGACGGGTGGCGATGCTGCGCGATTGGCTTGATGCCGAATTGTCGGATGCCAGCGCGGCCGTCCTGGAAGCCGGTGAACCCGACCTGGCCGTCGCATCCTCGAAGACTTTCCGGTCGTTGGCGCGCCTCACCGGTGCGGCGCCGTCGGCCGCCGGCCCCCGGGTGAAACGCACGCTGACCGCCAATGGCCTCAGACAACTCATATCTTTCATCTCTAGGATGACGACCGCTGACCGGGCAGAACTGGAAGGAGTGAGCGCCGAGCGCGCGCCACAGATCGTGGCAGGTGCTCTGGTGGCGGAGGCAAGCATGCGCGCGCTGTCGATCGAAACGGTGGATATCTGCCCGTGGGCGCTACGGGAAGGTCTCATCTTGCGCAAACTCGACAGCGAAGCCGACGGAACCGCTCTGGTGGAGACTTCGGTACGCGATGCTGGAGGTCAGGTAGTTGATCGGAACGCGGCCAACCGATCGAGAGGCAAACCATGACCGGACCACACTCTGAAACAGAGGACACCAAGCAAATCTCCGTGGCCGAACTGCTGGCCAGGAATGGAACCATCGGCGCCCCGGCGCCCACGCGACGCCGCCGCCGTCGGCGCGGCGACAGCGACGCGGTGACTGTCGCCGAGCTCACCGGCGAGATTCCCATCATCCGTGAGCAACCCCACGAGGAAGCCGAACCGGCCGCGCCGATCACCCCGGCGGTGCCGGCGAACGGGCAACCCGACCTGATTGAGACGGCACCCGAACCAGAGGCAGCAGCGCCGCCTGAACCAGAACCCGTCCCTGACGTAGCCACGACGGCGTACTGGTCGGAACCCGAACCGCGTTGGCCCAAGTCTGACCCGGTGGCCCGGCGCCCGTCCGGTCCAGAGCGCAGCGAGTACCCGCGGCCCCTGCGGCACACCGAAGCCGAGCAAGCCGGGCAGGAATCCGGTGCCGAGCACATGAGCCCCGATCCGGTAGAGCACTACGGCGACGCGTCGGTGGATGTGATGGACACCGAGGTGCGTGAAGCCGACTCAGCGGTCGAGGATTCCGCGTACGTGCGCTCCTACCTGCAGGCTTCGGAGGGAACGCTATTCGGCGGCCAGTCCATTGCCGATGAGGTGGCCCGGCGGCGCGGTGAGCAGGTGCCCACCCTCTTCGACGAGGACCCCGTCGAGTTGGAGGACCAGCCGGCTCGGGTGTCGTCCGGCAAGCTGATCGCCTTGTGGCACGGCACGGTGATCGTGTTCCAGTCGATCCTGGCGGTGGTGTTCGGCGCGGGGCTGTTCATCGCCTTCGACCAGCTGTGGCGCTGGAACAGCATCGTGGCACTGGTGCTGTCGGTGTTGGTCATTCTCGGACTGGTCGTCGGGGTGCGGGTAGTCCGCAAGACCGAGGACATCGCCAGTACGTTGATCGCGGTTGCCGTGGGGGCGCTGATCACCCTGGGACCGCTGGCCCTGTTGCAATCGGGCTAGGCACCGGCAGACTTGCGCCCAGCGATCAAAGTCGGCCTATCGACGGCCTCCGTGTACCCGTTGCGGGCGGAGGCCGCGTTCGAGTACGCGGCCCGGCTCGGCTACGACGGGGTCGAGCTGATGGTCTGGGGTGAATCGGTCAGCCAGGACATCGCTGCTGTCCGCAAGCTGTCGCGGCGCTATCACATGCCGGTGTTATCCGTGCACGCTCCGTGCCTGCTGATCTCGCAGCGAGTGTGGGGTGCCAATCCGATCGTGAAGCTGGACCGCAGTGTGCGAGCCGCCGAAGAGCTGGGGGCGCAGACGGTGGTGGTGCATCCGCCGTTTCGGTGGCAACGGCGTTACGCCGAGGGCTTCAGCGAGCAGGTCGCCGCCCTGGAATCGTCCAGCGACGTGCTGGTGGCCGTGGAGAACATGTTTCCGTTTCGGGCGGATCGGCTCTTCGGGGCCGACCAGTCGCGCGAGCGCATGCGCAAACGTGGCGGCGGACCGGGCGCAGCCATTTCGGCGTTTGCGCCGTCCTACGACCCGCTGGACGGCAACCACGCGCATTACACGCTGGACCTCTCGCACACGGCGACCGCAGGCACCGACGCACTGGAAATGGCCGGGCGAATGGCCTCGGGTTTGGTCCATCTGCATCTGTGCGACGGCAGCGGACTGCCCGCCGACGAGCACATGGTGCCTGGCCGTGGTACCCAGCCCACCGCCGAGGTGTGCCAGATGCTGGCCGGCGGCGCCTTCGCCGGTCACGTGATCCTGGAGGTGTCCACCTCGAGCGCGCGTTCGGCTTACGAGCGCGAGTCCATGCTGGCCGAGTCGTTGCAGTTCGCCCGGACGCATCTGCTGCGCTGATGACGGCCTTATTCACCGCCGCGATGGCGCTGCGCGAGCTCGACTCCGGCCCGACCGGCCGGGTGTTTGCCGGCGAACTGAACAAGCACTGGACCATCGGGCCGAAGGTGCACGGCGGCGCGATGGTGGCGCTGTGTGCCAACGCCGCGCGCATCGCACACGGCGGACACGAGGGAGGGGCGCTGCAGCCCGTCGCCGTCTCGGCGAATTTCCTGTGGGCGCCTGATCCTGGCGGGCTGCAGGTGGTGACGTCGATCCGCAAGCGCGGGCGCCGGATCAGCGTGGTCGATGTCGAGCTCAACCAGGGCGATCGCACCGCGGTGCATGCCGTGGTGACGCTGGGCGAGCCGGAACATCAAGGGGTGCCCCTGCTTTCGGCGAACCCGGTGGTGGATCTGATGGCGCCGGAACCGCCCGAGGGCGTCGAACCGATCGGGCCGGGCCATCGACTGGCCGGGCTGGTGCATCTGGGCGAAGGCTGCGATGTGCGGCCGTTGCTGTCCACCATGGCCCGGGTAACCGATGGGCGCCCGCCGGTGCTGCAGATGTGGGCCCGTCCGCGCGGCGTCGCTCCGGATGCGCTGTTCGCGCTCATGTGCGGGGATTTGTCGGCGCCGGTGACCTTTGCGGTGGACCGCACCGGCTGGGCGCCGACGGTCCAACTCACCGCCTTCATCCGCGCCCTGCCCGTCGATGGCTGGTTGCGCGTGGTGTGCACCTGCACGGAGATCGGGCAGGACTGGTTCGACGAGGACCACATCGTCGTCGACCAGTCGGGCCGCATCGTGGCCCAGTCGCGCCAGCTGGCCCTAGTGCCCGCCCGGCGGGGCGGCTAGATCGCGGCATCTGCGATGCTTTCGGGCATGGCAAGAATTGCGATCGTCGGTGGCGGCAGCATCGGTGAGGCATTGCTGTCGGGTCTGCTGCGGGCGGGGCGGCAGGTCAAGGACTTAGTCGTGGCCGAACGGATGCCGGATCGGGCCAAGTACATATCCGAGACCTATTCCGTCTTGGTGACGTCGGTGAAAGACGCGGTCGAGAACGCGACGTTCGTCGTCGTCGCCGTCAAGCCCGCCGACGTCGAGGCGGTGGTCGACGACCTTGCCGACGCGGCGGCCGCGGCCGACAACGACAGCGTTGAGCAGGTGTTCGTCACGGTGGCGGCAGGCATCACCATCACGTTCTTCGAATCCAAGCTGCCGGCCGGAACGCCGGTGATCCGGGCGATGCCCAATGCCGCGGCACTCGTCGGGGCCGGCGTCACTGCGCTGGCCAAGGGGCGGTTCGTCACCCCGCAGCAGCTCGAGGAGGCCTCCGCCCTGTTCGACGCCGTCGGCGCCGTGCTGACCGTGCCCGAAGCGCAGATGGACGCCGTGACCGCGGTGTCCGGCTCCGGCCCGGCATATTTCTTCCTGCTGGT
Source organism: Mycobacterium angelicum (assembly GCF_002086155.1). Lineage (GTDB taxonomy): Bacteria > Actinomycetota > Actinomycetes > Mycobacteriales > Mycobacteriaceae > Mycobacterium > Mycobacterium angelicum. The sequence goes on along the minus strand of NZ_MVHE01000012.1, from coordinate 56,021 downwards.
GGAGGCGTTGGTGGATGCCGGTGTCGCGGTCGGTTTGAGCCGGCAGGTGGCCACCGACCTGACCGCACAGACCATGGCCGGATCGGCGGCGATGCTGCTGGAGCGGATGAACCAGGAGCGGCGCACCGCCGATGGCGAGCCGTTGGGTTTGCGCGTCGACTCCTCACCGGCTGAGCTGCGGGCGTCGGTCACCTCACCGGGCGGCACGACCGCGGCTGCCCTGCGGGAACTGGAACGCGGTGGATTTCGGATAGCCGTCGACGCTGCCGTTCAGGCCGCCAAAACACGCTCTGAGCAGCTAAGAATTACATCTGAATAATTCAGGTTTTTTGAACTGATTGTCCCCCACCAGTACCAGTAACCCCACTAGTCCCGCTATTCTCCTCTGTGTATGCACGTGTGGGTGCCAGCGGAGGGGAAGCCGCTGGCATTGCGCGGGCCTGACACGATTGGGTTGCAATGACGTCTACCAACGGACCGTCGGCACGGGATTCTGCAAGTAAAGGACGGGACACCGGTTCGGTCGAAGCGCAACAGGGCCGGACACAATTTCTCACCGTCGCCGAGGTGGCGGCGCTGATGCGGGTCTCCAAGATGACGGTGTACCGGCTGGTGCACAACGGCGAACTGCCCGCGGTGCGGGTTGGGCGGTCGTTCCGGGTACATGCCAAGGCCGTCCACGACATGCTGGAGACCTCGTACTTCGACGCCGGCTAGCCCCGACCACAGCAGTCTGATCCAGCGCCCGGTTTGGTGTTCCACACGCCACGCCGGGTAAGGTGACCGGGTCATTTCAAGAAGTGGTCACGGGGCAGATAGCGGAGTTCATGGGTTCAGTAATCAAGAAGCGGCGCAAGCGCATGTCGAAGAAAAAGCACCGCAAGCTGCTGCGCCGCACTCGGGTGCAACGCAGAAAACTTGGCAAGTAAGGCCAAGAGCCCTGGCCCGCGCGGACCGTCACCCTGCTGTAACGCGCCCGTTTCTCTGCGCGGCTAGGCTATCGGGGTGGATTCGGCCAACGGTGGGGATGGCGGCGCAATCGGCGGCAGCGAGAACGTGCACTACCCGAAGGTGGTGCTGGTCACCGGCGCTTGCCGGTTTCTGGGCGGGTACCTGACGGCGCGGCTGGCGCAGAACCCTCTGATCAACGGGGTCATCGCGGTCGATGCCATCGCACCCAGCAAGGACATGCTGCGCCGGATGGGCCGTGCCGAATTCGTTCGCGCAGATATCCGAAATCCCTTTATTGCCAAGGTGATTCGCAACGGCGACGTCGACACGGTGGTGCACGCCGCGGCCGCGTCCTACGCGCCGCGGTCCGGCGGCAGCGCGGCGTTGAAGGAAATCAACGTGATGGGCGCGATGCAACTGTTCGCGGCCTGTCAGAAGGCGCCCTCGGTGCGTCGCGTGGTGCTGAAGTCGACGTCCGAGGTCTACGGGTCGAGCGCGCATGACCCGGCGATCTTCACCGAGGACAGCAGCAGCCGCCGTCCCTTCCGGGAGGGTTTCGCCAAGGACAGCCTCGACATCGAGGGCTACGTGCGCGGCCTGGGCCGGCGCCGGCCCGACATCGCGGTGACAATCCTGCGGTTGGCCAACATGATCGGTCCGGCCATGGACACCACGCTGTCCCGCTACTTAGCCGGGCCTTTCGTGCCGACGATGTTCGGTCGCGATGCACGCTTGCAGCTACTGCATGAGCAGGATGCACTGGGTGCACTGGAACGCGCCGCGATGGCCGGCAAGGCCGGCACGTTCAACATCGGCGCCGACGGCATCATCATGCTGTCGCAGGCGATCCGGCGCGCGGGCCGAATTCCGCTGCCGGTACCCGGTTTTGGGGTGTGGGCTCTTGATTCGCTGAGACGAGCTAATCGTTATACCGAAATCACTCGCGATCAATTTGATTATTTAAGTTACGGGCGGGTGATGGATACCACGAGAATGCGTACCGAACTGGGCTATCAGCCCAAGTGGACGACGGCCGAGGCTTTCGACGACTACGTGCGCGGCCGCAGCTTGACTCCCATTATCGACCCACATCGGGTACGCTCCTGGGAAGGTCGCGCGGTAGCCCTAGCACAGCGATGGGGCAGCCGAAATCCAATTCCATGGGGTGGGGTCAGGTAGATATCGTGGCGGGTGAAAACAGAGCGAATGTCATTCCACTGCACACGAATCGGGGTCGGGTAGCAGCGCGCAGACGCGCCGGACAACGGGCTGACGCGTCCCGTCAGCACCCGTCGTTACTGTCGGACCCGAATGGCCGGGCATCGGCCGAACAGATCGCTGCGGTCGTTCGCGAAATCGACGAGCACCGCCGGGCAGCCGGAACGACGTCGACGGCCGAGGCGCCGCTGAGTGATCTCGCGCAACGCGTTGCCGCGGTTGCCGGATTTCTCCGTCAACGACTCACCGGCGATTACACCGTCGACGAATTCGGATTCGACCCGCACTTCAATAGCGCCATCATTCGGCCTTTGCTGAGATTTTTCTTCAGGTCGTGGTTCCGCGTGGAAGTCAGCGGCATCGAGAACATTCCGAGCGAGGGTGCCGCGCTGGTAGTCGCCAACCACGCCGGGGTTCTGCCGTTCGACGGGTTGATGCTGTCGGTGGCGGTTCACGACGAGCATCCCGCGGAACGGGATCTGCGACTTCTTGCTGCCGACATGGTGTTCGACTTGCCGGTCGTCGGGGAGGCCGCCCGCAAGGCGGGCCACACCATGGCCTGCACGACGGACGCGCACCGGTTGCTCGCCTCCGGCGAGCTGACCGCGGTGTTCCCCGAGGGCTACAAGGGTCTCGGTAAGCGCTTCGAGGACCGCTACCGGTTGCAGCGATTCGGGCGCGGCGGATTCGTCTCGGCCGCACTGCGCACCAAGGCGCCGATTGTGCCGTGCTCGATCATCGGCTCCGAAGAGATCTACCCGATGCTGACGGACGTCAAGTTGTTGGCGCGATTGTTCGGCCTGCCGTACTTCCCGGTCACGCCCTTGTTCCCGCTGGCCGGCCCGGCCGGTCTGGTGCCGCTGCCGTCGAAGTGGCGGATCGCGTTCGGCGAGCCGATTCACACCGCGGACTATGCCACCACCGACGCCGAGGACCCGATGGTCACCTTCGAGTTGACCGACCAGGTCCGTGAGACGATCCAGCAGACGCTGTACCGGCTACTGGCCGGGCGGCGCAACATCTTCTTCGGCTGATCCAGGGCTGAGCCACTCCAGCAAATAACCCCCGGCGGCTGAGCCACCGGGGGTTATCGACGGGACCTATTTGACCAGCGTGAACTGGCAGACGTTCGTGTAGCCGTCGCGGAACAGATCCGAGCATCCCCGCAGGTACTTCACAAAGGTGTCGTACTCCTGCTGGCCCTTGAGTTCGATGGCCTTTTCCTTGTTCGCTTCCAGGGCGTCGGCCCAGGAGTTCAAGGTGGGAACGTAGTTCTTGCCGATGAAGTGGTGGCGGTCGATCTTGAAGCCCGCCTCGGTCGAATACCGGTCGACCTGCTCCACCTGGGGCAACTTACCGCCGGGATAGATCTCCTTGAGGATGAAGCTGATGAAGCGCAGCAGAGTCATCGTGGTCTTGAGGCCCATCGCCTTACCTTCTGCGGCGGTGGGCACCACGATCGAGTGCAGCAACATCCGGCCGTCGTCAGGCAGCAGGCTGTAGTACTTCTTGAAGAAGGTGGCGTAGCGCTCGTATCCGGCGTCGCCCGCCCCGTCGGCGAAGTGCTCGAATGCGCCGAGCGACACGATGCGGTCGACGGGCTCGTCGAACAACTCCCAGCCCTGCAGGCGCACCTCTTTGTGCCGCGGGCTGTCCATCTCGGCGAACTTCGCCTCGCAGTGCGCCAGCTGGTTCTCACTCAGCGTTAGACCGATAACGTTCACGTCGTAGTGCTCGACGGCGTGACGCATGGTCGAGCCCCAGCCCGAACCGATATCGAGCAGGGTCATGCCAGGCTCGAGGTTGAGTTTGTCCAGGGCCAGTTTGCGCTTGGCGAACTGCGCCTCTTCGAGTGTTTTGGTCTGCGGCTGATCGATATTGGGATGCTCATCGAAGTAGGCGCAGCTGTAGGTCATCGAAGGATCGAGCCACAACTTGAAGAACTCGTTTGATCGGTCGTAATGCGACTGCACGTCTTTGACCGGCGGCTTTAGTTGCGTTCCGCCTGTTTCACCCTGTGACGTCATTGAGTGGACCCTACTTTCCGGCAGATATGGATGCAATTGCGGCGACGGTTTCTTCAGCGCCAGCGTCTTGGTGCGCGGCCTCACCCAGCATCGTGACGACACTGGTGACCACGGGTTTGCCCTCAGCATCTGTGACTTCGCTGCGGATTTCAGCGAGCACGGTGCCGTGGGACTCGATAACCGAGTCTAGATAAGTGTCGAAGTAAAGCTTGTCGTGGGCCACGATCGGCCGGTGAAACTTGAATTTCTGGTCGCGGTGAAAGACCCGGGCAATGTTGATCGGGATGTCGAACTTGGTGAAGATCTCCAGCTGCACGCGCCGGCCCGCAACCGCCAGGAACGTCAACGGCGCCACCAGTTCGGGGTAGCCGGCCTCGGCCGCGTCCGGCTCGTTGTAGTGCGACGGATGGTCGTCTTTCACCGCGATCGCGAACTCTCGCACCTTCTCGCGTCCGACCAGGAAGTAGTCCGGCGCCCGGTAATGGCTACCGATGATCCCTTGGGTGGTTTCGGGAAGTGTCATGCCGCTGCCGCTCTCCGCTCGATTGATTGCTAGGCGCTACTGCCCGGCTAGCTAACGGCGCAGCCTATCAGCGGGATTGCCGTCGAGACGCCAGAGCCGCCAGCGCACCACCCGCGGCGCCCAGCGCCAGGGCTGACGGCACTCCGATCCGGGCGGCCTTGCGAGCCGTCCGGAAGTCGCGAATTTCCCATCCCCGTTCGCGCGCCAGACTGCGTAGCCGGGCGTCGGGGTTGATGGCGACAGCGGTACCCACCAGCGAGAGCATGGGCACATCGTTGTAGCTGTCGGAGTAGGCGGTACAGCGTTTGAGGTTGAGTCCCTCGCGGATGGCCAGCGACCGCACCGCGTGTGCCTTGCCGCTGCCGTGCAGGATCTCGCCGACCAGCCTGCCGGTGAATATCCCGTCGACCGATTCGGCGACGGTGCCCAGGGCGCCGGTCAAACCCAGCCGGCGGGCGATGGTGGCTGCCAGCTCATAGGGTGTCGCGGTGATGAGCCACACCTGCTGACCGGCGTCGAGATGCATTTGAGTGAGTTCGCGAGTGCCCGCCCAAATCTTGTCGGCGATGATCTCGTCGTAGATCTCCTCGCCCAGGGTTATCAGCTGCTCGACCGACCGGCCCTCGATGAATGCCAGTGCCTTGCGCCGGCCGGCGGCGACGTCGTTGCTGTTCTCCTTGCCCAGCAGCTGAAATTTGGCCTGGGCATAGATGAAACCCAGGACGTCGCGATAGGTGAAGTAGTCGCGAGCGGCCAGTCCGCGGCCGAAGTGGACCGCTGAGGAGCCCTGTACCAGGGTGTTGTCCACGTCGAAGAACGCCGCGGCGGTCAGGTCAACCGGCGGCTGCCGCCGGTTGTCGTCGTCGGCACGCATGTCGTCCAGCGCCCGTTCGGCGCTGGCACTGCCGGCCAGCGATTCCAGGTCGACGCGGCTGGTGTGGTCGCCGCTGCCGGGGAGCCCCAAGTGATAGGAAGCCATCACACACCTCCCATATCGCTGTGCCCATATCGCTGTGTCCGGCCGCCCACGCTGCGACCGCTACCAAACCCTATCCGGCAAGTGCGTTGCGGGCAGGAGCCGCGCCTGCCGCGCGGGCACAGTCCGATTTTGGAATGCCGGACGGCCTTACGCAGCGAAGCGGGCGTAACAAGATGTATTCGAAATTCGAAATGCTTAGCGGTGCTTAGCGCGCCAGCGGTAGCGTCTACGCTGCTGGCTCAACATGACATCGGGTGAGTACGCGGATCGGATTTTTTGGGAGGTACGGGTTCGCGCTATGGGCGCTCTCAGCTGCACCTTAGACGGACCAAACCGGGGTCGAAACGGGGCACGAGCGTGATTCGGATTACCAGGGCTGTGAAGCGAGGGTGGCTGCTGCTGGCTGTGATCGCGGTGGCGATTGTCGCCGGGTCCACTATCTATCGGCTGCACCGCATTTTCGGCGCTCACGAGCTTCCTGTGGTGCGGATGAAGGCCGACGACGATTTCCCCCAATTCAACCCGAAGCACGTGACGTATGAAGTGTTCGGCCCGGCACCGACGGCAAGAATCACCTACCTGGATCCAGATGCCAAGGTGCAAAAACTCGAGAACATACCGCTGCCGTGGTCCACAACCGTTTCGACCACGCTGTCTTCGGTCACCGTCAACCTATTGGCGCAGAGTAACGGCGACGTGATCGGCTGCCGGATCCTTGTTAACGGCACAGTCAAGGACGAGCAATCTGAGCACGGCCTCAAAGCCCTGACAATCTGCCAGGTATCAGCGGCATGACCGAGCTGGACCCCGCTCCAACTGCACGGCGGCCTTTCCTGCCACGGATGATTCAGCGGTTTGCAATAGTGATCGTGCTGTTCTGGCTGGCACTGACCGGCATCGTCAATCTCACCGTGCCGCAGTTGGAGCAGGTCGGAAAAGCGCACTCGGTGTCGATGACCCCGCACGACGCCGAATCGATTCAGGCAGTGAAGCACATTGGTCAGGTATTCAATGAGTTTGATTCCGATAACACCGTCACGGTTGTGCTGGAAAGCACTAATCCACTCGGCGACGACGCGCACCGCTTTTATAGCGAGTTGATCAAGCGACTTTCCGCAGATACCCACCACGTCGCGCACATTCAGGATTTCTGGGGCGATCCCCTGACCGCAGCCGGATCTCAGAGCGCCGACGATAAAGCCGCATACGTCGTGATCTACCTCGTCGGCAACAACGAAACGGCGGCATACAAGTCAGTAGCCGCCGTGCGGCATATCGTCGACACCACACCGGCGCCTCCGGGCCTCAAGGCCTATGTCACCGGCCCGACCGCGCTTAATGCCGACCAATCCGAGGCCGGCGACAAAAGTATCGCCAAGGTCACCTTGATAACCAGCCTGGTGATCGCGGTAATGCTCCTCTTCATATACCGCTCCGTCGTCACCATGATTCTTGTCCTGGTGATTGTCGGAATTGACTTGGGCGCAATTCGCGGGGTCATAGCCTTTCTCTCGTACCACAACGTTTTCAACCTTTCCACCTTCGCAACCAACCTGCTCGTGCTCCTGGCCATTGCGGCCAGCACCGACTATGCGATATTCATGCTCGGTCGATATCACGAGGCTCGATACGCCGGCGAAGATCGGGAAACCGCCTTCTACTCAATGTTTCACGGAACGGCTCACGTAATCCTGGGCTCGGGGCTGACCATTGCCGGCGCCATGTATTGCCTGAGCTTTGCCCGACTGCCCTATTTTCAGACAATCGGCGCTCCGTGCGCCATAGGCATGCTCGTTGCGGTCTTGGCGGCGATCAGCCTCGGGCCGGCCGTGCTGGCGCTGGCCAGCTTTTTCAAGCTCCTTGATCCCCACCACCGGACGAACACGCGACGGTGGCGCCGCATCGGCACCGCGATTGTGCGTTGGCCCGGCCCGATTCTGGCAATGTCAATCTTGATCGCCCTGATCGGCCTACTCGCCCTGCCGAGTTACAAGACGACCTACGACCTGCGCAGGTTCATGCCGGCCAGTATGCCGTCGAATGTCGGGGATACGGCTGCGGGCCGGCACTTCTCGCAAGCTCGGCTCAACCCCGAGGTGCTCATGATCGAAAGCGATCATGACATGCGCAATGCAGTGGACATGCTAGTGCTGGATAAGGTCGCCAAAGGCATCTTCCACACCCCGGGCGTCGCGCAGGTCAAGGCGATCACCCGGCCATTGGGCACCTCCATGAAGCACGCATCGCTGCCGTTCGTCATCAGCATGCAGGGCGTCTCCAATAGCGAGAACATGCAATTCATGCGAGCTCGGTTGGACGACATGCTGGTCCAGGTCGACGCCATGAATACGACAATTGCCACGATGCACACGATGTACCGGCTAATGGGCGAGATCATCGATACCACGGTGAACATGGACCATCTGACGCACGACATGTCGGATATCACCGATACCCTGCGGGACCGGCTCGCCGACTTCGAGGACTTCTTCCGGCCGATTCGTGCCTATTTCTACTGGGAAAAGCACTGTTACGACATCCCGGTCTGCCAGTCGATACGCTCAATATTCGACATGTTCGACAGCGTCGACCAATTGAGTGAAAAGCTCGAGTATCTCGTCAAGAATCTGGACATCCTGGTTACGCTTTTGCCGCAGGTGCGGGCCCAGATCCCCATCATGATCGACACGATGACGCTCATGCGTGACCAGTTGATTGTCTGGCACAACACGCTGCAGTCGTTGTATAAGCAGTCCGACACCAGTAGCGCTAAGGACCCCGGAGCGATGGGCCGGGTTTTTGACGCCGCGCAAGTCGACGATTCGTTCTATCTGCCGCAGTCGGCTTTTGAGAATCCAGATTTCAAGCGCGGCCTGAAGATGTTCTTGTCGCCCGACGGCAAAGCTGCCCGTTTCATCATCGCGCTGGACGGTAATCCGGCGTCGCAGACGGGCATCTCTCGTGTCGTCCCCATAAAGCAGGCGGCAGTAGAGGCGATTAAGGGAACTCCTTTGCAAGGCGCTGCCATCTATATGGGTGGCACCGCCTCGACATTCAGGGATATTCAAGAGGGCGCGCTGTATGACCTTCTGATCGCCGGCATTGCCGCAATCAGTCTGATTTTGATCATCATGATGATCATCACCCGAAGTATTGTCGCCGCCGCGGTAATCGTTGGAACCGTGTTGCTTTCGATGGGTGCGTCTTTCGGGATTTCCGTGCTGGTTTGGGAAGATATTCTCGGCATCAAGCTGTACTGGATGGTATTAGCGATGTCGGTGATTCTGCTTTTGGCAGTGGGATCCGACTACAACTTGCTGCTGATCTCTCGGCTCAAAGAAGAAATCGGTGCCGGCTTGAATACGGGAATCATCCGTGCGATGGCCGGCACCGGCGGAGTGGTAACCGCCGCGGGCATGGTATTCGCGGTCACCATGTCCCTTTTCGTGTTCAGCGATTTGCGGATCATCGGCCAGATCGGCACCACGATCGGGTTGGGCTTGCTGTTCGACACGCTGATCGTGCGTTCGTTCATGACGCCGTCCATTGCCGCCTTGCTCGGGCGCTGGTTCTGGTGGCCGCAACGGGTCCGTCCGCGCCCGGCCAGCCTGATGCTGCGGTCCTCGGGCCCCCGTCGTTTGGTGCGTGCCTTGTTGCTGCCGCCCCCGAACGGTCACTCGCCGGCGCGGGGCCGGCCACCGGCCGGCGTCGGTTCGCCCGACGGCGGCGCTGTCCGGCCGTGACCACGAGTCAATAGGCCGCCGCAGCCCGTTCATTGCTTTCGCCGGGTGCAACGGTTGGTTCAAAAGCTTCTACTAGACGCCTTAGCACGTTGCGGGGACGCTTAACTGATGACAACACCCGCGGCCCTTGCGATCGAGTCGATGCCTCGCGGCGGCCCAGATTCGTCCTGGCTGGACCGTCGGCTGCAAACCGACGTACTGGAATACATCGACCGCTACGACGTACCCGACGAAACCAAGCAGTACGTTGTCACCGCGCTAGACGATATGGGCACCCGCAATGGCACACACGAGACGATCGCCGGGTACGTAGTCAATCTTGTCGCCGGGATCGACAAGCCCCGCATTCTCGAACTGGGTGCCGGTCACGGCCGTCTATCTGAGCAGATTCTGCGGCTACACCCAACCGCCGAGCTCACCATTAGCGACCTGGACCCGCATTCGGTGCACAACGTCGCCAGCGGTCCACTCGGGCGCAACCCCAGGGTGAGAACGAAGGTCGTGGACGCCACCAATATCAACGACCCCGACAACAGCTACGACCTGGTCGTCTTCGCCTATGCCTTCCATCACCTGCCCCCGTCCGTGGCTGTCAACGCGATCGCCGATGCCACCCGCGTCGGCAAAACGTTTCTCATCGTCGACCTGATGCGGTGGCCGTCTCTGGGACTGTTGCTGATGCCGCTGGTCATCCCGCTCATCATCGCGGTTCGGGTGCGTCCGCTCGCTGCCGCACGCGCGGTCATGCATGACGCCCTCATCAGCCATCTGCGTGCCTACAGCCCTTCGGCCTTCACCGCCCTGGGTAAGGCAGCGCACCCCGAGATGCGAGTCGAATTTCTGCCGAGGCCCAAATTCCGCCCGCGCGCCCGGGCCCTCATTTTCCGACGGACGCCCTAAAAGGCCCGCTATGCCGGGAACGGTTTATGTTGCGCCCGCCCCCCAGGTCCTCGGCAGCATCGGCACCGCAGTTCTGCCGCCACAGCCATCGCCACCGATCGTGGCCAAGCCGCCCGCTGGCGCCGCATCGCCGTGAGTCTGAGACCCGGCAAACCCCGTGACTGCAGCGCCGCGGGCAACTGACACCGCTGACGCCGGCGCTGCGGACGCAGCCCCGACCGTTACCGCTGATGCAGCTGGCGCAACGGCCGAAGCCCCCGCAATCGAACCGGCGGGCGTTGCCACGAGAGGACTTGCCACAGCTGACGTCGCGCCCAAAGTAACCCCGCCACCGAGAATCCATTCAATAACTGCGTCCGCGAACAAGAAGGGATTTATCAAGACCTGAAAAGCCACTGTGGCGACCAAATCCCAAAGCATATAGACAACATGCAGCAACGCAAGCGCATCGGCAACGTCGCCAGACAGTAGTATTAGTAGGGCCTCAACAACAAGGATCGGCGAAAATACAATCGCCACCAATGAGTATCCGGCCAATAAAAAGAGATCTATCGCTTCTTGTAGCAGAAATACGAATAGCGCCTGCAGCAATTGCTCAATTGGGGTCAGAGTAACGACCAGATTGGCCGCAATGCTGCCCACAACCGCCGCCGCCGAGGATTTGATGATGATAGGTGGCGGGGTGGTGTGCGGTGCTGAGGCTAGCGCAGAGACAGAGACGGCCTCATAGGCGCTCATGGTGGCGGCGGCTTGGATCCACATTCGGACGTAGTCGGCTTCGTTGAGTGCGATGGGGATGGTGTTGATGCCGAAGAAGTTCGTGCCGGCCAGCACCGCATGGGTGGCATGGTTGGCCGCCAACTCGCCCAATGTCGGCATCGTCGCCAGCGCACTGACATAGGCCGTAGCTGCAACGTCGTGAGCAGCGGCGGTGACCGCGCTATCGGTGCTGGCCTGCACCAGCCACGTCAGATACGGCGCATATGCCGCCACGCAGATTTCACCGCTTGGTCCTTGCCATGCTGCGGCGGTAATCGCGGCTAGCACTGTGGTGAGTTCCTCGGCCACCGCTGCATACTCGGCGCTCAGCGATGACCATCCTGCGGCGGCGGCCACCAACGGTGCGGGGCCCGGACCGGCGGTAAGCAACGCAGAATGCACCTCCGGCGGCGAACTCATCCACATTGCCGCCGTCATTGGGTATTTCCTGCGAACGCATTCGACATACTAGACCTCAAATTCCCCGCCGATTTCCAAGTATTAAGATCCCTTGCGAGGCTTGCTGAACCAAAAGTTCATCGGCTGGCGGTTGCGCAAGAGTCCCGTATGCTCAGGGTACTGATTACGGGCACGGCAAGCGTAAGTACTACGCCCAGCCCCTGCAACTGCTGATCAATTCGAATCAATTTTGACGCGATAAATGGCAACTATGAATCGAACAAGATATTGCGAACCCATTTTACGGAGACGAACAGGACTAAATATCGATTCGATGTGGGAGTGGGTCAGCGTGCGCTATGCCGGAATGACAGGAACCCGCAGCCGGGCCGGCCGGTGGGCTCCCCAATGCAGGGTGCACCGCGCCGGCGGGCCCGGCACGTAGAGGGCCGGAAAAGCGCCGTACAGGGGATTGCGCGGTGCGAGTTGTCGGCCCGCAACCAGCAGGCGGATGCGGTCGCCGGCGTGAAAGGCGGTGGCCGATGGCCCGAGTGCGACTTCGACGGGAACGACTTCGCCGGGCGACAGAGGTTGCCGTCGTTGGAAAGTGTGGACTGGCTCGTATTCAGTGGACTGCTGCGTGTTGATTTCACGCAAAGACGCGCGCTGCCAGCCCGTCGTTACCCGATCGCGGCCAAAGCCGTAGGAGCCTTCGAACGGAATCCATTGGTCGCCAATCCATTTCTCGACTCCGGCAAACAGCGTTACATCGTCGGCGCCGTCGACGGACACCCATAGCGCCAAGCTCATCGGGCCGGTGAGTTCGAGATCGGCCGCCACGGGGAAGGTGAATGCCGCCGCGCGTCGCCGGGTCCGAAAGGTGACAGATCCGTCCACCGTCGGTGCCAAGGTATCAAGGTGCCCTTCTTCGGCGAGGTAGAGATCGCGCCATTGTGTACGCGCCAGCGGCCACTCCTGCTCGGTGCGCACCTCGGAAATGACGTCGCCGCGTTCGCGGACTTCGAGCCGAACTCGGGGCGGCTTCGGCACGTCGCGGTGTTTGAGGTAGCGCTCGAAGAAGGCGAGCTGGGCCAGGCGGGCGTCGTCGCCGTAGAAGGTGGCCCACTTTCCGTCACGGTGGGTGTAGACGAATTTGTCTGTCGCACTTACCTGTTCGAATGCGCGGAAGGATCCGCGACTGTGCAGGTTGTTGTCCGAGAAGCTGGCGCAGACGAGCATCGGGATCTCGATCTTGCCGAGGTCGGGTATCAGTGACTGCCACCACTGGTCGTGAAGTGGGTGCGTCTTGCGTTGCACGCCAAGGTCTTCAGTGGTGCGCATGGTGTGTTTGATTCCGGCCTGCCATATCCGGGAGAATCCGTTTTCGACGACTCCGCCCGGCGTGAATAGATCGCGGTAGGCGTCGGTGAGGCCTTCCCAGGGACAAATCGCCTTCAGGCTGGGCGGGGCCAGCGCGGCCGCCTTGTACTGCGATATGGCCAGGTACGACACGCCAAGCATACCGACGCTGCCGCTGGACCATGGCTGAGCACCGGCCCACTCGACGAGGTCGTAGACGTCTTGGGCTTCCTGATCGGATAGCAGGGCTCCGGCGCCCTCCGAACTGCCGGCGCCGCGCAGATCGGCATTGACCACGGCGTATCCCTGCGCCAGCCACCAGACCGGATCCGGTGCCTCCCAACTGGTTTGGTCGGAGATGTCGAATGGGGCGGTCTGACGCATGATGCGAAACTGCGGGTTGAGGCTCCAGCGGCGCCCCCTGTGTTTGGGGCACTTGTCCTTGCCGTATGGGTGGGCTGAGAGGACGACCGGGAACGGCCCCTCGCGATGAGGCCGATAGACATTGACCCGCAGCACTACACCGTCGCGCAGGTGGACAGCGACGTCGCGGTCTGCCACGAGATCGGCCGGAGCCGCCGCCACCCGAACGGGCGGACGAAGGATCTTGCGAAGACGGGCCGCCGCGTATCGACGGGCGCCGGGACGCTTCCAGGGACGGTCATAGATTGGATATTGCGACGTCATGCTAACTCCTGAATCTGCAGCCGATTTCAGCCCGCGATACGACGCACGGGACCCGCGGAATCGCGTTCCGGCAACCCGCAAGACTCGATCACGCTGTCGCGGAAAGCGGCTCCGGACGGGGGCAGATACCTGTTGGTCATCCAGCCGATGGCGATCGGTCGCACCAGTTGCTGATCGTCGATCGCTATCTCGACGACGCCGGGAGTCGGCGCGGCCGCTTTGGGCAGCACGGCGACCCCCAGCCGCGCAGCGATCAAGCCCCGCAATGTGGTGAGGTCAGTTCCCTCGAAGGCGATGGTCGGCGTGATCGAATGGCGCGTGCAAGCGTCGTCAAAGATCCTGCGCAGCGTGTGGCCCCGGTCGAGAGCAACAAACGGCTGTCCGGCAAGTTCTTCGAAGCCGATCACCTCTCGGTGAGCCAGCGGATGCTGCCGGTCGACGACGGCGTAAAGCTGCTGGGTGAATAGGTTGCGCCATTTCACGCCGGGCGCGTCGTCGAATGCCATGGGATAGCTGAGGCAGACGTCAATCACGCCTTTGGTCAGGTCTTCGACCAGTGCTGGTCCAGAGCCTTGACGCAATATGAAGCGCGACCAGGGATGGTGCTCATGATGGCGACGGATCAAGCGGGGCACGGTCGCAGCGCCGAGTGACACCAGAAATCCAAGCGCCACAGTCCCGCTGTCGACACCCGCCAGCTGGCGCACGTCGGAAACCGCCGTCTCGAGACTGCGCTGCGCGGTTCGACTTGCCCGCAGGAACGCCTGCCCAAACCGGTTGAGTTCATTGCCCCGCCCGCACCGGGTGAACAGTTCGACCCCGATCTCGGATTCGAGCATGGCGATGGCCCGACTGACCGTCGACTGGGAAACCGCCAGCCGCTCTGCGGCATCACGCAGCGTGCCGACGTCTGCGACCGTCTGGAAATAGCGCAGCTGATAAAGCTCCATACCGCCTCCAACCCTCGTTGCGCAGTGGATCGGTGCCCGCTCGTCACCCACCGGATAGCGACCGTGCAGTGGTTCCCACGTGCGTAATGCCTGGTTACATCGCAGTAGAGTAGCACTCTAATGCGTTTTAGCTCCACTAAAATCTTTTCGGGTAGGCTATGCCGCGTGGAGAGCAAGCGGCCTCGCAATACGACCCGGTTGCGTGAAGCCGGGGCCGCGTCACGCGCCGAGACCCGCAGGCTGCTGCTGGAGGCCGCTGCCGAAGAATTTGCTCGGGTCGGCTACGTCGCCGCCACGGTCAACCGCATCGCCGAACGCGCCGGGGTCACTGTGCAAACGCTCTACCTGGCTTGGGGCAGCAAACGCGCGCTGTTGCGCGCATATCTGTTCAGCACGCTCACGCCAGGCGCGACGCCATCGCCGAAGTACTATGCGGCTCAGCTTCATCCAGACACGCCTGCCGGCACGCTGGCTCAGATTGCGACGTGGTTCTGCACCATTGCCAAGCGTTCAGCGCTGGCGTGGCAGGCCTACCGCGAAGGAGCTGCCGTCGACAAGGCGATCGCAGAAGAATGGCAAGAGCTACAGGTACTGCGCCGCGGAACGTTCCAAGAGCTGTTGTCCACCATTCCGGACGAGGTGCTGCAACTCCCGCGAGAACAAGCCGCGGATACCGCATGGGCACTGGCCAGCCCGGCCATGTACGAACTGATGGTGGGCAGTGCCGGCTACACCCTCGAGCAGTTCGAGCCCTGGCTTGCCGCAAATCTGCAGGGAGCGATTCTACGAAGCGTTCCGGTGCAAGAAGCCTGAGACTTGGTCGAGTGCGTTAAAGGCGCCCGAGTCGGACAAACCCAAGTTGCCAAGACCCGATTGAGCGGCGATGGCCGAGCTGAAATCAAGGCTGAAGTTGCCGATACCCGATTGGTTGAAGCCCGTGTTCGCGAAGCCGGAACCCCAACGAATTCCGGTGGGGCCGAGACCCACGTTGCCAAAACCTGAGGATATCGCAGCCGTGTTGTTGAGCCCGGTCAGCGACTGGCCCGCATTGTGGATTCCGGAGTTCGTAAAGTTGAAAGAGTCGAACAGGGGGCTGGAGTTTCCAATCCCCGAATTTCCGGTGCCGGAGTTATTGAAGCCCGAATTTCCAATGCCGGTGTTCCCGAACCCCGAGTTGGGATCGGTGCCGTCGCCCGATTTGCCAAAACCGGTGTTCAAAGCGCCGGAGTTGAAGCCGCCTGTGTTGATCTGGCCCGAGTTCCCCATACCGGTGTTCCCGTAACCGGAATTAGAGAACCCGGTGTTGTAATCGCCCCCGTTCAGGCTGCCGGAGTTGAACAAACCCGAATTGAAGCTGCCCGTGTTGAAGTCGCCGCTGTTGAAGTTGCCTGTGTTGTAGTCGCCGGAATTCGCGAACCCGGTGTTGACGCCTCCCGAGTTTCCGAAGCCGGTATTGACGACCTGCGCGTTTCCTAAACCAGTATTGATCAGGCCCGAGTTCCCGATGCCGGTGTTTATATTGCCTGAATTCGCCAGGCCGGTGTTGGTGACGCCGGAGTTCCCCACACCGAAATTGCCGCTGCCAGAGTTGAAGAAGCCGACGTTGTTGGTGCCCGAGTTGCCGAAGCCGATGTTCCCGCTGCCCGAGTTCAGGCCGCCGAAGCCGATCTGATGATCGCCGGTGAGTCCAATGCCGATGTTGCCGTGGCCAGTGTTGCCAAAGCCGAAGTTGCCGTTACCGGTGTTTCCGAACCCGAAGTTGCTGTTGCCGACGTTTCCGAAGCCGACGTTGGCGTTACCGGTGTTGCCGCCACCGAAGTTGTTGTTACCACCGTTGCCGAAGCCTACGTTCGCGTTGCCGGATGAGGCCTGAAGTCCCGCGTTGGGTCCGCCGTTTCCGACGCCGACGTTCCAGTTGCCGAAGTTGCCGAAGCCGGTGTTGTGGTCGCCGAAGTTGCCGCCACCGAAGTTGGAATTGCCGAGGTTTCCGCTCCCGACATTGAAGCTGCCCACGGCGCCGTTGAAGCCGCCGTTTCCGTTGCCGAAGTTGTAATTGCCGGTATTTCCGCTGCCCACATTGAAGCTTGACGTCTGGCCGTCGACGAAAACATTGCCGTTTCCGCTGCCCAGGTTGCTGCTGCCGTAGTTTCCGTTGCCGATGTTGCTGTTTCCGGTGTTGCCGCTGCCCAGATTCTTGTCGCCGATGTTGCCGATTCCCCAGTTGACGTTTTGGGTGACTTGCTGCCATGCCGCAAGCTGCCCAACCACCGCCGACGCGCTGGCGTGATAGCCCGCCATCGCCGCCGCGTCCTGCGCCCACATTCCCTCGTAAGCGGCTTCGACGGCCGCTATCGCCGGGGCGTGGAGCCCGAATATGTTCGACATTGCCAGCGACACCAGCCGAATGCGGTTGGCGCTCACGGCACCGGGATGCACCATGGCTGCCAGCGCTGACTCGAACACGTTCGCCGCAGCACGCGCCTGTACGGCAGCTAGCTCGGCCTTTGCCCCGGTGGCAGTCAGCAATTGTGCGTAGGGTTCCGCAGCGGCAGCCATGGCCGCCGACGCGGGACCCTGCCAGGCGCCATCGGCCAGACCCGACGTTGTTGACCTGAACGACGTTGCCGCCGCATTCAGTTCTGCAGCCAGCCCGTCCCAGCCTGCCGCCGCAGCAAAAAGCGGGTCCGAGCCCGCGCCACCGTACATCCGCGCCGAGCTTATTTCCGGCGGCAACAACGAGTAGTTCACAAGAATGTCTCTCTTTGGCTAGCTTGGCGCCGGCGCAATTCTGCGCCGGTCAGGAGTACGTTTGAGCCTTGCAGCTGTGGTTTCGGAGATCAATTAGAGAATTTCGTATGTTGCGTTGCATCTGACGTAAGTGTCGATACACGCGAGCGGATCTCAAGCGCGGAATATTACTTAATTTTCACCGTCTGTAAACTGTCACGATTGCGCAGGCATCAGGTCGCTGATCGTGGCATAGAAGATTGGCGATGGGTCCACTCGAATCCCTCGTTCGGTTGACACTTGATCGGTCGATCAAGTCGGGCAAGGAAGTACTGGTGGCCGTCTGGTCCGAGGATTGTTGGAGAATGACGGTTGCTCGGCGCTCGCCGCTAGCTGGGAACTATGCCGATTCCTTCGGAACTTATCGCATGCCCTGATGAATCGGCAGTTAGGATCGATCGTTTGAGCTTTCCGAAGCGGTGCCCAAGAGTCAGGCCTTATCGCCTTTCGGGTGTTCATACTCAGTGCCTGAAGTATCGTCCCAAAATTTGGGTGAAACATCCGTCACCCGATCCTCGGGAGCGATGGCGTCTACCTTCTTCTGGAAATCATCGAAAAGCCTCCGCGCATGCGCCAATTCCGCTTCGCTCGGCGGTGTAACGCCTGCCTCTTCAGGTGTGGAAAATGTCTTTCCAGCGATCTTCTTGCTCATTGCAAATTGTCCCTATGGCAAACGGACTCAGGCGCCGCTGAGATGTTGATACTGAACCAGTCATGCGGGACATCCCTGCGAAGCTCCGCATCAAGCTCGTTGAAACTGCGAACGATGACATGTGAAGCTGCAGGGGCATCGCTTTCGCCTGTCCATCCTCGGTCCCTGGCTTCTTGGTCCACTGTCAGACTGACTCGTCCGGGAAAATTTGTCGGATCCGGCCGCCCAAGGGTTACCCGCGGGTCCAAGCCGGCCCGGTACCAGCGGTACCGTGGGGATTCGGTGTATTTTCCAGGTCGTGCTATCTGACTCATTAAGAAGAGCAAATATTTCTCGGCATCTTCAAAGTTCCTGAACATCCAGTATCGACCCCTCGATCCTCTTTCCTTGGTATCGATATAATATTTGCCGTCCTCCAACACGAGATAATAGGAGACATCGGCATTGTCAACAAACGCTAATTCGTTGTTGCCGACCATAACGGGCGGTCGTCCTCCCCAAAAAATCTCCTCTCGCGTTTCCCCGCCCCGTGGTTCGCGTTGATTCTTGCCCGGGAAGCTGCCCGTTGCGCGCAGGAAGATCTCTTGCCAGGCGTACCACGATCGGACAATCCGATGCCAAGCGGGAGGAAAACCGCTTAAATCAATTGTGCAACTAACCATGTGCTGCTTAGCTTTGCTATTGCTTATCTGCCGGACTAGGTGGAATACCCAGTTGGTCGGCCCAGCGCGAAACCTGAGAAGTGATGCTCACTGGCATCCCGTTGAGCAACGAGGCGTTCAATTGCTGGAATGTCATTGTAAGGATCTGCAGGTACTTCTGTTTAGCCGAAAATGCGTAACAAAAAGACGCGGGAGCATTCAAACTGCTGTAACGTTTAAGGTATTTTTCAGCGAATTCTCGATCGGTATTGGGCCTGATTTGAAGCATATAATCGACCACTGTCTTATGGGCCAGCCTTATTACTAGCTGTGAATTTTGCCCACTGAGATCCCAAGATTTGACCAAGGGGTCAAGGTTAAGATCTAAACGCAGGCAGTTTCCGACATGGGCAATAATATATTTTCCGGCGGCGGAAACCTGCGAAAATACGGCCTCGATTTCTTCGGACCGCCGGCTCGCTCGTTCGTGTTTCAGTGATCGAAGCACGATGTAGTGGCCTTCTTGTGTAGGCTCGATAATCCAGGCCGTCCAATCGCCGAATTCTTTTGCTTTTGGCCACTCGGCCACCTGCGTCGCATATTCGGAACGGAAATATAGGCGGCCACTCTCCCAATCGGGTGGATCATCCGGCGCGTTCCCCGTAGATTGCGTTATCCGTCGCCAGAGCTCGTAATAGCGTATGACAGTCGCATACTCGAGTGGCGCTGGACAGTCGTCGGTGCCCAAGTTCAATTCAATCTCCTCCGATCATGCAATGCTGTCGTCGACTCGCCGCTCAAGCCGGATCGGACGTTATCGATATGAAGGCGATTCTGCGTGATCTTCCGGAGTTCATACTCGGTACCGGAAGTATCGTCCCAGAACTTCGGTGAGATCTCTGCCGCGCGGTCCTCGGCGAGTATCGCATTCACTTTCCGCTGAAATTCAGCAA
Source organism: Mycobacterium angelicum (assembly GCF_002086155.1). Lineage (GTDB taxonomy): Bacteria > Actinomycetota > Actinomycetes > Mycobacteriales > Mycobacteriaceae > Mycobacterium > Mycobacterium angelicum. Next base: position 36,493 of record NZ_MVHE01000012.1, on the reverse strand, counting down.
ACAGCTTTCGCGCGTTTGCCAATTCCGCTTCACCCGGCGGTGTGACACCTGCCTGTTCTGGTATAGAAAATCTCTTTTCAGCCATCTTCTCGCTCAATGAGATGAAATCTTTGAAGTGATGTCTTCGGGCATGCCATCCAGGAGCAAAGCATTTAACTCGTCATATGTTAGAGCAAGTATCTGCATGTCCCGAGCTTCGCGTGGAAATGCAAAGCCAAAGCGACTTGGATCATCTTGAATTGTATATTTTTGAAGTCCTTGCTGCGAAAAGGATTCCGGTCCGGCAGGTCGAAATCGGGTGAATTGATCTATCGCGTCTTTCGTGGGTTGCCTTACTTGGATACGCGGGTCCAATCCTGTAGCCATCCATTTTATGGCTAGCGTCTCTGGCCCAAGATACGAACGCAAGTAGTCTCCGATCTGCAGAATTACGTACTTACCAGCATCTGCGACAGACGCGAATACGGCCACCGCATTCTCTGACCGTTCAATGGCGCGCTCATGTCGCACGGAGCGGATTACCGTGTAGTAGCCCTCGACTGTGCGTTCGATTATCCACGCTGCCCAGTCGCCAAACTGTTTCCACTTCGGCCACTCCTTCAACTTTTCCGAGTAATCGATTCGGAGACGGTGGCCTTCGGAATCGATCAATCATTTCAATGATCGCCCCGCCCGTCTATGGATCTAATGTCTTGCTTACAATATAGAATTGCGTACGTGGCGGAAATAAAATTTCTTGCTCCGCCCAGCTCGGCGTCGATGTGCGCCGAACCCAAGTGCGCCAGCACCACCACCCGACCGTTGTCCTTGCGCGCGACCTGCACCGCGACCGCGCCCGAGGTCGTGCGCACCTTCCGCACGTGCGCCACGGCCCAAAACTACTCGCCTAGCCTAGTACCCCCAACACCGAAACCTCACCAAAGAACCCGCAGGTCACAGCCATGCGCTCTAAGCTACCGAGCGGTAATGTCCTAACTCAGGTCGGACAATCCGATGCCAAGCCGGAGGAAAATTGCTTAGATCAACTGCGTAGTCAACCATATGATGCCTCAAATCCATGCTGGGTCTGGTTTATTACTTATCCTGACCTTTGGTGGGACTAGCGGTTCGACCTGGGTAAAATTGTTCTAAGAGTAAATCTTCGACAGGATGCTTTCGGGAAAACCATCCATGAGTAATGCATTCAATTTTCCATATGAAAGGCTGAGCACCTGCATATCCAGCTCCGCGGAAGGGTATGCGAAAGCAAAATGGCTCGCGTCATCATCTAGCGAATATTGTTTGAGGTGTTGCACTGCGAAAGACTTCCGCGTGCCAGGCGAGATTTTGACGACATAATTGAGAGCTTCGTCTGCTGGCGTTGTGATTCGGATTCGTGGGTTTAACCCACTTGCTCTCCATTTTATGGGTAGTGTCTCGAGGTCGAGATACATACGGCAGGAATCTCCAACGCGGAGTATTACGTACTTTCCCGCGTCTGCAATCTTTGAGAATACGGCCACCACATCCTCTGATCGTTCAGACGCGCGTTCATGCCACAATGAGTGGACGACTTTGTAATAGCCTTCAGTTGTTGGTTCGATGATCCACGCTGCCCAATCTCCAAACTGCTTCCACCGCGGCCACTCGTTTGCCTGATCGGCATAACCGATGCGAAAATATAGACGGTTTCCCTCCCAATCGTGTTCATCATATGGTTGTTGGCCTGCCTTGCTGGCGATCTTACGCCATAAATTGTAATTTACGATTAATTCTGCCAGCTCATCTTCAAATTGATCTGCGGTGGTGATATTCAAAATTAGTTCCTTCCTGACGACAATTCTAATGTAGTCTACGCAGGTAACCGTGCTCGATAAGCGTGTCAATCAGGATGTTTTGTCCGGTCTTGATATTAACCGCGACCCATTGGGTGCCTCCACCCGGCTGATCAAACGCCACGCCAACTTTACCGTATCTTAATTCCCAGTCGTTCGGTAATTGTCTGCCCGTGCCTTGGAAGACATGATAATCACCAGTGGTTCCAGGTGCGAGAGCGCGTTGCGGATATGTATCCCCAACGCTGCCCATGAAGTCCCCCCGCTGGCCGCTGACCTCGCCGATTCTGTCCAACTTTAGTTCAGTCGAGATAGCGTCGGCGACGTCCCATTCGCCGTTGGCGAATCCGTTTTCAAGCGGCCACTTCCAGGTCCCTTTTGCGTGATCCCAATGGCTGTCAAGCATCTCCTGCTGAGTCATTCCTTTGTACGGACTGTTCAACGCTGTTTCAGCGATATCGCGCGGGCACCCGCGTTTTAGCAGATCGTCAACTAGCTGTTGGGGCGACTGTGCGAGCTCCAACTGCGCCAGGCGGTAAGGAGGCAGATCCGCTGGCGTGGTGTGTGGCCCGGATGGGTCATCGGCGGGAGGCTCGGCAGTTGAGCCGTCGCCATCGGGCGGCGATTCCGAAGTAGCTGGGTCGGTATCTCCGGGCGGGTGCGCCGTGCTCTCGGAGGGCGCCGCTGTTTCGAGTGGATGATGCTCCGCAGGCCCAGCTTCGGCGGGGCGAGCGAGCGCCGATTCGACGGGGTGGCCGTCCACGGGCACTGATGGTGCGGCTGACGCACGAGCAGAAAGCGGCGGGCCGGCTGCTGGCGGCGGGGTGGACGTAGGAATCGGCGCGGCGGGCTCATCGATAGCCGCCGGCACAGACTGTCCCGCGGCTGGTTGGCTCGGGTGCGGCGCGGATTCTGGCGGCGCAACCGCGGGCTTGGGCGACGCTGCGCTAGGAGCCTTTGCGGCGACCGGCGGCTTGGATTCTGCTGGACTGTGTGGCGGCGGCGCAACGGCTGGCGCAGGCTCCGGCTTACCAGCGGGAGCCGGGGCCTCGGATTTCGGGACTTTCGACTCAGGCGGGCGCTCAGCCGGTGGCGTACGGGGAGCGCCGACCTTCGGCTCCGGAAGCAGTTCCGATGGCGGCTTTCGCAAGCTCTCCGCGATTCGGCGAGACCTGTCGGCCAGTTTCGACACCGGACCGCCGGGCAGCAGCAGAGTTGCCAGATCGAGCTCGGTCTTCCCGAGCGCCTTAAACGGATCGGTCTTCCACTCGTCCCAGTGGGCGACCCCTTTACCCAACTGTTTCCAGGCCTCCGACACACCTGGACCGTGCTCGCCGCCCGCCCCGATTAGCGGCAATAACCCGCTCTCCACCTGCCCCAGCGATTTGAGGTAGCCGACTGGATCGAGAAGCGCCCGCGGCTGGCTGATCTCCGCGAGTCCCTTGACCACCCCGAAGGCCTCCTCGCCGATGCCCTCTAAGCGCTGTCCCAACCCGGTGAATGCAAGGCCCCACCCCTTGACGGCATAGCCGAACACCCTGCTTGCGGCCATGGCTGCCACTGGCACCACGGCCGCGATCTGGGCTCGCAGCGCGGCGGCTTCGGCGGCGAAGTGGTCGATTACCGTGAGGATGTCGTTGGCGATCCGCCGGATTTCGTCTTCGTCTTCGCCGGTCAGGACGTCCCACAATTCTTTGAACCCGGTCATCGGGTCGCAAATGCGCGCCAGTAAATCCAGGACCGCGGCGTGTACGGCGTCAACTCGGTCCGCGTAATTGGTGAGGTGGGCCGCCACCGACTGACACTGCTGCACGACTGCGGTGGTGCTCGCAAAAGCGTCGGAAACAGCAGCCTCGATGGCCGGGCCCTCAGGCATTTGCTGGCCGCGAATGACTTGTATCGGAGCGGCCGTGACCTCGAGTTCGGCGAGTGCAAACTCGGTGCCCGCCGCGGTCCATGCCGCGGCGGCGGCTCGTAGTCTTCCCGAATTGCCTGTGGGCCAAATCATTCCGATGTACGGCGCCACCCACCCCCAGCCCGGCGGCGGACCAATGGTCGTACCTACAGATGACGGCGCTTGGCCCGCAGATAAACCCGTCGTCAATGGCGGTGCCGGAAGGGGAGCGCCACGACCGCTGACATCGGACAGCGCTTCGGCCAGCGAGTAATTGTGCGCCGATACGCGCACGCCATCCCCGAGGCCGCACACTCCGTTGCGAGTCGTCACCATCGCCTCGACGAGCTTCGATGCGGACAGGTCGTAGCTGCGGCCCAACGCCGCGCCGACTGGATCGTCGCCGGCCATGCCCGCACAACCCGCAAGTGCCGCGGTCAAAGTCGAAACCACCGAACCCAAACTTTCACCGGCCGAAACCACCGCGGAGCCCGCGCCGTCCAGCGCCGCGGGGTCGACCGCTAACGGCGCCATCGGGTCATGACCACATCGCCAAATTCGTAGACATCGCGCCGGTGTAGTTGGCGTGCGCGGTCTCACCCGCTGCCCGCAACCGGCTCAACGCCGCGCGCATCATCTCCTCGCCGGCGACCCAGTGCCGGTGCGCTTCGGCATGGGCTGCGGCGGCTTCACCGGACCACGCCGCATGCAAATTGCTTACCAGCGAATCGATTTCGGTAATCATGCTCTCGGCGTGCCGGGTGAATTCGGCCATCTGCTGCACCGCGTCGGCCAACGCTTGGGGATCTACCCGAAACGCCTCAGACATCGCCAACTCCCCGCAAATCTTGCCGAGCGGCTGCCTCGTTCTGCTGGTAGCCGTTGCCGGCGCGGGCTAATGCCTCCGCGAGGATGGACAACCCCAGCTGGACCTCGCCGGCCCCGCGATGCCACAGCTCCCAGGCCGAGGCGTAGGCGCTGCCCGACGCGCCATCCCATCCGGCCAGCACTTCGCTGACGTCACGGTCGAGGTCGGTCAGCCGGTTTCGCAGGTCCTCGGCGGCACCGTGCAGCGCGTCGGAAAAGCCATGCATCACTTGCGGATCTACGCGCAACTCAGCAGCCACAGCGGCAACGTAATGGCGGCCCGGCACCGCCGCAATTCAGTCGGAATGAGAAATGCCACACTGGTGCCCATGAGCCGGCCGCAAGTGGAATTGCTGACGCGCGACGGGTGTGCGATTTGTCAGCGAGTACAAGCCCAGCTGGCTGAACTGGCCGCTGAGCTGGGCTTTGACCTGTCGGAAACCGACGTCGACGCAGCGGCGGCGGCGGGCAAGCCGGAAATTCGGGCCGAGTTCGGCGACCGGCTTCCGGTGATCCTGCTCAACGGCCGTGAGCACAGCTATTGGGAGGTCGACGAGGCTCGGCTGCGCGCGGATCTGGCCTGAACCGATATTTGGTAGGCCCGCTGACTACCGTCTACCGTAGATACCAGTTCACTCAAGCAAGGGAGCTGGCCAGGTGATGCTGCCGTGAGCATCCTGCTCTTCGGGGTTTCGCACCGTAGTGCGCCGGTCTCCGTGCTGGAACAACTCAGCATCGACGAGTCCGATCAGGTCAAGATTGTCGACCGGGTGCTGCAATCCCCACTGGTAACCGAGGCCATGGTGTTGTCGACGTGCAACCGCGTCGAGGTGTACGCCGTGGTGGACGCGTTCCACGGCGGGCTGGCGGTCATCGGACAGGTGTTGTCGGAATACTCCGGTCTGACCATGGGTGACCTCACCCAACACGCCTACGTCCGCTACAGCGAGGCGGCTGTCGAGCATCTGTTCGCGGTGGCCAGCGGTCTTGATTCGGCCGTCGTCGGCGAGCAGCAGGTGCTTGGACAGGTGCGCCGCGCCTACGCCAGCGCCGAGGCCAACCGCGCCGTAGGCCGGGTGCTGCACGAATTGGCGCAGCGAGCACTTTCCGTCGGCAAGCGGGTGCATTCGGAAACAGCCATCGACGCCGCCGGTGCCTCGGTGGTGTCCGTCGCCCTGGCAATGGCCGAGCGCAAGCTGGGCGGCCTGAGCGGCAAAACCGCGGTGATCGTCGGCGCAGGCGCAATGGGGGCCCTCTCGGCGGCACATTTGACCCGGGCCGGCATCGGACACGTCCACGTGCTGAACCGCTCGTTGTCCCGCGCCCAGCGGCTGGCGCGCAAGATCCGCGAATCCGGCACGGCCGCCGAGGCAAACACGCTGGACCGTTTGGCCGACGCCCTGGCCGATGCCGATGTGGTGGTCAGCTGCACCGGGGCGGTAAGCCCGGTGGTGTCACTGGCCGACGTGCACCACGCGCTGGCCGCCACACAGCGCAACGAAGCGACTCACCCACTGGTGATCTGCGACCTGGGCATGCCGCGCGACGTCGACCCGGCGGTTGCCGGGCTGCCCGGCGTCCGCGTGATCGACGTCGACCGGGTGCAACACGAACCCTCTGCCCACGCCGCGGCGGCCGACGTGGACGCCGCCCGTCACATCGTGGCCGCCGAAGTTGCCACCTACCTGGCGGGACAGCGGATGGCCGAGGTCACTCCGACCGTCACCGCACTTCGCCAGCGCGCCGCCGACGTGGTCGAGGCGGAATTGCTGCGGCTGGACAACCGGCTGCCCGGGCTGGAAAGCGCCCACCGCGAAGAGGTGGCCCGCACGGTGCGACGGGTGGTCGACAAGCTGCTGCACGCGCCCACGGTGCGGATCAAGCAACTCGCCAGTGCCCCCGGCGGCGACAGCTACGCTGAGGCGCTGCGTGAACTATTTGAATTGGACCAAACCGCCATCGACTCCGTAGCCGCCGTCGCCGCCGGCGATTTACCCGTCATAGCAAGCGGATTCGACAATCCCGAGCAGTCCGCCGAGTAACTGATTGGCCCATGTGATCCGGATAGGCACCCGGGGCAGCCTGCTTGCCACTACCCAGGCCGCGACCGTCAGAGACGCACTTATCGCCAACGGCCACCACGCGGAATTGGTGATCATCAGCACGGTGGGGGATCGCTCGTCGGCGCCCATCGCCGACCTCGGTGTGGGCGTCTTCACAACCGCCCTGCGCGAGGCCATCGAGGACGGCCGCGTCGATGCGGCTGTGCACTCGCACAAGGATTTGCCAACCGCCGCCGATCCGCGGTTCACGATTGCGGCCATACCGCCACGGAACGACCCCCGCGACGCGCTTGTTGCACGCGACGGGATGGTGCTCGGGGAGTTGCCGGCGGGTTCGCTGGTGGGAACATCCTCGCCGCGGCGGGCCGCACAGCTTAGGGCATTGGGTCTCGGTTTGGAAATCCGCCCCCTACGAGGCAACCTAGATACCAGGTTGAACAGGGTAAGCAGTGGTGATCTTGACGCCATCGTGGTGGCCCGGGCAGGTCTTGCCCGGCTGGGCCGCCTCGCGGACGTCACGGAGACGCTGGAGCCGGTGCAGATGTTGCCAGCACCGGCTCAAGGCGCGCTCGCGGTCGAATGCCGGGCCGGCGACACCGGCCTGGCGGCAGTGTTGGCGGAGTTGGACGACGCCGACACTCGCGCGGCAGTCACTGCGGAGCGAGCCCTGCTCGCCGAACTGGAGGCCGGTTGCTCGGCACCGGTGGGTGCGATCGCTGAAGTGGTCGAGTCCATCGATGAGGAGGGGCGGGTCTTTGAAGAGCTGTCGCTGCGCGGTTGCGTGGCGGCGCTGGACGGATCCGATGTGATCCGCGCGTCCGGTATCGGCACTTCCGGTCGGGCACGGGAGCTGGGGCTCTCCGTCGCCGCGGAACTGTTCGAACTGGGCGCCCGGGAGCTGATGCGGGGATCGCGACAAGACCCCGCTGCAGGAAGTGTCGAGTGAGACGTGGGAGCGACAATGATGACGCGAGGGCGTAAGCCGAGGCCGGGCCACATTACTTTCGTGGGTTCTGGTCCTGGCGACCCCGGTCTACTGACTACCCGGGCCGCCACGGTGCTGGCGAATGCTGCCTTAGTCTTTACCGACCCCGATGTGCCCGAGGCGGTCTTGGCGCTGATCGGCAAGGACCTGCCGCCGGTTTCCGGCCCGGCGCCCGCGGCGCCACCGGCCGGCAGCGGCGACGCGGCGGCCGGCACACCGGCTGACACCGAGACCGCCCCCGCGGTGGTGTCCGGTGGCCCCGACATCCGTCCGGCGCTGGGTGATCCCGCCGAGGTCGCCAAGACGCTGACCGCCGAGGCCCGATCCGGCGCCGACGTCGTGCGGCTGGTCGCCGGTGATCCGCTGTCGGTGGATGCGGTGATCACCGAGGTGAACGCCGTGGCGCGCAGCCACATGCACATCGAGATCGTTCCCGGCCTGGCCGCGACCAGCGCGGTGCCGACCTATGCGGGCTTGCCGCTGGGCTCGTCGCACACCGTCGCCGACGTCCGCGGGGAGGTGGATTGGGAGGCGCTGGCCGCCGCGCCCGGCCCGCTGATCCTGCAGGCCACCGCATCGCATCTGGCCGACGCGGCGCGCACCCTGATCGACCACGAGCTGGCCGAGACCACTCCGTGCGTGGTGACCGCGCAGGGCACCACCTGCCAGCAGCGTTCCGTCGAAACCACGCTGCAGGGACTGACCGACCCCGCCATCCTCAACAGCACCGATCCCACTCGGGAACCCCAGACCGGGTCACTGGTGGTGACCATCGGCAAGACGGTGGCCAGCCGCGCGAAGCTGAACTGGTGGGAGAGCCGGGCGCTGTACGGCTGGACCGTGCTGGTGCCGCGCACCAAGGACCAGGCCGGCGAGATGAGCGAGCGGCTGACGTCCTACGGCGCGCTGCCCATCGAGGTGCCGACCATCGCCGTCGAGCCGCCACGCAGCCCCGCGCAGATGGAACGCGCCGTCAAGGGCCTCGTTGACGGTCGTTTTCAATGGGTGGTGTTCACCTCGACCAACGCGGTGCGTGCGGTCTGGGAGAAGTTCGGCGAGTTCGGTCTGGACGCGCGTGCTTTCTCCGGCGTGAAGATCGCCTGTGTCGGAGAGTCGACGGCCGACCGGGTCCGCGCCTTCGGGATCAGCCCCGAGCTGGTGCCGTCCGGCGAGCAGTCCTCAATGGGCCTGCTCGACGAATTCCCGCCCTACGACAGCATTTTCGACCCGGTGAACCGAGTTCTGTTGCCCCGGGCCGACATTGCCACCGAGACGCTTGCCGAGGGATTGCGCGAGCGCGGCTGGGAGATCGAGGACGTCACCGCCTACCGGACCGTGCGGGCCGCCCCGCCGCCGGCGACCACCAGGGAGATGATCAAGACGGGTGGCTTCGACGCGGTGTGCTTCACCTCCAGCTCCACGGTGCGCAACCTGGTCGGTATCGCCGGAAAGCCGCACGCGCGCACCATCATTGCCTGCATTGGCCCCAAGACGGCAGAAACCGCCGCCGAGTTCGGCTTGCGGGTGGACGTTCAGCCCGAGACCGCGGCCGTGGGTCCGCTGGTTGACGCGCTGGCCGAGCACGCGGCCCGGCTGCGCGCCGAAGGCGCGCTGCCGCCGCCGCGCAAGAAGAGCCGCAGGCGCTAGTGGCCGCCGGACTGGCGAGCGTGCGTGTTTGTGCGCCGACACGCCGTCGGGGCTGGCATTCTGCGCACACTCGCGGCGACGAATGAGCGGGTACCCGCACCAGCGTCCGCGTCGGCTCCGCTCAACGCCGGCGATCCGCCGCTTGGTGGCCCAAACATCCTTGGAGCCAAGGCATTTGGTGTTGCCGATGTTCATTAGCGCTGAGGCCGACGGCCTCGATGAACCGCAGCCAATCGCATCCATGCCGGGCGTGGTGCAACATACCCGGGATTCGTTGCGCGCCGCAGCCGCAGACGCCGTGACCGCCGGGGTGGGCGGGTTGATGCTCTTCGGCGTGCCGCGTGAACAGGACAAGGATGCATACGGCTCGGCCGGCACCGACCCCGACGGCATTCTCAACGTCGCCCTGCGGGATCTGGCCAAGGATCTCGGTGATGCCACGGTGCTGATGGCCGACACCTGCCTGGACGAATTCACCGACCACGGGCACTGTGGCGTCGTCGACGTCCAGGGCCGCGTCGATAACGACACCACCCTGGCCCGGTACGTGGAACTGGCTGTGGCACAAGCGGAATCCGGCGCACACGTGGTGGGGCCCAGCGGCATGATGGACGGCCAGGTGGGCGCGATCCGCGGCGGACTGGACGCGGCCGGCCACACCGACGTGGTGATCCTGGCCTACGCCGCGAAGTTCGCCTCGGCGTTCTACGGGCCGTTTCGCGAGGCGGTGAGTTCCAGCCTGTCCGGGGACCGGCGTACCTACCAGCAGGAGCCGGGCAACCTTGGCGAAGCGCTGCGCGAGGTCGAGCTGGATCTGGACGAAGGTGCCGACATCATCATGGTCAAACCCGCACTGGGTTACCTGGATGTGGTTGCTGCCGCAGCAGATATCTCGACGGTGCCGGTGGCGGCCTACCAGGTTTCGGGGGAGTACGCGATGATCTGCGCCGCGGCGGCCAACAACTGGATCGACGAGCGGGCTGCCGCACTGGAATCATTGACCAGCATCCGGCGCGCCGGCGCCGATATCGTGCTGACCTACTGGGCCGCGGATGCGGCAAGCTGGCTTTCATGACGGAGGCTTCGATCAGGACCGAGCCGTTGTTCTATGAATCCGGCGCCAGCTGGTACTGGGTGCTGGCCGGCCCGCTGTCAGCGGTATCGCTGCTCTTCATCCAGAAAACCAGCGGTGCGCCGATATCGCTGTTGGTTCCGACGATCTTTCTAGTGCTGGTGTCCGCTTTCGTGGGAGTGCAGGTCAAGGCGGCCCGCATCCACACTTCGGTCGAACTGACCGAGGACGCGCTGCGCCAGGGCACCGAGACCATCCTGGTGCGCGAAATCGTCCGGGTGTATCCGGAACCGGAGAACAACCTGGCTTCGGGCAAAGAGCTGGCGAGATGGCAATCGGCGCGGGCGCTCGGCGAACTCATCGGAGTGCCGCGTGGACGGGTCGGCATCGGTCTCAGACTCAGCGGGGGCCGCACCGCGCAGGCGTGGGCGCGCAAGCATCGGCAACTGCGGGCCGTGCTGACTCCACTGATCGAAGAACGCGTCGGACCCGCGGCCGATATCGACGATGTGGACGATGACGACGAAAAGGAGTCACCGCTGTGATCGCGCGCTACCGGGGAGTGGTTGAGCTCTGCTTGGCCGTCGTCGCGCTGGTGGCAACTGGCTTCAGTTGGTTGCACACGCGTTCCACCGTGGCCGTTGCGCCGGTAGTCGACGGTCAGCCCGTCACCTGGTCGGTGGTTTATCACCCGCAGCTGCTGGTGCTGACCTTGTTACTGGCGACGATCGCGGGGATATTCGCCGTCGTCGGAGTCACCAGGCTGCGCCGGCAGGGCGCTAAGCCGTCTTCCTGATCAGCGGCAGCACCAGCTGACGGCGGCAGACGATCGCGTCGGCCAGGTTGTGCAGCGCCTCATGTACCGAGCGGGCAATCGGAACCTCGGCCCCGTCCTCGTCACGGCCGTCGCCGAGCACGTCCAGCACGGCCGGGCTCGGAACCAGGGTCCACTGCACCCCTGCGGCCCAGCAGTCCTCGTCGACCACGCCCAGCAGCGACATGCCAGCCGGAGAGAAGTGGCTTACGCCGGTCAGGTCGAGAACCAGCGGCTCGTCGCCCAGGACGAAACGCCGGACGTACTGGCCGACTCGATCGACATTCACGGCATCGATTTCGCCTCGGATCGTCACCACAGTGGCCAGGTGGCGGTAGTGAGCCCGAATCTGGGCGCCGCTGCAGTCGAAGGTGCCCAATCGATTCATGGGGTGCCTCATTCTGACGTTGGGGAGGCCGGCTCGACGCCGACCGAAGTCTGCCTCCAACGAAACCCAATAAATCTAAGGAGACCGACAGTCAGGTCTAACTCTTTGCTAAAGAAGTGAAGGTTGGGGCGCTGTAACGGCCGAACAATCCGGCGTGACGCGGCTTGGCGGGCCGGGCTGTTAGGCTGCCAGGGCTGCCGGGGTTGCCAGTCGGGGGGCTTGAGCACGGCGATATCGCCCGGTCAGCCGGACTGAACGGCGAAATGAAACAGCAGAGTCAGACGGAATGAGCACGGTGCGCACCGCAGGGATCAAGGGCGAGATCAAGGCACTGACGGGATTGCGCATCCTCGCAGCACTCTGGGTGGTGCTGTTTCACTTCCGGCCGATGCTGGCCGATGCGTCGCCCGACTTCCGGGAAAACCTCGCGCCGGTGCTCAACTGCGGCGCGCAGGGCGTCGACCTCTTCTTCATCCTCAGTGGTTTCGTGCTGACCTGGAACTACCTCGACCGGATGGGCCGGCATTGGTCGGTGCGCGAACACCTGCACTTTCTCTGGCTGCGGCTGGCCAGAGTGTGGCCGGTGTACCTGGTGACGTTGCACCTGGCCGCTCTGTTGGTGATCTTGACCCTGCACTTCGGTCATACGCCGCTGCCCGAGGCGGGCCGGCTCACCGCGATCAGCTATGTGCGCCAGGTTTTGCTGGTGCAGCTGTGGTTTCAGCCCTACTTCGATGACTCCAGTTGGGACGGACCGGCCTGGTCGATCAGTGCGGAGTGGTTGGCCTACCTGATGTTCGGCGGACTCGTGCTGGTGATTTTCCGAATGACCCATGCCACCCGGGCGCGGACGCTGATCTGGCTGGCGTTCGCGGCATCACTGCCGCCGGTGATGATGCTGTTGGCCAGTGGCCAGTTCTATACGCCGTGGAGCTGGCTGCCGCGAATTGTCACCCAGTTCATCGCGGGCGCGCTGGCCGCTGCCGCGGTGCGCAGATTGCGGCCGACCGATCGCATCCGCCGGGTTGCCGGGTATGTGTCCGTGCTGCTGATCGCCGCCATCGTCGGCATCCTCTACTGGTATGACGCGCATCCGATCACCGGAGTCATCGACAGCAGCGGGGTGGTCGACGTGCTGTTCGTTCCGGTGGTCCTGACTTTGGCGATCGGCGTGGGCAGCCTGCCGCGGCTGCTGTCGACGCGGGTGATGGTGTACGGCGGGCAGATCTCGTTCTGTCTGTACATGGTCCATGAGCTGGTGCACACGGCCTGGCGGTGGGCGGTGGTCAACTTCCGGCTCCAGCCGTGGCTGCCGGACAACCCGTGGCGATGGAATGTCTTCGGACTGCTCGCGATCGCCATTGTTTTGTCGATGCTGCTGTATCACTTCGTCGAAGAACCCGCCCGGCGCTGGATGCGCAGGATGGTCGACATCAGGCCGGCGAAGGCGCAGAGCGAACCCGAGGAGTCGGTGGGTGGCAAGCTGCACCAGGTCGACGGCCCACTGGACGGGGTTTCGGCGCGCGCGGTGTGATTGCCGTGCGCGCTGCGCGAATCGTGTTGTGTCCCATGTTCGCTGCGGTTTGCTCGTAAAATTCTGTTGATTGACACACGGCGATGCCCGTTCGCAGTGGAGGTAGTGGTGAGTCGTCTGGCCACGTTCGTCCTTGGCCTCACCGTGCTTGTCGCCGCGGCTCTGGGCAGCCCTGCCCACACGCCGCGGAAGCGGGCCTATCACCCGCTGAGCCTGGATTACCGGCTGAACCGGGTCGCGGTGATCGGCGACTCCTACACCACCGGCACCGATGAGGGCGGCCTGGGCCCGAACGCATGGACCGCGCTCGCCTGGCAGACGCTGGCCGCGCGTGGGGTGCGGATCGCAGCCGACGTGGCAGCCGAGGGCCGGGCGGGCTATGGCGTGCCCGGCGACCACGGCAGCGTCTTCGAGGATCTGACGGCCCGGGCGGTCAAACCCGGCGATGCGCTGGTGGTGTTCTTCGGTTCCCGCAATGACCAGGGCGTGGATCCCGCGCTGCTGGCTGAACGGGTGCGCAACACTTTCGGTTTGGCGCGCCGGTTGGCGCCGTCGGCGACGTTCCTGGTGATCGGTCCGCCGTGGCCAACGGCCGATGTGCCCGCTTGGGTACTGCAAATTCGCGACGTGCTCGGCGCCGGCGCGCGGACGGCCGGGGCTGCCTTCGTCGATCCGATCGTCGACCGGTGGTTTGTCGACAGGCCAGATCTGATCGGCTCAGACGGCGTGCACCCCACCGACGAGGGGCATGAGTATCTGGCGGACAAGATTGCGCCGATAATTCGCACGCAATTATTCAGGTGAGGTCAAAGGGCCTGCTGCACAAGGCATTTCGCGTAGCGCTTCAGTCCTCTGCGTGCCGCTCGTAATCCCAACGTTCAAGGCGCGCTTGCAATTGCATGAAACCAAGCCCGGCGAGTGGCGCGGCCGCCGTGAGGAAGGCCAACATCATCGGACTCATCTCTAACCTCCAAAACTCTTTCATTCCTAACACGTTCGGCGTCGCCCCGCGGTTCATTCGCAAATAAATTCACCTTGAAATCTCCCGGCTCATCCCGCTGACACAGCGCGATCGGCCAGCGCGCCGATGACGGGCGCAAGCAGTTGCGCGTACTCGGTCGTCAGGTGGTTGTCGTCGCGGAACACCAGGCTGTTACCGACGATCACCGGGCAGCGCTCGGCCGTGCAGAACAAGTCGGTCAGGTCCGCGTAGTGGCCGCCGCCGGCGGCGGTCGCGGCTTGCTCGGCGGCGATCCCGTCGCCGTTGACGGCAGCCGCCCGCGCCGGTGTACACGCGCCGGCGTCTTCCAAGTGGGCCGACAGGCAGGTGGGCACCGATGACTGCGGATCGGCGACCGGCCCCAAAACCAAAACCTTCGAACCCGTGCTGCGCAGCTGTGACACGGTGCGGGTCAGGGTATCCAGCCACGCCGCGTCATAGGAGGCGAAGCTGAAGTCGGCGCGGTAGCGACGGCTCATGCTCAACACCACCAGCTGAGGCCGCTCGGCCTGTAGCCGGGCCATGACCTGGCCGCGCCACTGCTCGCACTCGGTGTACCGGCGGCCCAGATACGGGCTGACGATCGGCAGATCCTGCAGCGGGCAGGTCACCTTGCCCAACGTTTCGAGGCGCCAGTGCCGCTGCTCGGCCACCTGCTGAAAAGCGGGTTCCCACATGGCGGCGTGCGAGTCGCCGACCAGGGCCACGGTGAACTGCGACGCGGTGTCGCCCTGCGCGCATTCGCTTTGTCCCACGTCGCGCCAGGACCGCAAGCAACCGTTGACGAAGGCGGCCGCCTTGTCGCCCGGGGCGACGGCCAGCGGCGGACTCAGGTTGGACGGCACCGCACGCAGGCCGACGGACGCAGCCACCGCGGCACGTGCCTGCGAGAAGGCGTTCTGCACCGCGGCTTCCTGTGGGCTGACGGCGGGACCCGCGGGAGGCAGCGCTGAGACATTGGAGATCTTGGCCTCCGGGGCGGCAACGCCGTGGCCCACCGGCGCGGGGACCAGCGTCAGCAGCAGGACGCAGGCACAGGCGGCCACAGCGCTGGCGGCACCGGCCACCGTCAGGCTGGCTCTGGCCGATCCGCGCAGCGCCGCGGCGAACCGGCCGGGATTTTCGACCAGGTACATGGTGATCACCGCGAGCCCGGCCGACACCGTCGTCGCGGCCAGCCGGCCCGGAAGGCCCGCGGGATCGCCCAGCAGCGGCGGCAACAGCAACAGCACCGGCCAGTGCCAGAGGTACCAGGAGTACGAAACCCGCCCGATCGCCCGCATCAGCGGCGGGCACAGCACGCGGCCGACCCCCAGGCCGCCGGTGACGCAACCGCTGCCGATCACCAGCGCGGTGCCCAGCACGGGCAGCAGCGCCGAGGTTCCGGGGTAGGGGGTGTGCGGGCCGAGTTGCGTGCAGGTCAGCAGGATCAGCACCAGACCGCCCCAACCGGCCACCGTCGCGGGCAGTAGCGGCAATCGCCGCCATTGCTGGATCGACAGCGCCACCAGGCCGCCGGCGCCCAGCTCCCAGGCTCGGGTGGGCAGCGAGAAGAACGCCCACGTGGGGGAGGTGCGGGTCCAGATCATCGCGGCCGCCAACGACGCGGCGGTGACGACCGTCAGCAGTGCGACGTACGGGGCGGTTCGGGCACTGCGGTTGATGCGGCGCATCAGCCAGGCCGTAGCGATGATCAGCGCCGGCCACACCAAATAGAACTGTTCCTCGACACCCAGTGACCAGTAGTGCTGGAACGGCGACGGCGGCTGGTCGGACATCAGGTAATCGGTGCCCTGGCCGACGAACCGGTAGTTGCCGACATACAGCGCGCTGGCGATGCCGTCCACCAGGACGCGCCGCGCCTGCAGCGGCGGCAGCACCAACGCGGCGGCGATGGCGGTCACCACCCCGACCGTGGCGGCAGCTGGCAGCAGCCGGCGGGCCCGGGCGGCGTAAAAGCGGCCCAGCGCAACGGTGTTGGTGGCGGTCACCTCTCGCCAGAGCAGTCCGGTGATGAGGAAGCCGGAGATGACGAAGAAGACGTCCACACCGATATAGCCGCCGCCGACGCCGGGGACGCCCGCGTGGTAGAGGACCACGGCTATGACCGCGATGGCGCGCAAGCCCTCGATGTCCGGGCGGAATGCGCCCCGCGCAACGCGCCGCTCCGCTGGGCGGGGCGGGCTTGCGGCATCCATGGTCAAGAGGCCATCCAGGCCAGTTCGCCGGGCAGTTGTTCGCGCCAGTAATCCACGTCGTGTCCGCCGGGGGAGAAGCTGCCCGCCGGCTTCTTTTTCAGCTGACTGACGAATTGGCTGCTGGAAAAGAAGAAGCGGTCGCCGATGCCGCAGTCGACCCGGATCGGAATCGAGTTCAGTACCGGCAGGCCGAACACGGTGTTGCGATTCCAGTCGTCGACACTGTCGAACGCGCCTGGCGCGGTGCCGATGTAGGTCATGTAGAGCGCCGGACTGATCGCGCAGATCCCGGCGGTGCGCGCCGGACCCAGCCGGGCACCGAGCAGTAGCGCGCCGTATCCGCCCATGGACCAGCCCATGAAACCGACGCGTGAGGTGTCCATGCCCATCGAGGACAGCATCGGCAGTAGCTCTTCGAGCACCATGGTTCCGGAGTCCTCGCCGTTGGACCGCCGGTGCCAGTAGCTGCTGGGGCCGCCGTCGACGCCTACCACGGCGAACGGCGGTTTGCCCTCGCGGCTCAGCTGAGCCAGCGCATCCTCGACACCGAGGTCGAGCATCATGTTGGCGTCGCCGTCCTTGCCGTGCAGGGCGATTACCGGGCGCAGCATCTTGGTCTGGCCCGGCGGCATGGCGATGACCCAGTTGGTCTTGATGCCGCCGCGCGCAGCGGAGACGAACGATCCGGTCAGCTTGGTGGGCAGGGTTTTACCCGCGGTCGGCGGTTCGAACGGGGCGGGACTGAGCGGTGCCGGCGTCGCATGTGGCCGGCCCGGGTTCAGCAGCGCGCTCAGCGCCCACACGCCTGCGGCTCCAACGCTGGCGCCGGCGCCCATCCGGAGCGCCTCGCGACGGGTCAACAGGTCGGCCACGACGGTCAATCATGCCGCGCCGATGGGTGTTTGACGCCCCTGCCACGCCGTATCGCAAGGGAGTCGTGATGACGGCGTGATGCGGACCAGTTTCCGAATACCTGCGTTTAGTAGACGCTTGTGTTCCTTGCGTGGCCGAGTTAGGCTCGTTTCTTAGTGAACAAATGCGTCTATTACCAAAGCAAGGGAGCGGGACGATCATGACTATCGACGCGAGTGTGAATGGTTTCGAGCCGTTGTACGGCGACGCGACGGCCGCCGACGGGCTAATCCCGTGGGACATCGGCGGGCCGCAGCCGGCCGTGCAGCAACTGGTGGCCTACGGCGCGATCCGCGGCGAGGTGCTCGACCCCGGGACGGGCCCGGGCTACCACGCGATTCACTATGCGGCACAAGGATATTCGGCCACCGGCATCGACGGGTCGCCCTCGGCGATCGAGCGGGCCAAGCGCAATGCCGAGCGGGCCGGTGTCCAGGTCGACTTTCAGGTGGCCGACGCGACCACGCTGGACGGGTTCGAAGGTCGCTTCGACACCGTCGTGGACAGCGCGTTCTATCACGTGTTCCTGGACGACGAGCCCATCCAGACGCGATATGCGCGGGCGCTGCACCGCGCCACCAAGCCCGGCGCGCGGCTGTACATGTTCGAGTTCGGCCGGCACAACGTCAACGGCATCCAGTGGCCGGGTATCCCGGCCGACAACTTCGAGCGGGTGCTCGGGGGAAGCGGCTGGCGGGTGGACTTCCTGGGCAAAACCACCTATCTAGCCCGCTTCCTGCCGGAGACGTTAGAAGCCATGAACAAGGTGGTCGTCGCCGGCGACCAGAACGAGGTGTCGACGCGGATGCAGCCGATGTTCGAGCAGCTGGAGACCATCGGCCCGCTGCTGCAAGACCATCGGGTCCATCTGCCGGTGTGGGCCGTGGTAGCCAGCCGTCTGGACTGACGGCGTGGCGGGGCGCCCCCAGTGGTGCCCCGCCCGCGGATGTGCTCTCGTTAGCGGCATGAGCGGCACTACGCAGCTGCGCCAAGGACTGTCCCAACGGCAGCTGAACATGATCGCCATTGGCGGGGTGATCGGTGCCGGACTGTTCGTCGGGTCCGGAGTGGTGATTCACAAGGCCGGGCCCGCAGCGTTTCTCACCTATGCGCTCTGCGGACTGCTGATCATCCTGGTGATGCGGATGCTCGGGGAAATGGCCGCGGCCAACCCCTCGACCGGATCGTTCGCCGACTATGCGGCCCAGGCCCTCGGCGGGTGGGCGGGGTTCTCGGTCGGCTGGCTGTATTGGTACTTCTGGGTGATCGTGGTGGGCTTCGAGGCCGTCGCCGGCGGCAAGGTCCTCAACTACTGGTTTCCCGCGCCGCTGTGGCTGTTGTCGCTGTGCTTGATGCTGCTGATGACCGGGACCAACCTGTTCTCGGTGTCCTCGTTCGGCGAATTCGAATTCTGGTTCGCCGGAATCAAAGTCGCGGCCATCGTGGTCTTTCTTGGCGTGGGTGGGCTTTTCGTGTTCGGTGTGCTGCCGGGCCGCCACCTGGATTTCAGCAACCTGCATGCCCACGGCGGGTTCTTTCCGAACGGCGTGGCAGCCGTCTTCGCCGCCATCGTGGTGGTGATCTTCTCAATGGTGGGCGCCGAAGTCGTCACCATCGCCGCCGCCGAGAGCCGTGATCCCGAAGGTGCCATCAAGCGGGCGACGCGGTCGGTGGTCGCGCGGATCGTGATCTTCTTCGTCGGTTCGGTGTTTCTGCTTGCGGTGATCATGCCGTGGGACTCGGTGGAACTCGGCGCGTCACCGTACGTCGCCGCACTCAAGCGGATGGGTCTTGCCGGCGCGGACCAGATCATGAATGCGGTGGTGCTCACCGCGGTGCTGTCCTGTTTGAACTCGGGCCTCTATACCGCCTCACGGATGCTGTTCGTGCTGGCGGCCCGGCGGGAGGCGCCGACCAAACTGGTCGAACTGAGCCGGCGTGGCGTGCCGTGGCTGGCCATCCTGTCGTCGTCGGCGATCGGCTTCGGTTGCGTCCTAATGTCCTGGCTGGCCCCCAAAACCGTGTTCCTCTTTCTGCTCAATTCCTCGGGTGCGGTGGTGCTGTTCGTCTACCTGCTGATCGCGCTGTCGCAGATCGTGCTGCGCCGCCGCACTCCCGCCCAGCAGCTGCGGATAAAGATGTGGTTCTTCCCGGTGCTGTCGATCCTGACCGTGGCCGGAATCATTGCCGTGCTGGTGCAAATGGCCTTCGACCAGTCGGCCCACACCCAGCTGTGGCTCAGCCTGTTGTCCTGGGCGGTGGTGGTCGTGCTGTACTTCGCAACCACGCGGTGGCGTGAACGCAATACCGCAGCGAAGCAATAGCGCCTTCCAGCAAACCCAGCCGCTGCAGATCGGCCACATATTTGTCGATCAACGCCCCCGGGAGCTTCGGTACGTCGTTGCTGTCGCCGATTTGCGCGGATTGCACCGCCTTTCGATCGACCTGACCAACGCCGTCAGCGCCGGGTTCACCGCCGCCTCGATATCACACGCGCCCCCTGGCGCGCTGCACCGTCGTAGGTCGGGCACTGGCCGTACGATCAGTTCAATGTCAATTCCGTCTGAGTTGGTATCTGTCGATCTGACCACCGATGAGCGTAGTTTCATCCAGCATGCGCTGAACCAGTGGCAGTTTTCGGCGACTGGCACACCGTTCCCGATCCGCGTGCTGGGGTTGTCGACATGGGAAGAATTCGACGATCTCACTGGTCGCCTCTCTCATGCAGTCATTGATGGCCAGTCACTGACAAGTTTGGATTGGGCTCGGGTGCTGTATCTGACGGAATGTTCTTGGGCCAGCGAGATGGTGGGCGCGGGTCTGGACTTTGCCACTGTCAGCGGGTTCTCCGACACGGAGGCGGTGAGCTTGCTGCGCGGCCTGCAGCGCAAAATCGGTCGCATCACCACGGCTGATTTGTTGTTTCCTGGGAGCAGCCGGCGCTCAAACCCCGCTGACGGACGCTAGCGTTCTACTCGAAGTCGCGGGCGTTTTCCCACGGGTCGTCTTCTCCCAGAATCGGGAAGTGATGGGGAATGCTATGCGGAGGGTGAACGAAATGGGGGCCGACGGGCATGATGGGCCCGCCGCCGATCCTGGGTCCCGCACCGACTTCAGGCGGCAGCTGCGGTTTGGGTGCCGGCGCCTCAATCAGGGGCGCTGGTGCTGGCCGCGGTGCGGCGGGCCCGGGCGAGCCGGCTGCAGGCGGCGCCATTTCGCCGGGACTAAGCGGCGGAAAACGTCCAGATACAGGGGGAGCAAGTGGCTCAATTGCCCTGGTGTTCTGTTCAAAGTACTCAAGGGGGGTCCGCCACGGAGTGGTCGCAGTCGGCTTGGGTTCGAAGGCTGTTCCATAGTCGCCGTCCTGCGGATTGATGAAGATGATCGTTCCATCACTCTTCAGCAGTGCTAATCCGCCGGACTTGATGCTGGAACCGATTCGAGTATTCGGGTCTTTCATGGCGTCGTAAATCGACCTAGCCAGGTCTGCAGGGGTTTTTCCTGGGAAATGCTTTAACGCGTGACCGTTGGCGATTTCAGTTGCTACTTACGCCATTTGCGCGTCCGTCCAGCCTGCAAACGGATTGCCTGGCGCGCCTGGGGGTGGGGCTGGGTCTTGTTTGAAGGCGTGCTGGTCGACGGCCTGGATGTGTGTTTTGTTATGGGGCGTTTCAGTAAACGTGGTTTCGTCGATTCCGGCTGTTGCATTTGTGATTTTGGTGGCTACCTCGTCGTCTGCCTCGATGAGTTGTGTTGCCCGCCGGTGGATGTCGGCGGCGAACGCTTGGGCCTGGGCTTGGCGAGAAGCCTGTTCGGCGGCGCTGCGACTGGTTCGGGAGTCGATGACCGAAAAGTCTTCTCCGACAGCAAAACCCGCTGACTGTGCATCCTCGATCGCATACAGGACCCTGCGTTGGGCCGCGCCGATAGTTCCGGCGCCGGCACGGGCTATCTTGCTCGCTTGGCGGAGTTGGTCGGCTTTGGCGATAACGAGCGCAAGGTCGACACTGGTTCGCACGCGCAGCGCCTCACCGCCAGCGCCTTCCCACACCAGGGTGATTGGTTGCGCACTTGTAGGAAGATGTCTTCCCACTGATCAGCGGTCTTCGTCCAGTAGGTAGCCGCCTCGACCAGATGCTCGGTGCTCCATGCTCTGACTTGGGGCAGCGTCGGCACCATCAAACCAACTTCGGTCGCACAGCTGTCATCTCCGCTGCTGCGGTCGCTTCGCTACGGACATATCCCGCGGCGCTGGCCTCTAGCGCCACGCTCGTTGCTAGCATGCGGGCGGTCAACGCGGCCAGCCATTGCGGCAGTTGTATGCCCAACTCTTACACCCTGTAGTTGAAGAGGCCGCAGCGGCTGGGACACTGGTCGGCATGGGTAGTACTGACCAGGCGGGCGCCGTGCGGGTCTCGGCGAAGCTGTTCGAGGACGCCTGCACGGTCATCCCCGGCGGGGTGAACTCCCCGGTGCGGGCATTCGCCGCGGTGGGCGGCACCCCGCGCTTCATCACCGAAGCCAACGGGTGCCGGCTCACCGATGCCGACGGCAACCGCTACGTGGACCTGGTCTGCTCCTGGGGGCCGATGATCCTGGGCCACGCGCATCCGGCCGTCGTCGATGCCGTCGCCAAGGCTGCCGCCAGCGGTCTGTCGTTCGGGGCGCCGACTCCGGCCGAGACCGAACTGGCCGCCGAGATCATCGGCCGGGTGGCACCCGTCGAGCGGATCCGGCTGGTGAACTCCGGCACCGAGGCCACCATGAGCGCGATACGGCTGGCCCGCGGGTTCACCGGCCGGCCCAAGATCGTCAAGTTCTCCGGCTGCTACCACGGGCATGTGGATGCGTTGCTCGCCGACGCCGGTTCGGGCGTGGCTACGCTGGGTTTATGTGACGACCCGCTGCGCCCGGCTTCGCCGCGCTTGCGATCGTCACAGGGCTTGCCGTCCTCGCCCGGCGTCACCGGCGCCGTCGCCGCCGACACAATCGTGTTGCCCTACAACGACATTGACGCGGTACGTCTGACTTTCGACACGTTCGGCGAGCAGATCGCCGCGGTGATCACCGAGGCCAGCCCCGGCAATATGGGCGTCGTCCCGCCCGCACCCGGCTACAACGCCGCGCTGCGCGCCATCACCGCCGAGCACGGCGCGCTGCTGATCCTCGACGAGGTGATGACGGGCTTTCGGGTCAGCCGGAGTGGTTGGTACGGAATCGATCCCGTCGCCGCGGATCTGTTCACCTTCGGCAAGGTGATGAGCGGTGGACTGCCGGCGGCCGCATTCGGCGGTCGGGCCGAGGTGATGGAACGGCTGGCGCCGCTGGGGCCGGTGTATCAAGCCGGCACGCTGTCGGGCAATCCGGTGGCCATGGCCGCCGGGCTGGCGACACTGCGCGCCGCCGACGACGCGGTGTATTCGGCTTTGGACGCCAACGCCGACCGGCTGGCCACACTGTTCGCCGAGGCGCTCACGAGTGCCGGTGTACCGCACCAGATTCCGCGTGCCGGCAACATGCTCAGCGTCTTCTTCGCCGAAGCCCCGGTCACCGATTTCGCGGCTGCGCGCGCCAGCGAAACCTGGCGTTATCCACCGTTCTTTCATGCGCTGCTGGATGCGGGTGTGTACCCGCCGTGCAGCGCCTACGAAGCATGGTTCGTCTCGGCGGCGCTGGACGACAGCGCGTTCGAGCGGATCGCAGCCGCGCTACCAGCAGCGGCCGCAGCCGCAGCCCGGGAGGAAAAACCCTGATGGCCGAAGAAACCCGCGTCCACGTGGTGCGCCACGGCGAGGTGCACAACCCCACCGGCATCCTGTACGGGCGGCTGTCGGGGTTCCGCTTGTCGGATGCCGGTCAGGCACAGGCCGCCGCCGTCGGCGACTTTCTGGCCGACCGCGACATCGTCGCCGTCATCGCCTCGCCCCTGCAGCGGGCACAGGAGACCGCGGCGCCCATCGCCGCCCGGCACGACCTGCCGGTGGACACCGACCCGTATCTGATCGAATCGGCCAACTTCTTCGAAGGCCGGCGCGTCAGCCCCGGCGACGGCGCCTGGCGCGACCCGCGGGTCTGGTGGCAGCTGCGCAACCCGTTCACCCCGTCCTGGGGCGAGCCCTACAGCCAGATCGCCGAGCGGATGGTGACCGCGGTGGAAAAGGCGCGGGCCCGGGCCGCCGGCCACGAGGTGGTGTGCGTCAGCCACCAGCTGCCGGTGTGGACGCTGCGGCTGCACCTGACCGGCAAGCGGCTCTGGCACGACCCGCGCCGGCGTGAATGCGGCCTGGCTTCGGTGACCTCGTTGGTGTACGACGGCGACCGCCTGGTCGACGTCATCTATTCGCAACCGAGCGGCGCTTGAGTGCGCCGGCGACGATGCAAAGCGTAGCGATGAGAAGGAGCGGTGCCATTGCCATCTGGCGGTGGCTGTCAATCGCCGGGGTGCTGCTGGCCGGTTTGCTCACGGCCTGCTCGGGGCGCGACGCCGTGGCCCAGGGCGGCACCTTCGAGTTCGTCTCGCCCGGCGGCAAGACCGACATCTTCTACGATCCACCGGCCAGCCGCGGCCATCCCGGCCCGCTCTCGGGGCCGAGTCTGACCGACCCGGCCCGCACGGTCTCGCTAGACGACTTTGCCGGCCGGGTTGTCGTCATCAACGTGTGGGGTCAGTGGTGCGGGCCTTGCCGCGCCGAAATCACCCAGCTGCAGCGGGTGTATGACGCCACCCGCGATTCCGGGGTCTCATTTCTGGGAATCGACGTCCGCGACAACAGCCGAGAGGCGGCCCAGGACTTCGTCAACGACCGCCATGTCACGTTCCCGTCGATCTATGACCCGGCCATGCGCACACTGATCGCGTTCGGCGGCAAGTATCCGACCACCGTCATTCCGTCCACCCTGGTGCTCGACCGCCAGCACCGGGTCGCGGCGGTATTTCTGCGTGAATTGCTGGCCGAGGATCTGCAGCCGGTTGTGCAGCGGGTGGCCGCAGAGGGTTCCGGCGCGGCACCGACGCCGCCGGGACGGCAATGACGGGCTTCGCCCAGATCGCAGCCGCGGGACCATTGCTGGCGGCGATCGGGGTGTGCCTGCTGGCAGGGGTGGTGTCATTCGCCTCGCCCTGTGTGGTGCCGCTGGTGCCGGGCTACCTGTCGTATCTGGCTGCGATAGTGGGCGTTGACGAGGGTGCTCAGCCGGGCGCCGTGAAAGCCCCGCCGGCCGCGCGATGGCGGGTCGCCGGGTCGGCCGTGCTGTTCGTGGCCGGGTTCACCGCGGTGTTCGTCCTGGGCACCGTGGTCGTGCTGGGCATGACCACGACCTTGATCACCAACCAGGTGCTGTTGCAGCGGATCGGGGGAGTGCTGACCATCGCCATGGGCCTGGTGTTCGTCGGCCTCGTTCCGGCTCTGCAGCGTCAGGTCCGGTTCAGCCCACAGCAGTTGACGACGGTCGCCGGGGCGCCGTTGCTGGGTGCGGTGTTCGCGCTGGGCTGGACGCCGTGTTTGGGGCCGACGCTGACCGGAGTGATCACGGTGGCCTCGGCCACCGAGGGCGCCAACGTGGCACGCGGAATCGTGTTGGTGGTCGCCTACTGCCTGGGGCTGGGGATCCCGTTCATCGCGCTGGCGTTCGGTTCGGCGGGTGCGGTGACGGGTCTGGCCTGGTTGCGACGGCATACCCGGGCGATCCAGGTCTTCGGCGGCGCGCTTCTGATCGTCGTCGGCGTGGCGCTGGTCACCGGGGTGTGGAATGACTTCGTCTCCTGGCTGCGCGACGCGTTCGTCTCCGACGTGAGGCTGCCCATCTGATGCTGCGTCTGCTCGCGCAAAAGGCGCGCAATACCTGGCGGTCGCTGACGTCGATGGGCACCGCGCTGGTGCTGTTGTTCCTGTTGGCGCTCGGCGCGATACCCGGCGCACTGCTGCCGCAGCGCAGCCTCAACGCCGGCAAGGTCGACGAATACCTGAAGGCCCATCCCACGATCGGCCCCTGGCTCAACGAGCTACAGGCCTTCGACGTGTTCTCCAGCTTCTGGTTCACCGCCATCTACGTGCTGCTGTTCGTATCGCTGGTCGGGTGCCTGACCCCGCGGATGATCGAGCACGCCCGCAGTCTGCGGGCCAAGCCGGTGGCTGCCCCGCGCAATCTGGCCCGGCTGCCCAAGCACACCAGCACGCAGCTGTCCGCCGAGTCGGCCGAGCTCAACGCGGTGGCCAACAAGATCGCCGGACGGTTGCGCGGCTGGCGCACCGCCATCCGGCACCAAGGCGAAACCGTCGAAGTCGCCGCGGAAAAGGGCTACCTGCGCGAATTCGGCAATATCGTGTTCCACTTCTCGCTGCTGGGACTGCTGGTCGCGGTGGCCGCCGGCAAGCTGTTCGGCTACGAGGGCAACGTGATCGTGATCGCCGACGGCGGCCCCGGATTCTGCTCGGCCTCACCGGCCGCGTTCGACTCGTTCCGTGCCGGAAACACCGTCGACGGCACCTCCTTGCACCCAATCTGCATCAAGGTCAACGACTTTCAAGCGCACTACCTGGCCTCTGGGCAGGCCACGTCGTTCGCCGCCGATATCGACTACCAGGCCGGTAAAGACCTCGCCGCCAACACCTGGCGGCCCTACCGGCTGGAGGTCAACCACCCGCTGCGGATCGGCGGCGACCGGGTGTACCTGCAGGGGCACGGCTACGCGCCCACGTTCACGGTGACCTTCCCCGACGGACAGACCCGCACCTCGACCGTGCAGTGGCGACCCGACAATCCGCAGACCCTGCTCTCCTCGGGCGTGATGCGCATCGACCCGCCGGCCGGCAGCTATCCCAGCGCCGAGGAGCGTCGCAAACACCAGATCGCGATCCAGGGCCTGCTGGCCCCGACCGAGCAGCTCGACGGCACCCTGCTGTCGTCGCGCTTCCCGGCGCTGGACGCGCCGGCGGTGGCCGTCGACATCTACCGCGGCGACACCGGTCTGGACACCGGGCGGCCGCAGTCGTTGTTCACCCTGGACCACCGGCTCATCGAGCAGGGGCGGCTGACCAAGGAGAAGCGGGTCAACCTGCGCGTGGGTGAGCAGGTGCGGATCGACCAGGGGCCGGGGGCCGGCACCGTCATTCGCTTCGATGGCGCCGTGCCCTTCGTCAACCTGCAGGTCTCCCACGACCCCGGCCAAATCTGGGTGCTGGTCTTCGCCATCACCATGATGGCCGGACTGCTGGTATCGCTGCTGGTGCGCCGCCGCCGGGTATGGGTTCGGCTGGCGCCCCTGCCGCAAGCTCCAGGTACGGTAAGCGTCGAGCTGGGCGGCCTGGCGCGCACCGACAACTCCGGATGGGGCGACGAGTTCGAGCGGCTGACCGAGCGACTATTGGCCGGGCTTGCCGAAGCAACACAGGCGCCGAGAAGGAGCCCACAGGACGTCAGATGAACACCACACAGATCAATATCGGCCTCGCCCGATACTCCGACTGGGCCTTCACCTCGGCCGTGGTCGCGCTGGTCGTCGCGCTACTGCTGCTGGCCTTCGAGCTGGCCTACGTGCGCAGCCGCCAGGTCACCGAGCGCGAACTGGTAGCGGCCGGCTCGGTGAGCACCGACAGCTCCACGCCCGGGATCGTCGTGGACGACCCGCGGCGGCCGTTCGACGAACGCGTCGGGCGGGCCGGGCTGGCGGTGCTCTACCTGGGTATCGGCCTGCTGCTGGCCTGCATCGTGCTGCGCGGGCTGGCCACCATGCGGGTGCCGTGGGGCAACATGTACGAATTCATCAATTTGACCTGCATGTCCGGGCTAATCGCCGGAGCGGTCGTATTGCGCCGCCCGCAGTACCGTCCGCTGTGGGTCTTCCTGCTGCTGCCGGTGCTGATCCTGCTCACGGTGTCCGGGCGCTGGCTGTACGCCAATGCCGCGCCGGTGATGCCGGCCCTGCAGTCCTACTGGCTGCCCATCCACGTGTCGGTGGTCAGCCTGGGGTCGGGGGTTTTCCTGGTCGCCGGCATTTCCAGCATTCTGTTCCTGCTGCGCACCTCCCGGCTGGGTGAACCAGGCGCGGAGGGCACGCTGGCGCGGATGGTGCAGCGCTTCCCCGACGCCCAAACGTTGGACCGGATCGCCTACCGAACCACCATCTTCGCCTTCCCGGTGTTCGGGTTCGGGGTGATTTTCGGTGCCATCTGGGCCGAGGAGGCCTGGGGACGGTACTGGGGCTGGGACCCCAAAGAGACGGTTTCATTTGTTGCGTGGGTGGTATACGCGGCCTACCTACATGCGCGGTCAACGGCAGGTTGGCGGGACAGGAAGGCGGCCTGGATCAACGTGGCCGGCTTCGTGGCAATGGTCTTCAATCTGTTCTTCGTTAACCTGGTGACCGTGGGCCTGCACTCCTACGCGGGCGTGGGCTGAACGAAAGCTCAAGAATCCGACAGCTATTTCCGACAGGGGGAAAGTCGCGTGTCAGAGCATCCAACAGCGGGCGTGGGGGCGCCTCATCAGGGTGAACCGCCCACCGAAGCCAGCGCGGAGGCACCGACGCACGCCTTCGCCGGCTTCCGTACCGAGCGGCGGACGGCCGAGGCGGCCCCGACGGCCGAGTTAGCGCAGTGGGACCCGGCGCCGGACACCGGACCGTTGACCGGCATCCCGCGAGTCGACCCGACGGTCTACGGCGCCTACTACGCCGACGACAGACCGGCCGAGCGGCCGCAATACCGTCCCGAGCCGTTGCCGCACACGCCGTACCCGGAGCTGTCCAGCACGATGCTGCTGCGCCCGGTCAAACCGCCGCCGTCGGAAGGCTGGCGCCGGTTGCTGTACGTCGCGTCCGGTCAGCTGATCAATGTGGGGGAGGGTCCGCGCGCCACCCGCTACAACAACCTGGTCGCGCAGGTGAACCGGCCGCTGCGGGGTTGCTACCGGATCGCGCTGCTGTCACTGAAGGGCGGTGTGGGCAAGACGACCATCACCGCGACGCTGGGGTCCACTTTCGCCTCGGTGCGCGGCGACCGGGTGATCGCCGTCGACGCCAATCCCGACCGCGGCACGCTGAGCCAGAAGGTGCCGCTGGAGACGCCGGCGACGGTGCGCCACCTGCTGCGCGACGCCGAGAGCATCGAACGCTACAGCGACGTCCGCGGCTACACCTCGCAGGGCCTCAGCGGGATGGAAGTGCTGGCCTCCGACAGTGACCCGGCCGTCTCGGACGAATTCAGCGCCGACGACTACACCCGCACCCTGGACATCCTGGAGAAGTACTACGGCCTGGTGCTCACCGACTGCGGCACCGGGATGCTGCATTCGGCGATGTCGGCGATATTGGCCAAGTCCGACGTGCTGATCGTAGTCAGCTCCGGATCCATCGACGGCGCCGTCAGCGCGTCGGCGACATTGGACTGGCTGGAGGCACATGGCCACGAAGAGCTGGTACGCAACTCGATCGCGGTGATCAACGGCGTGCGGCCACGCTCCGGCAAGGTCGACATGAGCAAGGTGGTCGATCACTTCTCCCGGCGTTGCCGCGGAGTACTCCTGGTGCCGTTCGACCCGCATCTGGAAGAAGGTGCGGAGATCTCGCTGGACCGGCTGAAGCGCGAGACCCGCGAAGCGCTCACCGAGTTGGCGGCGATGGTGGCCGACGGCTTTCCCGGGGACCAGCGGCGGTCCAATCCGAACTTCGTGTAGCGATTCAGGCAGGATTTTACCGGGGGCTATCGCCGTGACCCAGTCGACGCAGGAAGTCTGGATCGTCGTCGGGTCCGATAACGCGCGTTTTCGGCCGGCTCGTTTGAGCCCGCGCCGCGCGCCAGCCAATGTAGATCAGCGTCCCCAGAACAAGGACGACGAGCAGGTAGAGCACTCGACACCTCCTTTGAGTGAATATACCCGCGCCGTAGGCTCAGCCTGTGTCAGAAGCGCCTAGCGACAAGACCACTGGGACCCGCGGCCTGGTGGACGTGCTGCTCTACGCGGTGGCCCGGCTGCTGTTGGTGGCCGTGCTCACCGCAGTCATCTATGGGGTGGCCCGCCTGGTCGGTGTGACCGAATTCCCGCTCGTGGTGGCGCTGCTTTTTGCTTTGATCATCGCGATGCCATTGGGCATCTGGGTGTTCACCCCGCTGCGCCGGCGCGCCACCGCGGCGCTGGCCGTCGCCGGTGAGCGCCGGCGCCGCGAACGTGACCAGCTGCGGGCACGCCTGCAAGGCGAGCCCGGCCCGGGCCCGGACGAGACTTAGCCCGGCGGCATCCGCACGACCTGCGCGGCATAGGTCAGGCCGGCGCCGTAGCCGATCAGCAGCGCCAGGTCGCCGGCCTTGGCCGCGCCGGTCGCCAGCAGCTCGTCCATCGCCAGCGGGATGGACGCCGCCGACGTGTTGCCGGTGTGCTCGATGTCGTTGGCGATGATGGCGTCCGGCCGCAGCTGAAGGTTCTTAGTCAACAGTTCGTTGATGCGGCTGTTGGCCTGATGGGGAATGAATACGTCGATGTCGTCGGGCTGGACGCCGGCCGCGTCCATGGCCTGCTGCCCGACCTTGCCCATCTCGAATGCCGCCCAGCGGAAGACGGCGGTGCCTTCCATCCGCAGGAACGGGCGGGGGCCGTCCGGGTTTTCGGCGTGGGTGATCCAGTCGATGTCCTGGCGGATGGCGGTGGCCTGTTCGCCGTCGCTGCCCCACACCGCCGGTCCAATGCCCTGAACCGGTGTTTCTCCGACCACGACCGCGGCCGCGCCGTCGGCGAAGATGAAGCAGTTGCTGCGGTCGTACATGTCGACCGTGGGGGACAGCTTCTCAGTGCCGATCACCAGTATGGTGCGGGCGCTGCCGCCGCGGATCATGTCGGCGGCGACCCCCACCGCATACCCGAAGCCCGCGCATCCCGCGGAGATGTCGAAGGCGGGCACGCCCTGAGTCCCCAGCCCCGCGGCGACGATCGGGGCGCAGGCCGGGGTCTGCAGGAAATGGGTGCTGGTGGCGACGATGACACCGTCGATATCGGATGCCTCGAGTGCGGCGCGGGCGATTGCTTGGCGGCTCGCCTCGATCGCCATGGAAGCCGCCGATTCCTCGTCGGCGGCGAACCGGCGCGTCTTGATCCCGGTCCGGCTGTAGATCCATTCATCCGACGAATCGATCTTCTCGCAGATCTCGTCGTTGGTGACCACGCGTTCGGGGCGGTAGGCCCCGACGCTGAGCAGTCCAACGCTCTTGGCCCCACTGGTCGTGGCGATCTTGGTCATACCCGTCCTATCTGTTCACGTCGAGTGTGCACCCACAGCGACGACACGTCACGCGGCCAACGCTCGGGCCAGCGTCAGTGCTGCAGCCACCGCGATAGACCACACCGCCATCGTCAGTCCGGTATCACGTAACACCGGGATCAGCTCCGGCCCGCCCCGGCCGGCCCGGACGGGTTCCGCGGCGCGCAGCGCCAACGGTGTGGCTAGCAACCCCACGGCGCACCACGGCGTTGCCAACATCAGCACGATAGTCAAAATCCCCGCGCTGGCCAGTAGCAGCTGATAGAGCACCCGGGTGCGCCCGTCGCCCAAACGCACCGCGAGCGTGATCTTGCCGGATTGCGAGTCGGTCGGGATGTCGCGCAGGTTGTTGGCCACCAATACCGAAGCCGACAGCGCGCCGGTCGCGACCGCGAGGACCAGCCCCACCCAGTCCACCCGCAACGCCTGGGTGAACTGGGTACCGAGCACCGCGATCAGGCCGAAGAAGACGAACACGGCGACCTCGCCGAAGCCCGCGTACCCGTAGGGTTTCCTCCCGCCGGTGTACAGCCAGGCTCCGATGACACAGAGGACGCCGACCGCGATCAGCCACGGCGCACTTACCAATGCCAGCACCAGCCCGGCTAGCGACCCGAGGAACAGGCTCACCAGGGCCGCAGTCAGCACAGCCCGCGGGGTCGCCACCCGCGAGCCCACCAACCGCATCGGACCGGCCCGGTCGTCATCGGTGCCGCGGATGCCGTCGGAGTAATCGTTGGCGTAGTTGACGCCCACGATCATCCCGACCGCGACAACCAGCGCCAGCAGCGCTTTCCACCACACGGCCGTGTGCAGCCAGGCCGCCGCACCGGTGCCCGCGATGACGGGTGCCACCGCGTTCGGCAGCGTTCGTGGACGGGCACCTGCGATCCACTGCGCGAAACTGGCCACCAACGCATCCTGCCCTATGCACAACAATGGGCTGATGATCGGAGTGATCGGCGGCAGCGGCTTCTATACGTTCCTCGGCTCCGACGAACGGACCGTCAATCCGGACACCCCCTACGGCGAGCCGAGCGCCCCGATCACCATCGGCTTCATGGATCGGCACGAGGTCGCGTTCCTGCCCCGGCACGGGACAAACCACCGTTACTCCGGACATACAGTGCCGTATCGGGCCAACATGTGGGCGCTGCGCGCGCTGGGGGTTCGGCGGGTGTTCGCGCCGTGCGCGGTCGGCAGCCTGAACCCCGGCCTGGGACCGGGCACCATTGTGGTGCCCGACCAGCTGGTCGACCGAACCCAGGGCCGGGCCGACACCTATTTCGACACCGGCGGGGTGCACGCCAGCTTTGCCGATCCATACTGCCCGACACTGCGTACCGCGGTCACCGACCTGCCCGACGTGGTCGACGGAGGCACCATGGTAGTGATTCAGGGTCCGCGGTTTTCCACCCGCGCCGAAAGCCAGTGGTACGCCGGCGCCGGGTTCAGCCTGGTCAACATGACCGGGTACCCGGAGGCCATACTCGCGCGCGAACTCGAATTGTGCTATGCCACAATAGCTTTGGTGACAGACGTGGACGCTGGAGTAGCCGCGGGGGAGGGCGTGAAGGCCGCGGACGTGTACGCCGGATTCGGGGAGAACATCGAGTTGCTCAAGCAAGTGGTGCGGGCGGCGATCGGCCGGGTCGCCGATGACCGCACCTGTACTCATTGCCGGCACCACGCCGGTGTCCCGCTGCCCTTCGAGCTGCCGTGAAGGTGCTGCTGACCGGCGCGGCCGGCTTCATCGGGTCGCGGGTGGCCGCGGCGCTGCGGGCCGAGGGGCATGAGGTGGTCGGTGTCGACGTGTTGCTGCCCGCCGCACACGGCCCAAACCCGTTGTTGCCCAATGGGTGTCGCCGCATCGACGTCCGCGACGCCGACGCCCTGGCCCCGCTGCTGGCCGGTGTCGACGTGGTGTGTCATCAGGCCGCGATGGTAGGGGCCGGGGTAGATGCCGCCGACGCTCCGCAGTACGGCGGCCACAACGACTTCGCCACGACGGTGTTGCTGGCGCAGATGTTCGCCGCCGGGGTTCGCCGGCTGGTGCTGGCGTCATCGATGGTGGTGTACGGACAGGGCCACTACGCCTGCTTCGAACACGGATTGGTCGACCCGCTGCCGCGGCGGCGCGGGGATCTCGACGCCGGGATCTTCGAGCACCGCTGTCCGGCGTGCTCGGAGCCGGTCACCTGGCGGCTGGTCGACGAGGATGCCGCGCTACGGCCGCGAAGCCTCTATGCCGCCAGCAAGACGGCGCAGGAGCATTACGCGCTGGCGTGGTCCGAGGCGACGGGCGGCTCGGTGGTCGCGCTGCGCTACCACAACGTCTACGGTCCCGGCATGCCGCGCGACACACCGTACTCCGGAGTGGCGGCCATCTTCCGTTCGTCCCTCGAAAAGGGTGAGCCGCCAAAGGTTTTCGAAGACGGCGCGCAGATGCGTGACTTCGTCCACGTCGACGATGTCGCGGCCGCCAACCTGGCCGCCATGACAACGGATCGAGAGGGCTTCACCGCGGCCAACGTCTGCTCTGGGTGCCCGATTTCTATTCTGCAAGTAGCCAGCGCGCTATGCGATGCCCGCGGCGACTCACTGACACCGGTGATCACCGGTCAGTACCGCAGCGGCGACGTGCGCCACATCGTCGCCGATCCGGCGCGCGCCGCCCAGGTGCTCGGGTTCCGTGCGGCCGTCGAACCGCTGCACGGTCTGCGCGAATTCGCATTCGCGCCGTTGCGCTAGCCGTCGTTACGGCGTTATGAAGGGCGCCGGAAGATCTTCGGCCGGGACGGGGGCGCGGATTCCCCGGGCCGGAAGATGCGCGGTGACGGGGCCGGCCTGGACAGGTCGGTGGTGGGCGCATCGTCGTCGTCGACGGCGGTGGCCGTCATCGCGGGTACGGGCGCGCCGAACTTGGTCGTCTGCGCCTCGGACGGAACCGCCGCGCCGGAACGGATTTGGCTTTGGCCGCCAACCGGCGCAGGGCGCCCCGGCCGGGGCCGGCGCGGGTGCCGCGGCCCCTGCGCGCGCCGAGGCCGGCGGATCCGTCCGGCGACGATGACCGCTGCCACGACGCACAGTGCCAAACCGCACAGCACCACGTCGAAGGTGCTGGTGATCTGTTGGGCGAGATTGTTTCCGTAGACCGGGTTGCCGGATCCGCCTGGATTGTCCTGGAAGCGCGGAGCCAGCATCACCCCGAGGATGACCCGGCAGATGGTAAGGCTGAACAACAGTCCGCACAGCAGCGAGACGAGTCGGGCCCGCAGCGCCTCATTGGTCAGGTTGAAGTAGAGCCACAGCGCCAAAGCCGCGGTGGCCACATCGAACGCGGCCAAAGTCATGCTGTCGTAGCGCGAGAACGGGTAATCCAGCACCACCGCGACCAGCAGATCGGTGATCCGCATCAGCACCGAGCTGAACGCCCATATGACGATGAGCAGCAATCCCTTTCGAATCGCCGTGCGCCAAACGTCTTTGTCGAAGCGGGTGTTCGCGGAGCTGAACAGGGTCAGCGGCGCGAACAGCGCCGCGCCGGCCGCCCACGCCAGATAACCCTCGTATCCGACACCGGCCGTCGAGGTGTTCTGCGCGATGCCGTGGAAGGCGTCGACCTCGCGGCCGATCGGCAGCAGCCACACAATGACCCCGGCAACCAGGGTCGAGGCGCCGAGAGCCAACGCCGCGAGGCGGGAAGGCTTGTCGCCGCGCATAATCCAGCGCGAAGCCACCAGGACCGCGGCCAGTGCCACCGCCCCGTACACCACCGCGGTCACCAGGACCGCGATGTTCTGTTTGCCGAAGGCAACCGAATTGTCGGAACCCTGCAGAGCGAACCGCACCCGCCAGCACAGGTTGAAACCAGAGCTGAGCGCCGCACCGAACATCGACGCGTAGCCGATCAGCCGGGCGCTTCGCAGCCGGCGGTGGGTGTAATCGTCGTCGTCGGCGATCGGCGCGGCGAACACCGGTTGCGCACTCAACAGCGACCCGGCCACACCCAGCCACGCCCCCGGCCCCACGCCACCGGGCACATGGACAGTGCCACCGGACCGGATCGTTTGGAACGCGTCGTAACCGATGAACGCCCAGATCAGCAACTGATACGGAATGTTGAGCCACAGCCGCAGCCGTCCGGCCGATGCCGGATTGGCGCGCAGCCGCGTCACGACCAACGCTGCCAGCGACAGCAGCGTGACCACCAGCAGCACCACCCAAATCACCACGCTGCTGCCGGGTATGCGCAAACCGAAGTACAGGTTCCACGGGAACGCCAACGCCAGCACCAGCAGCACGCCGGCGGTGGCGTCGCGAATGCTGTTCTGCTTGCGGATCGGTTCAGGTATCGGACCCGCGGGTGCCTGCCGCGCCTGCGCGCCCGCGATGGGGCCGGTAGGCGTTTCGTCGCTGCTCAGGCTCACGGTGTCCCCCAGGATTCAAGGTCGGGTACTGCTGGCGCAGATTCGGTCTTGCGGCGAGGGAACCCCCTGCCGGGGCCGTTGCGTTGTTCGGTTGCGAACATATTCTCCATTCGGACGACGCGACAGTGGCTGTGAGCAGGTTATGAACACGCGGTGACTGTTTCCGCTGGTTGGGAATCCAGTTACGCTGCGCTCATAGGGGAACTCATAGGGGAACATGGTCGCCCGAATGACGAATATTGCCGACGGTATCGAAGTCTAGTGATGCCGGGACATTGCTGGTTGCGGGGTGGCCAGCCGAAGGAGAGCCGTTAATGGACGTCGTGTTGGGGGTGGCGGTCACGGGTCAGGTCGCGCGCCTGGCCCTGCTCGAGCCGGCTGCTCGCGGTGAGGGCGTCATCGACCAGTACTCGGTCGATGTTGGTGACAATCCGGTCGCTGTGCTGACCGAAACCGTGGTGGGCACGCACCGGCTGCTGGCCGATGACCACCACCGGCTCGTCGCCATCCGGCTGTGCTGGTCGGATCAGGATCAGGCCTACCGGCTGCAGCAGGCGCTCACCGATGCCGGTGTCCTCAACGTCGAGGTGCTGTCCGAATCGCAGGCCGCGACGGCATTGCTGGGCGCCGGGCGTTCGGGCGCTGCGGTGCTGCTGGTCGGGGACGAGACGGCGAGCCTGTCGATGCTGGGTTCCGATGACGCGCCGCCCACCCTGCTGGCGGCAGCGCCTACCGCGGACGCCGAGGCCACCGGCATGTTCGACACGATGGTCGCCCGGCTCGGCGACCAGGCGGGTGCCTCGGGCGACGTCTTCGTGCTGGGCACCGATTCCGACCAGACCACAGCCATAGCCGACCAGGTTCGGGCCGCCTCCACGATGAGCGTGCAGGTCCCCGACGACCCCACCTTCGCACTGGCCCAAGGCGCGGCGATGGCCGGCGCGGCGAGCGCGACGATGGCTGCGCCGGCGTTGTCGCCCGATGCGACCATGGCGGCGCCGGCCGTAGCGGCCGACGCGACGATGGTCGCGCCCTATGCCTCGGCCGGCGATGCCGGCCAACCCGGCGCCGAGGATGACCAGCTGGCGTACTCGCAGTCCGGCGAGCACGACATCCTTCCCGTCGATATGGACGGCTACGACGAATATGGCGAAGGCTACGACGACGAGTTCGAGCCGGAGGAGGATCGGCCGGAGCGGCTGAATCGACGGGCGTTGTTGATTGGCAACGCTGTCGTGGCGTTCGCGGTCATCGGGTTCGCTTCGCTGGCGGTCGCGGTGGCGGTCGCGGTGCGGCCGACCGCGGCGTCGCAGCCGGTGGAGGGACATCAGAACGCCCAGCCGGGCAAGTTCATGCCGCTGTTGCCGACTCAGCAGCAGGCGCCGGTGCCGCCGCCGCCGATCGACATGCCCACCGCCGGTTTCCAGGGCGGCACCATTCCGCCGGTGGAGGCCGCCGTGCCGCGACAAGTACCTGCGCAGGTGCCCGTTGCGCCGGCGCCGGTACCCGGTGTGGTGCCCGCGCCGGTGCCGATCCCGGTCCCGATCATCATTCCGTATCCGGGCTGGCAGCCGGGCATGCCGACGTACCCGACCTGGTCACCGCCCACCACGCCCCCGACGACAC